>JARQPW010000017.1 GCA_029577135.1 Acidimicrobiales bacterium
TGTGCTGGCCACCCAGTACCAGCCCAGCATCCCTCCATAGCCGTCGTCGATCGTTCCGGACAGGACCGACAACATCCCGGTCGGCCACAGGAGTACGAGCAGTTCGAACGGCCAGAGGATCGCCGTCCAGCGGACCAGTTCGATGATCGGCGCCCGGGCGAGGCCGGGCTGCACGAGGTACCAGTGGCCGAGCAGCATGGCGTCCGAGACGGCACCGAGGAACAGGGCACCGACGAACGTTCGGGCGAGGGCCAGGAGCACCGGGTCGCCGGCGTCGATGCCCGCTGCGACGAGCGCGACGAGCCCGAGGAGTGGCGCCAGCAGGTCGAGCCCGGGCGGGAACTCGGGGACGTTCCGGTCGAAACGCTGGGCGTCCTTGTCGATCCCGGTCATCTCGGCCACACGAGCCGACCGGCGTTCCTCCTCGGTGCGTTGTCCGGCGACACCGGCCTTCCTGCGCTGCCACGAGACGACGAGGGCAACGCCCGTTGCCACCACGACGCCGATGCCGAAGGCCTCTCGGACCGGCACCGGGTCGACGACCAGGCCGACGACCACACCGCCGGCGGCCATCAGGCCGAAGGTGATGCGCATCGTCCAGCCGTAGCCGATGCCGACCTCCCGTCGGCGGGTCGTGACCCAGAGGAAGAACAGGCCGCCGACCGCCCACTGCAGCAGCACGGTCGCGGCGTCCAGGGTGATCACCGGCGTTGGACCTCGGAACCCGGCTCAGCCGACCACGACGAGGCCGTGGTCGATGCGGTTGAGGGGGTCGGGGCCGGCTTCGGTGGCCACGACGATGTCCTCGAGCCGGGCACCCCAGGTGCCGGGGACATAGATGCCCGGCTCGACCGAGAAGGCGTGGCCGGCGACCAGCGGCAGGTCGTTCCCCACGACGATGTTCGGGTGCTCGTGGGCCTCGACCCCGATGCCGTGGCCCGTGCGGTGAACGAAGTACTCCCCGTAGCCGGCGGCCTCGATGACCCGTCGGGCGGCGGCGTCGACGTCCTCGCAGGGTGTGCCGACCGTCGCCGCGGCAACGCCGGCCGCCTGCGACTCACGCAGCACCTCGTACAGCTCCGCGAAGCCGGACGGCGGCTCGCCCAGGTGCACGCAACGGGTGATGTCGGAGCAGTAGCCCACCCCGTCGGCGCCGTCCATGGTGCCGCCGATGTCGAACAGGACTCCCTCGCCGTCGAGGATGACCCGGTCGCCGGCCTCGTGGTGGGGGCTGGCGGCGTTCGGGCCGGAGGCCACGATCGTGAAGTTCACCTTCCGGTGTCCCTCGTCGAGGATCCGCTGGGCGATCTCGGCGGCCACGGCGGCCTCGGTACGCCCCGCCAGGACGACGTTGCCGGCCTGCACGTCGGCGAGGATGCGGTCGACGGCGGCGGCGGCCCGGCGCAGCGCATCGACCTCGGCGGCGTCCTTGACCATGCGCAGCGGTGCCGTGATCGCAGACGCCCGGGAGAAACTGGTGCCCGGCAGCGCCGCGGTGAGGTCGACGAGGAACCCTGCCCACGTCTGGTCCCCGATGGCTGCGGCCCCCGCTGCGCCGATCAGGTCGGCGGCAATGGCGATCGGGTCCTCGCCGTCGCGCCAGGTGAGCATCTCGAACACGTCCGGGCGCTCGACCACCCGTGGCGCCTCGAGGAACGGGACCAGCAGGCGGGCATCGCCCTCGCGGGGGACCATGAGCAGCGTCAGGCGTTCGAGCGGCATCGCCTCGTAGCCGCACAGCCAGGGAAGGTCGGCGCCGACCGACACCAGCAGGACGTCGACGCCCTGCTCGGCCATGGCGGCACGGGCCAGGTCGAGACGCTCGGCGAACACGCCGTGAGCCTAGGTGGCAGGCGTCAGGCGGGCGTCGCTGTGAGCGTCACCGGGACAGCCGATGTGACGCCCGCGGCTTCGGCGGCCTGGCGGGCGTGGTAGCTGGAGCGGACGAGCGGGCCCGACTCGACGTGTGGGATGCCGAGGCGCTCCCCCACCTCCCGCCAGCGGTCGAACGTGGCCGGCTCGACCCAGCGCTCGACCGGCAGGTGGTTGGTGGTCGGCCGCAGGTACTGGCCGATGGTGACGATGTCGCAACCGATGCCGGCCAGGTCGGCGAGGGCGCCGTCGACCTCTGCGTCCGTCTCGCCCAGGCCCACGATCAGCGACGACTTGGTGGTGAGGCCCGCCGCCCCGGCCCGTGCCAGTACGGAGAGGCTCCGGGCGTACGAGGCCGAGGGCCGCACCGTGCGCTGGAGGCGGGCGACCGTCTCGAGGTTGTGGTTCAGCACGTCGGGCCGGGCGTCGAACACGACACCCAGCGAGTCGGGGTCGCCCTTGCAGTCGGGGATGAGCACCTCCACCGCGGTACCGGGGTTGACGGCACGGATGGCCCGGATGGTGGCGACGAACTCGGCGGCCCCGCCGTCGGGCAGGTCGTCACGGGCCACCGCCGTGACCACGGCGTGCGCCAGGCCCATCTCGGCCACCGCCTCGGCGACCCTCACCGGCTCACCCGGGTCGGTGGCCTCCGGCCGACGGGTGTCGACGAGGCAGAACCCGCAGGCCCGGGTACAACGCTCGCCGTTGATCATGAAGGTGGCGGTGCCGTCGTTCCAGCACTCGAAGATGTTGGGGCAGCCGGCCTCCTCGCACACCGTGACGAGAGACTTCCCGCGCATCAGGCCCTTCAGGCGCCTGTACTCCGGACCGGTGTCGAGCTTCACCTTCATCCACTCGGGCTTGCGTCCCACCGGCGGCGGCTCGCCGGGGCCCTCTCCCCGGGTGAAGGCCGCAAGGTCGATGCTGCGATGGCGCCACGCCACGTCCGCCCGGTCGACCGGCCCCTTCGCCCAGCGCCCAGCGGCCCGCTCGGCCACGCGGTCGACGACCTCGCGCATCGACACATCGACGCCCTCGGCGGCCAGCGACGTGACCCCAAACTCGGCGATGCCGCACGGGACCATCCGGTCGAAGAACGAGAGGTCGGGGTCGACGTTGAGGGCGAAGCCGTGCATGGTGCGGCCACGGCTCAGCCGGACGCCGATGGCGGCGACCTTGCGGGGATCGGGGCCGTCGGGGCGCACCCAGACGCCCGGGTAGGGGTCGAGGCGGCCGACGTCGCCGAGTCCGAGGTCGCGGCACACGTCGATGACCAGCGCCTCGACCGAGCGGACGTAGTCGAAGGTGTCGGCCATGCCGCCGCCCCGCTTGCCCGCCAGGTGCAGCAGCGGATAGCCGACGAGCTGCCCCGGACCGTGGAAGGTGATGTCGCCGCCCCGATCGGCGCGCTCGAGGTCGGCGCCGACCTCACCGGGGGGCGCCAGGAGGTGTTCGGTGGTCGCCCGGACGCCGAGGGTGTAGACGGGATGGTGCTCGAGCAGCAGCAGGTGGTCGTCGGCGCTCTCGGCGAAGATCCCCTGCTGGAGGGCGAGGGCGTCCCGGTAGCGGACCCGGCCCAGCCAGCGGACCCGGAACGGTCGACCCCCGGTCATGGCCCGTCGTCGCCGGCCGGCCACTCTCCGGCCCAGTCGTTCGCCTCGAGCACGTCGCGGACCCGTCGCAGGAAAGACGCCGCGTAGGCCCCGTCGAAGGCCCGGTGGTCCCACGCCAGGGCCAGCACCCCGACCGACCCGATTCCGACCGTCTCGTTTCCTTCATCGTCGACCTCGACGACCGGCCTTCGGGTGACGCCGTCGGTGGACAGGATCGCCACCTGCGGTTGGTTGATGATCGGGAACTGGAAGAGGGTGCCGTACTGCCCGGGGTTGGTGACCGTGAACGTGCCGCCGGCCAGGTCGTCCGGGACGAGCTTCTTCGAACGCGCCCGCTCGGCCACGTCGGCGATCGCCCGGGCGATCTCGGGCACCGTCATCCGGTCGGCCCGCCGCACGACGGGCGCCACCAGGCCTTCGAAGTCGAGGTCGACGGCCACGGCCAGGTTGAGGTCGCGGTGCACGATGAGCTCGCCGTCGCCGACGCTGGCGTTGATCCGGGGATGGTCGACGAGTGCCTCGGCGACGGCCCGCACGATGAACGGCAGGTAGGTGAGGCTGCGTCCCTCGGCGGCCTTCCAGGCGGGGCCGTGTGCACGGCGGGCCCCTTCGACCCGCCCGTAGTCGACCTCCATGGCCGTGAGGACGTGGGGCGACGTGGACTTCGAGGCGACCATGTGCTGTGCGGTCCGGCGGCGGATTGGTGAGAACGCCTCGACGTGGCCGGGGTGGTCGCGCAGGTACTGCTCGACATCGCGCCGGGTGACGCGTCCACCGAGGCCGCTGCCGGGGACCTTCGAGGGATCCAGGCCGTGGTCGGCCAACAGTGCTCGGACGACCGGTGAGAGCAGCCGACCCCCGCCCGTCCTCTTCGGGGTCCGGGGAGCGTCTGCGGGAGCGTCTGCGGGAGCGGCAGCCGTCGGCGCCGCGGTCGGCTCCTCCGTCGGTTCCTCCGAACGTGGCGCAGGATCCTCGACCACCGGCGCAGCACCCTCCGACTCGTACCGGGCGATCACCTCACCGACGAGGACGGTTGCGCCCTCGGCGACGACGATCTCGGTGAGGATCCCGGCGAAGCCGGCCGGGACCTCGGAGTCGACCTTGTCGGTGGAGACCTCGTAGAGGACGTCGTCGGCCTCGACCCGGGCGCCGGTCCGCTTGACCCACCGGGTGATGGTGCCCTCGGTGACCGTCTCGCCGAGTTGCGGGAGCAGGAGGTCGGCCACGACGGTCACCCGTGCAGCGATCGCCCGGTCAGCGAGAGCACCGTCTCGCCGAAGAGCTCGCTGAGCGTCGGATGGGGTTGGATGAACGCCGCCACCTCGTCGACGGTCGCCTCCCAGTTGACCGCCATGTATCCCTGGCCGAGCTGCTCGGTCACCCACGGGCCCACCAGGTGCACCCCCAGGATCCTTCCTGCGCGGCCGTCAGGCTCCTTCTCGGCCACCACCTTCACGAGTCCGTCGGTGTCGCCGACGATCATGGCGCGGCCGTTGCCCATGAACCGGTGTGACGAGACGACCACGTCGTGGCCGACCTCGCGGGCCGCCGCCTCGGTGAGACCGGCGAAGGCCACCTCCGGGTGTGAGTAGATGCACCACGGCACGGTTGCGGGGTCGACCGGCGTCGGGTGCTCGCCCAGCAGGTCGCGCACGACGAACATGCCCTCGGCGAAGCCGACGTGGGCCAGTTGGGGCGTGGCGACCACGTCGCCGACGGCGTAGACGCCGGGCTCGCCGGTCCGCAACCGGTCGTCGACGACCACGAAGCCCCGGTCGTCGACCTCGACCCGGGTTCCGACGAGTCCGGCGGCGTCGCCCCGGGGACGCCGTCCGACGGACACCACCACGAGGTCCACCTCGACCGCACCAGCATCGCCTTCAGGCCCGAACCGCACCGTCGTGGCCGGGCCGTCTGGATCGTGGCCGTGGACCTGGACGCCGACGTGGACGTCGATCCTGCGCTTCTTGAAGGCCCGACGCACGGCCTTGGCGGCGTCGGCGTCGCAGCCGGGGAGGATCTCGGGCAGCGCCTCGAGCAGGGTCACCGACGAGCCGAGGTCGCACAGCATCGAGGCGAACTCGCAGCCGATGGCGCCTCCGCCGATGACCGCGACCCGTTCGGGCACCTCGGTGATCGACAGCAGTTCGTCGCTGGTCACGACGAGGGTTCCGTCGATGTCGAAGCCGGGGATGGTCCGGGGGGACGAACCGGTCGCCAGCACGATGTGTGGCGCCTGGAGCACCGCCGGGTCGGCTCCGTCGACGGTCACCGTGTGGTCGACCCCCAGGCGGCCGGTCCCCGCATAGAGGGTGACCTCCCGGCTGGCGAGCAGGCCGTTCAGTCCCTTGAACAGGCCGTCGACCACCTTCTGCTTGCGTTCCTGGCTGATCACGAGGTCGACGACGGGATCACCGGCCATGACCCCGAACTCGGAGGCATGTCGCACGGTGCGCAGCACCGAGGCCGTCTCGAGGAGTTCCTTGGCCGGGATGCAGCCCACGTGGAGGCAGGTGCCACCCAGCTTCGACTCCTCGACGAGGCCGACGTCGAGGCCGGATGCCGAGGCGAAGAGGGCAGCGGCGTAGCCGGCCGGGCCCCCACCGATCACTACCAGGTCGTGTGCGATCGCCACCCGGTCACTGCTCCTGTCTACGCGTCTTTGCCCGTCCCGGCCCGCTCAGCCGGCAACCAGGACCTGGACGGCGAAGGCGACGAGGATCGCCATGCCGCACGCCAGGGCCAGGAACACCAGCATCCGCGTGCTCACGGCTCAGACGGTAGCGGGCGTAGGGTCACGGCGTGCATGGACCGGTGATGCGCCTCCTCGTCGTGGTGTGCCTGGCTGCCGCCTGCGGGGGACCGGAGGTGGCGGCGCCCCCGACCACGACCGCTCCCCCGACCACGACCGCTCCCGACCAGGAGGTCCCCGAGGTCCTCGACTTCACGGCGACGCTGTCGGACGGCACGACCTTCGTCGGTGCCGACCTGGCCGGCCGGGATGTCCTCTTCTGGTTCTGGGCACCCAGTTGACCGATCTGTCGCCGTGAGGCCCCGGTGGTCGCCGGGATGGCAGAGAACGGGGAGTTGACCGTGATCGGCGTGTCCAGTGGCGTCGACGGCTTCGAGGCCATCGCCACGACGGCGCAGCAGCTCCACATCGACGGATTCGCACACATCGCCGACATGGACGGATCGGTCTGGGCCGCCTTCGGCGTGTTCGGCCAGCCGGCCAGCGTCGTCGTCACCAGCAACGGGAACGTGACCGGCCACATGGGCGACCTCGATGCCGATGGCTTCGCCGACCTCGTCGAGCGGGCACGGCTGGGCACCTGACCGCCCGATCCGTAGCCTCCCCATCCGTATGCGACGAAGCGCTGCCGCCTGCCTGTTCGTCACCCTGCTGGCCTCATCGTGCGCATCGGCGCCCGGAACCACCGTGGGGGGGATCGAGGTACCAGACGACGCCGTCGACCTCACCGGGTCCGCACAGGTGACGGTCGTGGTCACGGACAACGCCTTCACGGACCGGATCATCCTGGTGTCCCCCGGGACCGAGGTGGTGTGGGTGAATGCGGGACGCAACGACCACAACGTGCGGCCGTCCGCCGAGGGCCCCGGCCCCGGCTGGTTCACCGAGGTCGATGTCGGAATCCTCGCCGACGGCGGGTCCGGATCCGTCACCTTCGACGGCGTCGGAGACTTCCCGTACTTCTGCTCCTTCCACGGCACTGCCCGTCGCGGCCAACGCGGCCGGGTGATCGTCGTCGCTGGCTGAACAGCGGCGACCCGGCTGGACTACGGTGCGCGCCATGCACAAACGCCTCGTCATTCGCGTCCTCGTTCCCACGCTCGTCCTCGCCCTGGTGGCCACCTCGTGCGGCGGCGGGAGCGAAGAGCCCGCAGCCACCACGGCACCCGCCAAGCAGTCCGTCCTCGAGACAACGACGACCGCCGCACCGACCACGACGGCGGCACCGACCACGACGGCGGCACCGACCACGACGGCGGCACCGACCACGACGGCCGCGCCGACGACGACGGTGCCTCCGTTGTGCGCCGAGAACGAGACACGGACGGCCACCGCGCTCGCCGGGATGAACCCCATGGCGGACACGCCTAGCGAACTCGCCGCCACGATGAAGGCCACCGGCGACTACGTCACCTGGCTGGCCGACGAACTCCCTGCCGAACTCCAACCGAACGCCACCTTCCTCCTCGAATTTGGCGGACTGCTTGCCGCGGTCTTCGTCGGCTATGACGACTTCTGGGACGCCTTTCCCGAAATAGTGGCCAGAAATGACGACTTCGAGGCCCTCAGCGCCTACGGCTTCAACAATGAACACGACGACTTCGACCCTGGGCTCGCGGCGGAGCCCATCATGGCCTTCCTCAATGGGGAATGCGGAATGGGCTCGGCCAAAGTCTTCGACGGCGTCGGTCAGGCCTTGGAGATCCTCGAGCAGGTATTCGGCGACGACGACACCGGCGACGGCGACGACGACGACGACGGATACGACGACCCGTTCGGCGAAGGTGGCGAAGACTTCGTACAGCCCGAATACGAGGGCGACCTTCCCGACGCCCCGGAAGGCTTCTGCGCCAGCCTCCAACAACAGGCCCTGTACGCATTCGCCGACCTGCTGCCGCTACTCGGTCAGATGGAGGGCGACGAAGAGCCCGGCGTCGATGCGTTGGCCAGCCTCTTCACCGGCATGGATCCCATCTATGGGTGGCTGGTGGAGAACGTGCCGGCTGAAATGACCGCCGACGCCGAGGAGGTTCGCTCCCAGATCGCCGGCATGGCCGAAATGCTTTCCGCAATCGATCCGGAGACAGCCACAGACGAAGAAATCATGGGAGCGATCTTCATGGCCCTTCTGGGTGGCATGGGCGAAGACATGGAAGACGTAACACTCGCTGGTCTCCGCCTCGACACGTTCCTCAGCCGCGGTTGTGACGTGCCCATGGGCGAGGGACCGCTCGCCATCCTTGAAGTCGTAGGAGGCGACGACACCGTCGAACCGCCCCCGACGACCGAGCCGCCTCCGCCGACCACCACCGTCGATCCGCTGATCGACGCCCTGCGGGTGCCCGACGACTATGCCACCATCCAGGAGGCCGTCGACGCCGCCGAACCCGGCGACCTGGTCCTGATCGGCCCGGGCACCTACCACGAGGCCGTCATCGTAGAGACCGACGGCATCGTCATCCGCGGCACCGACCGCAACGCCGTGGTCATCGACGGCGAGCACGAGCGCGAGAACGGGTTCATCGTCTTCTCGAACGGTGTGGCCATCGAGAACCTCACCACCCACTCGCACACCTCGAACGGCGTGTTCTTCACCGGCGACTACGGCACCGACTTCATCGTGGACGGCTACCGGGCCTCGTACGTGACCGCCTACAACAACGGCCTCTACGGCATCTACGCCTTCAACGCCACCAACGGGCTCATCGAGCACAGCTACGGCAGCGGCCACCCCGACTCCGCCTTCTACATCGGCCAGTGCAACCCGTGCAACGCCGTGATCCGCAACGTGGTCGCCGAGAACAACGCCCTCGGCTACTCGGGCACCAACGCCAGCGGCAACCTCGTCATCCAGGACTCCGAGTGGCGCGGCAACCGGATCGGCATGGTGCCCAACACCCTCGACGGCGAGGAACTGGCACCCCAGGGCGACATCGTGATCGTCGGCAACTACGTCCACGACAACGGCAACGAGGACACGCCACGCAAGAGCGCCGACTGGGACATCGGCTTCGGCGGCGGAATCGTGATCGCCGGAGGCAACGACAACCTGATCATGCGCAACCTGGTCACCGACAACAGCTTTGCCGGCATCGCCCTGGCGGTGTTCATCGACGAGAACCTCTGGCTGGCCGAACGCAACACCGTCAAAGACAACGTGGTCAGCGGCAGCGTGCACGACCTGTTCCTGATGGTCTGGGACCCGCCGGCCGGGCCGCTCGGCAACTGCTTCAGCGGCAACACGTTCGAGACCTCGATCCCCGCCGACATCGAGACGGTCGCCCCCTGCGCTGGGGAGGCCGTCGCGTTCACTGACAACGGCGCCCCCAACTTCGGCGAGTTCGAAGTGACCGACCACACGACCATGCCCGCTCCCCCGGATCAGCCGACGATGTCCGGCGCAGAGACCGAGAAGGCCCGGCGCGCCGGTCCGCCACCCGCCGTGAACCTCGACGCCATCGGGGTCCCGGTCCCGGGCGATATACCCGACACCATCGGACGTGCCAACTGGGCCGACCCCGGCGTCGAGGTGCGCGTCACCCCGGGCATGGTGGCCGGAGAGGAGTGGACCGGACGGATCGCCGGAGCCGGCTGGCCCGCCGGCGAGACCGTGTACCTGATTCCGTGCGCAGGGCCCTACGAAGCCTTCGACTTCGCACTCTGCGACTTTTTGAATCTCACGGCGATGATTGCGGACGACGACGGAAACATCTCGACCGACGTAATCACGATCCCGACCGACCCGGAGGGCGGCTGTGCACTGGTCGGCACGAACGGACCGGACCTCGTGGCGGACACCGGAGACGAGGTCGGCGCGATCGTCTGCTATGAGCCGGCCGGGGGCTAGGCGCCTCCGGAGCCTCTTCGCTGTCGCCGGCCTGATCTGCCTCGTCGGACTGGCCTGGCTGCTCATCGACCGGGGACCGGCGTCGACACTCACGACGCCCGTCCTCGCCACCGCAGCCCCCGAACTGCTGTTGCGTTCGGGCGGCAGCACGACCACCGTCCACGCCGGCGAGCGGGCGTTCAGCCTCTCGGCACGCAGCATGGGCCTGCCGGACCGCATCCGCTTCGCCGACGGCGACGTCCCCTTCGAGCACCCCTTCAGTCCGGAGGACGGCCTCGGGGCTGCCCACAACGCCGATGGATGCCTCGGCTGCCACGTCAACAACGGCCGCTCCCCAGGTCCCGACGGGTTCGTGGCGGACGCAGGACCCGTCCTGCTCCTCGGACTCGCCGACGGCTCACCGAGCCCCGAGTTCGGCCAGCAACTCCAGGACCGCGGCATGGGCGCCGACGGCCTCCTGACCGTCGAATGGCTGGAGAAACCAGGCACCTACCCCGACGGGACGGCCTTTTCGCTGCGAAGCCCGGTGGTGTCCGTCGACGGCGCCGACGTCACCGACCTTGCGACCTCGTTGCGCGCCGCCCCACCGGTGTTCGGCGGCGGACTGCTCGAGGCCATCTCCGTCGACGACCTGCGGGCCATGGCCGACCCCGACGACACCGACGGAGACGGCGTCAGCGGCCGACTGCAGGAAGCCACCGGTGACGACGGGACGCCCGCCGCAGGCCGGTTCGGCTGGAAGGCCCAGCACGCCTCGATCCTCGCCACGACCCGACACGCCTTCGACGTCGACCTGCACCTCGACTACGACCTGGCCGCCGAACGCTTCGGGGACGACTTCCTCGACGACACCGCCTTCTACACCCGCACCGTCGCCGTGCCCGCCCTGCGCGACCGCGACGACCCCGAGGTCCGGGCCGGTGCCGCCTGGTTCGTCCAGGTCGGCTGCGCCGCCTGCCACCGCACCGAGCCCTACGTGACGACCGTGGTCGACGTGCAGGCCCTGTCCGACGAGGTGATCACCCCGTTCACCGACCTGCTCCTCCACGACCTGGGCCCCGGCCTCGCCGACGACCTCCCCCAGGGCGGCGCCAGCGGCAGCGAATGGCGAACCGCCCCCCTCTGGGGCATCGGCCTCACCGGCGTGGTCGGCCACGAGCACTACCTCCACGACGGAAGGGCTCGGAGTCTGGAGGAAGCGATCCTCTGGCACGGGGGTGAGGCTGAATCGGCGCGGGATGCGTTCATGGGGTTGGCTGCTCCTGATCGCGCCTTGATCCTGCGATTCCTTTCTGCGCTCTGATTTCTGCACCGGGGTGGGCGCCGCCGGGCACGGTTCGGTCGCCGGGATACGGCTCCCTCAGCCGCACCCGACACCGCCCTCCTCAACCCACCTCCGGCGCCCACCACCCCCTTCCACCACCCGTGGCACTCCACCGTCCTCTCTGGGGGAAGGGGGTGGTTGCTCACCACCCGCACCGGTCCCGATCCCGCACCCTCCAAGACTCGAAGTCGCTGCTTTCCGGGACCCGGTCGTCGACGTCCGAGCGACTGCCCGACAATTCCCGGCCGCGCTCTGATTTCTGCACCGGGGTGGGCGCCCCCGGGCACGGTTCGGTCGCCGGGATACGGCTCGCTCAGCCGCACCCGACACCGCCCTCCCGACCCACCTCCGGCGCCCACCGACCCCTTTCTCATCTGCTGCACTCCCCTGCCTCGGACCGGGAGGTTGGAGTGGTCGGTCACCATCCGCCGCGGACTCTGTACACGCAACCCACCTCCCTCAAAGGGCGGGGTCACCGGCCCCGGGTGGTGAAGGAAATCCCAGGACTCTGCCAAGGTGGGATCATCCAGCCGCCACGGAGTTGTCGCCCTCGGTCCTGCGGTGGCGTCCTCTCGGAGGGAGGGCGGGGCGGCGGGGTCGGCGGCGAGCAAACGTGAGCGTCTAGCCGGAGCGAGTGGCGGCGCCGTCGCCCCACCCGGACACCCACTGAGGCTGGGAGACCAGCCGAACCCCCGTAGCCTGAAGGCTCGACCGACCCGGAAAGATGCAGGAATGTCCGGACAGACACTCAGCCAGAAGGTGTGGGAAAGCCACGTCGTCCACAGTGCCGACGCTGAGCCCGACCTCCTGTTCATCGACCTGCACCTGGTCCACGAGGTCACCTCGCCGCAGGCCTTCGACGGCCTCCGCATGGCCGGTCGCCAGATCCGGCGCCCGGACCTGACGGTCGCCACCGAGGACCACAACGTCCCCACGACCGACATCGGCCAGCCCATCGCCGACCCGGTCAGCCGGAAGCAGATCGAGGCGCTGCGCAACAACTGCGACGAGTTCGGGGTCCGCCTCTATCCGATGGGCGACCCGGGCCAGGGCATCGTCCACGTGATCGGCCCCGAGATGGGCCTCACCCTGCCCGGCATGACCGTGGTGTGCGGCGACAGCCACACCAGCACGCACGGGGCGTTCGGCGCCCTGGCGTTCGGCATCGGCACCAGCGAGGTCGAACACGTGTTGGCGACCCAGACGCTCCCCCAGCAGCGGCCGGGCACGCTCGCCGTGACCGTGAACGGCACGCTGCCCGAGGGCTCGACGGCCAAGGACGTGATCCTGGCGATCATCGGCCGCCTCGGCACCAGCGGCGGCATCGGCTCGGTCATCGAGTACCGGGGCGAGGTGATCCGGAGCCTCTCGATGGAGGGTCGGATGACGGTGTGCAACATGTCGATCGAGGCGGGCGCCAAGGCCGGCCTGATCGCCCCGGACGACACCACCTTCGCCTACCTCGAGGGCCGTGCCCACGCCCCGCAGGGGGCCGACTGGGACGCCGCCGTCGCCGACTGGCGGTCGTTGGTGACCGACGACGACGCCGTGTTCGACCGGGAGGTCGTCCTCGACGGCGCCGACATCGTCCCGCACGTGAGTTGGGGCACGAACCCCGGTCAGGTCACGCGCCTCGACGGGTCGGTTCCCGACCCGGACGCCTTCGACGACCCGGCAGCGCGTGAGTCCGCCGCCCGGGCACTCGAGTACATGGGGCTGACCGCCGGCACGCCGATGAGGGACATCCCCGTCGACACGGTCTTCATCGGCTCGTGCACCAACAGCCGCATCGAGGACCTGCGGGCCGTGGCCAAGATCGTCGAGGGTCGCCGGGTCGCCGAAGGCGTCCGCACGCTGGTCGTGCCCGGCTCGGGAGCGGTGAAGGCACAGGCCGAGGCCGAGGGCATCCCCGAGGTCCTGATCGCCGCCGGCTTCGACTGGCGCGAGCCCGGATGCTCGATGTGCCTGGCCATGAACCCCGACAAGCTCACCGACGGTGAGCGCTGCGCCAGCACCAGCAACCGCAACTTCGAGGGCCGCCAGGGCCGGGGCGGGCGCACCCACCTGGTCTCGCCGGCCGTCGCCGCCGCCACCGCCATCGCCGGCACCTTCGCCACGCCGGCCGACCTCGGCTAGAAAAGGAAGATCGACATGGAAGCCGTCGAAATCGTGTCGGGCACCGCCGTGCCCCTGCGCCGTTCGGACGTCGACACCGACCAGATCATCCCCAGCGACTGGCTCAAGCGCATCGAACGCACCGGCTTCGAGAAGGGCCTCTTCTCCGAGTGGCGCGACGACCGCAACTTCGTCCTCAACGACGAGCGATTCGAGGGAGCCTGCGTGCTGCTGGCCGGCCCCAACTTCGGAACGGGTTCGTCGCGCGAGCACGCCGTGTGGGCCATCCAGCAGTACGGCTTCCGGGCGGTCGTCTCACCCCGCTTCGCAGACATCTTCCGCAACAACTGCACCAAGAACGGCCTGGTCCCGGTGCAGGTCCCGGCCGAGGTGGGCGAGGCACTGCTCGACGCCGTAGAGGCCGACCCGGGCCTCGTGATCGTGGTCGACGTGGCGAACCTCACCCTCGAGGCCCCCGACGCCGGCATCGCCTGCTCGTTCCCGCTCGATGCCTCCACCCGCGAGCGCTTCCTCCAGGGACTCGACGACATCGGGATCACAGTTCTCCAAGAGGAGGACATCGACGCCTTCGAGGCCTCGCGTCCTGCCTGGCTGCCCACCACGACCTGATAAATTCCTGACGCAGCGGGAACCTGCGACCCGACCGGGGACGTCTGACACACTGGAACAACCCCGAGAACCGGAGCCAACCATGCGTCGCCTGACTGCCATCCTCCTGACCTTCGCCTTCGCCGCCTCGGCCTGCGGTAGCGGGTCGGGTGACCCCGGCACCTCCGGGGCGACGACCCTGCCCGACAGGAACTCGGTCCCGACCACCACCACGAGCGGGCCGGCCACCACGACGACCTTGCCGGGCACGAGCACCGTCGCCCCCACGACGACCTTGCCGGGCACGAGCACCGTCGCCCCCACGACGACCTTGCCGGGCACGAGCACCGTCGCCCCCACGACGACCTTGCCGGGCACGACCACCGTCGCCCCCACGACCACGCTCCCGATCGTGGAGTTGGGCGACCTCATGTTCGTAAGCGCCCTCGTGCCGTTCACGGCCTGCGACGATCTGCTCACCTACCTGTGGGCCGAAGCCTCGGCACGGGTAGGACCCTACGGACTCCAGGGGGGCGGCTGGTACGGCGGCCCCATGGAGAGGATGGCGCTCGACGACGTCGTCATGGACGTCGCCATGGCCATGCCCGAATCGGTGCCGATGGGAGGAGGGTCTGACGCTCCGACCGCGTCATACGCGGTTGCGACACAGGCGGATGGCGGCTCTTCGAGTCTGGAGGCCGGCGTCGACTTCTCCGGCACGAACGTCCAGGAACTCGGGATCGACGAGCCCGACCTCATCAAGACCGACGGCAACCGGATCCTCATCGTCGAAGACCAGTGGCTGCACCACGTCGACGTCTCGAGCGGGACCGCCGTCCTCACCGACTCGATCGAACTGACCGGCCACTGGGGCTCCGAGATGCTGCTCGACGGTGACCGCCTCCTCGTGCTGGCCCAGACGGAGGGTTGGGTGGGAGAGGACGGCAGTGTCGATTCCGGAAACGCCGCCATCAGCCGACTCGTGGCCCCCGGCCACTACAAGTCGCTCACCACCCTGATCGAGGTCGACCTCTCCGACCAAGCCGACCTGAGCATCGCCAACACCCTCACGGTCGAGGGCCGCTACGTGAGCGCCCGCGTCGTCAACGGTGCCGCCCGGGTGGTGCTCACCAGCGGCCCCGAGCAACTGCCGTTCGTCTATCCGCAGAACTCTGCCGGCGAGGAACGCGCCACCGAGTTCAACCGGCAGATCATCGCCGAGTCCGTGGTCGCCGACTGGCTGCCGTCGTACGTCCACGAAACCGCAGACGGCACCCTCACCGACGGCCTTCTCGTCGACTGTGACCGCGTGTCGCACCCCACCGAGTTCGCCGGCTTCTCGACGCTGTCGGTGGTCACCGTCGACCTGTCCGCCCCCATGGTTGCCCCCGACACGACCTCGGTACTGGCCGACGGCCAGACCATCTACGCGGGCGGCGGGCACCTCTACGTGGCCACCACCAGCTACGTCGACCCGGTGGACGACGAGGCCTCCTGGGAGGAGATGGACAGGAACTACGCCACCTCGATCCACCAGTTCCAGGTGAGTGACCCCACTGCCACGGTGTACGTGGGCTCGGGATCCGTGCCGGGACACGTCCTGAACCAGTTCTCGATGTCCGAGCACGCCGGGCACCTGCGGGTCGCCACCACCCTGGGTGGTCCGTGGGGGTTCCGAGACGATAGTGAGTCCGTCGTGACCGTCCTGGCGGCTGACACCGGCGAAGACCTCGTCCAGGTCGGCCAGGTGGGCGAGATGGGGAAGGGTGAACGCATCTACGCAGTGCGCTTCGTCGGCGACGTCGGCTACGTCGTGACCTTCCGCCAGACCGACCCCTTCTACACGATCGACCTCTCCGATCCGGCGAACCCGGTCGTGCGCGGCGAACTCAAGATCACCGGTTACAGCGGCTACCTCCACCCGATCGACGGGGACCTGGTGCTCGGCATCGGCCAGGAGGCCACCGAGACCGGCCGCACCATGGGCACCAAGGTCACGCTGTTCGACGTCTCCGACCTCGACAACCCGACGGCCCTCGACACCTGGGCACCCGGCGGTGGTGGCAGCAGCAGTGCCGAGTGGGACCACCGGGCATTCCTATGGTGGGCACCCTTGGACCTGGCCGTTCTCCCCTTCCAGGACTGGAACTCCGGTGAGGCGGCCGCCGTGGCCCTTCAGATCGCCGATGGCACGATCACCGAGGTCGGCCGCATCGACCACCTGCCCGAATCCGACGAAGAGGAGCCGCTCGTCGAGCCACCCTGCCCGACGATCGACCCGGGCGAGATCGGACTGGACGAGATCCAGATCGGCCTGCCACTCGACCGGGCGGTGTACATGCTCTGCGGCGACGACACCTGGCCCGAGATGAAGGGATTCTGGTGCCAGACGTTCGGGGAGGAGGACTGGTTCGACATCGCCGAAGGGTTGGGAGTCGGTCCAGACGTTCTCGAGACCTTCACGGAACTCGTTCCTGAAGGCCAGCAACTGACCACCTGTATTCCTGAGGAGTACGACTACAACTGGACTCCACCGATCCAGCGCACCCTCGTCATCGGCGAGGACCTGTGGTCGTACAGCTACGGTCGCCTCCAGGCCAACGCCCTCGAGGGGCTGGATCGCACCGACGTGGTCAACCTCTAGACGGCGGGTGGCCATCGCGGGTTCGGCGCCGCACAGTTGACAGACTCGTCATCGTGTGGCGTGCGTTCCCCTTCCTGTTCCTGACCAGCGTCGCCCTCGCCGCCTGTGGCGGAGGCGGCGACGAGCCGGCAACCCGCAACGCCACCCTCCCCACGACGACAACCATCTCACCGACCACCACGACCACTGCAATTCCGCCGACCACGACCACGACCACGACAACACTCGCGCCGACCACGACCACGACGACCACCACCATGGCGACGACCACCACCATGGCGCCGACCACCACCATGGCGCCGACCACCACCATGGCGCCGACGACCTCCATGGCGCCGACGACCTCCACGGCGGCGGCCGTCGAGGGGATCACGGAGCCCGACGACAGTGCCCTCGACGACTATGGATCGGGTCGGGCCTCGGGGATCGCATACGGCGTCGACGCCGCCTACGGGTACGACGCCGCCTACGGGTACGACGCCGCCTACGGCGGCGACTGCGCCTACGGGTACGCCCGCGTCGGCAACTACGACTGCCTGTTCGGCCGCTACTACATCTCCACCGAGTCGGGCAGCCTCGTGCTGGGCGTGAGCGTGTTCTTCACGCTCACGCTGCTGAGCGGCATGGGGACGATGGCCTGGCAGGCGCTACGCCGCAGAGAGGCCTGACCCGGCCGGCCCTCCGGGTCAGCCGAGGTGGCCGGGACGGTCCACGGCGTTGGGATCCTCACCGGTGGCCCGCACCCGGGCGATCTTGTTGAGTGCGGCCACGAACGCTCGGGCCGACGCCTCGACGACATCGGTCGACAGCCCCCGTCCCGACACCTTGACGCCGTCGCTGCTCTCGAACGAGAGCGTCACGTCGGCCAGGGCGTCGACACCGCCGGTCACCGAGATCACCGTGTAGTCGGTGAGGCGACCATCGACGCCGGTGGCCTGCTTGATGGCGGTGCAGGAGGCATCGACCATCCCGTCGCCGGTGGCGGACACCTCGACCCGCCGGCCGGCCACCTGCAGCACCAGGTCGGCGGCAGGCGTGTTCAAGGTGCCGCCGCGCACCTCGAGGCTGACGAGTTCGTACTCCTGATGGATGGGGCCACCGAGCTCCTCGGCAACGAGCGCCTCGAGGTCGGCGTCGGTGAGCTGCACCTTGCGGTCGGCCAACTCCTTGAAGCGGGCGAAGGTGGCGTTGAGGACATCGCCATGGATCTCGATGCCCATCTTGGCCAGCGTGTCCTTGAGGGCCGCCCGGCCCGAGTGCTTGCCGAGCACGATCTGGCTCTCGCCGGCACCGACGGCCTGCGGATCCATGATCTCGTAGGTGGTCCGTTCCCGGAGCACGCCGTGCTGGTGGATGCCCGCTTCGTGGGCGAAGGCGTTGCGCCCGACCACGGCCTTGTTGAACTGCACCGGGTAGCCCGTGAGTCGGCTCACCATTCGGCTGGAGCGGGCCAGTTCGCCGATCTCGATTCCCACTTCGACCTCGGGGAACTGCTCCTCGCGCGTGCGGATGGCCATGACGATCTCCTCCATGGCCGCGTTGCCCGCCCGCTCACCGATCCCGTTGACGGTGCACTCGACCTGGCGTGCGCCCGCGGAGACGGCGGCCAGCGAGTTGGCGACGGCGAGGCCGAGGTCGTTGTGGCAGTGGGTGCTGATGACGTACTCACCCGACACCCGCTGGCGGATCGCCCGAATGCGATCGGCCCACTCGACCGGCACGGCGAAGCCGACCGTGTCGGGGATGTTGAGGGTGCTGGCGCCGTTGTCGACGGCAGCCTGGAGCACGTCGCACATGAAGTCGAAGTCGGAGCGGGAGGCGTCCTCCGGCGAGAACTCGACGTCTTCGGTGTACTCACGGGCCCGGGACACGGCCGAGACCGCCTCGTCCAGCACCTGCGCGGGGCTCATGCGCAACTTGTGCTCCATGTGGGTGGGGCTGGTGGCGATGAAGATGTGGATGCGCCGCTTCTCGGCAGGCTCGATGGCCTCCCAGCAGCGGTCGACGTCCTTGTGGGCGGTGCGGGACAGGCCGCAGATGACCGGGCCACGCACCGACGAAGCGATGGCATGCACGGCGTCGAAGTCGCCCTGGCTGGCGATTGGGAAGCCAGCCTCGATGTAGTCGACGCCCAGGCGTGCCAGTTGGTCGGCGATCTCGAGCTTCTCGCCGACGTCCAGGGAGATGCCCGGGGACTGCTCGCCGTCGCGGAGGGTGGTGTCGAAGATGACCACCCGTTCCTTCGCTGTCGTTGCGCTCATGGCGTGTTCCTGTCTGGTTGCTCTGTCAATCGTCTTGTGGACTGGTGTCGATGCGGGCGAACTGCCCCTGAAAACCGAAGAACCCCCCGGCCCGGAGGCGGGAGGTGCGGGCGAACGCGTATGTGGACGTTCGCCCTAGGTCAGAAGCAGGAGGTCGAAGTTCTGTCGCATCAGGAGACAGTGTAGGCACGGTAACCACCCCGGACGCAACCCCCGTGGCCCACAAGCGACCAGGACCGCCAGGGGGACTCAGTGCAGGTCGAGGGCGTGGACCCGCAGGATCCCGTCCCTGGACCGGAGGTCGTGGAGCGCTTCCGGTGGCACCGGCCCGTCGGTCGCAAGCACCATGACGGCGGTGTCCGCGCCCCGGTGGTGGCCGACCGCCATGCCGTCCCCGTTGACACGGGCGTCGCCGAGCACGGTGCCGACCAGGCCGATCATCCCGGGCACGTCCGCATTGCGCACGACGAGCATGTGGTCGGCGGGCGGCACGTCGACGCAGTGGTCGTCGATCATCAAGATCCGGGGCTCGGCGCGCAGGCCCACGAGCGTGCCGGCGACGGCGTGCTCGTCGGAACGCAGGGTGACGGCGTTGCTTAAGTCCACGTCACCGATCTCCCCCCGGAACTCGACATCGAGGCGCCTGGGAAGGCGGCCGGCCAGTGCCCCGAACACCTCGCCCATCTTCTCGGCCAGCGGCGCGAACGGCCGGATCACCTCGGGCGCCTAGTCCACGTCGATGTTGACGGCGAACGGCACGAAGTCTCCGGCAAGGGCGAGGACGACCTGCTCGGCGATGGTCGTGCCGGCCTTGTCCTGGGCCTCGGTGGTGCTGGCCCCGAGGTGCGGCGTGACGATCACGCCGGGCAGGCCGAACAGCGGCGACTCGGTGGTGGGCTCCTCGGCGAAGACGTCGAGTGCGGCGCCGGCGATCCTCCCCTCGCGGACGGCGTCGGCCAGCGCCTCCTCGTCGATGACACCGCCCCGGGCCACGTTCACGAGGCGCAGGCCCGGCTTGGCGAGCGCCAGCAGGTCGGCGTCGATGAGGCCCATGGTCTCGGGGGTAGGGGCCAGGTGGAGCGTGAGGAAGTCGGCCTGGGCGACCAGCTCCTCGAGGTCGAGCATCTCGACGCCGAGAGGGTGGGCGCTCTCCTCCGACACGTACGGGTCGTGCGCCACGAGCCGCATGTCGAACGCCGCCGCCCGCTTCGCCACCATCTGGCCGATGCGGCCGAGGCCCACGATCCCGAGCGTCTTGTCGGCCAGCTCGACGCCCTGCCAGCGGGAGCGGTTCCAGACGCCGGCCACCAGGTCGGCATGGGCCTGCGGCACGTTGCGGGCCTGGGCCAGGAGGAGGGCCATGGTGTGCTCGGCGGCGGACACCGAATTGGACAGGGGGGCGTTGACCACCATCACACCCCGCCGCGTGGCTTCGCTCACGTCCACGTTGTCGAGGCCGACCCCGGCCCGGCCGACGACCAGCAGGCCCTCCGAGGCGGCGAGGACCTCGGCGGTCACCTGCGTGGCGGAACGGATGATCAGCCCGGCGGCGCCGTCGAGCGCCGAGACCAGTTCGTCGGCGTCAAGGCCCAGCCGAACGTCGACGTCGTGTCCGGCAGCGCGGAGCACGTCGAGGCCCGACTCGGCGATCCCCTCTACCACCAGCACCCGTGCCATGCCAACCATCGTGGCGGCCCGGGCCCCCCGGGGACAACCCGGTTACGGGTGGATCTCGAGGGCCGGGAGGTCGTCGGCGGGATCGAAGCCGAACCGTCCGGCGAAGAAAGCCAACTCGGCCTCGAGTGCACGGACCACGTTGGGGGCCCTCCGGAAGCCGTGGCCCTCGTCGGGGAACTCCACGAGTGCATGCGGGACGCCGGCGGCCGCCAGGGCGTCGACCATGAGGTGCGCCTGGTTGGGCGGCACGATGGGGTCCTCGGAGCCCTGAAGCAGCAGCAGCGGCGTGGCCAGGCGGTCGACGTGGTGGATCGGCGAGCGCTCCCGGTAGACGGCCTCGTCCTCGGGCCAGCGGCCGACCAGCCGGTCCAGGTAGCGGGCCTCGAACTTGTGGGTGTCGGCGGCCAGCGCCGCCAGGTCGGCGATGCCGTAGCGGCTGGCCCCGGCGGCGAAGACGTCGTGGAACGTGAGGGCGGCCAGCACGGTGAACCCCCCAGCGCTGCCGCCCCGGATGGCGAGCCGCTCGCCGTCGACGTCGCCCCGGTCGGCCAGGTGGCGGGCCACGGCGACGCAGTCGTCCACGTCGAGCACCCCCCAGCCGCCGCGGAGGCGGTGCCGGTAGGGGCGGCCATAGCCCGTCGAGCCCCGGTAGTCGACGTCGGCCACGGCGAAGCCCCGGCTGGTCCAATAGGCAATGCCGAGCTGCAGGTGCGTCCGGACGCAGCCGGTCGGACCGCCATGGACGAGGACGATCAGCGGCGGCCGCTCCCCCTCGGGAGCGACGTGGTCCGGGCTGGCGGGCGGATAGACGAAGGCGTGGGCGTGTTCCGCACCGGATGTCGGGTAGTGGACCGGTTCGGGAACCGGCAGCCAGGCCGGATCGAGACCGAGGTCGCGGGCGGAGCGCAGGACCTCGGTGCCGGCTGGCGTCACCGCCACGACCTCGGGCTCGGTGGTCCACGAGGCGGCGACCGCCACCACGCCGTCGCCCCTGGCGGCCAGCGACCCGATGGAGGTGGCGGCGACGGGCACGTCGTCAAAGGGCATGTCGTCGACGGACCCGGCCGCCCGCAGCACGGCCAGGCGGTCGACGCCGCCCTCCCGGCGGGCGAACCACACGTCGTCGCCGACGAAGGCGTACCGGGAGAGCCCGAACACCCACTGGGGCGTGGCGACCTCGAACTCGCCGGCCGTCAACTGGACCAGGTCGTCACCATCGAGCCGGAACAGGTGCCACCAGCCGTCCCGGTCACTGACCACGTGCAGGGCCCCGTCGGCCCGCCACTCGGGCTGGAAGAACGACTCCCCCGCCGCCGCCACGCATCGTTCGCCCGCAACCGTGCCGCCATCGAGCCCGGCGACCCACAGCTCGCTGTCGTCCCACGGCAGGTCCGGGTGGTCCCACTGGACCCAGGCCAGGCAACGACCGTCCGGCGAGACCCGGGGAGACGACACGAAGTCCGGCCCCGACACGAGCACCTCGACCTGCTGCGAGCCGTCGAGCGGCACGGCCACGACCTCGTTGGCCGGCTCGCCGTTTCGATGGTGGTCCTCGCGGACGCACACGTACCAGCGGCCGTCCGGGGTGGGCCGACCGTCGGCGAAGCGGAAGCCACGCGCCATGTCGGGATCCGGGGTGAGTGCCGTCCGGGTGCCGTCGGGATCCTGTCGCCAGAGGCGCTGGTCGTCGTACTCGCTGTGGACGAGGACGCCGTCGCACACCCACCAGGCGCCGCCTCCGTACTCGTGGACGAGCGTCCGGACATTGGCGTCAGCGCCAAGGGCGTCGATGCCGTCGCACACGACCACCGTCCGGCCACCCTCGTCGGGCCGGGACTCGGCCCACCAGACGCAACCACCGTCGACGACGACCTCACCGAGCCCGGCAGCACCGGCCACCAGCGACTCGGCGGTGATCGGTGACGCCCAGGAACCGCAGGGCGCCGGGTTCACCACGGGATCAGCCGTTCAGGAGGTCGGCGATCCGGGTGATGCCCTCGCCGAGGTCGTCGTCGCCGAGGGCAAACGACAATCGAGCGTAGCCCGGCGCGCCGAAGGCCTCGCCGGGGACGATCGCCACCCTGGCCTCGTCGAGGATCAGCGCCGCCAGGTCGACCGTGGTCTCCGGGGTGTTCCCGGCAATGGTGTGACCGAGGAATGCCGTAAGGTCCGGGAAGGCGTAGAAGGCGCCCTGCGGGGTCATCAGCTCGACGCCGTCGATCGAGCGCAGCATCTCGACCATGCGCCGACGCCGACGGTCGAACGACCTGCGCATCATCGCCACGTCCTCGAGACCGCCCGACACCGCGGCCAGGGCGGCCCGCTGCGACACGTTCGAGACGTGGCTGGTGGCATGTGACTGCAGGTTGGTGGCCGCCCTGATGGCGTGGGCCGGGCCCAACAGCCACCCCACCCTCCAGCCGGTCATGGCGTAGGTCTTGGCGACACCGTTGACGACCAGGCAGGTGTCGGCGATCCCCGGGACCAGGGCCCGCATCGAGTGGTGTTCGTGGCCGTCGTAGACGAGGTGCTCGTAGATCTCGTCGGTGATCACCCAGATGCCGTGCTCGACGGCCCAACGGCCGATGGCGGCGATCTCGTCGGCCGGGTAGACGGCGCCCGTCGGGTTCGACGGCGACACGAACATGAGCGCCTTCGTGCGCTCGGTGCGGGCAGCCTCGAGTTGCTCGACGGTCACCCGGAAGCCGGAGGCGGTGTCGGTGAGCAGCACCACGGGCACGCCGCCGGCGAGGGTGATCGACTCCGGGTAGGTGGTCCAGTAGGGCGCCGGCAGCAGGACCTCGTCGCCGGGGTCGAGCACTGCGGCGCAGGCGTTGTAGACGGCGTGCTTGCCGCCGTTGGTGACGAGGATCTCCGAGAGTTCGGGCCGCCAGGCGGAATCCCGCTCGGTCTTGTCGGCCAGAGCCTCCTTGAGGGCGGGCAGGCCGCCGGTCGGCGTGTACCGGTGGTTGGCGGTGTCGCGGCAGGCGGCCACGGCCGCCTCCACGATGTGGTCGGGAGTGACGAAGTCGGGCTCGCCGGCGCCGAAGCCGATGACGGGCTCGCCGGCCGCCTTGAGGGCCTTGGCGCGTGCGTCGACGGCCATGGTGGCCGACTCGGCGATGGCGCTGATCCGCCGGGAGAGTGGTGAGGGGCTCATGGGCCTCCGTTCGGGAAAGTCGTGCCGCCAGCCTGCCACCTGCGAAGGATGCTTCCGACCTTCATTCCGGTGTCACCGACGACCAGCCGGCTCAGGGAGCGATGGCCACCCGTGCGGTGGGCTCGGGGGCGGCCTGGCGGCGGGAGAGGCCACGGCGCAGGCCGGTCAACAGGGCGTTGCGCAGCTCGCAGGGGTCGATGAGCTCGTCGAATCCGAGGCCCGAGGCGCTGCGGTAGGCGGCCTCCATCTCGGCCTGCTGGAGGGCGGCGGCCTCCTCCTCGTCGGCGCCCAGGGCTTTGCCGGCTCCCTTCGCCCCCATGGCACCCAGGATCGCCCCGGGAAAGGCCAGCGAGGCACTCTGGCCCGAGAATGACACCATCGACATCACCATCGATCCGAAGCCGAACGCCTTGCGCAGCGTGACGTGCAACTTCACGGTGCGGGTCTGGGCCTGGGCGGCGAACATGCGGCCGCCGGCCCGCAGAACGCCGGCCTGCTCCGACCTCGTCCCGGCCAGCATCCCCGGGTTGTCGGACAGGAACACGAGCGGCAGGTGGAACGAGTCGGCCACCTGGATGAAGTGGGCGGCCTTGTCGGCTGCGTCGACGTCGATGGCTCCAGCCAGGGTTCGCGGCTGGTTGGCGACGACCGCCACCGGCTCACCGCCGAGGTGGCCGAGCACGCACAGCACGGACCGGCCGAAGTCGGGCTGGACCTCGAAGCACCAGCCTCCGTCGAGTACGGCCCCGAGCACCCCGCACATGTCGTAGGCCTTCTTGTTGTCCTTCGGCACCAGGTCGAGGACTTCGGGGACGGGCCGTGGACCGGTGTCAGCGCCCTCCGAACGGGGCGGATGGCTCCATGCGCTGGAAGGGAAGAACCCGAGGTAGGTCCGGATGTCGTCGAGCAGGGCACCGTCGTCGGCCGCCACGTTGTGGATCAGGCCGCTCGCCACCGCCACCTCCGGCCCGCCGAGCTCCTCCTTGGTGACGTCCTCCCCCAGCGAAGCCAGCACCACCGGTGGGCCGGCCGTGAACACGCAGGCATCGGCCGTCATGAGGGAGAAGTCCGACATCGGGACGATCAGCGCCCCGTGACCGGCCGAGGCGCCCATCACCCCGGTCACCACCGGGACCCGGCCCGAGAGCCGCGCCTGCTGGATGAGGTCGGTCGGTGCCCGGACGGGCCGGGGCTCGCCCGGCAGAGGCGGACGGTGGCCGGCCCCCTCGAGCAGCATCACCAGCGGGATCCGGTCGAGCTCGGCCAGTTCGGCGATGCGGTAGCGCTTGGCCGTGGAACCGGGACCGATGGAGCCGCCCATCACGGTGAAGTCCTCGGCGCCGACCATCACCGGCCGACCGTCGATCGTGCCCGAGCCGGCGACCACGCCGTCGGCAGGAACCTCCCCGACCAGCGTGCCGATCTCGGTGAACGAGTCGGGGTCGAGCAGGTGGTCGATGCGGGCACGGGCGTCGAGGCGGCCGGTGGCCCGACGGCGCTCGACCTTCTCGGCGCCACCCATCCCGCGGGCGGCCCCCTTGCGCTGCGCCAGGTCGTCGAGCAGCGGCGCCCAGTCGTCGAGCGGGTCTCCGGCGTCGCCTGGCGTCTCGGACATGCGGGCAAGTATCGCCCACGGTCGGGATCCGACCCTCAGTCGCACGACTCCAGGTACGGAGCCAGGAATTCGCGGGCCACCTCGCCCCGGGCCCGGTAGGCCAGGCCCCCGTAGATCTCGCAGGCCTGCACCCGCAGTTCCTCGGGGTGGCAGCCCAGCTCGTCGGCCCGCTCATCCAACTCGGAGGTCCGCATCAGGTGTTCGATCGCGGCGAGCGGGTCGCCGGGGTTGGCGGCCTCGAGTTCGACCAGTGTCTGGCCGGACAGCCGTTCGAGGACGTTCTCGGCGACAGCCCGGCCGGCCTCGACGAGTTCTGCGCAGTCGTCGGCGGAGGCGGGGTCGGTCACCTCCGGGCTGCCGCACGCGGCACCGCCCAGCGCCCAGAGGGCGAGGACTGCGATGGAGACCCGGAGCCGCCGCACGCTCCCGAACCTATCCCCGGTCCGGGTCGGGAGGGAGGCGCCTCAGGCCGGGCAGATCTCGAGCACGCCGCGGGCCAGACGGCCGTGGTGCATATCGTCGAGCACCGTGTGGATCTCGTCCATCGGGTACACCTGCGAGACGAGTTCGTCGAGCTTGAACCTTCCGGCGAGGTACAGGTCGCAGATCCGCGCCACGTCGGTCTGCGGCCGCGACGAGCCGTAGCGGCAACCCATGATGCTGACGTCGAGGTAGGTGGCGAGGGTCATGAACTCCATGGTGCTTCCCAGGGGTGGCACGCCGAGGACGACGAGGGTGCCGCCCCAGTCGAGGAAGCCCAGCGCCGCCTCGATGAGGGCCTTGGAGCCGACGCACTCGAACGCGTAGTCGACGCCGAACGGGCGCACCTCCCGGATGGCCGCATTGGTGTCGACCTCGGCGGCGTTCACGAAGTGCGTGGCACCGAACGTGTGGGCCAGCTCCTCCTTGTCGGGGTTGGTGTCGACGGCGAAGATCGGGTTCGCCCCGGAGATGGCGGCGGCCTGGATCACGTTGAGGCCGATGCCGCCGACGCCGACGACGGCGACGCTCTCGCCCGGCGCCACCTCAGCACGGTTGAACACTGCTCCGGAACCGGTCAGGACCCCGCACCCGATGAGCGAGGCGGCCGGCATCGGCACCTCCTCGGGGATCGTGATCGCCTGGTTGGCCTTGACGACGACGCGTTCGCTAAACGAGGAGATGTTGGCGAAGTTGTAGTGGGGTTCGCCGTCGAGCGTGAACGGGGTGCCACGCGCACCGAACGTGGAGCGGCACATGGTGGGCCGCCCGCCGTCGCATGCCGGACATGCACCGCACTGCCCGAGGGTCGAGAGCACGACGCGGTCGCCGGGTTGCACGTTGGTGACCGCCGAGCCGACCTCCTCGACGATGCCGGCACCCTCGTGGCCGAGCACCACCGGCGTCGGGAACGGGATCGTGCCGTCGATGACGCTCACGTCGCTGTGGCAGACGCCGGAGTTGACGATGCGGACGATGACCTCGCCCGGGCCGGGGTCGCGGAGCTCGAGGCCCTCGACGACCCTCAGTTCCTCTCCATCGAACACGATGCCCTTCATGGGCTGCCTCCCGGGGCGCTTGGGATCGGGTGGACGGCCCCATCCTCCCCGTTGCCGGGTGCGGCCGCAAAGCGGGGTGGTTCAGGTGCCAAGAATCAGCCACACCACGACGAAGTGCACGCCGACGGCCGTGGTGACCACCGTGTGCCAGACCTCGTGGTAGCCGAAGTGGCGGGGGGCGAAGTCGGGCCAGCGGGCCCCGAGCATGAGCGCCCCGGTCGTGTACAGGAGCCCCTCGACGGCGATCAGGACCAGGACGGCGACGTCGAGTTGGGTGATCAGCGCCGGGGCCACGACGATCGGTACCCAGCCCAGTCCGATGAATAGCGAGTTCATGAGGCCCTTCGGCGGGTGGAAGGGCAGGACGCGGACCAGGACGCCCAGCAGCGCCCCCGCCCAGAGGGCCCAGAACAGGACGCGGCCGGCGGTGCCCTCCAACCCCGTGACGGCGACCGGCGTGGCGCTCGCCGCGATGAACACGAAAATCGCCGCGTGGTCGACCCGGAAGAGGGTCTCGTAGACCGGCACGCTCCACCGGCGCAGGTGCACGAGGCCGCTGGCGATGAACATGAACAGTGCACCCAGCACGAACACTCCGACGCCGACCCGGTCGATAGGCGTCGATCCGCGCAACACGAGGACCACTCCGGCGGCGACGGTCAGCGGGGCGGCGGCACGGTGCATGGTGCCCCGCCACCGGGGACGGGGCAGGGAGAGGGCGCGCCAGACCGACGGCGACACGGATGGCGGGTCGGACGACTCCACGGGCGCCAACGCTATCCATTCTCCGCCACGACGTCCGTGAGGGGTCAGGCGACCAGGCGGAGGAGCGCCGTCGCCGCCATCGCTGCGACCACGACCACTACGAACTGTGCCCGCCGCCACACGGCCACCGCTCCGACGGCCACGCCGACGAGGCGGCCGTCGACCACCAGCGACTCGCCGTGGACGACCGACATGACCGCGATGATCGCTGCGAAGAGGGCGGCCGGGAGCAGGCTGGCGACCGGTGCCAGCCGCACGGCCAACCGGTCGCCGGCGACGAGGCCGACCACCTTGAACAGGTAGGCGCCCGCCGAGAGCACGAGGATGGCGGTCCAGCTCACGTGCCGTCCGTTCCCCGTGCCTGACGGCTCCGGATCCAGAGGCCCGGTCCGACGGCCAGTGTGGCGAACAGCATCGGGGCGCCTGCCGGCGTGAACGGGACGGCCACGACCGCGATCGCTGCGCCCAGCACTGCCGCAACCTGTCCCGGCCTGGTCCGCACGTGCGGCACGAGCAGCGCCACGAACGCCGCAGGGAAGGCGGCATCGAGGCCCCAGACGCCCGGGTCCTCGAGGAGGCCGCCGGCCAGCACGCCGACGACCGTTCCCACGTTCCAGAAGGCGAACAGCCACAGTCCGGTGAACCAGAAGGCGTCGCGGGCCGCCTCCGGATTGTCCTGTGCGCTCATCATGGCCGTGGTCTCGTCGATGACGAACTGCGCCGCCATGGCCCGACGACCCGGCCGGGCGCGCAGGACCGGCGCCACGACCGGCCCGTAGAGCGAGTTGCGGGCGGCCAGCAGGAGGCCACTCACGACCGCTGCCACCGGATTGCCACCGCTGCCGATGACCGAGACCGCAGCGAACTGGGAGGCACCGGTGAACGTGAGCACCGAGAGGGCCGATGCCTGAGCAAGGCTGAAGCCGGACGTGTCTGCGAAGACGCCGAAGGTGATGCCGATGAGACCGACGGCAGCAGCTAGGACGAACGAGTCGCGTCGGTGGCCCCTCACGCCGGGTCCGGGAGCCGGGCGGCGAGGGCCTCGACGAGGCGGGACATCTCAACGGCGCAGGCGTCGAACACGGCCTGGTCGCCGGAGGCGGGGTCGACCACCTCCTCCCAGGGCTCGACCTCGACGGCGGCGAGGCCGAGGGCGGCCACGCTCTCGACCAACGTCCCGAGGGCAGGTAAGTCCCGGACGAGGCGAGGCAGGGTCGCGGTCCGATCGGCGGCCTCCGGATGGTGGCGGCGCACCCAGGCCACGTGGTCGGGTTCCATCGCCACGACGAGGTCGGCGACCGCCTGCTCGTCTCCGAACTGGCGGCTGCGGTGGTCCGGGTCGGCGAGCCCACGGTCCCGCAGGGCGGACCGGGTCCGGCTACTCATCGGGTGGCCCTCGAGCACCAGCGTCCCCGCCGACGTGGCCCGGTAGCCGGGCGCCAGCTCGGTGAACATGCGGCGGGCCATCACGGACCGGGCGGCGTTTCCGGTGCAGACGAAGCAGACCACCGGTCGGGCGTCGGCGGTCACGTCGTGTCCGTCCCCTGTCGGCGTTCCTGGTCACGGGTGACGGTGACGAACAGCGCCTCGGCTTCGGCCGTGACCTCTCCCCCGGCGATGCAGCGGGCCTTGGCGATCAGCCGTCGACCGCTGTGGCGTTCGACCCACGCCTCGAAGCGCAGGTCCACGTCGATGGGCGTGGGCTTCCGGTAGCGGATCTGGAGGCGGGCCGTGAACGCCGGGCCTCCGCCGACGAGCCCGAGGGTGCCGCTGAGCACGTCGTCGAAGAGGCCGGCGACGTATCCGCCGTGGATGCGGCCGGGGGGGCCCTCGTGACCCCGGTCGATCCGGGCCTCGCCTACGACGATGGGCGTGCCGGCATCGTCTTCACTGGTCGAAATGGCCATCGGTGGTGCCAGCGGGCTGCGCTCGCCCCGGAACAGGCTGTGGTCGCGGTACTCGAGGCGCAGGCGGGCCTCGGCGTCGTCGTCGATCTCGTCGGTGGGAACCTCGTGCCAACGCAGTCGGGCTGCGGCGCCCAGCGAGTCCCGGACGGCGGCCACCCGGTCGACGGCCTCGCCGAGCGCTGCGGCGGAGGGGTCGAGGGCGTGCAGGTCGACCAACAGGGCGCGCACCTCGTCGGCCAGTCGGATGCCCTCTTCACGGGCACCGGGTTCGGAACCTGCCATGGCGAAGGTGTCTAGCGGGCAAACCGGCCGACGTGCGGCTCAGCCGGCCAGCAGGCCGACGGCCACCCGCCGCCGGTGGTGGGCGGCGTCGCCCCAGGAGGCCGACAACGCCCAGCCGCGCTTGAGCCAGAGCTGGAGGTCGTGCTCGATCGTGTAGCCGATGGCGCCGTGGCACTGGAGCGCCGACCGGCAGGCCAGGTCGACGGCGTCCGACGCCAACGCCTTGGCCATCGCCACATCGATGGACGGATCGCCGCCCTCCGGGCCTTCCCCGTTGGTGCGAGACCAGGCGGCCTTGTGGACCATCGGGGCGGCGAACTCGAGGGCGATCGCCACGTTCGAGCAGTGGTGCTTGACCGCCTGGTTGACGCCGACCGGCCTCCCGAACTGCTCCCGCTCGGCCACGTAGGCGACGGTCAGGTCGAGCAGCCGACGCCCCACGCCGACGGCCTGTGCGGCGGCGGCGAGCGCCCCCCGTTCCAACAACTCGCCGACCACCGACGGATCGTCGCTGACAAGGGTGTCGGTGGTCGGCAACCAGTCGACCCGTGAGAGGCGGCGGGCGTGGTCCACACTCCGCTGCGGCGTAGAAGCAAAGGCGCCGGCCGGAACGGCGTGCACCTCGCCGCCGGTGCACAGCAGCGCCAGGTCGGCCCTCTCGGCGGCCAACACGAAGTCGTCGGTGGGCGCTCCGGCGGTGAGCAACGCCGACCCGTCGGCGGCGCGGCCCAGCCACTCGTCGGCCAGCGCCCCGGGGGCGTGGTCGCGCAGGATCGGGATGGCCACGGCGGCGTGCTCGGCGACCGGCTCGGGACAGGCGGCGTAGCCCAGCTCCTCGAGCAGCAGGACCAGGTCACAGGCCGACATGCCGAGGCCACCGTGCGACTCGGGGGCGGCCACGCCCAGAACCCCGGTTGCGGCCAGGGTCTCCCAGAGGCCGGGCACCCGGCCCTCGGGGTCGTCCCAGGCGCTGCGCACTGCCGACGGCGGGCACTCCTCGGCAAGGATGTCCCTGACGGTGTCGGCGAACAGGATCTGGTCGTCGGTGAAGGCGAAGCGCATCGTCTCCCCTACTTCCTCGGGAGGCCGAGCACCCGCTCGGCGATGATGTTGCGCTGGATCTCGTTGGTGCCGGCGTAGATGGGACCAGCCAGGGCGAAGAGGTAGCCCGACATCCACGAGCCGCCGTCGACGGCGTCGTCGGCGACGAGTTCCCCGTGCGAGCCGAGTAGGCGCAGGGCGGTGGCGTGCAGTTCGACGTCGAGTTCCGACCAGAAGACCTTCATCATCGACGCCGAGGCGCCGAGGTCGCCACCGGCCTGGAGCCGGGCGGCGGCAGCGTAGGTCTGCCACCGGTAGGCGTCGGCGGCGGTCCAGGCCCGCACGACCTGGTCCAGGACGCCGGGGTCGACGTCGTGCTCGGCGCTGACCCGCCGGTACAGGTCGGCCAGGCGTGCGGCGGCGGCGAGGAAGCGGCCGGGCGCCCGCAGGTTGAGGCCCCGTTCGCTCGACGTGGTGGCCATGGCCACGGACCAACCCTGGCCCTCCCTGCCCAGCAGGTTGGCCTCGTGGACCCGGCAGCCATCGAAGAACAGCTCGGCGAAGGCCGGCTCGCCGTCGAGGCGCCCCACGGTTCGACGCTCCAGCCCCGGGCTGTCGGCCGGCACCAGCAGGTACGACAGGCCCCGGTGGCGCTCCGAGCCGGGGTCGGTGCGCACGAGGCAGAACAGCCAGTCTGCCCAGGCGCCTCGGGAGCACCAGGTCTTCTGGCCGTTCAGCACGAAGTGGTCGCCGTCCCGGACGGCCTTCGTGGCGATCGACGCCAGGTCGCTGCCGGAATCGGGCTCCGACCAGCCCTGGGCCCAGATCTCGTCGCCGGAGGCCATGCCGGGCAGGAACCGGTCGCGCTGGTCCTGCGTGCCGAAGGCGAACAGCGTCGGGCCGAGCAGTGTGATGCCGTTGGTGTTGACCCGGCCGGGTGCTCCCGAGGCGTAGTACTCCTCCTCGAAGAGCAGCCACTCGACCAGGCCGACCTCCCGGCCGCCGTACGCCTCGGGCCAGTTGACGACCGACCAGCGGGCGTCGAAGAGCACCCGCTCCCACTCACGGTGCGCCTCGAAACCCTCGGACGTGTCCATCGAGGGCAACGGCTCGTCGGGGATGTTCTCGGCGAGCCATGTCCGGACCTCGTCGCGGAACGCGACCTGTTCTGGTGTGAAGCGCAGGTCCAAGGTGTCGACCCTCAGCCTCCGCAGAGGCGGTCGAGGGCTTCGGTGGCCTCGGCCACGATCCTCGAGACGAGGTCGGCGACGGAGGGCAGTTCGTCGATCGAACCGACGCCCTGGCCGGTCGGGAGGATGCCGACCTCGGTGCGACCTTCGACCATGGCGGCCCGGGTGAGCATCGGGGCGTTGGCGGCCAGCGCCACCTGCCCCCAGGTCAGGTCCTGGGCCTTCTTCATCCGGATCCCCTCGGCGAGGAGCGCTCGCAGCGAGGTGCCGGTGAGGCGCCGGAAGCGCAGGGCGTTGGCCGCCGCACGGGGGAAGCGGGTGAGGCGGGCGGCCTCGAGCCGGCGGACCATGTCCGTGGCGATCACACGTTGCGGCGCCCCGTCGATGGCTGTCGTGACCACGGTGCCTGTGGACGGGGTGGCCAGGTACTCGGCCTTGACGTTGTCGAGAACGGTGCTGTCGGCCGTGAGCAGGAACCGGGTGCCCATGGCGATGCCGTCGGCGCCCCAGGCCAGTGCGGCGGCGAGGCCCCGGCCGTCGACGAAGCCGCCGGCGGCGATCACCGGAAGGTCGACGGCGTCGAGCACCTGGGGAATGAGCAGTGAGGTCGGGACGACACCGGTATGGCCGCCGCCCTCGGCGCCCTGGGCGATGACGGCGTCAACCCCCCACTCGGCGACCTTCTCAGCATGGCGGCGTGCCCCGATGGTGGGGATGACCACGACGCCGGCCTCCTTCAGCCGGGTGATGGTGGCCTGGCCGGGGGCCTGGGCGAACGACGCCACCTTCACCTCGGCGGCGATGAGGTGCTCGACCCGGCGTTCGACGTCGTCGGCGTCGGCGCGCATGTTGACGCCGAAGGAGGCGTCGGTGCCGGCCCGCACCTCGTCGATGGCGGCCACCATCTCGTCGAAGGTCAACGTGGCGGCGGCGACGATTCCGAGGCCGCCGGCTTTGGCCGTGGCAATGGCGAGACGCGGCCCGGCCACCCAACCCATCCCGGTCTGGACGATCGGGTACCGCACCCCCACCAGGTCGCAGAGCCGCGTGTGCAGTCGGGGGTCGCTCATGGGGCCTGGCTCATCGGAACTCGGCCCTGCGCAGGCCGTCGGGGTCGATGACCTCCCGGATGAGCCGTAGTTCCTCATCGGTCGGCAACCGGGTCTCGGGCACCTCGTCGGGCACGAGCAGTTCGAAGCCGGTGGCGTCGACGACGACGTCGACGGTGGTGCCCGGGTGCACGGACACGACCTGCATGCGCTGTTCGTCGTTGGCGAAGTCGAACACGCCGAGGTTCGACACGACCCGACGGATCTCGTGGTTGTCCCGGATGAATCGGGAGAGTTCGGCCACCCGGTCGTAGCCGGGCCCCGACACCACGTCGACGGTCGGCACGAAGGATCGGGTCGAGTGGTTGGGCACCCAGTAGGAGGTGACGTGGTTGACGAGGTTCCCGGGAGCACCCCGCAGGCCCAGCAACTGGGCCTTGGGCTGGCGCCAGTCGCCGATGGCGGCCAGGTTCTGGTTGCCGTGGGCGTCGATCTGGCTGGCGCCCATCACGACGTGGCGTCGGCCGGACCAGACGATGTCGAACACGTCCCGATAGGGCATCCAGGCCTCGACGAGGCGGGGGGCCTCGTCGTCGCCTACGGGGAGGATGTTGGCGGCCAGCACCGAGACGGCGTCGGTCATCACCATGTCGGGCTCGAAGGTGGCCCGGGCCAGGCGTCCGCCGATGATGGGCGTGGTGCCGATGGGGTTGCAGAGGATCTCGCCGTCGCCGCGGAACGCCTCCGCCATCGCGACCGCACAGACCTCGTCGATCGTTGCCGGGGTGCTCACGAGCCGCTCCCCTCGCGTGCGTCGACCGCCGCCAGGTAGGCGTCGTGGCCGGGGGCGTCGACGTAGCGCTCCCGGAACGCCGCCCAGGCCTCGGGGTCCTTCGCCGTGGCGGCGTACTCGCGCTGGAAGGCCTCGTCCCGGCCGTAGTCGGGCGGGCACTCGGTGAAGTGTGCGCCCCGGGGCGCCTCGACGACCCCGTCCACGAACAGGCGCGGGATCTTGAGCGTGTGGAAGGTGCCCTCGTCGAGGAGGTCCTCAATGGGCACGACCTTCTCACAGCTCATGAAGGTGCGCTTGGCCCCCTTGGCGAAGAGGTCGTCGAAGTAGAGGTCGGGGCCGAGGAACTGGCCGTTGCCGCCGGCGTCGGCCCGGTTCATGTGGACCAGTGACACGTCGATGTCGAAGGCAGGGATGGCGACGAGTTCCTCGTGGTGGCCGTCGGCGTCCGGGTAGGGCGATGTGACCGTGGCGAGGTCGGGGTTCATGGTGAGCATGTCGCTGCCGAGGCCGGCCCGGGTCGGGTAGAAGGGCATCCGATGGGCGGCGGCCAGCAGGCCCAGGTAGAAGGCGCCCTCGTCGAACTCGGCGAACTCGACGGCGGCGTTCTGGCGGGCCACCCGGAAGTGCGGCTCCAGGGGAATCGAGTCGAGCGACACGAAGCCGTAGACGACCTTGCGGGCCCTGCCGGTGGCGCAGAGCAGGCCGATGTCGGGGCCGCCGTAGGCGACGATGGTGAGGTCGGTGAGGTCGCTGCGGGCGATGGCCCGCACCAGCGACATGGGCTTGCGTCGGGAGCCCCAGCCACCGATGCCGATGGTCATGCCGCTCTCGAGTTCGGCGACCACCTCGTCCTCGGTCATTCGCTTGTCGGGCACGGGCCGATGGTAGGCGAGTCGGGCTCCCGGCGACGATCCTGACGGACTGTCAGAAAGTGAACGTGGTCACCGATGACCGGCCGACTCCCGGTCGGGACCGGGACCGGGAAGGGGACGGGGGCTAGCGTGCCCTTCGTGGACTCCCCCATCGATCCTGCCGCCGCCCTCGACTTCAGCGGGCAGACCGTGCTCGTCACCGGTGGCACCCGCGGGCTGGGTCGGGTGGTCTGCCGCACGTTCCTCGACGCCGGCGCCGACGTGGTCACCTGCGCCCGCAGCGCCCCCGACGAGCCCGTCACGTCGTCCGACGGCTCACGCCACGCCACCTTCGTGGCCGCCGACGTGCGGGACGCCGACCAGGTCGAGGCCGTCGTCACAGCCGCCGTCGATCAGACCGGGCGCCTCGACGTGCTGGTCAACAACGCCGGCGGCGCACCGCCAGCCGACACCTCGACGGCCTCGACGGGCTTCCACGAGAAGGTCATCGCCCTCAACCTGACCAGCGCCCTCACGTTCAGCCGGGCAGCCCACGGGGCCCTGGCCGACGGCGACGGCGGGGTGATCCTCAACATCTCGTCCGTGAGCGGCACCCGCACCAACCCGGGAGGCGCCGCCTACGGTGCCGCCAAGGCCGGTCTCGCCAACCTGGGCCGCACCCTCGCCCACGAGTGGGGACCGGCCATCCGGGTCGTCACGGTCACCGTCGGGATGATCGTCACCGACGAGGCCGCTGCCTTCTACGGCGACGGCGGCCGCCGGGCGGCCATCGGCGACCTGCTCGCCGCCGGGCGCATGGGCGAGCCCGAGGACGTGGCCGACATGTGCCTGGTGCTGGCCTCGCCGCTGGCCCGCTGGGTCACCGGCACGGAGGTCGAGGTGCATGGCGGCGACGAACGTCCCGGCTACCTCGACGCGATCGGCACCGACGCCGAATCGGACTGACCGACCCGTGCCACCGATCCACTGCTGGCGCTCCCCCAAGGTCGAGGTCCGCGGCGGCGCCCTGGCCGGCAAGGGCGTGTTCGCCGTCGAGCCCATCGCCGCCCGTGAGGTCGTCGCCGTCAAGGCCGGGCACATCGTCGACCGCGACGAGGTCGTGCGCCTGACCGCCGAGATCGGCGACCAAAGCCTGCAGATCGACGACGACCTCTACCTCAGCCCCCGGACCGCCGGAGAGGTCGAGCAGACGTCGATCCGCATGAACCACTCCTGCGACGCCAACGTGGGCTTTCGGGGCCAGGTCATCTACGTGGCGATGCGGGACATCGCCGCCGACGAGGAACTCTGCCACGACTACGCCATGGACCGCACCGACGACTACCGACTGGAGTGCCACTGCGGCGCTGACGCATGCCGGGGCGTGGTGACCGGCGAGGACTGGCGCCTCCCCGAGGTGCAGGCCCGCTATGAGGGTTTCTTCCTCGAGTACGTGGCCACCAAGATCCGGGAGTTCGGGAACTAGCGGCCCGGATCCTCGCCCATCTCGGCGAGGGCGTCGCGGACGGCGCCCCGCAATCGCCGGGCGATGTCGGGCGAGAGGTGCCCGACGAGGCCCTCTCCGGGCTTGCCGACCTCCTCGACGGTGAGGATCACACGGGGCTGGGCGTCCCCGTAGTCGTCACTGATGGCGACCGCCCACGAGATCGGCGTGAGCTCGTCGTCCTCGTAGTCGGGCGGATAGTCGGCGGGGTCGAACGGGTAATCGTCGATGGAGCGGCGCATGCCGACAGTGTGGCAGGGCGCCCCGAACGTGAAATATGACTAATCCGATCAGATTTCTGTTGATTCGGCGATCCGACGTCTGTAGGTTGAAGGTCAATCCTGACCTATCTGATCGGAATTACCCCGGACCATGCCCACCGCGACCCCGACCCCCGTGGAACTGCGCCGTCCGACCGCCCTGTCCGCGGCCGGGGTCGAGGCGCTGAACGAGCGGTTCGAGGCGGCGCATCCCACCGAGGCCATCCGCTGGGCCACCACCACCTTCGGCAACGGACTCTGCCTCACCACCTCGTTCTCCGACACCCTGCTCATCGACCTGGCCGTGGCCGTCGACCCCGACATCGAGGTGGTGTTCCTCGACACCGGCTTCCACTTCGCCGAGACCCTCGACACCCTGCGGCGGGCGATGGTCCGCTACGAACTCCGCCTCCGGGTCGAACGGCCCGACGAGGACGCCCCCGACCTCTGGGAGAGCGGCACCGAGGCCTGCTGCGGCGCCCGCAAGATGGCGCCGCTGGATCGGGCGTTGGCCGGAAAGCGGGCCTGGCTCTCCGGCATGCGCCGCGACGACCACGCCGGGCGGGCACGCACGCCGATCGTGCAGGTCGACCGCCGGGGCCTGGTCAAGGTCAACCCCCTCGCCGCCTGGCCGGCCGCCGAGGTCGAGTCCTACGCCGCCGAGCACGACATCGTCCTGAACCCGCTTCTGGCCGAGGGCTACGAATCCGTCGGGTGCTGGCCGTGCACCGAACGCCCGACCGATGGCGACGACGCACGCAGCGGCCGCTGGGCCGACAGCACCAGAACCGAGTGCGGAATCCACCTGTGAGCAGTCACCCCTACCCCGTGAACCTGGACCTCTCCGGTCGCAACGTGCTCGTGGTCGGGGCCGGCGCCGTGGCCGCCCGCAAGGTGCAGGGCCTGGTGGCCGCCGGTGCCCGGGTCACCGTCGTCTCCCCCGAGGCCGTGCCCGAGCTCGCCGAGGCCGCCGACCGCGGCACCGTCCGCTGGCACCAGCGCACCTACCGCAGGGGCGAGGTGGCGTCGTACCGCCTGGCTGTGGCCGCCACCGGCGACCCTGCCGTGAACGGTCAGGTCTACTGGGACGCCGAGGCGGCCGGAATCTGGTTGAACGCCGCCGACGACCCCGCCCGCTGCTCCTTCACGCTGCCCGCCATCGTGCGCCGTGACGACCTCCAGGTCGCCGTCTCCACCAACGGCCGCTCGCCGGCCGTGGCCGCCTGGCTGCGCCGCTCCCTCGAGAACTCGATCGGGCCCGAGCACGCCGCCCTCCTCGTCCTCGCCGCCGAGGTTCGCGAGGACCTCCGGGATGAACGCGGCACCACCGAGACCCCCGACTGGGAGTCCGCCCTCGACGAGGACCTGCTCGACCTGATTCGGAACGACGACATCGACGGCGCCCGCCTCCGACTCCGCCGGGCCCTGGGACTCCCCGGAGTCCCGGACTTCGCAGAGGCCGCGTCATGACCGTGTACCTGGTCGGCGCCGGCCCGGGCGATCCCGACCTGCTCACGCTGCGCGCCGCCCGCCTGCTGGCCGAGGCCGACATCGTGGTCCACGACCGGCTGGTGGATCCCCGGGTGCTCGACCTGATCTCCCCGTGGGCCGAGGTGGTCGACGTCGGCAAGCGTCCCGGTGGGCCGGCCGACGCCCAGGACCGCATCCACCAGGTGCTCGTCGAGGCCGCCCGCCGGCACGCCACCGTCGTGCGCCTCAAGGGCGGCGACCCGTTCGTGTTCGGCCGCGGCGGCGAGGAGGCCGAGGCCCTGCGCAGTGAGGGCGTCGGCGTCGAGGTCGTCCCCGGCATCACCTCCGCCATCGCCGGGCCCGCCGCCGCCGGCATCCCCGTCACCATGCGGGGCCACGCCAGCGGCTTCACCGTCATCACCGGCCACCAGGACCCCACCGCCGCACGCAGCATCGACTGGGAGGCCGCAGCACGGCTCGGCACCACGCTCATCGTGCTGATGGGCGCCTCGCGGGCGGACCTCATCGCCGAACGACTCCTGCTCGGCGGCCTCGATGCCGACACCCCCGTCGCCGTGGTCGAGTCGGCCACCACGCCCGACCAGCAGGTCGTCCGCACCGTCCTCGCCGACCTTCCCGGGACGCCGGTCCACGCACCTGCCGTCCTCGTCATCGGCTCGGTCGCCGGCCTCGACGTCACCGACGCCGGCCTCGAAGACCTCGTCGCCACCACCGCACACGCCGCCAGCGAACATGGAGGTTCGTCATGGCTCAACTGACCAGCCCACTCGAGACCGTCCCGATCGATCCGGAGATGGCGGCCGACATCGACAAGTTCGAGGAGATGCTCGCCGGCTACTTCGCCGGGCGCGTCCCCGAGGACGTGTTCCGGGTCTTCCGGCTGAACAACGGCATCTACGGCCAGCGGCAGGGCGGCACCAGCCAGATGGTGCGGGTCAAGGTCCCCTATGGCTCCATGACCGCCGACCAACTCGACGGACTGGCCGAACTGGTCGTCGACCACAGCCGCGGCTGGGGCCACATCACCACCCGCCAGAACATCCAGTTCCACTTCGTGGAGTTGGCCGAGACCCCTCAGGTCATGCGCCGGCTCGCCTCGGTGGGGCTCACCACCCGGGAGGCCTGCGGCGACACCGTGCGCAACGTGCAGGGCTGCCACCTGGCCGGCGCCTGCCCCTACGAGGTACTCGACATCAGCGCCTGGGCCGAGGCCACCTACCGGCACTTCGTCCGCAACCCCCTGGCACAGCGGCTGCCCCGCAAGTTCAAGATCAACTTCTCGGGCTGCGACACCGACTGCGGCCAGGCCATGTTCAACGACGTCGGCGTGATCGCCGCCTCGCACACCCACCCCGACGGCAGCGTCGAGCAGGGCTTCCGCGTCTACATCGCGGGTGGCCTCGGCACCACGCCGTTCCCGGCGCTGGCACTCGAGGAGTTCACCTCCCGCGAGGACCTGCTGCCGACCATCGAATCGGTGCTGCGGGTCTTCGACCAGACGGGCAACCGCGACAACAAGCTGCGGGCCCGCCTCAAGTGGGTCGTCGACCAGCTCGGCATCGACGAGGTGCGCCGCCGGGTGTTGGCCACCCGCAAGTTCCTGCCCGCGTCCTCGACCTGGCCGGGCGGCGTGCCCGAGGTCGTCGCCGAGTGGGGCGACGACCCGGCCGGCGTCGCCGAGGGCGTCACCCCGACCCAGATCGGCCAGGGGGTACCCGTGTCGCTGGGCGCCAAGTCCCCGTTCGACCGGTGGGCAGAGGCCAACGTCGTGCGCGGCGCCGCCAACGGCACCGTGTCGGCCTACGCCTGGTGCGAGCTGGGCGACGTCACCGCCGACCAGTTCCGGGCAATGGCCGCCATCGTGCGCGAGTTCGGCGTCGACGTGCGGGTGACCAACCGGCAGAACTTCGTCCTGCGCGACCTCACCGAGGACCAGCTGGCTCCCGTGTTCCAGCGCCTCGTCGACGCCGGCATGGCGAAGCCCGGCGCCGAGCTGTTGCGCGACGTCGTGGCCTGCCCCGGCGCCGACACCTGCAACCTCGCCGTCACCCAGAGCCGGGGCCTCGCCAAGGCCATCGGCGAGGCGCTCGAGGCGGAGGGCCTCGCCGAGGTGGGCGGTGTGCGCATCAACATCTCGGGCTGCACCAACAGCTGCGGACAGCACCACGCCTCCGACATCGGCTTCTTCGGCGCCGAGCGGCGCGCCCACGGCCAGTCGGCTCCCGGCTACCAAATGCTGCTGGGTGGCTACGTCGGCCAGGAGCAGATCCACTTCGGACAGAAGGCGCTGCGCCTCCCCGCCAGGAACGCCCCAGAGGCGGCCGTGCGGGTCGTGCGGCGGTTCGTCGGCGAGCGGCAGGCCGGCGAGAACTTCCCGACCTGGCTGGAACGCTCGGGTGGCGCCAAGGAGGTGGCGATCGGCCTCAAGGATCTCGACCAGTTCCCGCTGCCGGACGAGGCCCCCGACTTCTACGTGGACTTCGACGAGACCGGGCCCTATTCGGCCGAGGTCGGCGCCTCGGAGTGCGCCACCTGATTCCCGGCTGATACTCGGCTGGTTCGCCACGCGACCTGTCCGCTCGGGCAGGATCAGGGCATGGCCATCGAGTTCCGCACCGAGGACGCTCCCCCGTACGGGGCCGTCGAGCAGGTGTCGCCGCTCGTGCGCCGGGTGGTGGCCCGCAACCCGTCGAGGTTCACCTACCACGGCACCGGCACGTTCCTCGTCGGCCCGCCCGAGGGCGGCCGTGTGGCGATCATCGACGCCGGACCTGACGACGACGACCACATCGCCGCGGTGCTGGCGGCGGTGCAGGGCCAGGAGGTGACCCACCTGCTGGTCACCCACACCCATCCCGACCACTCCCCGGCCACGGCCGCCGTCGCCGCTGCCACCGGGGCGCCGACGTTCGGTTTCGGGCCCCACCCCGAGGCCGCCATCCGGGCGCACGAGGAGCGCAAGCGCCGGGCGGTCGAGGCCGGCGACGAGCCCGAGTCCGACGACGGGGAGGGCGGAGGCGACCTGGCCTTCGTACCGGACCACCCCGTCGCCGACGGCGACCTGGTCGAGGGCGACGGGTTCTCGTTCGGGTGCCTCCACACGCCGGGCCACATCTCGAACCACGTGTGCTTCTCGTTCGCCGAGGAGCGGACGCTGTTCAGTGGTGACCATGTGATGGGCTGGTCGACCTCGGTGATCCCCGCCCCCGACGGCGACCTCAACGACTACCTGGACAACCTGCGCCGCCTGGTCGGACGGGACGAGGTCCGCTACCGCCCCACCCACGGACCGGCGATCACCGATCCGGACCCCTACGTCGAGGCACTGGTCGCCCACCGGGAGTCACGTGAGCGCCAGATCGTGGAGGCGCTGGCCCACGGCCCCCGCACCATCGCCTCCCTGGTCGCCGAGATCTACGCACACGTGCACGAGGACCTGCACAAGGCCGCCGGCGCTTCGGTGTACGCCCACCTGCTGGCCCTGCAGCGGGCCGACCGGGCCATCGTCGAGGGCGAGCCCGGGCCGAAGTCGGAGTGGGGGCTGCGGTAGCGCCCGGCTACGGGTGGCGGCTCGAGACCGAGACGACCTCGCCGGTCATGTAGGAGGACAGGTCGCTGGCGAGGAACACCATCACGTTGGCGACCTCCCACGGCTCGGCGGCACGACCGAAGGCCTCCTCGGCCACGAGCCCGGCCAGGAGTTCCTCGCTGCTGGTCTTCGCCAGGTGCGGGTGCATGGCGATGCTGGGTGCCACGCAGTTGACCCGGACCCCGTGGTCGGCGGCCTCGACAGCCGCCGAGCGGGTGAGGGCCATGACGCCCGCCTTGGCAGCTGCGTAGTGGGCCTGTCCGGCCTGTGCCCGCCAGCCCAGGACCGAGGCGTTGTTGACGATGGCGCCGCTACCACGGGACGTCATGTGTCGCAGGGCGGCCCGGGTGCAGCGCATGGTGCCGGTGAGTGTGACGTCGAGGACCCGCTGCCACTCCTCGTCCGTCATGTCGACGAGGTGCGTCTCGCCGCCGAGGCCGGCGTTGTTGACCAGCACGTCGACGTGGCCGTGGGCGTCGATGGCTGCGGCGAACAGGCCCTGGACGTCGTCTTCGACGGTCACGTCACAGCGGACCGCCAGCGGACGCTGGCCGGTGAGGTCGGCGAGGGCATCGGCCGCTTCGCCGAGTCGACGTTCGTGGACGTCCGAGATGACGACGGTCGCACCCTCCTCGACACACCGCCTGGCGGCGGCGAAGCCGATGCCCGACCCGGCGGCGGCCGTGACGACCACGATCCGACCGTCGAGCAGGTTCCGACCCGGCGGGTACTCCGGAACGGTGGTCACGAAGAGGCCTCCTCGGCGGCCTTCTGCTCCGCCATCTCCTTCATGCGTCGTTCGAGGTCGGCGAACATGGGCATCTCCTCGTGGCCGATCGAGACCGGAAGTCTCTCAGCAATCTCGTCCACGGTGAAGACACCATCGGTGTTGGCGGTCATCTCGCGCACCTCGACCGGCTGATTCCAGACGGCGATGCGACTACCGGTGCAGGTGTAGGTCTGGGCGGTGATCTCCCGCGCGGCGTCGGACAGCAGGTAGACGGCCAGCGGGGCGATGTCCTCGGGGGCCCCGGCCTCGATCTCGAACGGCACGTTCTCGGACATGCGGGTCATGGCCGTCGGGGCGATGCAGTTGGCGTTGATGCCGTACCTGCGCAGGGCGAAGGCGGCGCTGCGGGTCAACGAGACGACGCCGCCCTTGGCCGCCGAGTAGTTGGCCTGGGCCGTCGAGGCCACGAAGGCGCCCGAGGTGAAGCCGAGCAGGCTGCCACCGGACTCCTGCTTGCGCATGACCGCCGAAGCGGCCCGGTAGAGCGTGAAGTGGCCCTTGAGGTGGACGGCCACGACGTCGTCGAACTCTTCCTCGCTCATGTTGAACAGCATCCGCTCGCGCACGATGCCGGCGACGCACACGACGCCGTCGATGCTGCCCCAGTTGTCGACGGCGGTGTCGATGATCTGCTGGCCGACCTCCATCCGGGAGACGTCGCCGGCGACGGCGACCGCGGTGCCGCCGGCCGCCGTGATCTCGGCGACGACGGCGTCGGCGACCTCGCTCGAAGGGTCATGGCCGTCCAGGGAGACGCCGTAGTCGGCGACGACCACGTTGGCGCCCTCGGCGGCACAGGCGAGGGCGATCCCCCGACCGATGCCGTTGCCCGCGCCGGTGACGGCGATGTTCTTCCCGGTGAGGTGTCCCGACACGATGCTCCTGCGGTTCGATCGTTTCTGACGGTGCGTCAGGTCACCCTACCGCCGACGCCACCGCACACGAAGGGCGTGGCCGGATGCGCGTAGGGTCGCCTCGTGGCCCTCCCCGACTCACCCCCCCTCGGCCCGGATGCCATCCGACTCGACGGCCGGGTGGCCGTCGTGACCGGCGGCGGCGCCGGCATCGGCCGCGGCGTGGCCGCGGCGCTGACGGCCTTCGGCGCCCGGGTCGCCGTCTGGGAACGGGACGCCGACAAGGCCGGCGTCGGCGTCGAACTGGACGGACTCGGCCTCACGGTCGACGTGCGCGAGGCCGACCAGGTAGAGCGGGCCCTGACCGAGACGATCGCCGGGCTCGGCACGCCGACGATCCTCGTCAACAACGCCGGTGGCACCTTCCGGCAACCGTTCCTCGAGTCCACCCAGAATGGCCGGGACGCCGTCCACCGGGCGAACCTCGGTCAGGTCCTGCTCTGCACGCAGCTCGTGGCCCGGGCAATGGTCGACGCCGAACTGGGCGGGAGCATCGTCAACCTCACGTCGATCGAGGCCGACCGGGCCGCTCCCGGCTACGCCGCATATGCCGCCTCCAAGGCCGGCATTGCCAACTTCACCAGGAGCGCAGCCGTCGAGCTGGCAACCCACGGCATCCGGGTCAACGCGGTCGCCCCCGACATCACCGCCACCGAGGGCATCCTCGAGCGGGCGGGCGACGACGCCCCCCGGCGCTGGGCCGACCTCGTCCCGCTGGGCCGATCCGGGACCGTCGCCGAGGTGGCCGGCGTGGTTGCCTTCCTCGCCTCCGACCTGGCCGCCTACGTCACCGGCGAGACCATCCACGTCGACGGCGGCACGGCGGCCGCCGGCGGCTGGTACCGGCACCCCGAAACCGGCGAACACGTGCTCGGCCCGCGCTGATCCGGACCGGCCCGTCTCAGCGGGCGGGAACGAGCCCCCCGTCGACGACGAGGCACTGCCCGGTCATGAAGCTCGACGCATCGGAGGCCATGTAGAGGACCGCCCCGACCATCTCGTCCGGGGATGCCAGCCGGCCCATGAACGTGGCCCTCGCCATGCTCGTCGCCCCGGCCTCGCCGGTGTTGCGGACCATGTCCGTGTCCACCGGGCCTGGGGCCAGGGCGTTGACGCGGATGTTCCGACCAACCAACTCTGCCGCCATCGACCTCGTGAAGCTGAGCAGGGCCGCCTTGCCGGCGGCATAGAGGGAGCGCCCCGGGCCGGGGAGGAAGGCGCCTGCGGAGACGACGTTGACGACGGCGGCGTGCCCGGAGGCCTCGAGGTGCGGCAGGCAGGCCTGGACCAGGAGCACCGGCCCGCGGACGTTCACGGCGAACGACTTGTCGAACCCTGCCACGGTGATGCCACCCAGCGGTTCGGCCAGGGCATTGGCGGCGTTGTTCACGACGATGTCGACGCCACCGAACGCCTCGACGGTGGCAGCGGCCAGACGCTCGGCGTCCTCGGGCTCACCGAGGTGGGCGGGAACCGCCAGCGCCTCGCCACCGGCATCGCGGATGGCGGCGACCACCTCGTCGCAGGCGTCGGCCTTGCGGCTGGCGACTACCACCCGGGCGCCCTGGGCGGCGAAGGCCTCGGCCACGGCCCGGCCGATCCCCCGGCTGCCGCCGGTCACGATGGCGACCCGACCGGTCAGGTCGTGCAGGGCGGCGATTCCGGTGCGGTCCATGTGTGTGCTTTCCGGATCAGGGTCGGTGCGGCCGGAGGCGGTTCAAGCCTCGCCCTCGCCCCGCTGCCCGACGAAGTAGCCCACGCCGAAGTCGGGCGTCGAGAAGGTGACCTCACAACCGTCCGGGAAGTAGAAGAGGTCGCCCTTCGTGCCGACGACTGTCTCACCGGTGCAGTCGGTGATGTGCAATTCGCCGTCGATCACGAGTTTGATCTCGTGGTAGGTGTAGGTGTAGGTCATCGACTCGCCGGCCTCGAGGCGGAACAGCCCCGCCGTGATGGCCTTGTCGGGATCCTCCGAGACCACGAAGTCGTCGAGGAAGGCATTGGCGTCGAACTCGTCCATGGCGGGGAGTTCCCGGCTGAGGATCTTTCCCTTGTGCTGCATCGCCGGCATGGCGGTTCTCCCCTGTCGGTGTGTGGTAGCCGGACGGGGCGCGACGCCGCGCCGGAACAACGGCAACCTACAGCCGGACTCACAGCGGGGCGCGACGCACCCCTAGCCTCCGGACGTGCCCACCGACCGCAAGATCCTCGTCACCGGCCTGACCGGCCAGATCGGCCACCCCGTGGCCCGGATCCTGGCGCAGGACAACGAGGTGTGGGGGGCCGCCCGTTTCTCCGCCGAGGGCAGCCGGGAGCGCGCCGAGTCCATCGGCGTCACACCGGTCACAGTCGACCTCGAGACCGGCCACTACGACGGCCTGCCCGACGACTTCACCCACGTCGTGCACTTCGCCGCCTGGATGGGGCCCCGTCCCGACCACGACCGGGCGCTGCGGGCCAACGCCGAGGCGACCGGACTCCTGATGCAGCACTGCCGGTCGGCCGAGGCGTTCCTCATCGCCTCGACCAATTCGGTGTACCGGCCGAACCCCGACCCCTGCCACCGGTATGCCGAAGGCGACCCGCTGGGCGATCCGACCTCACCGTTCAGCCCCACCTACTCGATGTCGAAGAACGCCCAGGAGGCCGTGGCCCGCACCATGGCCCGGGCGCTCGGCCTGCGCACCACCATCGCCCGCATCAACGCCAGCTACGGTCCCAACGGCGGCCTGCCCGCCTACCACGGCGACTCGGTCACCGCCGGCCGGCCGGTCCACCTGCGGGCACCCGGCCCCAACGCCTACAGCCCGATCCACGAGGACGACCTGGGCACCCAGGTGGCGCCACTGCTCGACGCCGCCTCCACGCCCGCCACGATCGTGAACTGGTGCGGCGACGAGGTCGTGACCGCCGAGGAGTGGTGCGCCCTGTTCGGCGAGCACCTCGGGGTCGAGCCCGAACTCGTCTACGACGAGGTACCCGGCAGCCAGCCCGGCAGCGCCGCCGACCCCACCCGCCGCCTCCAGCTCACGGGACCGTGCACGGTTCCGTGGCACGACGGCATGACGGCGATGCTCGAGGCGCGCAGCACCGGCTCCTGAAGGGGGATCAGGCCGCCGAGAAGGCGCACTGCAGGTGTTTGACGCCGTTCACGAAGTTGGCTCGCAGCCGGTCGGGCTCGGCCGTGGCGTGGATGTCCGGGAACTTCGCCAGGAGGTGCCGGTAGAGCACCGAGATCTCCCGCCGGGCGAGATGGGCACCGAGGCAGAAATGCGGTCCGGGGCCGCCGAATCCGACGTGGGGATTGGGTTCCCGGGTCACGTCGAAGCGGTCGGGATCGTCGAAGACCGCCTCGTCCCGATTGGCCGAGTTGTACCAGAGCACCACCTTGTCGCCGGCCGAGAACTCGTGGTCGCCGAGCACCACGCCGTCGGTGGTCACCGTGCGCCGGAAGTGTATGACCGGGCTCGACATGCGGACGATCTCCTCGACGGCGCCGGGCGTCACGCCGTCGATGTCGGCCAACCAGCGCTCCCGCTGGTCGGGGTGTGACGTCAACTCCACGAGCCCCCAGGTGATGGCGTTGCGGGTGGTCTCGTTGCCGGCCACGCAGAGCAGCACGAAGAACGAGGCCAGCTCCTCGGGCGTGAGGCGCTCGCCATCGACCTCGGCGTTCACCAGCAGCGACGTCAGGTCCTCGCCGTCACCTCCACGGCGCTCGTCGGCGGTCCGGTTCATGATCGCGGCGAGGCCGGCCCCGGCGCCGAGCAGTGCGGCCAGCGGTTCGGTCCCCTCGTCGATGTACTCGGGATCGCCCTGGCTCAGCACGATGTTCGACATGTGGAACACCTCGTCGTGCAGGTCGGGATCGATGCCCATCATCTCGCAGATGATGACCAGCGGCAGCCGGGCCGCCACTTCGGTCACGAAGTCGCACTCCCCCCGGTCGGAGATGCGGTCGAGGGTCTCGGCGGAGATGCGCTCGACCTCGTCTTCGAGGCGTTGCACCATTCGGGGGGTGAACCCGGCCGACACGATGCGGCGCAGTCGGGCGTGGCGGGGGTCGTCCATGCTGATCATGGACCCGAAGAACTCCCGGAACTCGGGCGGCAGGTCGGGGATGTTGGTGCCCTCACCCGAACAGAACCACTCGGGGTGGCGGCTGGCCTCGACGACGTCGGCGTGGCGGGTGACGGCCCAGTAGCCGGGGCCGGCGGGCAGGAATTCGCCGAAGTCGATCTCGGCGAAGAAGCGGATGGGGTCCTCCCGTCGGAGGGTGGCGAAGGCGGCCTCCCGGTCGGTCATCGGCAGCGTCCAGAAGCCCTCGATGTCGGAGAGGTCGATGTCGTCGAGTCGCACGGCACGACGGTAGGCGGCCGACCGCCCACTGGCCGAGCCGGAACCGGCCGCAACTAGGTTCGCCGACCATGGAGGCACACGAACTCGAAGCAGGCGAACTCAGGGCCCTGGCCGACCGGCTCGCCATCGAGGACCTGCTCACGCGCTACGCCCACGCCGTCGACCGGCACGACTGGGACCTCTACCGCAGCGTCTTCACCGACGACGCCCACATCGACTACACGTCGGCCGGCGGCATCGCCGGGACACTGGACGAGGCGGTCACCTTCCTCGCCACGACCCTGCCGATGTTCGAGATGACCCAGCACCTCGTCGGCAACGTCGACGTGCGGATCGAAGGCGACACGGCGACCGTGTCGGCCATGTTCAACAACCCGATGCGGGTGCCGGGCGGCGACGTCTGGTTCACCGGCGGCTGGTACCACCACGACCTCGTTCGCACGGGCGACGGCTGGCGCAGCCGGAACCTGCGCGAGGAGTCCGCCTGGTTCGACCGGGCGCCCTTCTGAGCCACACCCAAGCGCCCTCCCGACTACGTTCCCCGCCCATGCCCGGACCCCTCGACGGCATCCGCATCGTCGACTTCTCCGTCGCCCTGACCGGGCCACTGGCCACCGGCATGCTCGTCGACCAGGGGGCCGACTGCATCAAGGTCGAGCAGTCCCCGAACGGCGACCTGGTGCGCTGGCTCGGCACGTCGGTCGAAGGCATCTCCTCGATGTTCCAGGTCGCCAACCGGGGCAAGCGGTCGGCCACGATCGACCTCCAACAGGACGAGGGGCGGGCCATCGCCCTCGACCTCGTCGCCGACGCCGACGTGGTCGTCCAGAACTTCCGTCCGGGGGTGGCCGGGCGCCTCGGGATCGCCTACGCGGACGTCGTCGCCGTCGCACCCGACGTCGTCTACGCCGACATCACGGGCTTCGGCACGACCGGCCCTGCCAGCGGCCGACGCGTCTACGACACCGCCATCCAGGCCGTCTCCGGCCTGGCCGCCAGCCAGACGGGAATCAACGACGACCAGCCGAAGCTGCTCAGGCAGTTGATCGCCGACAAGGTCACCGCCTACACGGCCTGTCAGGCGATCACCGCTGCCCTCTTCGCCCGTGGGCGCGGCCAGGGCGGACAGCACCTCGAGCTCTCGATGCTGGACGCCTGTATCGCCTTCCTGTTCGTGGACGGTGCCGACCACGAGATCCTGCTCGACGGCGACCACTCGGGCCCACAGGCCGTTGCCGCCAACAACACGCCGCTCGAACTGGCCGACGGGTTCGCCACCATCGCGGTGCCGGGTGACCTGGAGTTCCACGGCGTGGCGGCCGCCTTCGGCGTGGACAGTTCCGACCCCGACCTGGCCACGCTCCACGACCGGGTGCGCCATCGGGACAAGGCACGCGCGGTCCACCTGGCGGTTCGCATGGCCTCTCCGAGCATGACGATCGCCGAGGCGGAGGTCGCCCTCGACGCCCAGGGCGTCCCGTTCGGCATCGTGCGCGCCGTCGACGAGGTCGCCGACGATCCCCAGGTGCTCGCCAACGAACTCTTCGAGGAACACACCCACCCCGCCGCCGGTCGCGTCCGACAGCACCGTCCGCCGACGCGATTCCACGGCACGCCGGCCGGACTCCGGGAGCGCTCGGCACCGACCCTTGGCCAGCACACCGACGAGGTCGTGGCCGAAACCGGGCGCGGCGACCGGCTCGACGAACTCCGTTCGGCAGGGGTGATCGGATGAGCGACGAGGCCGAAACCCGGGAGCAGCGCCGATACGACGCATGGGTCCGCCGTCACGCCGAGCAAGGGACCACCGAGCTGATCCCGGCGGCGACGGTGCTGATCCTGCAGGACGGTGCCGACGGCCTCGAGGTCCTGATGCTGCGCAAGAATTCGAAGATCGCCTTCGGGGGCATGTGGGTGTTCCCGGGGGGACGCATCGACGACGAGGACGCCGTATGTGGCGACGACGGCCAGCCCGATGAACTGGCGACCGCGGCGCGGGCGGCAGGCCGCGAGGCGGCCGAGGAGGCCCACATCGCCGTCGACCCCGACGCCCTCGTCTGGTTCTCACACTGGGTGCCCCCACCCATCACGCCAAAGCGCTTCTCGACGTTCTTCTTCGCCACCCGGGCGGCCCCGGGCTCGGACGGGGTCGTGGAGATCGACGACGGCGAGATCGTGGACCACGCCTGGATGACCCCTGCCGGGGCCATGGCACGTCGGGACGCCGGCCAGATCGAGCTGGCGCCGCCCACCTGGGTGAGCCTGAACCTGTTGTCGGCATGGACCACGGTCGAAACGGCGCTCGAGGCGCTGGCCGACCTGGACCCTGAGTTCTACGAGACGCACATCGGCCGATCCGACGACGGCGCCGTGGCGATGTGGTCGGGCGACGCCGGCTACGAGACCGGCGACCCGTCGCAGGACGGCCCCCGCCACCGGCTCACCATGAGCGACGATGGCTACGCCTTCCAGCGCACCGGCTGTTGAGCCGCACGGCCCTACCATCTCCCGGGTGAGCCCCGACACCCTGCCCGGCCTGACCGCAGCCGAGGTCGCCCAGCGGATCGCCGACGGGCGGGTCAACGACGTACCGGACGCCCCGGTCCGCACCACCCGGCAGATCCTTTCGGCCAACGTACTGACCCCGGTGAACGCCATCATGGGCACGCTGCTGGTGCTGATCCTCGTGGCCGGGCACCCGAGCGATGCCCTCTTCGCCGGAGTCATCGTCTCGAACAGCGTGATCGGGGTAGTCCAGGAGCTGCGGGCCCGTCGGACGCTGGCTGCCCTGGCCGTGCTCTCGGCGCCGAAGGCCCGGGTGGTCCGCGACGGCACCACCACGGAGGTCAGGGTGTCGGAGGTCGTGGCCGACGACCTCCTCGAACTCTCCCCGGGCGACCAGGTCGTGGTGGACGGCGAGGTCGTCGCCGCCCACGGCCTGACCGTGGACGAGTCCCTCCTGACCGGCGAGGCGGACGCCGTCGACAAGGCGGTCGGCGACGAGGCGTTGTCCGGCAGCTTCATTTCGTCGGGCTCCGGCCACATGCGGGCGACCCGGATCGGCGCCGACGCCTACGCCGCGTCCCTGGCCGACGAGGCCCGCCGCTTCACCCTCGCCAGGAGCGAGCTCCGGAGCGGCGTGAACCTCATCCTGCGTTGGCTCACCGTCATCATCCCGCCGGCCTCGCTGCTGCTGCTCGCCCGCCTCCTCGTCGAAGAAGACCTCTGGCAGGAGGCGCTGCGCGGCACGGTCGCCGCTGCGGTGGCGATGGTCCCTGACGGCCTGGTGCTGCTGACCAGCCTCTCGTTCATCGTCGGAGTGGTCGCCCTGGCCCGACGGCAGGCGCTGGCCAAGGAACTGGCGTCGGTCGAACTGCTGGCCCGGGTCGACGTCCTGTGCCTGGACAAGACCGGAACCATCACCACCGGCGAGATCTCGTTCGCCGGACTCGAGCCGTTGGGCGGTTCCTCCGAACAGGATGCCGCTTCGGCACTGGGCGCCATGGCCGCTGCCGAGCCCAGCCCCAATCCGACGCTGGCCGCCATCGCCGCCACCCACGGCGACCCCGGCTGGCAGGTCGGCGACGCCCTCCCCTTCTCCTCGGACCGCAAGTGGGCGGCCGTCGCCTTCGAGGGCCGGGGGCTCCACCACCTCGGCGCCCCGGACATCCTCCTGCCCGACGACACGGAGGTGCTGGCCCGGGTCGCCTCCCACGCCGGGGAGGGCCGGAGGGTCCTGGCACTCACGCGCAGCGACGCCGTCGGGACAATCGACCCCGGGTCGCTCCCCGCCGATCGGCGCCCGATCGCCCTCGTCCTGCTCGAGGACACCGTCAAGCCCGACGTCCCCGAGATCCTCGGCTACTTCGTCGCACAGGGCCTCGAACTCAAGGTCATCTCCGGCGACCATCCTGCGACCGTGGCGGCCGTGGCGAGGCGGGCCGGCGTGCCCGACGCCGACACCGGCATCGACGCCCGCATGCTCCCCGACGACCCGGACGAACTGGCCGACCTGCTCGATGAACAGGCGGTGTTCGGCCGCGTCACCCCCCACCAGAAGCGGGCCATGGTCCAGGCGCTGCAGTCGCGGGGGCACACCGTCGCCATGACCGGCGACGGCGTCAACGACGTGCTCGCCCTCAAGGACGCCGACATGGGGATCGCCATGGGTTCCGGCAGCGAGGCCACCCGGGCCGTCGCCCAACTGGTGCTCCTCGACGACCGGTTCGGCACCCTGCCCCGGGTGCTCGACGAGGGCCGTCGGGTCATCAACAACATCGAGCGGGTCGCCAACCTGTTCATCACCAAGGCCGTCTACGCGGTGCTGCTCACCGCCCTCGTCGGCCTCCTCGGAGCGCCCTTCCCGTTCCTCCCCAAACAACTCACCCTGATCGGCACGATCTCGATCGGCGTGCCGGGGTTCTTCCTCGCCCTCGCCCCCGACACCTCGCTGGTCCGGCCGGGGTTCCTGCGCCGGGTCCTGCGCTTCTCGTTGCCGGCCGGGGTGGTGGCAGCCATCGCCACCTTCGCCTGCTACGAGTCCGTCCGTGCCGGTGAGGCCACCCTCGCCGAGGCTCGGACCACCGCCACGATGACCCTGTTGGCGCTCGGCCTCGTCATCCTCCTGTCGATCAGCCGGCCGCTCCGGCGATGGAAGTTGGGCCTGGCACTGGCCATGGGCTGCTCGTACGTGCTCGTCATGGTGCTCGAGGCCGGCCGCGACTTCTTCGAGTTGGAAGCTCCTCCGACCGCTGCGTGGGTCATCTCGGCGATCTGCGTGGCGGTCGGTGGCATCGCGATTGTCATGGCACCCAGGCTGACCGACCGCCGCGTCCGCTAGCGTTCCGGCCGACGAGCCACCACGGGGGAGTGCAGATGTCGGACACCGATCAGGGGCTCTTCGCCACCGCACTGGCGCAGTTCCATCGCGGCGCCGAACTGGTGGGCATGTCGGCCGACCTGCGGTCGATCATCTCACAGCCCAAGAACGAGATCATCGTCAACTTCCCCGTCCACATGACCGACGGGAG
>JARQPW010000018.1 GCA_029577135.1 Acidimicrobiales bacterium
GACGAGCGGCGCCAGGTACTCCGCCATCGCCGCCGAGGCCGCCATGCCGGACTCCGGGTCGAGCGGCCCGTGGTTGATCTGCTCGGCCCAGGTCGTGAACTGTTCGTGGTCCTCGAGCGGCACGCCCACGATCCCGCAGATCACCTGCACCGGGTAGTGGGCGGTGAAGTCGGCGACGAGGTCCGCCCGGCCGGCCGGCCGCACCGCATCGAGCAGTCGGCCGACGATCGGCTCGATCAACTCGGTGCGCCAGCGGTCGAGGTTCGACCGACGGAAGGCCGGCGCCACGAGGTTGCGGTACTGGCGGTGCTCCTCGCCGTCGAGCGCCAGGATGAGGTCACCCATGAACGGCCCCATGAAATCGCCGTTGATGGTCGACGAGAAGGTGCGCCAGTCCCGCAGGACGGCTGCAGCGTCAACGTGGCCCAGGACATGGAACGAGCCGGTGTCCTCCCAGGGTTGGGGCTCGACCGACACGACCGGGCAGTGCCCGCGGGCCTCGGCCCACATCGCATGGGGTTGGGCGGTCTCCCACTCGTCGATCTCCGGTAGTCGGTAGTCCACGGCGTCGCGTCCCCCATTCCTCTCCGACCTGCCGGTCGACGGGCCGTCTGGCTGTCCACCAGATGCCCCGGTCTACCATCGATGCCCACTGGACTCGAAAGGGGAACCACATGGAAGACGTGCTCCGGTACGAGGGAACCCGCGCCGTGGTGACCGGCGCTGCATCGGGGATGGGCTCAGCGACTGCGACGATCCTGGCCGACCTCGGGGCCGAGGTCCACGGGCTCGACATCCGACCGTGCGACGGTCCCGTCCACGCCTCGCACCTCGTCGACCTGTCGGACACCGGCCAGATCGACGCCGTCGTCGAGGCCATCGGGGGCCCGATCGACAGCCTGTTCAACTGCGCAGGCCTGCCGACGACAGCGCCCGACCTCGACGTGATGCTCGTGAACTTCGCCGGACACCGCCACCTCACCGAGGCCGTCATCCCCCTGTTGTCCGACGACGCCGGGATCGCGTTCATCTCGTCGGTGGCCGGGATGGGCTGGGTGGCCAACGCCGCGAGGATCCTGCCGCTCGTCATGACGCCCGACTTCGACGCGGCCAGGGCGTGGTGTGAGGAGCATCCCGAGGTCATCGGCGGCATGGGCTACCCCGCCTCCAAGGAGGCCATCAACGCCTACGTGGCGTTCCGCGGCTTCCAACTGGCTCCATCGGGGGTGCGGCTCAACAGCCTCAACCCGGGCCCGACCGACACGCCGATGATGCCCTCCTTCATCGAGTCACAGGGCCAGGAGTTCTTCGACAACTTCCCGAAGCCGGTCGGCCGCAACGCCCACCCCGACGAGCAGGCGTGGGCGCTCGTACTCCTCAACAGCCCACGTAACAGCTACACCACCGCCACCTCGCACTTCGCCGACGGCGGCTTCACGGGCGGCCTGTTCACCGGGGGCATCGACCCGGCCCTCCTCATGCCGCCGGAGTAGCTGCTTCCTCGGGGATTTCCGGCAGGGGTCACCCTCAGAGGATCGCGCCGCTCTCCTTCAGCGCCGCGATCTCGTCCCACGCCAGGCCCAGGTCGAGCAGCACCGCCTCGGTGTGCTCGCCGTGCTCCGGGCCGCGTTCGACGGTGACCGGCTCCTCGTCGAACATGGCCGGGCTGGCCACCAACTGGACCTCCTCGCCGTTGCCGGCGGTCATCGTCGGGAGGTAGCCGTTGGCGATCACCTGGGGGTCGTCGTAGAGCTCGATCAGGGACTGGAACGGCGCCCACACGCCGGTGAATTCGTCGAGTGCCTCCCTCCAGTGGGCCAGCGGCTGCGACCCGAAGGCCTCGTCGAGGATGGCGATGCACTCGGTGCAGTGCTCGGCCCGCGACACGGCGTCGGCGAACCGGGGGTCGCTCACCAGCTCCGGGCGTTCGAGGCGCTCGGCCAGGTCGGCCCAGAACTTGTCGGGCTGCAGGAGGATGAGCATGATGTGCCGCCCGTCCGAGGTGCGGTAGGCGTTGACCCCGGGGTTGGCGGCCTTGGTGCGGTCCCGGGGCGGGAAGCTCCCGAGGCCGAACAGCTTGGCGGCGACCACCAGCGGGGACGCCTGCCACATGGCGGTGGCCAGCAGCGAGACGTCGATGACGCTCGGCTCGCCGGTCCGCTCCCTCTTGAGGAGGGCGGCGGCGATCGCTCCGGCGGTGGCGAGGCCGCCCATCACGTCGCCGAACGCGGGGGAGGGCTGCCCTTGGGGCCAGCCCTCGGCGTCGCCCGGGAAGAGCCCGGCGACGCCGCCCCGGGCCCAGAAGCTGGCACCGTCGTAGCCGCCCTTGTCGGCCTCGGGACCATGCGCCCCCTGGCCCGAACCCCGGGCCACGATGATCGACGGGTTGCGGGCCCGCAGGTCCTCGACCTCGACCCCGAGCTTGGCCCGGACGTGGGGCAGGGCGTTGGTCAGGAAGACGTCGGCGGTCTCGACGAGCCGCATGAGGGCCTCGTGGCCGTCAGGATGGCCCAGGTCGATGCCGATCGACTTCTTGCCCCGGTTGGGCTGCTCCATCATGAAGTTGACGCCACCCGCCCCTCCCGGGATGAGGCCCGACGTGATCAGCCCCCGCTGCGGGTCGCCGGTGACCGGGTGCTCGACCTTGAGCACCTCGGCACCCCAGTCCACGAGGACCGCACCCCCGGCGGGGACGAAAGTCCAGCTGGCGAATTCGACGACCCGGATACCGTCCAGTGGTCCTGCCATGGTCATGCCTCCTCGGTCGTCCCGCTCAGGCCACGGGCCAGGCGACGGTCTTGGTCTCGGTGTAGATCTCGAGCCCCTCGATGCCGCACTGGCGGCCGACCCCGGACCCCTTGTAGCCGCCGAACGGGGCGTCGGCGCCGTACCACACGCCGTTGTTGATCCCGAGCGTGCCGGTGCGGATGCGCCGGGCCACGTCCTTGGCACGGTCGAGGTCGGCCGAGTGGATCATTCCGCTCAGGCCGTAGTCGGAGTCGTTGGCGATGCGGACGGCGTCGTCCTCGTCCTCATAGGGAATCATCACCAGCACCGGCCCGAAGACCTCCTCGCGGGCGATCGCCATCGAGTTGTCGACATCGGCGAAGAGCGTGGGCTCCACGTACCAGCCCCGGTCGAGGTGTGCCGGCCGCCTGCCGCCCACGACGAGCCTGGCGCCCTCGTCCACGCCCCTGGCGAGGTACCCGAGGACGCGCTCCTGCTGGCGCTTCGAGACCTGCGGCCCCTGGAGGTTGGCGGTGTCCATCGGATCGCCGTACGACCAGCCCTCGAAGCCGGCACGCACGGCCCCGACCGCCTCGTCGTACCGGGAGCGCGGGACGAGCATCCGCGTCGGGATGGCACACCCCTGGCCGGCGTGCATGCAGCACGACACCGCTCCCGGCAGTGCCGCCGCGAAGTCGGCGTCGTCGAGCACGAGGTTCACCGACTTCCCGCCCAGTTCCAGGAATACGGACTTGAGCGAGATCGACGCGGCCTCCATGATCCGCCTCCCGGTCACCGTCGACCCGGTGAAGGCCACCATGTCGACGTCCGGGGAGGTGCTGAGCACCTCGCCCACGAGGTGGTCCGAGGATGTCACGATGTTGAGCACCCCCGGGGGGATTTCCGTCGCCTCGGCGACCAGCCGGGCCAGCCGGGTGGCGTTCCATGGGGTGTCGGGGGCCGGCTTGAGGACGCACGTGTTGCCCATCGCCAGCACGGGGCCGAGCTTGTTCAGGATGATCTCCATCGGGAAGTTCCAGGGCACGATCACCCCGACCACGCCCACGGGCTCCTTCCACACCTCCCGCTCCGACTCGTAGCCGATCCCGAACGTGTCCTTCGGCGGAAGCGCCCGTGTCCAGGGGAACTCGTCGATCATGTTTCGGGGCCAGCGCAGCGCCTCGCGCAGTGGGGCGTCGAGTTGCGGCCCGTAGGTGAGCAGCAGCGGGCAGCCCACCTCGGCGACCAGTTCGTGGCGGTACTCCTCCTGCTCGGACTCGATGGCGGCCTGGAGCTGGTCGAGGCACGACTTGCGAAGCTCCCGGTCCGTCGACCAGCCCGTCGTGTCGAAGGCCCGGCGGGCGGCGGCGACGGCCCGCCCCATGTCTGCCGCCGACCCGTCGGCCACCGGGCCGAGGACCTCCTCTGTGGCGGGGTTCACGTTGTCGAACGTGGCACCCCCCTCGGCCTCGACGAGCTCACCGCCGACGAGCATGCGCAGGTCCCCCACGGGCGTTCCCCCTCGCTACCAGACGAGCGGCAGGTGGTCGATCTGCCGGAGGTTGGGCGAGTACAACAGCTCGGCGCCGTCGGCCAGCCGATAGTCGGGAATCCGGGCATGCCACTCCTCGAGGGCCACCCGCAGTTCCATCCGTGCCAGGTGGGACCCGAGACAGCGGTGGACGCCACCGCCGAACGCCAGGTGCTTGTTGACGGCCCGGTCGAAGTCGACCTCGTCGACGTCGTCCCACGCCGCCTCATCGGTGTTGGCCGAGCCGAGCATCACCGAGACGAGTGTGCCGGCAGCAATGGGGCAGCCCGACAACTCGGTGTCGCTGGTCGTGATCCTCGCCACCGACGTCACCGGGGTCTCCCAGCGCAGCATCTCCTCGACGGCGTGAGGGATGGTCGTCGGGTCGTCGACCAGGCGCTGCCGCTCGGCGGAGTGCTGGGCCAGACGCGCCAGCATGCAGTCCAGCGAGGCGGTCACCGTGTCGAGCCCGGCGAGGAAGAACAGGTAGCAGATGTCGATGACGTCCTCGGGGGTGAGCCGCTCGCCGTCGACCTCGGCGTCGAGGAAGCCCGAGATGACGTCGTCACGGCGCTCCTCCAGCCGGGCGTCCACCACCTCCTGGAGGACCGTGTAGATCCGCTCGCCGGTGGCGGCGACCATCTCCTCGCGTTCCTCCCGGGAGGAGGCCGGCGGCCGGATGATGCCGTCCTTGAGGGCGATGAACTCGGCAGCCCGGTCGACCGGGAGGCCGAGGAGCTCGAGGAACACGGTCGACGGCAGAGGTTCGGCGATGGCCGCGTGGAAGTTGCAGCCGCCGTCGTCGGCCACGGCGTCGACGAGGTCCGTGACGAGGGCACGGGTCCGTTCCTCCAGCGGGGCGATGCGCCGCGGCGCGAAGATCGGGTCCAGGAGCTTGCGGAACTTGGCGTGGTCGGGTGGGTCGATCTGGAGCGGGATCAGCGGACGGACCTGGCCGATGTGCACGGCCTCGACCCCCGACGAGAAGACCTCCGGGGTGCGCAGCACGGTGACCACGTCCTCATGGCGGCTGACGAGCGTCGCCGATATCGGGCCCATGTCCACGGCCATGACCGGTGCGTTGTCGCGCAGCATCCGGTACATGCCCTGGGGTGCCCGCAGCATCTCGGGATCGTCGAATCCCAACGGGCTCCCGTCCGAGCCGGGGGCGTCCATCAGGCCGTCGGACTCACCCATCGGTGCTCGCCCCGTCGTCGACCGTGATTCTCCCGCTCACTCCAGCGCCCCCATCCACGTCGCCGGCCTCCAACGTGATCGCCTCCTCCGGGCAGTTGGCGGCCCCCCGTTCGGCCTGCTCCAGGAGGTCGGCCGGCACCTCGGCCAGGTCCGTCGTGCAGTAGCCGTCGTCGTCCGACTCGAACACGTCCGGCGACAGCACGTAGCAACGACCGTGGCCGGTGCAGCGGGACCGGTCGACGATCACCCGCGCCATCGGCCCCCGGGCCGGGTCGACGATCACCCGCACCATGGGCCCCCGGGCCGGCACTCGGCAGAATCGGCGGTCGGCATCACGGATGCCCGGTCAGGTGGCCACGCCGAGGAGCTGGCGCAGGTTGCCGCCCATGATGCGGGCCACGTCTGCCTGGGCCAGCCCGTCCGGCAGGTCGTCCACGTAACTTGTGGGGTCGGCCAGTCCCTCCGGGTGCGGATAGTCGGAACCGAACAGCAGACGTTCCGGGCCCAGCACGTCGATCAGCTCCGCCAGGCGGTCCTCCCAGAACGGGTTCACGTACACACAACGGCGAAAGGTCTCGACCGGGTGCTCGGCGAACTCCTGGGGCATCTTCTTGTAAACGCCCGCGAACTCCTTGAGCAGTGGTTCCGCCCAGGTGCCGCCGTTTTCGATCGTGGCGATGCGGACCTCCGGGAAGCGGGTCAGCGCACCGTGGCAGACCAGCGCCGCCATGGCGTCCATGATCGCGCGCCTGGCCATCACCATGGCCCGCAACGGGTTCGGCCGGAACGGCAGGAACTCTGTGTCGCCGCCCTCCCAGACCTGGGCCAGGTCGGCATAGCCCGAGTCGGAAGCGTGCATCGACACGAGAACGCCCGATTCCTGGACGAGCCCCCAGAACGGGTCGAACTCAGGGAGCCCCGGCGACCTGGGGCCGCGGAGGCCCCACGCCGGGGCCGGACGGACCAGCACGCTGCGGGCACCGTGGTCGAGGCACCACTGCAGTTCCTCCACCGCCTGCTCGACGATCGGCAGGGTGACGATGGGCGTGGCGAAGATGCGGTTCTCGTGGTCGAACGACCATTCCTCGTACAGCCAGCGGTTGAAGGCGTGGATCGCCGCATGGGTGAGGTCGGGATTGTCGCGCATCCGCTCCTCGAGGAGGCTGGCCAGCGTCGGGAACATGAGCGCCGTCTCGATGCCGAGTTCGTCGAGGTGTGCCAGCCGGCTGACCGGCTCGCGTGCCCACTCCGGGCAGCGGATGGGCTTGCCGAAGATCTCGCGCAGCGAATGGCCTTCGGGGTTCCCGACGCGGAAGTACTCCTCCTGCGCCCCGGGCGGGGCCACGACCTCGAAGGTGGGGTTGGGGATGTACTCGCTGATCAGCCCGTTGATGGCGATCTTCGTCCGGCCATCCACCTGCACGTACCGGATCGCCCCTGCGTAGCGGTCCGGGAGGTACCGGGTGAAAGCATCCTCGGTCTCGTACAGGTGGTTGTCGGCGTCGCCGATCGGAAAGTCGATCGGGTATCGGCTCATCTCACCTCCCTTGGTGGTGGACGGTCCGGGTCGCCACTGACCCTACCCCTGTGTCTCCCGTCGGACGTAGGGCGGCGCCGGCCGGAGAGGACACCTCAGCGCACCTGGGCCCGGTCGGCGAAGTCGAGGAGCGAGGTGTCCTTCCCCTCGTGCCGACCCTTGTCGAACGACCGGATGGAGACGTCGTGGTCGCCCGCCTCCGCACGGAGCGCCCCCACGGTGCACAGGGAACGGTCCCGGTGCACGAACGGGTCGAACGAGTACCAGTCCATGGCGTTGAGGTGCGTGATCCGGTCGATGTCCTCGTCGGGGACGCCGGCGAACACCTCGGCCAGTTCCTCCGGAGCGTCGGGCCAGTTGGAGTCCGAGTGCGGGTAGTCCATCTCCCAGCAGATGTTCCCGATCCCGATCTCGTGGCGAAGGACCACCCCGACCGGATCCGAGATGAAGCACGTGAGGAAGTTCCGGCGGAACACGTCGCTGGGCGTGAGGTCGCCGAAGTCCTGGCCGGTCCAGAGGTGGTGCATGTCGTAGGTCTTGTCGGCCCGGTCCATGAAGTACGGCACCCAGCCCGTTCCGCCCTCCGAGAGGGCGATCTTGAGGTCGGGATACCGGCGTGGAATGGTCGACCACAGCAGGTCGGACGCCGCCGTGCTGATGTTCATCGGCTGCATCTGGATCATCACGTCCATCGGGGCGTCGGGAGCGGTGACCACGAGCTGACCGGACGAACCGAGGTGGATCGACAGCACCGTGTCGCAGTCGACGAGCGCCTCCCAGAGCGGGTTCCAGTACTCGTCGTGGAAGCTGGGCTCTCCGAGCGGCACCGGGTTCTCGGTGAAGGTCATGGAATGGCAACCCAGCTCGGCGACCCGGCGAACCTCCGCGGCGCACTCCTCGGCCGACCAGATCATGGGAAGCGCCATCGGGATGAAACGCCCCGGGTAGGCCCCTGCCCACTCGTGGATGTGCCAGTCGTTGTACGCGCGGATCAGGTCGGCGGCGAACGCCTTGTCGGGATGTGTGGCGAAGAGTCGACCGGCGAACCCCGGGAACGACGGGAAGCACATCGAGCCGAGGACGCCGCCGGCGCTCATGTCCTTGATCCGTTCGTGGACGTCGAAGCAGCCGGGCCGGATCTCGTCGAAGGCGGTCGGCTCGATTCCGTACTCCTCCTTCGGCCGGCCGGCGACGGCGTTGAGCCCCACGTTCGGAATGACCGCGCCGTTGAACGTCCACACGTCGTTGCCGTCGTCGGTGTGGAGGACCTTCGGTGCCTCATCACGCCACTTCGACGGCAGGTGCTCGTCGAACATTCCCGGTGGCTCACAGAGGTGGTCGTCGACGCTCACCAGGACCATGTCGTTCATGTCCATGTGTTCCTCCACGGCTCTGGCGCCGTGGCAGGACACGGCGCATGTCCCGACCGGAACTGTAGAACACCATCCTCGTCGCGCGACAAGGCGACGCCCCTGCGTCAACCCCGGCGTCAACCCCGGCGGAAGACCCAGCCGGCGAATTCTGTCCAGCCCGGCCAGATCCGGTGCTGGAGGCGGTGGAGCAACGGCCCCACGAGGAGCGCGAACACGACCGTCCCCACGCCCACCGAGCCGCCGAGGGCGAGGCCGCACAGCAGCACCGTCACCTCTAGAAGCGTCCGGGCCACCCGCGTCGTAAGCCCGGCATCGAGCAGCGCCGTCATCAGGCCGTCACGCGGCCCCACCCCGATCCCCGCCCCGAGGTAGACCATCGAACCGATTGCCACGAGCAGGGGGGCGCCCACCAGCAACGCCAGCCGGACAGCGAGCGGCGACGGCGTGTCGAACGACTCGAGCACCAGGTTCACGGTGGTGCCGATGATCACCACGTTGGTGACCGTCGCCGGCCCGATGGGCTGGCGGAAGAGGACGAGCAGGACGAGCAGGAGAACGCCGAGCCCGACGATCACGGTGCCCGGAGCGCGGTCCAGCCCACCGGACAGGCCGTCGTGCAACACGTCCCACGGTCCGAGCCCGAGGTCGGCCAGGAACAGCAGGCCGATGCCGAGGCCGAAGCAGGCCTGCCCGAGGACGACCAGAGCGAGGCGGACAGCCGCGCCGGACACGCCCGTCGGCGGGCGACGCGGATCGTTCATCGATGGCCCGGGACCCGGACGGCCCGATGCCTGTGCGCCGGACCGCCCGGGGCCTGAGGAGGCCCGGGATCTGGGAATAGGGCCTACTCGCCGCCCAGGTTGAGCGTGACGTTGACCCGCTGCCAGTTCTGGCCGGTGGTGTCCATGCCCCGACCGTTGAGCGAGGCGAGCGCCGCATCGACGTACTCGGTGGTGTAGGCCCCCGCGTCCGGTGCCGACGCCAGGATCGACTCGCTGGTGGCCACACCGATGGTCTGTGCCCACAGGTCGGCGTCCATCCTGCCGACGCCGTCCGGCGACGGCCAGATGAGACCGTTGATCTCGTTCATCTGCCACGCCTGGTGCGAGGCACCCAGTGCCGAGCCGTTGGCGAGCACGATCTCGACACAGTCCGAGCTGTTGTCCCGGCAGTACGCCCAGCCCTCGAGCGAGCCGGCGACGAAGCGCCTGGTGAGGTCCTGATAGCCGGCGTCGGCCAGGCGGACGCCGTCGGCCCAGATGGCGTCCTGGAGCATCGCCGTGCCGAAGTCGTTCCAGTCGATGACCGAGAGGTCGGAGGCCACGTAGCGTGCACCGGTGTCCGGGTTCACGGCCTCCAGCACCTGGGCGTACTCGTTGTAGATCATCGCTTGCGAGGCATCGATCTCACGCGTGAGAAGCGCCAGCATGTCGAACGACTGCTGCACCAGCGTGAAGTCGGTCGACGGGTCGAGGCCAGCCTTCCGGGCGCCGGCAAGCAACTCGAACTCGTTGCCCCAGCCCCAGTTTCCGACGACCTTTCCGGCCAGGTCACCCGGGGTGGTGATTCCCGAGTCGGCCCACGACACCTGCAGGGTGCCGGACCGTTGGAAGACCTGGGCCACGTTGACGACATTGGCGCCCTGCTCACGCACAACGAGGGCCTTGGGCACCCACGACACGGCGAAGTCCACGGCACCGGAGGCCAACTGCTGCTGCGGCGCGATGTCGACGCCGCCTTCGAGGACGGTCACGTCGAGGCAGTACTTTTCGTAGATCCCCTTGTCGACGGCGGCGAAGTAGCCGGCGAACTGGGCCTGGGTGAACCACTGCAGTTGCAGGCTGACGCTGTCGACGGTTTCGCAGTCGCCGGTGGCGGCAATCCTCTCTTCGGAGCCACAGGCTCCGGCGAGGAGTGTCAGCGCCATGACTGCAGCTGCCACCCTGGTGAATTGTCTTGTCTTCATGTTGTCCCCCTCAGGGTTTGGTTGTGGACTCGCCGTCCCGGCCCGCCAGGCGCCAAGGCATACTGACACGTTCGAGGAGCAGGGTCGAAGCGAAGAGTGCCAGGCCCACCGCCGATGCGACGGCGATGGCGGCCCAGGCGACGTCGTAGCGGGCGAATCCCGCATTGGACGTGATGACGTTGCCGATCCGATCTTGGGGGCCGCCGAAGTATTCGGCAACGATGGCGGCGATCACGGACAGGGGCGCCACCAGGCGCAGGGCGTTGGCGAAGAACGGCAGGGCATTGGGGATTCGGACCTCGCGCAGGATCGTCCATTCGCCTGCGGCATAGGAGCGCATCAGTTCGATCTCGTCGGGGTGCACCTCGGTGAGGCCCTTGGCGGTGTTGATGAACACGGGAAAGAACACCACGGCAACCACGACCGCCTGGTTGCTGAGCGTTCCCGTGATGCCGAACCAGGCGTTGAAGATCGGCGCTAGGGCGACGATGGGCGTGGCGTTGACGGCCACCGCCAATGGGGTGAGGCCCTCGTTGACGGTGCGAAAGTGTGTCGTGAAAAAGGCCAGGAGCACGCCGGCGATGATGCCGACGACCAGGCCGCTGACGGCGATGCGACCGGTTTCCCAGCCGGCGTGCCGAAGCGTCGGCCACTGGTCCGTGAGTTGCGCCCAGATCGACGTCGGCTTGGGCAACAGGAACTCGCGGATTCCCAACCCCCGGACGCCGCCCTCCCAGGCAGCGAGAAACAGGGCGCCAGTGACCAGCGGCGGCACCAGGCCACGCAGTCGACCGACGGTCACGATCCATCCTCCACGGAGCGTAGGGCCTCGCGGATCTCGGTCGAGGCCCGGAAGAACTGTGGATCCTCACGGGTGTCCTCGGTGCGTTCACCGAGGTCGACCTCGACGATCGAGTGGATGCGACCCGGCCGGGGCGACAGGACGACGACCCGGTTCGAGAGGAAGGCCGACTCGGAGATGGAGTGCGTGACGAAGACGACGGTCGTTCCCGTCTCTCGCCAGATCCTCAGGAGCTCTCCCTGCATGTGCTCACGGGTCATCTCGTCGAGAGCGCCGAACGGCTCGTCCATCAACAGCAGGCGGGGCTCGAACGACAGCGCCCGGGCGATGGAGACCCTCTGTTGCATGCCACCGGACAGCTGCCGGGGGTAGTGGCCTCCGAAGTCCGGCAACTTGACGAGGTCGAGCATCTCCCGTGCACGGGCCGCCCGGTCGGCCTTCGTCCAGCCCTTGAGTTCGAGCGGCAGTTCGATGTTGGCCGCCACCTTTCGCCAGTCGAAGAGTCCGGCGTGCTGGAAGACCATCCCGTAGTCCTGGTCCAGCCGGGCCTGATGGGCCGGCTTGCCGAACACGTCGACAGATCCCGCCGTCGGCTCGAGCAGATCGCCGACGAGTCGCAGGAAGGTCGACTTGCCACACCCCGAGGGGCCGATCAACGTGACGAACTCCCCGGGCTGGATGGTGAGATCGACACCGGACAGGGCCATGACCTCTTCGGCGCTGCCCCTGCCGAAGACCTTCTCGACGTCCGTGACCACGACGGCGGCCTCGCTCATGCCGCGACCTCCCTGTCTCGGCCGGCAAACATCCGCTCGACCAGGTTGACGAGGCCGAAGACCGAGAGGCCCAGGACCGCTGCACCGATGACCGAGGCGTAGAGGCGCTCAGGGGACACGGCATAGCGTTGAGCGAACTCGAGGATCGCCCGCCCGAGGCCGGTCTTGGTGCCGATGGAGATCTCACCGACGATCGCTCCGACGACGCTGAGTGTGGCGGCGATCTTGAACGCCGGGAACAGGTACGCCCGAGCCGCCGGAAGCCGGAGTTTGAACAGCGTCGTCCACCAGGACGCCGCATAGCTGCGCATCAGTTCCACATCGGCCACATCGGGCGACTGCAGCCCGCGCAACGCGCTCACGGCGACCGGGAAGAAGGTCAGATAGGCGGCGATGAGCGAGATGCTGAACAGGTCGGGCAGGTCGTTCAGGCGTCCCCAGGTGACGATGATGGGCGCCAGGGCGATCAATGGCACGGTCTGCGACACGTTGATCCAGGGCAGCAGTCCGCGCTCGACGACCCGCCAGCGGAGCATGAGCACCGCCAGTGCCAGGCCGACGACCAGGCCGAGGAAGAAGCCGATCGCCGCCTCCTGCAGTGTGAACCAGGCCTTCTTCAGGAGGTAGAGCGACATGGGCAGTGTGCTGCGACCGTCGCGCACGTCGGACAGGAGCTCACCGAGGATGTCCTTCGCGTGCGGCATGGTCAGGTCGTCGGTCGAAACCAGGACTTCGATGCCGGTTCCGGGCAGACGGTCGTCGGTCTGCTGGCCGACCCACTTGTATCCCTCCCAGAGCAGGACGACAAGCACGACCGCAACAAACGTAGTTGCAAGCATTCGCAAGGCTCGCCCGCCGGTCATCGTCTCACCGATCGTCCGCTTCGCCCGTCGGTGCAATGCCGGGGCCGAACCGGCGCTGCCTCTCCATCAGGCTGCACCAGTCCCAATCGGCTCCACCCATTGCGTCGACGTCTGCCAGGAACTGGCCGACGAGTGCCGTGACGGGAAGGGAGATGCTCATTGCCGAGGCCTCGTCGAGAACGAGCCCGATGTCCTTGCGCATGAGGGTGGTGGAGAACCCGAAGCCATAGTCGCCTGCCGACATCTTGTCGGCTCGATTCTCCATCTGCCAGGACGTCGAAGACCCCTGCAACATCGCCTGAACCACGTCTTCGACATCGAGCCCGGCCCGGGAGGCGAAGTCGAGCCCTTCGGCAAGCGCCTGGCAGAGCCCGACGACACAGATCTGGTTCGTCATCTTGGTCAGTTGGCCCGCACCCGTGTCACCCATGCGTCGAACTCGCGCTGCGTACGCCTCCATGACCGATACGGCCCTTGAGAATGCGACCTCATCGCCTCCGGCCATCACCGTGAGCGATCCCTTCCGCGCCCCGTCGACACCTCCGGAGACCGGTGCATCCAGAAAGTGTGCGTCGACTGCCGACATGCGGTCGCCGACTTCTCGGGCGATCCGTGCAGACGTAGTCGAGTGATCGACCCAGATCGCCCCACTTGAGATCGCGGGGACCAGTTCGTCGGCCACGACCTGCAACTCGCGATCCGAGGGCAGCGAGGTGATGACGAACTCTGCGTCGGCGACCGCTGCCGCCACTGAATCGGCCGCCCTGCCCCCGTGCTCGGCGACCCACCGAGGTCCGTGGCCTTCGATGACGTCGAAGACCACAAGGTCATGCAGGTCATCGTCACCCGCCAGGTGCGCTGCGATGTGCCAACCCATCCGCCCGAGGCCCAGGCACGTGATCCTCATGCCGGGACACCCGGTTGGCCACGATCATCGAGGCCGAAGCCGCCGACCAGTCGGGCGTTGACCCGTCCGCCGATCGCCATGGCCAGTACGAGCACCAGCTCATCCGGGCGTGGTGCGTCGGGAACCCCCACCTCGATGGAGTCGTAATGGCTACCGACATAGGACCATTCGAGGTGGGTCAGGGGAATGTCGATCCTCGCACCGAGCGGTCCGACCTTCTTGGTGGAGGCGACGATGGCCTCACCTTTGCCGAGGGCGGCCCGCATCCCACCACCGCCGGGGATGTGCCACATGGCGCCGTGTTCGATCTCACCCGCTGCACCGACAATCGCCCCCTTGCCGTATCCATCGATTGCATCGGGGTCCCCACCGAGGTGGTCGATGAGCATCTCGCCGAGTTTCAGTCCCAGCGCACGCAACTCATCGGTCGCGGGACTCAGGTCCGCCACGTATTCCCCGACGAAGGGGTTGTCCACGACCGCCGCGACCGCCCCCTTCCGGGAAGGACTGTCTGGAGGTGGTCCGAACTCGTGGTGGGTCTCCACGATGGTCACGCTGATCTTGCGGGTTGTGAACAGCAAACTCGGCCTGTCCTCTCGGTTCGGTTTCGGAGCGGGCGGTGGGTGAACGGGCCAGTCGGGAGTCACCGACGACCGGTCGGCGTTTCCTTCAGTTGCCGGAAAGCGCGGGCATGATGTGTCGACCGTAGGCGTCGAGTGTCTCGTCCTGCTGGTCGTGCATCAGGTAGATGGCGAACTGGTCGGCGCCGAGGTCGCGCAGTTCTTCGAGCCGGGCGATGTGTGCCGCCTCGTCGCCGAGGATGCAGAAGCGGTCGATGATCTCGTCGGGTACGAACTCGGTGTGCTCGGCGCCGGCACGCCCGTGCTCGCTGTAGTCGTAGCCCTTGCGGCCCTCGATGTAGTCGGTCAGCGCCTGGGGAATGGCCGTGCCGTCGGTGCCGTAGCGGCCGACCAGGTCGGCGACGTGGTTGCCGACCATGCCGCCGAACCACCGGACCTGGTCGCGCTGGTGGGCGACGTCGTCACCGACGTAGGCCGGCGCCACGACGCAGATCGTGAGCGAGTCTGGATCGCGTCCGGCCTCCTCGGCGGCTCGGCGGACCGCACTGATGGTCCACGCCGCGATCTGCGGGTCGGCCAACTGGAGGATGAAGCCGTCGGCCTTGCGGCCGCAGAGGGCGAGCGCCTTCGGGCCGTAGGCGGCCATCCACACCGGCAGCGACCCACCCTCGCACCACGGAAAGGTCTGGCGGGTGCCATTGTAGTCGACCTCGCCGCCCTCGGCGAGCCCCTTGATGACGCCCATCGCCTCCTCGAGGGTGGCCAGGTTGCACGACGGATAGCCGATCACCCTCATGGCCGAATCCCCACGCCCGATGCCGCACACCGTGCGCTCGCCGTACATCTCGTTGAGTGTGGCGAAGACCGAAGCCGTGACGGTCCAGTCGCGGGTGCCCGGATTCGTCACCATCGGACCGACGGTCAGGGTGCTGGTGGCCGCCAACATCGCCGAGTGGATCACGTACGGCTCCTGCCACAACACGTGGCTGTCGAACGTGTAGGCGTGGGTGAAGCCCAGGGCCTCGGCCCGCTGGGCGATCTCCACGACCCGCCTCGCCGGTGGATCGGTCTGCAACACCACTCCGAAGTCCATGTCCCCTCGCCTTCTCTGCCCGTCGCCCGCCGTGTACCCGGTCAGTCGTTCTGTGGGAAGCCGAGGTCGACGCTGCTGGTCGACGGGTCGGGCCAGCGGCTGGTGATCACCTTGGGGCGGGTGTAGAACCGCAGCCCCTCAGGGCCGTACATGGTGGTGTCACCAAACAACGAGTCGTTCCAGCCACCAAACGAGTGGTAGCCCACCGGTACCGGGATCGGCACGTTGATGCCGACCATGCCGGCCTCGGCATCCCGTTGGAACTGGTGGGCCGCTCCGCCGTCGCGGGTGAAGATGGCGGCCCCGTTGCCGTACGGGTTGTCAGAGATCATCTGGACGGCCTCGTGGTAGGTGTCGCTGCGGACCACGGACAGGACCGGGCCGAAGACCTCGTCGCGGTACACCTGCATGTCGGTGGTGACGTTGTCGAGCAGTGACACGCCGAGGAAGTATCCGTCGCCGTCGAAGACCTGCTCGCGTCCGTCGACGACGACGGTGGCCCCCTCGTCGGCGCCACTGCCGATGTAGCCGGCGACCCGGTCACGGTGCTCACGGGTGATGAGCGGTCCCATCTCGGACGTCGGATCGTCGCCGGGTCCGATCACGAGCTTGTCCATGCGGACCCGGATCCGCTCGACGAGATCGTCGGCGATGTCGCCGACGGCGACCACCACCGAGATCGCCATACAGCGCTCGCCGGCCGAGCCATAGGCGGCAGAAACCGCAGCGTCGGCCGCCAGGTCGAGATCTGCGTCGGGGAGGACGACCATGTGGTTCTTGGCGCCGCCCAGAGCTTGGATGCGCTTTCCGTTGGCCGTGCCGGTCGCGTACACATAGCGGGCGATCGGGGTCGAGCCCACGAAGCTGACGGCGGCCACGTCCGGATGGTCGAGGAGGCGATCGACCGCCACCTTGTCACCGTTGACCAGGTTGACGACGCCGGGCGGAAAGCCGGCCTCCTGCGCCAACTCGATGATGAAGCGGGGTGCCGAGGGGTCGCGCTCCGAGGGCTTCAGGATGAACGTGTTGCCGCAGGCGACGGCGTTCGGGATCATCCAGAGCGGCACCATGGCCGGGAAGTTGAACGGCGTGATGCCGGCGCACACGCCGAGTGGTTGGCGCACCGTGTAGACGTCGACGCCGGCCGACGCCTGCTCGTTGTAGGTGCCCTTCAGGGCATCGGCCAGGCCACAGGAGAACTCGATGTTCTCGATGCCGCGGGCGACCTCGCCCCTCGCGTCGTCAGCGACCTTTCCATGTTCGGCGGTGAGCCGCGCGGCGATCTCGTCGGCGTTGGCGGCGACCAGGTTGCGGAATTCGTGGAGGAGCTTGGTGCGTCGGGCGATCGAGACGTTGCGCCATTCATCGAAGGCCGCCTTGGAAGAGGCGACCGCACGATCGACCTCCTCGACCGACGCGAAGCCGACCTCACCGGTCTGGTCGCCCGTGGCGGGATTGGACACCGGACCGGACCTGCCGGATGTGGTGGCGATGTCCTCTCCGTCGATGAGGTGGTGGGTCTGCTGCATGTGCGCTCCGGTCGGGAAGGTCAGATCAGGTAGCTCGACAGGCCCCGGCGCAGATAGGCGCCGTCGCCCTTCGTGCCGTGGTAGGCGTCGTTTTCGATGAGGACCTTGCCCTTCGAGAGCACCGTGTCGACCTTGCCGTCGATCCGGATGCCCTCGTAGGCGGAGTAGTCCATGCTCATGTGGTGGGTGTCGACTGAAATGTCGGTCGTGCCCTTGGGGTCGTAGAGGACGATGTCGGCGTCGGCGCCCGGGGCGATCACGCCCTTCTGCGGATAGAGGCCGAACATGCGGGCCGGCGTCGTCGAGCAGGTCTCGACCCAGCGCTCGAGGGTGATCTCACCCATCACGACGCCCTGGTAGATGAGGTCCATGCGGTGTTCGACGCCGCCGATGCCGTTCGGGATGGCCCGGAAGTCGTCGAGGCCGAGTTCCTTCTGCTCCTTCATGCAGAAGGGGCAGTGGTCGGTGGACACGATGGCCAGGTCGTTGGTGCGGAGGCCCTGCCAGAGGTCGGAGTGGTGGTGCTCGTGCTTGGTGCGAAGCGGCGGCGAGCAGACGTAGCCGGCGCCGGCGAAGCCGGGCGCACCGAGATGGTCCTCGAGGTTGAGGTACAGGTACTGGGGACAGGTCTCGGCGAAGACGTTGCGGCCCTGGTTGCGGGCCTCGGCGACGCGTTCGAGGGCCTCGCTGGCCGAGAGGTGCACGATGTAGACGGGTGCCCCGGCCACCAGCGCCAACTGGATGGCCCGGTTCGTGGCCTCGCCCTCGAAGCGCGGATGGCGGGTGATGCCGTGGAAGATCGGATCGGTTTGGCCCCGTGCCGCAGCCTGCTCGCCGAGCACGTCGATGGCGATGCCGTTCTCGGCGTGCATGCAGATCATGGCGCCGTTGTTCGCGGCGACCTGCATGGCTCGGAAGATCTGGGCGTCGTCGCTGTAGAAGACACCCGGGTAGGCCATGAACAACTTGAAGCTCGTGATCCCCTCGCCGACGAGGCTGTCCATCTCCTTGAGTGCGGCATCGTCGACCCCGCCGAGGATCATGTGGAAGGCGTAGTCGATGGCGCACTCGCCTTCGGCCTTGGCGAACCAGGCGTCGAGGCTCTCCCGCACGTTCTCACCGGTCTTCTGGACGGCGAAGTCGATGATGGTCGTGGTTCCGCCCCACGCTGCCGCCCGCGTGCCGATCTCGAAGGTGTCGGAAGCGAAGGTGCCGCCGAACGGCAGTTCCATGTGGGTATGGCAGTCGATGCCCCCCGGCACGACGTACTTGCCCGTGGCGTCGATGACCCGGTCGGCGCCGCCTGCCGCTGAGGCGGCGGCATCGGAGCCGGGTTGGAGCACGGCGGCGATCGTGATGCTGTCGATGAGTACGTCGGCCTCGTGGCGGCCCGTGGCGGTGACCACGGTGCCGTTCTGGATCAGCGTCGTCATGGCGACCCTCGCTTCCCTGTCTCTCTTGTGGTTTCCGGTCCGGCGGCGACACCGGCACCGGTCGGTTTGCTGCTCGACCTCAGTCGAGCCGCTCGATGATGCCGACCAGGACCTCGGCGGCCTGGTCGATCTCGTCCTCGGTCACGGTCATCGGTGGTGCGATGCGCAGCACGTTGCCATACAGCCCACCCTTGCCGATAAGCAGGCCGGCTGCACGCGCTTCTTCCATGATCCGGCCGGCGGCGTCGGTGTTCGGTGCGATGCCACCGGGCTGCACGGTCTCGATCGCCTGCATCAGCCCCCGTCCACGGAGTTCGACGACCGTGGACGAGGCGTCGACGGCGGGCTGGAGAAGGCCCGCCAGACGGTCGCCCATCCTCTTCGCATTGCCCTGGAGGTCGTGGTCGAGCATGTACCGGATCGTGGCCAGTGCCCCTGCGCTGCTCAGCGGGTTTCCGCCGAAGGTGGAGATCGAGTTCCCCGGCAACGAGTCGAGCATCTCGGCCGAGGCGATCACACCGCCGAGGGCGAGGCCGTTACCGACCCCCTTGGCGAAGGTCATGAGGTCGGGGGTGATGCCGTGGGCCTGGTAGCCCCAGAAGTGGTCGCCGGTCCGGCCCCATCCGGTCTGGACCTCGTCGCTGATGAACAGGACACCACGGTTGTCGAGTTCCTTCTTCATGGCGCCGAAGAAGCCGTCGGGCGGGGTGGCGAACCCGCCGACGCCCTGGATGGGCTCGGCGATCATGGCGGCCACGTCACCCGAGGTCATCATGTCGAAGACCTGTTCGAGGTCGGCGACGCAGGCATCGGTGAAGGCCTCGTCGTCGAAGTCGCGGAACGGGCTGCGGAGGCGGTAGCCGCCGTGCACGTAGTTGACCGAGAGGCCGCTGACGCTGGTCGGCGACCAGGCTCGCTGGGCGGTGATGGCGATGGTCGTGAACGACCGGCCGTGGTAGCTGTTGCGAAGTGCCAGGATCTGGTTCGAACGCCGGGCCGTGGTGGCGAGCAGCAGGGCGGCGTCGTTGGCCTCGGTGCCCGAGGTCGTGAAGAACACCTTTGCGTCGGGGATCCCCGACAGTTCGCAGATCAACTCGGCCAACTCGATCATCGGCTCCGAGAGGTAGAGCGTGGACGAGTGCAGGATCTTGGCGGCCTGCTCCTGGACGGCTTCGGTGACCTCGGGGATGTTGTAGCCGAGGCTGGTGGTGAGGATGCCGCCGAAGAAGTCGAGGTAGCGGTTGCCCTCGACGTCGAAGACGTGGCGACCTTCGCCCCGGTCGAACGAGATGGGCGGGTCGTAGTACTGCGCCAGCCAGGACGGCAGCACGGCCCGGTGCCGGTCGAGGAGCTCTGCGTTCGTAGCCATCGTTCGGGATCCTCCGGTGGTCAGGGTGCGACGAGCCCGTCGTAGAGGTCGGGACGGCGGTCCCGGTAGAAGGCCCACTGGTTGCGGACCTCGTCGATCCGGTCGAGGTCGAGGTCGCGCACGATCAACTCGGAGTCCTGGTCGGAGCAGACGTCGCCCACGTACTGCCCGCGGGGATCGACGAAGTAGGTGGTGCCGTAGAAGTCGTTGTCGCCGAGGTCTTCGATGCCGACCCGGTTGATGGCTCCGATGTAGTACATGTTGGCGACGGCGGAGGCCGGCTGCTCGAGCTGCCAGAGGTAGGAGGAGAGGCCGCGGCTGGTGGCCGACGGGTTGAACACGATCTGGGCGCCGTTGATACCGAGCGCCCGCCAACCCTCGGGGAAGTGGCGGTCGTAGCAGATGTAGACGCCGACCCGGCCGACGGCGGTCTCGAAGACCGGGTAGCCGAGGTTGCCGGGCCGGAAGTAGAACTTCTCCCAGAAGCCCTTGACCTGCGGGATGTGGGTCTTGCGGTACTTGCCGAGGTAGGTGCCGTCGGCGTCGATGACGGCGGCCGTGTTGTAGAGGTAGCCCTCTTGCTCCTTTTCGTACATGGGCAGGATGAGGACCATGCCGAACTCGGCGGCCAGTTCCTGGAAGCGCTTCGTCGTCGGGCCGTCGGGGATCGCCTCGGCGTAGCCATAGAACTCGACGTCCTGGACCTGGCAGAAATAGGGTCCGTAGAAGAGTTCCTGGAAGCACATCACCCGGGCGCCGGCCTCGGCCGCCTCGCGCAGGTACTTCTCGTGCAGGTCGATCATCGACTCCTTGTCGCCGGTCCATGCCACCTGGACCATCGCCGCCCGTACCTCGCTCGCCATCGCTGTCCCTCTCCTTCGGTTTCCCTGGATGCCCCGTTGCACGGCTTCGGGGATGGTGCCCTCGGACGACGGGGTCGCCCGTCCCCGGTACACGCGACAGTATGCACCGGACCGACCCTTCACCGACCCGGGCGACGGCGATCGGGCCCGCCTTCTGCCCGGACCGGCGACGCCCTCTACGCTCGGTGTCATGCGGCCGCTTCCGGAACTCACCCCGGAGAACGAGCACTACTGGACGGCGGGCGCCGACGGGGTGCTCCGGATCCAGTGGTGTGCGTCGTGCGATCTGGGCGTGCACCCGCCGCTGCCCGCCTGTCCGCACTGTGCGGAGAGCCTCGAGGTCCGCGACCTGTCCGGGCGGGGGACCGTCGTCGGCGTCACCGTCAACCACCAGCAGTGGCTTCCCGAACTCGAGCCGCCCTACGCCATCGTCGTCGTCGCCCTCGACGAGGACCCCCTGGTCCGCATCACCTCCCTGATCGTCGAGTCCGATCCCGAGTCGGTGGAGATCGGGCTCCCCGTCGAGGTCCGGTTCGAACAGCACGACGACGTGTGGTTGCCCCTCTTCACCCCAACCGGCGAGCCCGTCGTCGAACGCGACGAGTGGCCCCAGCCACCCCTGGCGCCCATACGGCCCATGCCCACGGCGGAACGCTTCGAGGACTCCGTCGCCATCACGGGGATCGGCATGTCCGAGGTGGGGCGCCGTCTCGACCGGGACCCGCTGTCGTTGGCCGTCGATGCCTGCCGGGCAGCGGTCGCCGACGCCGGCCTGACCCTCGACGACATCGACGGCATGTCCACCTACCCCGGGGGGATGGGTGGCGGCGGCGGGTTCTCGGAGGGCGGCATCCACGCCGTGGAGGAGGCCCTGCGCATCCACCCCACCTGGTTCAGCGGTGGCCTCGAGACCCCCGGCCAGAACGGCTCCATCGTCAACGCAATGCTCGCCGTGGCCGCTGGCCTCTGCCGACACGTCCTCTGCTTCCGGACGGTGTGGGAGTCCACGTCGGCGTTGCGGGGCAACCGCCGGGGCTCCGGCGTGCCGTCCGCCCCGCGCATGGGGGGCGAGATGCAGTGGCGGCTCCCCTATGGGGCCATGTCGGCCGCCAATTGGATCGCCGTCAACGCCAGCCACCACTTCCACCGCTTCGGCACGACCCGGGAGCAGCTCGGCTGGATCCCGGTCACGCAACGGAGCCACGCCGGCCTGAACCCCGCCGCCATCTACCGGGACCCGATGACGATCGGGGACTACCTCGATGCACGGATGGTCACCACGCCCTTCGGCCTGTACGACTGCGACGTCCCCTGCGACGGGTCGGTCGCCGTGGTGGTGTCGGCCCTCGACGTCGCCCGCGACCTCGCCCATCCCGCTGTCCGAGTCGGGGCCGTCGGCACCCAACTGAGGGAACGCATCCCGTGGGACCAGGGCACCCTCCTCCACGAGCAGCTGGTGTGGGGGCCCGCACAACACCTGTGGAACCGCACCGACCTCACGCCAGACGACGTCGACCTGGCCTGCCTGTACGACGGCTTCAGCTTCAACTGCCTCACCTGGCTCGAAGCGCTCGGCTTCTGCGGTCGGGGCGAAGGTGGCGCCTTCGTCGAGGGCGGCGAGCGGATCTCGCTCGCCGGGTCCCTCCCCCTCAACACCCACGGCGGACAGCTCTCGGGCGGGCGGACGCACGGCTACGGCTTCGTCCACGAGGCCGTCGTGCAACTCCGCGGCGATGCCGGCCAGCGACAGGTGGCGGACGCAGAGGTGGCGGTGACGAGCTCGGGCGGCGGGCATCCCGGTGGCGCCATCCTCTTCACCACGGATCGTGGGTGAGCCGCCCGTGGATCCCGACGCTCGGATCGACGTCGACCACAACGACCCCGGGTTCCTCGCGTCGCGGCACGACCGCTACGCGGAGATCCGACGGCAGTGCCCGGTCGCCTTCAACGAGCACTACGGAGGCTTCTGGCTCGTGACCGACCACGAGTCGGTGGCGACGGTGGCCCGGGACAACGAGACCTTCGCCCACCGCTACGAGCCGGAACCCGACCCCGAGGACGGCTTCGTCTTCCACGGGATCTGTGGGATCCCACGTGTGGGGGGCGCACCTCGCCAGGGCGTTTCCGAGATCGACGGGCCGGAGCACGCCGACGTGCGGCGGCTCCTCAACCCGTTCTTCACGCCGGCGCGCGTTGCGCAGCTCCGACCGCGGATGGCCGAGGTCTCCACGTGGTTCCTCGACCAGGTCGTCGAGTCCGGCACCTGCGACCTGGTCCTCGACTACGCCACCCCGGTCCCGGGGGTCCTCACCCTCGAGATGATGGGCCTGCCGAGTGCCAACTGGCGCCACTACGCCGACTTCTTCCATGCGACGGTGGCCTACGAGCCGGACAAGGTCGAGTTCCGCGAGGCGGTGGGGCGCCGCCGGGAGATGGCCGCCGAACTCCTGGAGTTCGCCGACCACCGCCGCTCGAACCCGGCCGACGACATCACCACCGCGCTGGTCACGGGACGCGTCCTCGACGAGCCGCTCGACGACGCCCGGATCCTCGACATCATGTGGAACCTGGTCGCCGGCGGCCTCGACACGACGACCTCGCTGGTCTCCTGGTCTTTGCACCACCTCGGCACACATCCGGACGACCGCCGACGACTCATCGCCCAGCCCGATCTCCTCCCGACCGCCATCGAGGAGTTCCTCCGCTTCTACAGCCCGAGCGAGACCCTCACGCGCACCGCAACGTGCGATGTCGAACTGGGTGGGCACAGCATCCGGCGCGGCGACGTGGTGATGGTCGCCTGGGTAGCGGCCAACCGGGACGAGAGCGTCTTCGAGCGCCCCGACGAGGTCATCGTGGACCGGGAGCCCAACCGGCACCTCGCCTTCGGCCTGGGGGGGCACCGGTGCATCGGCTCACACGTCGCCCGGGTCGAGGCCGAGGTGATGCTCGCCGACGTCCTGGAGCGGCTGCCCGACTACGAGATCGACCTCGATGCCTTCCGGCCGTACCCCGGCAACGCCCTCATGGCCGGTGTCGTGTCCATGCCCGCCGAGTTCGCCCCCGGACCGAGGGTGGGCCCGACGGTCGTCCCCTTCTGAGATGGATCCGGCAACCGGCACCGACGCCCACGGCATCGACGTCGGGCGGCTGCGTGCAGAACGGCTCCAGCGGCTCCGCGGCACGATGGCCGCACAGGGCATTGCGGCGCTCGTGCTGACGCATGCGCCACACGTCGGCTACGCCACGGGCCACCGGGTTCCCGCCAGCGACGGCTCGGTTGCAAATTTTCAGCGGCCCGTGGCCATCGTGAGGGCCGACGAGGACCGCCCCCACCTCGTCGGCGGCGAACCCGACGGACTGGACGTGGTCGCCCACCCGGGATCGACGCCCGACCACGACGAAGGCGCCCGGGCGCTGGCTTCCGTCCTCGAGGAGGTGCTCGGTGACCTCTCCCCTGGCCAGGTAGCGGTCGACGGCTGGACCGGGCCGATGCTGCGCTCCGGCACGCCACCTCTCGCCGGATCCGCCGACGCCCGCCCGGTCCTGGGGGCCGCCACGATCTCCAAGACCGCCGACGAGTTGGCCTGCATCTCGGCCGCCCAGAGGATCAACGAGGAGGCCATGCTCGACGTGGGGACCGAACTGGCTCCCGGCACCCGCCGGTCCGACCTGGCGGCCACGTTCCTGCGTCGGACCCGTGAACTCGGCGTCGACACTTCGATGATCGATCCCATCTTCCAGCCGATGCCCCGGGCCATCTCCGACGGGCCGCGCACCACCACCGGCGACGTGGCGTTCCCGACCGGCTTGGGCGACCCCGCCTACCGGGAGGGCGACCTCGTCTGGGTGGACTCGGGCATCACCGTCAACGGCTACGCCTCGGACTTCGGACGGACCTGGGTCTGCGGGCGGGACCCGAGCGCCGCCGAGCAGGAGCTCTTCGACCGCTGGCGGGCGGTCATCGACGCCGTGCTGGACGCACTCCGGCCGGGCGTCACCAGCGGCGACCTGTGCCGTGCGGCGGCTGCCGCCAACGGTGGCGAACGGCCCTGGCTCCCCCACTTCTACCTGGCGCACGGGATCGGGATCGAGAGCGCCGAGATGCCGCTCATCGGCACCGACCTGGGCGAGGCGTTCGACGACGCCTTCGTACTGGCCCCCGGCATGGTCGTCGTGCTCGAACCGGTGGTCTGGATGGACGGCGTGGGCGGCTACCGGGCCGAGGAGGTCGTCGCCGTGACCGACGACGGCTGGCGGGCGCTTGGCGGCGAGCACCCGTACGACCCGTTCGTGGTCCGATGAGCACCCCCCTGCACGTCGAGCGACGCGACCGGGTGCTGTCGGCGATGGCCGGGGCCGACCTCGACGTCCTGGTCCTCGGCGAGCAGGCCAACGTCGTCTACGCCTCCGGCCACCACCGTCTCTGGACCGCCGGGACCCGACCGCACGCCCCCACCTGCATCGTCGTCCGCCGGACCGGCGCCACGCACGTCCTCTCCACCTGGGACGAGGGCGTGCCCGACGACGTGCCGTTCGAGCACCTGTTCGGGATCACCTGGAACCCCGAGGTGATGGGCGCCGCCCTGGCCGCCATCCCCGGGTTGTCCGACGCCCGTCGCCTCGGCGTCGACGGCATGACGGCCGGGTTCCTGCGTGCGGTCGAGCGGCTCGCCGCCGGTGCGGAGCTCGTCGTCGCCGACGAACTGCTGGCCGATGCCCGTCGCACCAAGTTCGCCGCCGAGGTGGACCTGATGCGAGCAGCCTGCGGGGTCGCCGCCGCAGGCCTCGACGCCGTGGTCGCTGCGCTTCCGACTCCCGACGCTGCGGCCGCCGCCGTCGCGGTCGACGCCATGGCCCGGGCCGGCAGCACCAAGCCGGTCGGGGAGCCGCTGGTCCGCACGGCCGATGGGTCGACCGTGGTCGACCTGGGCGTTCTCGTAGAGGGCTACGAGGGCGGTATCGGCCGCACCCTCGGAGGCGACCCGGAGGGCACCGCCGACGTCCACCGGCAGGCTCTGGCCGCGTGCCGTCCCGGAACCGTGGCGCCCGGATCCGGCAGCGGGGTGACCGTCGAGGTCCGAGGTGCCGGACTGGGCGCCGAACGCCCGGTGGTCGGCACCCTCGAGGCGGGCATGGTGCTGAGCGTCACGACAACCGCTGGTTCGCACAGGTGGCGGGACCTCGTCCTCGTGGCCGACGAGCCCCGGCCGCTCCTCGGTGGGGACGACGTGGACGGCGAAGGGTAGGACCGGCCCATGTCGGACGCACACGCAGAGCGGACCCGACAACTCGTCGATCCCGCCCGCCTCGGGGCCTGGCTCGACGGGCAGGGGCTCCCCGGCGGGGGCGAACCCGTCCACAGCCGGTTCGTGGCCGGCGGGGCCTCCAACGAGTTGTTCGAGGTGACACGTGGCGGGGAGCGCTGGGCACTCCGGCGGCCACCGGCGCGGGTCCCCGAGGGGCGCAACGAGACGATGCTCCGGGAGTACCGCATCCTCGAGGCCCTGGCCGACACCGACGTCCCGCACGCCCGCGCCGTCGCCTGCTGCGACGACCCCGGCGTGATCGGCGCCAACTTCTACCTGATGGCGTTCGTAGACGGCTGGTCGCCGATCAGCGAGCCCGAATGGCCGGAGCCGTTCTTCTCCGACCTCCGCCTCCGACGGGGTCTCGCCCTCGAACTGGTCGACGCCATCGCCCGCCTCTCCCGGGTGGACTGGCGGGCCGTCGGGCTCGAGGGTCTGGGCCGACCCGAAGGCTTCCACGAGCGCCAGGTCGACCGCTGGCACGCCCACCTGGAGCAGTTCCGCTTCCGCGAGATTCCCGGGCTGGACGTCGCCGCCGACTGGCTGCGCGGGCGCACACCGAGTGTCTACGAGCCGGGACTCATGCACGGCGACTACCAGTTCGCCAACGTGATGTTCCACCACGGCGGCCCGGCCCGGATGGCGGCGATCGTGGACTGGGAGATGGGGACTGTCGGCGACCCGCTCCTGGACCTGGGCTGGGTCGTCATGGGCTGGCCGACCGGCGACGAGGACGACCGGGCGCGATCCAGCGGCTACGTCGACCTGACCGGCATGCCGGACCGGGACGAGTTGCTGGAGCGCTACGCCACCGTGTCGGGGCGGCCGGTCGACGAGATCGACTACTACGTCGTGCTGGCCCGGTTCAAGATGGCGATCGTGCTCGAGGGCGGCTACGCCCGATACGTCGCCGGCGGCGCCGACAACGAGAAGATGGAGTCCTTCGGGCCGATCGTCCTCGACATGGCGGCAGGGGCCGCCGACCTGGCACAGTCCACGAAACTCTGAACCGCAGTCCACAAGAGCCCACAAGAGGAGCACCCAGCGATGCCGATCGACTTCGAGGTGGAGCCGGAGTTCCAGGAGAGGCTGGACTGGATCGACGGGTTCGTCCGCGAGGAGGTCGAGCCCCTCGACCTCTACTTCCGCGGCGAGGTCTCGCCCTTCGACAAGTCCAACGAGACGGCACGGACGCTGATCGCACCCCTGCAGCAGCAGGTCAGGGACCGGGACCTCTGGGCCTGCCACCTCGGGCCGGAGCTCGGCGGCCACGGCTACGGTCAGGTCAGGTTGGCCCTCATGAACGAGATCCTCGGCCGCTCCCCGTTCGCCCCATCGGTGTTCGGCTGCCAGGCGCCCGACTCGGGCAACGCCGAGATCCTGGCCCACTACGGGACCGACGAGCAGAAGGCCCACTACCTGCAGCCGCTGCTCGATGGTCAGATCTCGTCGACCTATGCCATGACCGAGCCCCAGGGCGGCTCCGACCCCGGCGTGTTCACCTGCCGGGCGCGCCGTGACGGCGGGGAGTGGGTCGTCGACGGCGAGAAGTGGTTCGCCTCCAACTACCGGTACGCGTCGTTCCTGATCGTCATGGTCATCACCGACCCCGACGTGGCGGTGCACCGGGGCTCCTCGATGATCCTGGTGCCGGCCGACGCCGACGGCCTCGAGGTGGTGTCCAACGTCGGCATCGGCGGGGAGCCCATCGGCGAGGGCGACCACGCCTACCTGCGGTTCACCGACGTCCGGGTGCCCGCCGAGAACCTCCTGGGCGAGGAGGGATCGGGCTTCGCCATCGCCCAGACCCGACTCGGCGGCGGCCGCATCCACCACGGCATGCGCTCCGTCGGCGTCGCCCAGCGGGCCCTCGACATGATGTGCGAGCGGGTGCTGTCACGCGAGACGAAGGGCTCGCTCCTCGCCGAGAAGCAGTCGATCCGGCACTGGATCGCCGACTCCTGGATCCAGATCCAGCAGTTCCGGCTCCAGGTCCTGCACTGCGCCTGGCTCATCGACTCGGTCGGCGACTACGCCCGCATCCGCCAGCACATCGCCGGCGTGAAGGTGGCGACGCCGAAGCTGCTGATCGACGTCGTCTACCGGGCGATGCACGCCCACGGGTCGCTCGGCGTGTCGAACGAGATGCCCCTGCTGGGCATGTGGACGATGGCCCCGATCATGGGCATCGCCGACGGGCCCACCGAGGTCCACAAGGACACGATCGCCAAGCAGGTGGTCAAGGGCTACGAGCCGTCACCGGGCCTGTTCCCGACGGCGCACCTCCCCACGAGGATCGAGGAGGCACGTCGCAAGGTCGAGGAGCGGCTCGAGCACGAGGTCGGCAACCTCTGACCGCAGCCCCCCGTGTCGGGGCTCAGATCACTCCTGCCCGGCGGAGTTCGGCCAACTCGGCCCCGTCGAATCCCAACAGTTCGCCGAGCACCTCGTCGGTGTGCTCGCCGAGCCGCGGCGCGCCGGTCGGCACCTCGGGCACGGAGCCCGCCAGTCGCGGATACGCCGCCTGCTGGAGGATCCGACCGATCACGGGGTCGTCGACATGCTGGAGGTCGCCCCGGGCCAGCACGTGCTCGTCGGCCGAGAGGTCCGCCACGTCGTGGGCGGTCCCGACCGGCACGTCGTGGGCCACGCAGCGCCGCTCGACCTCGGCGGCGTCGAGGCCGGCGGCCCAGTCGGCGACGATCCCGTTGATCTCGTCGTTGTTGGCGGCCCTTGCGGCGGGGGTGGCGAAGCGCTCGTCGGCCAGGAGGTCCGGTCGCTCCATCGCCTCGCAGAGTCGCTCGAAGTTGGCCTGGAGGGCCGCAACGATGCAGACGTACCGACCGTCGGAACTCCGGTAGTTGTCGAGGGGCGCCGAGTTGTCGAGTCGGTTCCCGGAGCGGTTCCGGACCAGACCGAGGCGGTCGTAGGCGGCCACCGTCCACTCGAGGATCCGAAGCGACGACCCGTAGAGGCAGGCGTCGATGACCCCTCCGGTTCCGGTCCCGCGAGCGTCCCGCTCGTAGAGCAGGCCGACGGCGGCCTGGGCGGCGAAGACCCCCGACAGGTAGTCGGTGATCGTGACCCCGGGTCGCACCGGCGGCCGGTCGGGCTCGCCGGTGAGGTGGAGCAGGCCGCCGAAGGCCACGCCGTTCCGGTCGAGGCCGGGTCGGGGCGACCGGGGGCCGTCCTGGCCGAAGACGCTGATGCGCACCGTCACGAGTCGATCCGGGAGTCGCGTCGGGTCGATGCCCCAGCGCTCGAGTGTGCCGGGTCGGAAGTTCTCGCATACCACGTCGGCGTGCCCGGCCAGGTCGCGGAACACCTCCTGTCCACGCGGCGTCCGCAGGTCGATGGTCACGGACTTCCGGCCGCGTCCCTCGACCGCCCAGTAGAGCGAGTACGGGCCTTCGGGCCCGTCGACGAACGGGCCGAGTTGGCGCAACGGGTCGCCCGTCCCGGGCTGCTCGACCTTGACGACCTCGGCACCCTGTTCGCCCAGCAGGCCGGCGCAGAAGGGGGCGGCGATCCGGGTGCCGAGGTCGAGCACCCGGAGGCCCGCGAGGGGCCGACGAGGCACGGGCTACTCCTCCCGGTGCTCGGCGAAGACCTCGCTCATCGACCCCTTCGCCTTGCGGGCCTCGAGGGCCTCGAGGGCCGTCGCCGTGTTGTGCATCCAGTGGTGGGCCATGAAGTGGTAGTCCCAGGCGTCGCGCTGGCCCATCAGGTCGAGCGTCTTGTTGATGGAGCGCTTGACCACCTGCGCCGTCGCCGGCGGCACCTTGGCGATCCGCTCGGCGAGTTCGTGTGCCTCGGCGAGGAGGCGGTCGGCGGGCACCACCCGGTTGACCATCCCGAGCTTTTCGGCCTCGTCGGCGCTGAACTTCTCGGCAGCGAGGAGGAACTCCTTGGCCTTGCGCGGGGGCATCTCCCACGGCTCGACGAGGATCTCGACGGCGGCGCCGGTCATGCGCAGGACCGGGTTCGAGAAGACGGCGTCGTCCGCCGCCACGATCAGGTCACACATGCAGGCCAGCATCAGGCCGGCCGCCACGCAACTCCCGTTCACGGCGGCGATGGTGGGCTTCGGGAAGTCACGGATGCGCAGGCACCGGTCGAAGTACATGACCTTTTCGTGCTGGAACCTGCCCTCCGGCGTGTCGCGCATCCGGCGCCACTCGTCGGGCTCGACGTCTCCGACGAGCGCCTTGAGGTCGTGGCCGGACGAGAAGTGGCGGCCGGCGCCGGTCAGGACCACCACGCGCACCTCGTCGTCGGCACCGGCGGCGTCGAAGGCGGCGTCGAGGTCGTCGATCAACTGTGTGTCCTGGGCGTTCGCCACCTCGGGGCGGTCCATCGTCAGGGTGCAGACGTGGCCCTCGACGGCGTAGCGCACGGTTGCGAGGTCGGGCATGGACCAACCCTACTCAGGCGCTGTCATCCGGTCCGCCCCGGCAGGCGCGGCTCCCGGGGAAGGCCCAGGGTGCGTTCGCCGATGAGGTTGCGCTGGATCTCGCTGGTCCCGGCGAAGATCGTCGCCGCCCGGTAGTAGAGCCACGACCGCTGCCACCTCCCGTCGCCCGGGTTCCCGTCGGCCCCCCGCCAGAGCGGTGCGGTGTCGCCGAGTACCCGGAGCACGAGGCCGTGGAGGCGTTGGCTCATCTCGCTCCACGCCAGCTTGGCGGTGGCGGCCACGGGGCCCGGGTCCCGGCCGGCGGCCAGCCGGGACAGCACGCGCTGGTTCTGGATCCGGAAGAGGCGCACCTCGACGAGGGCCTGGGCCAGGTCGCGGGCGAGCCGCGGATCCTGGATGGCGCCGTTGCGCTCCGCCAGGGCGAACAACTCCTCGAGCAGTTGCGAGTGCACGACCATTTGGCGTGCGTTGGTGCCACGTTCCACCGAGAGCGTCGACGCCGAGATCCTCCACCCGTCGTGGAGGTCGCCGACCAGCTGGTCACCGGCGACCGGCACCTCCCCGAGGAACACCTCGTTGAAGTCCGACTCGTCCGTGATCTGGCGCAGCGGGCGCACCTCCACCCCGGGGGCGTGCAGGTCGACCATGAACATCGAGAGGCCTCGGCTCCCGACCGAGTCGGGGTCGGTCCGCGCCAGGCAGAGCCCCCAGTCGGCGAACTGTGCGTACGAGGTCCAGACCTTCTGGCCGGTGAGGACCCAGCCGTCGTCGGTCGCCACGGCCCGGGTGGCAATGGCGGCCAGGTCGCTGCCGGCCCCCGGCTCGCTGAACAGCTGGCAGCAGAGGTGGTCGGCGGGGAGGATCCCCGGCAGCCAGCGTTGCTGCTGCCCGGGCGTGCCGTGCGCCAGCAGGGTCGGCCCCACCAGGTTCACGCCGATGCGCCCGACCAACTCGGGTGCCCGTGCCCGCGCCAGTTCCTCCTGGACCAGGTAATGGTGCATCGGACCGGCACCGCGGCCGCCGAACGCGACGGGCCACGTGACCCCGACCAGGCCGGCCCCGGCGAGGCGGCGCTGCCAGTCGCGCAGGAACGCCACCTCCTCGGCCAGGTCCGCGAACAGGGGCGGCAGGCCGGTGCCGTAGTCCCACGGCAGGTTGTCCCGGAGCCAGTCCCGGCACTCGTCGCGAAACGTTGCCTCCTCGACCGTGAGCGAGAGGTCCATCTCCCGAGTCTTGCACCGCCTCGGGCGATCAGGAGCCGGCGGGAGGTCGTCGCTACAGTGCGACCCGATGGACTTCGACCTCTCCGACGACCAGGTCGCCCTTCAGGACGCCGCCCGCGGCCTGCTCGACGGCCGCTGCGACACCAGTCGGGTGCGCGCGACCATGGAGGGCGACGGCTTCGACCGGGATCTCTGGGGGGTCATGGCCGGACAGGGGTGGCCGGGCATCCTCGTCGAGGCGACCGACGGGGGCCTCGGGCTCGGCGTCGTCGAGGCTGCGGTGCTCCTGGAGCAGACCGGCGGCCACCTCGCCCCGGTGCCGTTCCTCCAGCAACTCCTCGCCACGGCCGCACTGGCAGGCACGCAGCACCTCCCCGGACTCGTCGAGGGCTCCCGCCTGGGGACCGCCGCACGGCGGACGGTCACCCGCAACGCGGACGGCACCGTGAGCGGCCGGCCGGAACCCGTGCTGTACGGCCACGTCGCCGATGTCCTCGTCGTCCCCGTCGGGGAGGACGGCGGAGCGGAGGAACTCGTCGTCGTGGAACTCACCGGCATCGACCGCATGGCGGAACCCGCCATGGACCTGACTCGGCGCCTTGCATGGATCGACCTCGACCACGCACCGGCGACCACGGTCGGCGGCCCCGATGAGGTGGCCCGGCTCCTCGACCTCGGTGCCCTCTTCCACGCCGCCGAGCTCCTGGGTGGCGCCGCCGCCGTGCTCGGCCTCACCGTCGCCTACGCACGGGACCGCGAACAGTTCGGTCGGCCGATCGGCTCGTTCCAGGCGGTCAAGCACCGCTGTGCCGACATGCTCGTCGACGTCGAGGGCATGCGCTCCGCCGTCTACCACGCCGCCTGGACACTCGGGGCCGACGACCCCGACGCCCCCATGGCGGCGTCCACCGCCAAGGTGTGGTGCAGCGACGCCGGCCTGCGGGTCGCCGAGTCGGCCCTGCAGGTCCACGGCGGGATCGGCTTCACCTGGGAGGCCGACGTGCACCTGTACCTCAAGCGTGCCCAACTCGACGGCACCGCCTTCGGGAATGCCGGCCAGCACCGCACCCGGCTGGCGGCGATGGCTCGCAGGCGCCTGGCCGAGGGGCGTCCGCTGCTCTGAGCCCCGGCTCAGCCCCCGTCGGACCGGTCGGCCGGCTGGTCGCCGACGAACACGATCTCCCGCTCGAGGAAGCGCCACCCCCCGTCGTCGCCGCAGGCGAGGACGTCGTGGTAGCGGCCGGACGACTGCACGGCCAGGTCCCGACCGATGAAGGCGTAGTCGGTGGTCACCATGGCACGATCGCCGTCCACCTCGATGAGCGGCTCGCTGATGAGGTGTCGTCCCCGCATCTGGGCGGTCTGGGCCGGCTCGATGAAGCCCCGCAGGGCGTCGCGGCCCACGAGGTGCAGGCCCATCACCCGGAACTCACAGTCCTCGGTGAACAGCGCCGTCCAGTCGTCGAACCGTCCATCGTCCAGGTATTGGCAGTACCTGGCGAGCGTTGCCCGGATCGCATCGCCGGGCGCGTCGTGGGGCATGGGTGCCGACCGTAGCGGTTGGCCCGACGACCCGGGTCGTCCACCGGGCCTGTGCTACACCTCAGGTGTGGACCTCTCCCTGTCACCCGAGGAGGAGGCGTTCGCCGAGGAGGCGCGTGCCTGGCTGGCGGCCAACGTGCCCGGTCGACCCGACTTCGATTCCCTCGACGAGAGCGTGGCATGGGGCCGCGGATGGCAGCGTCGCCTGGCGGCCGACCGGTGGGTCGGGATCTCGTGGCCGGCGGCCTACGGCGGACGCGACGCCACGCCGGTCCAGGTGGCGTTGTTCAATGCCGAGTATGCGCGGGCGGGCGCCCCACAACCGGTGAACCGTGTGGGGATCAACCTGGCCGGCCCGACCCTGCTGGCCCACGGCACCGAGGAGCAGCGGGCCAGGTGGCTGCCGCCGATCCTCGACGCCAGCGAGATCTGGTGCCAACTGTTCAGCGAGCCCGACGCAGGGTCCGACCTGGCAGCACTGCGCACCGTGGCCGAGCGGGTCGACGGCGGTTGGGCCGTGACCGGGCAGAAGGTCTGGACCTCCTACGCCACGGTGGCGCGCTGGGGCGTCGCACTCGTGCGGACCGATCCCGAGGCACCCCGGCACCGAGGCCTCTCCTACCTGGTCGTCGACCTCTCCGCCGACGGCGTCGAGGTGCGCCCCCTCCGTCAGATCACCGGCGAGTCCGAGTTCAACGAGGTGTTCCTCGACGGGGTCTTCGTCCCCGACGACCACCTCGTCGGCGGGCTCGGCGACGGCTGGGCGGTGGCCAACACCACGCTCGCCCACGAACGGGGCGTCAGCTTTCCGTTCAAGGAGCAGGTGGTCCACGAGGTGTACCTCGACGAGCTGTTCCGGGAGGCACAAGCGCGTGGCGCCCTCGACGACCCGGTGATCGCCGATGACCTGGTCGACGCCCTGGTCGGGCTACGCCTGCTGCGCGTCCACAACTGGCGCACCCTCACCCGCCTGGGGCGGGACGAGGAGCCCGGACCGGAGTCGAGCCTGGTCAAGTTGTCGTGGACGGCGATGACCCAGCGGCTCTCGTCTGCGGCGCTGTCGGTCCTGGGCGACGAGGCCCCGCTCTGGCCCTCCCCGACCGGTGACGACGCCGTCGGTACCTGGCAACGGCAGTGGTTGTGGAGCCGGGCCGCGGGCATCGCCGGCGGCACCTCGGAGATCCAGCGAACGATCGTGGCCGAGCGGATGCTCGGCCTCCCGCGCGGCTGACCGGCGGCTGCCGGGCTACCGGTCCGCGAATTCCTCGACCAGGAGGCGCTGCACCGCCCGCCGGTCGATCTTGCCGGATTCCAGCCAGGGCAGGTCCCGGGGCGTGGCGAACAGTGCGAGGTGCCGCGGCACCTTGTAGGTCGACAGCACCTCCTTCACGGCGGCGCGCAGTTCGTCCGGTCCAGCTTCCACGCCCGGTCGCAGGACCAGGGCTGCGGCCACGTCCTCGCCGCGGTCCGGGTGGGGGATCCCCAGGACGAAGGCGTGCATGACCTCGGGGAGATCTTCGAGGGCCAGTTCGACCTCGCGCGGCGTCACGTTGGTGCCTGAGGACTTGATGACCTCGCCGAGGCGGCCCCGGAAGAAGAGGTGGCCGTCCTCGTCCAGCCAGCCGCCGTCGCCGGTGCGCAACCACCCGTCGGCCGTGAACGCCTCGCTTCGGTCGACCCCGAGGAGGCCGGCCATCAGCGAGTAGCCGCGGACCCACACCTCTCCCATCTCCCCGGAAGGGAGGTCCTCGCCGGTCATCAGGTCGACGATGCGGTGTTCGACGCCGGGAACCGCACGGCCGTAGGTACCACGCTTGGACTCGGGCCAGTCGACGGATCGGTCCTCGATCGAATGCGGGCCGAAGGTCTCGGTCATGCCCAGCGAGTTGGCCCGGAGCTCGGGGTCGGCGGGACGCAACCCGGCCGGAAGCAGGTCGGACAGCCCGCTGCTCCTGATCGACGAGAGGTCGGTGGACGGGTAGTCGGGATGCTCGGCCAGGGCCTTTCCCATGTGGGGCCACCCGGTGAGGTGGGTGATCCGCTCCCGTTCGAGCAGTCGCAGCGTGGTACCGGGCTCGAACCGCTCCTCGAACACCACGGTGGCCCCGGCATGGATGGCGGCGACGAGCGTGTACGCCAGCCCGCCGACCCAGAAGAGCGGCATCGGGGTGTACATCCGGCTGTCGGGGCCCAGGTCCCGGAACTGCCCGAGGTTGTGGGGATGGCGGACCACGGTCCCCTGCGTGTGCACGACCGCCTTCGGATCCGTGGTGCTCCCCGACGTGAAGATGACGACGGCGGGATCGGCCGGGTCGACCTCGGCCTCGGCGATGGCGAGCGCTACGTCGGGGGCCTCTCCCGCCCGGTCGACGATCCCGGTACCGACCGGTGTGGCCCAGCCGGGCACCCGGTCGCTCCAGACGTGGACGGTTCGAAGGGACGGGTGGCCGGTGCATCGGATCGCACCGGGGGTCGACCCCTCGAGGCCCGGGACGGCCTGCTCGAGGCGTGCCACGTAGTCGTTGCCCAGGTGGTCGCCGACGGTGAGCAGGCAGGCGACGTCCGCCAGTCGGAGGTCCCGCCCCAGCTCACGGGCCTTCGCGTAGGTGCTGAACAGGACGGCGACGGCACCGATCCGGCTGATCGCCAACCAGGCCACCACCCAGTCGGGGCCGTTCGGGGCCAACAGGCCGATCCGGGTCCCCTTGCCGTTGCCTGTGGCCAGCAGGCCCTGGGCGAACTCGGCCGAACGCTCCTCGGCGTCGGCGTAGGTCAGCCGTTCCTGGTCCAGAACGACGAGCTCGCGGCCGTCCCATGTCGTGGCGGCGTGCCGGATCATGGCATCGACCGTGTGCCGGTACGCGGGGAACGACGGGGTCCGCAGCTCCGGTCCCTCGGACTCGCTCACCTCGCACCTTCCCGTCGCGGCCAGCCAGCGTAGGACCTGGCCTGCATGCCGGACCCAGTGGGTCGTGTCGCCACGGCCCCTCGGCGTCAGCGCAGGTCGAACGCCACCTTCACGGCGCCGCTGCGCCCCTGGTCGGCGAGGGCGCCGAACGCCGACCGCCACTCGTCCAGGGGGAAGGTGTGCGTCAGGATCGCCCGCAGGTCGACCCGTCCGTCGCCGACCAGGTCGAGGTAGTGGTCGAAGGCGTGTCGGCGCTCCCCCTCGACCTCCTCGACGCCGAAGGCGTTCGAGCCGACCAGCCGGAGCTCCTTGAAGTACCACGGGGTCCACTCGAACCGGGCCGGTGAGGAGACGCCCATCTGGGCGAGCGTGCCCCGGCTGGCCAGGAGTCGGATCGCCACCTCCATCGTCTCGGCGGAGCCGACGGTGTCGTACACCACATCGACGCCCCCGGGGTGGGCGAACGGCAGGCCGCCCCATGGGTGCTGGAGGCGGCCACCGGACCAGTCGGACAGCGTCTCGACGACCGTCAGGGGATCGTCGGAGTCGACCACCTCGGCCCCGAGCCGGGTGGCCAGGTCGGCCTGGGCCTCCCAGCGAACGACGGCGGCCACGCGGACCGACGGGTACAGGGCGGCCAGCACGGCCAGCGTCGACAGCCCGAGGGCGCCGGTGCCGTACACGACCACCGCACCGTCCGCCGGTGGCGGGTTCCTCGTCACCGCATGGAGGGCCACCGAGAACGGGTCGGCCAGCACGGCCACCTCGTCGTCGACGTCGTCCGGTACCGGGACCACCATCGAACGGTGGGCCGGCAGGAACTCGGCGAAGCCACCCGTTGCGTCCGAGGAGTTCCCGGTGTGGATGCCGGCGGTGAGGCGGCCGTCGGTGAAGTGGTGGCAGAGTGAGAAGTCGCCGGCGGCGCAGGCCGGACAGACGGGATCGATCCCCCGTGGCCCGCACCCCAGCGACGGGTAGAGCAGGACGCGCCGGCCGGGTCCGATGTCGGTCACGGCGGGGCCGACGCTCTCGACGGTTGCGACCACCTCGTGGCCGAGCACCTGGGGAAACGAGATCAGGGCCGTCATGGCGTTGTCGCCTTCGTCCCCGTAGTCCATCAGCACCTGCTTGGCATCGGAGCCGCAGATGCCGCAGAGCCGGGTCCGCAGCACCATCCAGTCGTCGCCGGGCAGCGACGGCCCATCGATCTCCCGCAGCCCCATGGGCGTGGCGGCCAGGTTCCTGGTGAGTCGACCGGCATCTGCTTCCTGTGCGTTCCCCGGCTCCGGTTCGACGCCGAAGACCAGCGCCCTCACGCCGGCCTCCGGTCATTCGGTCCAGCCACGCCCGGACACTACCCCCGGGTTCGTGCGACCGTCCCGGCAGGGCGGGGGCGCTTCGTCGAGTGGTACAACGCCGTGCCCTGGACCGGTGCCCCTGTCCTGGTCGGCTTCAACGCCGGCCTCACAGCGACCGAGCTCACCCCCTGGTCGGGCGAGGCGATCCTCGTTGCAGCCCCCTTGACGCTCGACACGATCTTCGCATGACCGCCTCCGGGGTGACCGACGACCCCGCCTCCTGCCTTGACGTGGAGCCCGCCATGGCGTTCGATGGCGCCCTGTGAGCCGTGACTTCCTGACCCGTGCCGGCGACGCCCTCCTCGACGAGCGTCGCCAACTCGCGATCGACGAACTCCGGGACCTCTCCCGGCTCGACGACGTCCACGTGCCAACACTCGCGGCTTTGGCCCACGAGGTCCGATTGGCGTGGGCCGGTCCGACCGTCGAGGTCGAGGGCATCCTCTCGGTACAGACCGGTGGCTGCCCGGAGGACTGCCACTTCTGCAGCCAGTCGGCACAGTTCGACACTCCCGTCAAGGCCACGCCGTTCCTCGACCGGGATGAGGTCGTTGCGGCGGCCCGTGAGACGGCGGCCCTCGGCGCCACGGAGTTCTGCATCGTCCTGGCACTCCGCGGCCCCGACGAGCGGACCATGCAACGGCTCCTCGAGTTGACACCGGTCATCCGCGAGGAAGCCGGGATCAACGTGGCTGTGAGCGCCGGGATTCTCACCCCGGAACAGGCGGACCGCCTGGCGGCCGGAGGCGTCCACCGCTACAACCACAACCTCGAGACCGCACGCTCGTTCTTTCCACAGGTCGTGACGACGCACACCTGGGAGGAGCGCCGGGACACCTGCCTCGAGGTACGCCGTGTCGGCATGGAACTCTGCTGCGGCGTGCTGCTCGGCATGGGCGAGACCGACGAGCAGCGCCTCGAACTCCTGGACGAGTTGCGAGTCGTGGGGCCGTGCGAGGTTCCGATGAACTTCCTCAATCCCCGCCCCGGCACCCCGCTCCAGATCCGGCGGCCCGTGCGGGCGTTGGAGGCCATCCGGTGGATCGCCCTTTTCCGCCTGGGACTGCCCTCGGTGATCCTGCGCTATGCCGGAGGCCGCGAGATCACGTTGCGGGACCTCCAGGCCATGGGGATGACGTCGGGAATCAACGCCCTGATCGTCGGCAACTACCTCACGACGCTCGGACGGACCCCGGAGGAGGACCTGGCGATGCTCGAGGACCTCAGGATGCCGATCGGGGCCCTGTCCGGGACACTCTGACCGTGGCGGCCGGCCACTGCCCGGGCTGTGCGGCGGTCGGCTGCCCGGGCTGTCTCCCCGAGCTCGACCCGCCCCGCTACTGCACGAGGTGCGGCGGCTGGCTCCGCGTCATCGTCCACACCGCCGGCTGGGAGTCGACCTGCCGGCGCTGCGGCGCCGAGGGCCGCGCATGACCTGCCGGCCATGGTGCGCCATGCTGGAACGATGACCGAGTCCCTCCCCCTCACCGGCTGGCGAGTCGGAGTCACCGCCGACCGACGGTCCGACGCGCAACTCGACGTCCTCCGTCGTCGTGGGGCCGAGGTACTGCACGGATGCACGATGAAGACGGTCAACCTGGCCCGCGACGAGCGCCTGCTCGAGGTCTCCCGCCGGCTCGTGGCCGATCCTCCCGACACCCTGGTCCTCGAGACCGGCATGGGCCTCACCATGTGGCTGGAGGCGATGGACGAGGTGGGTATGGGGACCGACCTGCGCACGGTGCTCTCCCGCTGCGAGGTCATCGCCCGCGGGCCCAAGGCGATCAGCGCCGCCCGCCGGGCGGGCCTCGAGGTTGCCTGGTCCGCGCCGGGCGAGCGGTTCGCCGAGATCGCCGCCCACGTGGCCGACACGGGTGGTCGGGGCCGCATCGCCCTGCAACTGGACGGCACGAACGAGGAGGTGCTCGTCGCCCCACTCGCCGCCACATGCGGCGAGGTCATTGCGGTTCCGGTCTACCGCTGGGCGCTTCCCGACGACACCGGGCCGGCCCGGGCGCTGGTGGAGGCGATCTGCGCCGGCGAGGTGGGGGCAGTGACCTTCACGACCAAGCAGGCGGCGGTCCACCTCGTCGACATCGCTGTTGCCATGGGCCGACGGGACGAACTCGTCGCCGCGCTCGACGGCAGGCGGGTGGTACCGGTGTCGGTGGGCCCGGTCTGTTCCGCCACCATGCGGGCGCTCGGCATGTCGGGCCTGGTCGAGCCGCAACGGGCACGCCTGGTGGCGATGGTCGATGCACTTGTCGACCACGCACGACCGTCCGACTCAGCCGCCTGATGGTTCGGGGGCCTCGAAGGTGGCCTCGTCGACGCCGAGGCCATCGGCGTGTCGGAGTGCCCACCTGCGGTTGACCGGGTCGAGGTGGTTGGCGCCTCCGGCGAACCAGGAGTACGGGAGGTCGTCGTCGACCCAACCCTCCGGGACGAGCCGGTACCCCCCACGGACGCCATAGCGGCCGTCGAGGAGGTACAGCCCGGCACAGGAACCATCGGCATCGACGTCCACCAGGAAGGTGCGCTCCGGTGCCTCGCCCCGGGTCATCGCCCCGGGGCCCTCAGGTGGATGTTCTGGGGCTTTCATGACCCGTTGGTACACGCCCACCGTGACGAATCTGCAACCGCCGTGGCGGCTCAGGCGCCGTCCGACAGGAACCAGAAGCCTTCGAGCACGGCGAATGCCGGATCCGTGCCCACGCGCCTGATCATCTTCTTCCTGGTCCGGCTGGCGATCTTGCGGACGTTGGGTGCCGCCAGGCCGGTCAGGATCGCCGTCGTCTCCGACGGCGCCCGGACGCCTTCGGCCTTCTGGAGTTCATACTCCAGGACGACTCCGACGTCCCGCTCGGATGCCTCTTCTCCCAGGACGTCGAGGAACAGCTTGAGTTCCGGCCGGTTGTTCGCCATCTGGAACACGTGGTCGACACGGAGCCCCCTGGACGAAGGACCGGATGCCGGGATCCGCACCTCGCCCTGGTTCCACTCCTCGAGTTCGGTGACGCGGTGGCCGATGCCCGACCAGACCACCTCTTCGATCGCCTTGTAGGCCCAGGTCCACGGCAGCGCTCCCCACGGCTTCCACGTGCCCGCGTACCCGACCACGATGAGGATCGCGTCCATGGCCAGGCCCTCGATCTCGTCGGGGTCGTTGAGGATGTCGCGCCGGCCGGTCTTCTGGACGATGCGCCTTACGACCCCGCGGATGCGGTGGCCGAAGCGTTCCCGGAGGTCGCCCATCGCGTCCATGTCACCGTCGGCAAGACGGGACATGATCTCGGCGAGGTCGGGATCGGTGGGATTGCGGGTGGTGTCGGTACTCAACGTGCGTTGCTCCTGTTGGGTTTCGGTGTGATGGGCGTGGGCCTGGGATCCGGGCGGCGGTCAGCGGGTGTCGTCGTCCTGCTCGGCGTCCTTGCGGCCGTCGAAGTAGTCGAGCTTGTGCATCAGGCGCTCGCGGCTGACCTTTCCCCGCATCGAGGTGAGGCCCCGGGAGAACTCCTTCGACGCCGTGCGCATCCCAGAGGAGTCGCCGCGGAAGTTCTGCGTGTTGGCATCGGGGAAGCCGAGTCGGCCGGCCTCGAGGTAGCTGTCCTGGTTGGCGCCCAGGAACACGAAGGTCCAGCCGGCGTCTCGTAGGCGGCCGATCCGGGCGAACAGGTCGGCCCTGATAATCCGTCGGCTGGCGTTCTCGAGTCCATCGGTGAAGACGACGACGACCGGGTCGACCGTGCCGTTCGCCGGACCTTCGCCGAGGCGCCGCTCGGCGTCGTCGAGGAGTGCGCCGATGGCGTCGAGGAGCGGCGTCGCCCCACGGGGCCGGTACTGGTCGACGGTCAGGTCGGCGACCTGGACGATCGGCAGGGCGGAGGCGAGCACCTCGAACGGGTCCTCGCTGTCGAACTGGGCCACGGTCACGGTGCAGTCGCCCTCTCCGTCACGCTGATCGCCGAGGAAGCCGTTGATCCCCCCGACCACGTCGCCCTCGAGGCCCCGCATGGAGCCTGAACGGTCGAGGAGGATCGAGACGTCGACGGGCACGACCGTGGCGGTGGTGTCGGTGGGAACGGTGTCTTTGTCCGGGTTCGTCAGTCCGGTGCACCACGTGCCCGTGTTCCAGTCGAACGTGTGGTTGGTGGTGATATCGGTGGTCATCTTGGTGGTACCCCTCAAAGTCCTTGATCGCTTTACAGTCTCAGTGGAACTATACCAGATCAAGAGACTTAAAGCAAGTTTGACTTCTACTTCTTTCAATGATTGTGTCGCTTGCACCCATAGAGTACACTGCGGGTGTGACAACGGATCCGGAACACCTCGAGGAAAAGTCCCACCCCCCCTTTGGGGTCACGGCGGACATCGCCGTGTTCACCATCCGGGATGAACGATTCCAAATCCTGCTCATCGAACGCGGGGAGATCCCCTTCCTGGGCCGCCTCGCCCTCCCCGGGGGCTTCCTGCACCCCGACGAGTCGGCCGAACAGGCCGCACAACGCGAACTCCTCGAAGAAACAGCCCTCGATGCCGACATCGGGCACCTGGAGCAGTTACGCACCTACTCCACTCCCGATCGAGACCCCCGAGAGAATCGGGTCGTCACCGTGGCCTTCTGGGCGATCCTCCCCGACCTGGGTGAGGTGCGGGGTGGCACCGACGCCGCCCGGGCGCTCTGGGTTCCTGTCGACGAACTCGAGAACGACATCAAGGCGTATTCAGGCCCCCATGGCTATCTGGCCTTCGACCACGACCAGATCGTCACCGACGCCATCGAACGTGCCCGCGCCAAGCTCGAGTACACGACCGTCGCCACACACTTCTGCCGGCCCGAGTTCACGATGACGCAGCTCCGTCGGGTCTACGAGACCGTCTGGGGCCAGAAACTCGAACCGGCCAACTTCCGTCGCAAGGTCGAGAAGATGAACGAGGGCTTCACCGAGCGCACGGACCGCACCACACGTGACCTCGACGCCGAGTCGGCTCCCGACGAACCGGCTGCCGAACGACTCTGGTCGGCTGCCCGTTCGATGGGTTCCGCGGCGATGTCGAAGGCGCCTTCTCGGGGGACAGCTGCCCAGCCGGTCTTCCACGCCCTCGCCTCCACGGTGTCGTCGCCGGAGCCTCGCTGGCGGCTCGACGAGTTCGACTCGGCTGACGGCGCTCCACCACCGGTTGTGGGCGCTCCTCCCACGAGTTCGACGCGACGTGGACGACCGGCCACCCTGTACACGAAGGGCGACAAGGACGACCTCGAACAACCCTTCCGGAGGCCCCGCACCTAGCGGATCGCCCGGGCACGGGCGTCGACGGCCAGGCCGGCGAACTGGCCCTGGACCCAGTCGACCACAACTGCATCCGACTCGGCCGGTAGACGGCGAAACGCCCGGTCGAGGTCTGCGAGTTGGAGGAGGTCGAACCTCTGGGAGGCCTCCAGGATGTCGCCGACCTCGGCGGGGAGTTCGACGAATGCGACGGCACCTGTCTCGGCGGCCTCCACGTCGACCTCGGATCTCCCGAAGCGCTCGGCGAACTCCGTCTGGCCAAGGCCCGTGATGCCGCGTGCCGCAACGGCAACCGCTGCCGCCACCGGATGTTGGTACCCCTCGGGACGGAAGCCCTCGGCCAGGCGTAGGCACAGGAGCGTGAGATCGGATTCCGGCTCGCGCCGATCGTCCTCGACGGACCCGACCACCCTCATGCCGCCAACCACCAGAAGTCCCGCAGGGACTCGAGTTCGGGATCATCAGCGGCGAGCTTGCACATCCGCTTCCTCGCCCGGTGGTAGATCTGGCGGGCGTTGTCGGGCTTGACACCGTAGAGCCGACCGACGGTGTGCGACGGCGACGGATCGCCGAACGACTGCTGCTGGAGGTACTCGACGACGACCAGGTAGTCGCGCTCGCTGAGGTTGGCCTTGAGCGTGGTCAGCATGAGGGCGAGGCGGGGATCGTCGCACCGCAGGCGCGTGAGGACGAGGTCCTCGCAGTCTCCGGTCGGCGACCAGGCCGCCTCCTCGACGCCGTCGTCCTCCATCAGGGGCGTGGTCCGGTGGCCGACGACCTCGGAGACCCGATGGAGGATGGCCCTGTGCGCCCAGCGCCACGGCATCGCCCCCCCGTCCGGCGACCATCCTGCGGCACGCTCGCGGATGACCAGCCACGCCTCGGTGACCAGGCCACTCAACTCGTCCTCGTCGGCGAGGATGTCCCGACGGCCCATGTCGGTCACGATCTGCCGGACGTTGTAGGCGACGCGGCTGTCGAACTCGCTGACGAGCATGAAGAAGGCCGCATCGTCGCCCTCGACGATGCGTCCCATGAGCTCGGCGACACGCGACCGGTCGTCGCTACGACGGCCACCGTCGTCGTGCGTGTTCTTCGCCATGCTGGGCCCTTTCCGGGGGACGTGACGCCGATCGGAACCGGCACTCACCAGCATGCAGAAGGGGTGTGACACTCCTTTCGAAATCAACCCAGAAAGGGCTTCTGAACTGCGGTTTCATCGCCCGGGAGCAGAACCGAAACCGGACGGGCAGTGGCCGAAACCCCGGAATCCGTAGCGTTGGCGAGCAGCAGGGCTCAGGCGTCGGAGCCGTCGACCTCCGGCGCCTGGGGGGAGCGGGTCAGGGACTCGAGCTCTGCCGGGCTGTCGAGGGGGTCGGTGCCGACGCCCAGCTCGGGGAAGCGTCGGAGCGTGACGAGCAGGCGCCCCTCAACCGACCCGACCAGCTCGTTGTAGGACCGCACGGCCTGGTCGAGGCCCCGACCGGTCTTCCCGAGATGTTCGAGCACCTTGCCCATCCGGCTGTACAGGTCCTCGCCCAGGTCGGCGATCTGTCGGGCGTTCTCGGCGATCCGGGCCTCCTGCCAACCACGAGCGACCGACCAGAGCAGTGCCAACAGGTTCACGGGCGATGCCAGAAGGACCCGCTTCTCCATCGCGTCCTGCAGCAACGAGGCATCGGCGCGCAATGCGTCGGCGAGAAACGACTCGCCCGGCACGAACAGGACGACGAATTCGGGCGCCGGACCATCGTTCTGCTCCCAGTACTTCCTGGAGGCGAGTGCGTTCACGTGCGTTCGCAGCGCCGCTGCATGCCGGGCGAGGTACGCCTCGACCTCGACCGGCTCCGTGGCCGCCTGGGCATCGAGGTAGGCGGAAAGCGGCACCTTGGCGTCCACTGCCAGGTGCGCCCCGTTGGGCATCCGGACCCGGACATCGGGACGGCCGCCCGCACCTTCCCGGTTCTCGCCGGTGGGCTGCTCCTCGTAATCGCAGTACGGCGCCATGCCGGCCAGTTCGATCACGTTGCGGAGTTGGTTCTCGCCCCAGGCTCCACGTGCTGTCGGTGAGCGGAGTGCCTCTGAAAGCGTCGTGGTGGACGAGGTCAGCTCGCTGATCCGGCGGGCCATCTCTCCGGTCATCTTCTCGACCGCGCCCTTGTCCTGCTCATGGGCCGTGCGCAACTTGCCCACCGTCGCGTCGAGGAGCTTCATCTGGGCCGCGAACGGATCAAGCAGGTTCTTGGTCTTCTCGCGCTCGGCGCCCAGACGCTCGGTGGCCAGCGCCAGGAACTGCTCGTTGTTCGCCGCGAGGGCGTCGACGGCGGCCTCTCCCACCCGGGCCCGGACCTCGGCGGCCATGCGCAGGGCCAGCGCCTCCTCGTCGACCGCCGACCCGGCACCACGAAGCGCCCACACGACGGCGCCGGCGGCCACGGCGAGGGCCACAAGGGTCACGAGAAGCAGCACGACCTCCATGTCCAGAACCGTAGGCGCGACCTGTGACACGCCGGGTGACACGTGTGCGACAGCCGCCGATTACCCCGGTCCCCGCTCAGGTCGCCCAGATTGCCGGGTCGATGGCGCAGGCGAAGCCCTGCAACACCTCGCTGCCCTCCCTGCGACCGGCGTTGGCACGGGCGACCCCGGCGAGTCGGTCCATGGCCTCGACGCCCGACATCCCCGAGACGTCGAAGCCGCCCTGTTCGCCGACCAGTCGTGAGCGCAACCCACGCACCACGTCGCCGTCCCAGAACGACACGTTCATCTCGGTGTCGCCCTGGAACGAGGTGAAGATGAGGTTTGTCGAGCCGATCGTGGCCCAGGCGTCGTCGACGACCGCCGCCTTGGCATGGACGTACACCTCCTCGTACCCCCACGACCGGCGGGCGGCCGGGGCGGCCAGGCAGAAGCCCTCCCGGCGACCGAGTGCGGCCAGGGCCGTGTAGCCGGCCGCGATCCCGGGATGCGAGCGGACAGCGGCCAGCACCGGCATCGGGTCGCCGGGCACGATCGCCACGACCCGGACACCGCGGTCCAGGGCCTCGCCGAGCGCCCCGAGTACGGCCCGGCTGAGCAGGATCTGGTTCTCCAGGTACACGTAGTCGCGGGCAGCGCCCACGGCCGCCAGGTACTGCTCGCGCACGCTGTTCTCCCCGTCGGGCAGGACGTCGTAGAGACCGGGCAGGACGCTGCGGATGATCTGCGCACGAGTCTCTCCGGCTGGCGCCGAGCGCCCGCCGGGTGGCGGAAGGTCGTCGGTGCCGTCCGGCGGCCAGGCACCGTGCTCGCTCCCACGTTCGGAGGCGCCGTTCCAGCGCATGGTGAAGTTCTCGTGGACGTCGGTCGCCACCGGGCCCCGGACGAGGCAGTGCACGTCGTGGATGTTGCCGTAGCGCCACGGTTCCGGCGCCTCGGCGTGGTCGGGTCCGGCCATCGAACCTGCACCGATGTTGATGCCTCCCACGAACACCACCTCGTCGGACGTGCCGGCGTCGACCAGCCAGACCTTCTGGTGCTGGCACTGCCTACCCGCCGAGTCCCACCGTGCCTGCCACCCCGTGCCCCGGTCGGTGAGCACTCCGGCGGCCGCCTCGTCGCCGGGGAACACGCCGTCGTGATCTTCACCCGTCGGGGTCCCCTCCGGGTGCCAGAACAGCACCCGCACGTCGAGGCCCCGCCGGGCGGCCCCGTCCATCAGGTCGAGGAACGTGCCCCGCCCGCCGGGGAAACGGGCACCGACCTCGAGGAACGCCACGCACACCCACACCGACGAGGTCGCCGACTCGACGGCGGCGGCGATCCGGTCGAACGCGACCCCACCGTCCACCAGCGGCTCGACGAGGTTGCCGTCACGGGGCGGGAACGCTCCGCTCGTCGCCGACGGGATGTGGTCGAAGGGACCCCGGTCAGAAGGCGTCACGGGCACTACGGTCGACCGATCCTCAGTTCCCCGCCCGGTCCACCAGCCTGCACACGGCATCCACAATCTGCTGGTGGGCGCCGATCGGGAGTTCGTGGCCCATGCCGTCGATCCACACCAGTTCGGCCCCGGGCACTGCCGCCGCGGTCTCCTCGGCCCCCTGCGGGAGCACGAGTCGGTCGGAGGTCCCGTGGACCACGACCGTCGGTGCGGTCACTCCCCGCAACGCCTCCGTGCGGTCGCCGTCGGCGAGGATCGCCGCCATCTGGCGCGCCGTACCCTCCGGGTGCCAGGCCCGGTCGATGGTCGCCTCGGCGGTCGCTCGGGATCGTTCCTCGTCGAACGGGAATCCGCCACCGGTCAGCAGGCGAGACCCCTCGATGCCGCTCTCAATCCGACCCTCCCGGGTCCCCGGATCCTCAACCATGAGCACTGCCGTCACCTCGGGGTCGCCGGTGATGAACCGTGGCATCGACATGACCGAGCACAGCGACCGCGTCCGGTCGGGGTGTCGGATCGCCACCTGCTGGGCGATCATCCCTCCCATCGAAGCGCCCACGATGTGCGCCGAGTCGATCCCGAGGGCGTCGAGCACGCCAACGGCGTCATCTGCCATGTCGGAGAGGGAATAGGGCGACTCGACCGGTCGGCCGGCCACGGCATCTTCGAATACGGCCTCCATGTCGGGGACTCCGGCCCCGTCGAACCAGGTCGACAGGCCGACGTCACGGTTGTCGAACCGGACCACGTGGTGGCCGGCATCAGCGAGCTGCCGACAGAGTTCCTCGGGCCACACGATCATCTGGGCGCCCAGGCCCATGATCAGAAGCAGCGGCGGATCCGCCGGGTCGCCGAACTCCTCAACCTCGATGTCCAGTCCGTTCGCCGCAACCCGTGACACTGAATGCCCCCTTCGTTTCGTCGACACGTCGGAAGTTAGGTTCGCGCGGTGCACGCAGAACTCTGGCAGCGGACAGCGACCGAACTCGCGGCCCTGATCGCCTCGGGGGAGGCCTCCAGCAGGGAGGTGGTCGATGTCCATCTCGGACGCATCGACGAGGTCAACGGCCACTGCAACGCCGTCGTCCGCGTGCTTGCCGACGAGGCATGCGCCGAAGCCGGCGCCGCCGATGCCGCGGTGACAGCCGGCGACGACCTGGGACCCTTCCACGGCGTGCCGTTCACGGTGAAGGAGAACCTGGACGTGGCAGGGACCCCCACGACACAGGGGCTTCCGGCGTTCGCCGACCTGGTCGCCCCGACCGACGCCCCGATCGTCGAACGCATGCGGTCCGCTGGGGGCATCCCGATAGGCCGCACCAACCTGCCCGAACTCGGACTGCGGGTCAGTACGGACAATCCCCTCCACGGCCTGACCCTCAACCCCTGGCACCCGGGCCTCTGCGCCGGTGGGTCGTCGGGCGGCGAGGGATCGGCGATCGCGACCGGCATGTCCCCACTGGGCCTCGGCAACGACATCGGCGGATCGGTCCGGAATCCGGCCTTCTGCTGCGGGATCACGTCGCTCAAGCCCAGTCACGGGCGCCTCCCGTCGTTCAGCGTGTTCGAACACGACCAGAACCCGCCGCTCTCGTCCCAGGTGATGCTGACGGACGGCCCGATGGCCCGGTCCGTGGCCGACCTGCGCACGGCACTCGGGGTGCTCCACGGACGCGACCCCCGCGACCCCCGATCGGTGACGGCCCCGCTCGTGGGCCCGGAGGCCCCCCGACGGGCAGCGGTGGTCCGCGAGGTGCCCGGGATCGACCTGCACCCCTCGGCGATCGAAGGGGTGGACCGTGCAGCCGACGCCCTGGCGGCCGCTGGCTGGGAGGTCGTCGACGCCGTCCCGCCAGAACTGGAACGCTGTACCGACATCTGGGCGCACCTGCTCGCCAACGACATCGGCGTCCTCATGGAGGTGGCGCGGCCGATCCTGAGCGACGAGCTCGGTGTGATGCTCGACGGGATGGCCGCCGCGTACTCCTCCGAGGCCCTTGCTCCGGCCGTTGTCCAGGCCGAGTACATGCGCCTCGCCCGGGAGTGGGGCCTCTTCTTCGTCGACCTTCCGGTCCTGGTCATGCCGACATGGACCCAGCCGCCGTTCCCGCATGGCGCCGACCTCTCGGGCGATGTCGAGATGGCAGACCTCTCCGAACTCCTGCGCTGCATCATCCCCGGCAACGTGCTGGCCCTGCCCGTCGTGGCGGTCCCGGTCGGCGTCTCCGACGGGCTCCCGCTCGGCGTGCAGTGCTACGCCGATCGATGGCGCGAGGACCTCTGCCTGTCGGCGGCGGGCGACATCGAAGCGGCCCTCGGCACGATCACGCCCATCGACCCGGTGACAGGCTGACCCGAAGCAACGACGTCTGCATACGACAACCCCTCGATGGACGGCTTCCGGCACTCGCGACTACGGTGGCAGGAGCCAGCGTCGCGGATGCCACCTCGACTCGGGCATCGTCAAGATGCGAGATGACAGTTCGGGGGAGATCGACATGGGCCCAACGGGCAACATGACACTCCGGCGACGGCTGCTCGTCACCTCGACTGCATTCGCCCTGTTTGCCGGCCTGTTGGCCAGCCCCGCTGCGGCCCAGGAAGAGTCCACGACCGACGAGAACGGCTGCACGGTCTTCAACAACGACGACGGCAGCCAGAGCGGCACGTGTCCCGACAACACCAGCTGGTACGTCGACACCGAGGGCCGCCGCTCCGACATCGTGCGCGACGACGCCACCGGCTGTTCGACCAGTACCAACTCCGACGGTTCGGAGTCGGGCTGGTGCGACGACGGCAACAGTTGGGACATCGACACCGAGGGCCGCCGCTCCGACACGGTCCGAGACGACGCCACCGGCTGTTCGACCAGGACCAACTCCAACGGCTCGGAGTCGGGCTGGTGCGACGACGGCAGCAGTTGGGACATCGACACCGAGGGCCGCCGCTCCGACACGGTCCGAGACGACGCCTCGGGCTGTTCGACCAGGACCAACTCCAACGGCTCCTCGTCGGGCTGGTGCGACGACGGCAGCAGTTGGGACATCGACACCGAGGGCCGCCGCTCCGACACGGTCCGAGACGACGCCACCGGCTGTTCGACCAGGACCAACTCCAACGGCTCCTCGTCGGGCTGGTGCGACGACGGCAGCAGTTGGAACATCGACACCGAGGGCCGCCGCTCCGGGGAGACCCGCGACGACGCCACGGGCTGCACCATCCGCACCAACGCCGACGGCTCCCAGAATGCCTGGTGCGACGACGGCAGCGGCTGGGAAGCCGATGCGAACGGCGTCCGCACCTCCGAACGGACCCGCGACGAGGCCGGCTGCACGGTCAACCGGAACGCCGACGGTTCGGAGTCGGGCTGGTGCGACGACGGTTCATCCTGGTGGATCGACAGCGACGGCCGGCGCAACGACACGGTCCGAGACGACGACACCGGCTGTTCGACGGAGACCCGCTGGGACGGCTCACAACAAGTCTCGTGCGACGACGGCACCAGTTGGGAGACCGACGCCGACGGCAACCGCACCTCCGAGCAGACCCGCGACGAATCCGGCTGCTCGGTCAGGACCAATATGGACGGTTCGGAGTCGGGCTGGTGCGACGACGGTTCATCCTGGTGGATCGACAGCGACGGCCGGCGCAACGACACGGTGCGAGACGACGCCACCGGCTGTTCAACGGAGACCCGCTGGGACGGCTCACAACAAGTCTCGTGTAACGACGGCACCAGTTGGGAGACCGACGCCGACGGCAACCGCACCTCCGAGC
>JARQPW010000019.1 GCA_029577135.1 Acidimicrobiales bacterium
GGATCGCCCCGGAGGGCCGCGTAGTGCACGTAGTCATTCGGGCGGACGCCCGTGCGCTCCTCGATTCCGGCTTCGTCGTAGAGGGCATAGTCGGAGACGCCCCGCTTGTTGTAGAGCACCCGGACATGGGGGTCCTCGACCAACTGATAGCTGTCCCTGTCACCGGTGACGATGATCGCGTCCCGCCCGGCATCCCGGGCGGTGGTTGCGAGGGTGGCGAGTACGTCGTCGGCCTCGAAGCCCTCGGCTTCGACCACCCGGAGCCCCAGCGCCTCTACCAGGTCACGGACCATGGCCAACTGCTCGTACAGGATGTCGGGCTGCTTCTCCCGGTTGGCCTTGTAGGAGGGCAGGCGCTCGTGCCGGAAGGTGCCGCCCGGCAGGTCGAACGCCACCGCCACCCCGCCGGGATCGTGCTCCCGGAGCAGGGTGACGAGCATTGCGCAGAACCCGGTGACAGCGTTCGTGACCTGTCCCGAGGCCGTCATGAGGTCGGTGGGGAGGGCGAAGAAGGCCCGGTAGGTCAACGAGTTTCCGTCGATGAGGAGCAGCGGTCGGGGCACGCCGCCGACCCTACTCCGGGGCACTGACGACCCGGATTACGACTCGGGTCGTCGCCCCTCCTCGAGGACCTGCCTCGCCACGTCGACCATGCTGGCCCGCTCGTTCATGGCGGCCTGCTGGATGAATCGGAAGGCGTCGGCCTCGTTGAGGCCGGCCTCGTCCATCAGCACGCCCCTCGCTCGGTCGATGACCTTGCGGGCCTCGAGCCGATCGGCGAGCGTCTGCGCCTGGTCGGTGAGGGCCCGCATCTCGCGGTGACGGGCACGTGCGATCTCGACGGCGGGAACGAGCTCACTGCGCTGGAACGGCTTGACGAGGTAGGCCAGCGCCCCGGCCTCGATGGCCTGGTCGATGAGCTCGCGCTGGCTGAAGGCCGTGAGGATCACCACGGCGGCATCGTGCGACTCGGCGATGCGGCGAGCCACCTCGATGCCGTCCATGCCCGGCATCTTGATGTCGACGATGACCACGTCGGGGTCGGTCGCGGCGACCAGTTCGAGCATCTCGTCACCCCGACCGGTGTCGCCGACGACGGTGTAGCCCTCCTCCTCGAGGGTCTCCCGCAGGTCCAGGCGGATGATCGCCTCGTCCTCGACGAGTGCGACGCGCACCTCCTCGGGCATCTCAGCCCTCGACGGTCATGCGGTCGAGCAGCTCGTCCTGGGTGATCTCGAGTCGGAGCACCTCGGCAAGGAGGTCCTCCCGGTGCCTGGCAATGGCAGCCACCTGCCGTTCGGCGTCACGACGCTCGCGTTCGGACAACGGGGTCTCGGAGACAAGGTGACGCACCCTGGCGTCGTCGGCCTCGTCGGAGAGGTGGGCGAGTTGCTCCTCGGCGATGGCCACGTCGACACGCAGGCGGCGGAGCCGCTCGCCAATCTCGCTCAAGCGTCGTTCAATCAGGCGTCGTGTCATGGGCCGGGCAGTCTACGCAGCCGGGTGCCGCAGGCGGACTTGTGTCATTCCCATGTCCCACTGGCGAAGGGCGGAAACCATGCAGGGAAGATCCTCGTGCCCGGGGCGGGAATCGAACCCGCAAGACCTTTCGGTCAGAGGATTTTGAGTCCTCCGCGTCTGCCAGTTTCGCCACCCGGGCGAGGCGGGCAGCCTAGCGATGCCCTCAGCAGCCCCCGGTGGTGCCGGGCGCCACTCGTGAGATCCTGTCGTCAGGCCACGAATCGGCGCCGAGTGGGCCACAATGACGACCGGCCACAATGGCCGTCGCGCCGTCGGTGGTGCAGGAGGAACTCGTCGATGATCGTCTTCACCTACTCGGGCCAGGGCAGCCAGCAGCCCGGCATGGGCGCGGCCTGGCAGGACCACCCCTCCTGGGAACTCGTGGAGGAGGCATCGGAGGAGGCCGGCCGGGACATGGCACACCTCCTGCTGGACGCCGACGCCGACGAACTCCGCCAGACCCGCAACGCGCAGTTGGCGACCTTTGTGACCAGCATGGTCGTCCTCGACGCCGTCGAGCGGGTGGGCGTCGACGCCGCCGGCCACGCCGGCCACAGCCTCGGCGAGTACAGCGCCCTGACCGCCGCCGGCGCCCTCGACTTCGGCGGGGCCGTCGGCCTCGTCGTCGAACGCGGCGAGGCGATGCAGGCGGCAGCCGGCGCCCGGATCGGCACGATGGCCGTCGTCCTCGGACTCGATGACGAGGCCGTCGAGGCGGCATGCGAGTCGACGGCCGGCGACGTCTGGGTGGCCAACTTCAATGCCCCCGGGCAGGTCGTAATCGCCGGTGATCCCGACGCCGTCACCGCTGCCGGCGACGCCGCCAGGGAGACGGGCGCCAAGCGGGTCACGGGCCTCGGGGTCTCAGGAGCATTCCACACCCCCTTCATGGCCGCCGCCGGCGACCGCCTCCGGGTCGCCGTCGACGCCGCCGACGTCCGTCGCCCCGAAGGGACCGTTGTGGCGAACGTGGACGCCCTCGAGCACGACGACCCCGAGGCCTGGCGCAGCCTCCTCAACGCCCAGTTGACCAGGCCGGTGCGCTGGCATCAGTCCCTCCAGCGACTCTCGGACCTCGGCTTCACCACGTTCGTCGAGCTCGGACCGGGCAACGTCCTCACCGGACTCCTCAAGCGCACCCTCAAGGAGGCGAAGCGCCTCACCGTCAACGCCCCCGATGACGTCGACCGCCTTCTCGAGGAACTGGCCACGACTCCGGAGGCCGCTCCTCCCGAGCCCCATGAGGGAGAGCACCTCTTCGCCACCGAGCGCCTGGTGGTGAGCCCTTGCGCCGGCGTATTCACCCCCGTCGAAGGGCTCGGCGTCGGTGGAGTGGTGTCCGTCGGCCAACTGCTCGGCACGATCGGGAGCGAGGACGTCCGCTCACCATTCGCCGGAACGCTCATGGGCTGGCTGGCCCTCGACACCGAGCGGGTGACCTCGAGCCAGCCCATCGCCTGGCTCCAGGTCGCCTGACGGCACCTTCGACCACTTCGACCACGAGAGCAACAGGGAACGAGGAACATCATGAGCCGACGAACCGTGCTGGTGACCGGGGGAAACCGCGGCATCGGCCTGGCGTGCGCCCGGGCCTTTGCCGAACAGGGTGACCGGGTCGCCGTGACCTGTCGGGGTGATGTACCGGCCGAGGTCCTCGAGGCGGGCCTCCTCCCGGTGGCCTGCGACATCACCGACACACAGCAGGTCGACGCCGCCTTCGCCCGGGTCGAGGAGGAGTTCGGACCCGTCGAGGTGCTGGTCTCGAATGCCGGCATCACCCGGGACGGCCTCGTCCTGCGCATGTCCGACGACGACTTCACCGATGTGCTGGAGGCCAACCTCACCGGTGGATTCCGGGTCGCCCGGCGGGCGGTCAAGGACATGATGCGCGCCCGCTGGGGACGCATCGTGTTCGTCTCCTCAATCGCCGGGCGCATCGGGCAGGCCGGTCAGGCCAACTATGCGGCTTCGAAGGCCGGCCTCGTCGGCCTCGGCCGCTCCTTCGCCAAGGAGTTCGCCAGCCGTGGGGTGACCGTCAACGTGGTCGCCCCCGGCCCCATCGCCACCGACATGCTCAGCGCTCTCCCGGAGGACCAACAGGAGGCTTATGCCGAGGCCGTTCCACTCGGTCGGCTCGGCCGGCCCGAGGAGATCGCAGCGGCCGTCCGCTTCCTCGCCTCCGACGAGGCCGGCTACATCACCGGTGCCGTGCTTTCCGTCGACGGCGGGCTCTTCATGGGCTGAAGCTCCCTTCCCGACAGGAAGGCACCGATGGGCGCCGTTCGAAAACGCCGCGCGATGCCGCCTCCCGCCATAGGGTATTGCAGTCCAGAAAGCCCCCGGCCGCCGCGAGACGGTCCAAGAGAACGGAGCCCCCGGTGAGCGACGCCAACTTCGAACGATTCACCAAGTGCGCAGTGGAGGTGCTCTCTGTCGACGCCTCTCAGATCACTCCCGAGGCCCGCTTCGGCGACGACCTCGATGCGGACAGCCTCGACCTGGTCGAACTGGTCATGGCCCTCGAAGAGGAATTCGACGTGACCGTCGAAGAGTCGGAGCTCGAGGGAATCGAGACCGTAAGTGGCGCCTACGCCATGATCACCGACAAGCTCTGAGGCAGGGACGCTGATGCAGAGACGGCGCGTCGCCGTCACCGGGCTGGGGGTCATCGCGCCCTGCGGGATCGGTGTCGATGCCTTCTGGGACGGCCTCTGCGGACCGGCACCGGTGGGTGACCGGCGCGTCCACGACTTCGACCCCAGCCCCTGGTTCGACAACCCCAAGGAGGTCCGTCGAGCCGACCGGTGCACCCAGTTCGCCATCGCCGCAGCCGACATGGCCCTGGAACAGGCCGGCGACCTGACCGCCGATCCCAGCCGATCCGGCGTGTGGATCGGCACCGGCATCGGAGGCATCCAGACGCTCGAGGACCAGATCAAGGTCCGGCTCGACAAGGGCGAGCGCCGGGTCTCTCCCTTCCTGATTCCGATGATGATGGCCAACGCCCCGACCGCAGCCGTGTCGATGCGCCACGGCTTCCAGGGACCGGCGGAGAATACCTGCACCGCCTGTGCGGCCGGCACCCACGCCGTCGCCAACGCCGCCCGCCTCGTGGCCTCGGGCCGCTGCGACTTGATGATCGCCGGTGGTAGCGAGGCCGCCTTCGTCCCGACGGCCCTTGCGGGGTTCACCAACATGACGGCCTTCTCGTCCGGCGGCATCTCGCGACCTTTCGACGCCGACCGGGACGGCTTCGTCATGGGCGAGGGAGCGGGAATCCTCGTGCTCGAAGACTGGGAGACCGCCGTCGACCGCGGGGCCACGATCATCGCAGAGGTGCTCGGTGGGGCCAGCACGGCCGATGCCCACCACATCACGGCGCCGTCCCCCGGTGGCGTCGGGGCGATCGCCTGCATGGAGTTGGCGATGGAAGAGGCCGGCGTGACCGCCGCCGACATCGGCCACATCAACGCCCACGGCACCTCCACCCCGTTGAACGACATGGCGGAGGCCCGGGCCATGGAGAAGGTCTTCGGCACGCCGGGACCACTCGTGACCTCCACCAAGGGGATCACCGGCCACGCCCTGGGGGCGGCCGGTGCCCTCGAGGCCGTGGCACTGGCGCTCAGCCTCCAGAAGGCGCTCATCCCCCCGACTACCGGCTACACCACCCCCGACCCGGAGATGCCGCCCATCAACCTGGTACTCGGAGCTGCGACCCCCTGGGAGCCGGGCCCGTCGCTCTCTAACTCCTTCGGGTTCGGCGGCCACAACGGCACGCTCGTGATGGGCCCCGCCTGAGCGCGACCGGTCAGGTCGAGTCGGCGAACACAAAGAGCAGTTCGCACTCGCAGGCCGTCTCACCCTCGACCGAAGCCCGGCCGGACCCCTTGCCTGCCCGTGCGGACATCCGCCCCAGGTCGACGTGCAGGTCGAGACGGTCCCCGGGAAGCACCTGACGTCGGAACCGGACCTTGTCGATTCCGCCGAAGAGCGCCAGGCGACCGGAAAACGCCGGATCGCTGAGCAGTGCATAGGCGCCGAGCTGGGCAATCGACTCACACTGCAGAACCCCGGGAAGCGTTGGCCGCCCGGGAAAGTGGCCGCCGAAGAAATCCTCGTCGCCGGTGAGTAGCCAGTGGCCCGAGGCCGACACCCCGACCTCGAGCTCCGTGACCTCGGTCAGGAAGAGGAACGGTGCCCGGTGCGGGAGGACCTGGTCCGGAACGGGCAACGGCCCGGTCATGGGTGCCCCCGGCCGTCCCGGAACCGGGAGGCAGGCACGCACCGATTCATCAGGAACCCTCCGGTCCCCACCAAGCCTCGCGCCCGGTATGAGCCCCACAGCCTCCGACCGGTGTGGCCCCTGGCGCCACCACCGGTCGAGGTGGGAGATGGTGAACGGAAACCTGCCTACCAGGCAGGTGCGGCGGGTGCCTCTTCGGCGGGTGCCTCTTCGGCGACTGCGGCGCCGGGCGCTGCACTGCCTGAGGCGACGGCACTCTTGAGCTTGGCGCCGGCCTTGATCTTGACGGCGGCCTTCTCGGGCACGTCGATCGGGACACCGGTCTGCGGGTTACGGGCCGTACGGGCGGCACGGATCGTGTGCTCGAAGGACATCCAACCGGGCACCGCCACCTTGCCGCCGTCTGCGACCGTGGAGGCCACAACGTCGCAGAAGGCGTCCAGGCAGGCGCCTGCATCCTTGTTCGAAACCCCCGCCTGATCGGCGATTGCAGCGATCAGTTCACTCTTGTTCATCGACCTGCTCCCTTCCTGGGACTCTTCCATGCCGCCGGGGACCCGTCGGCACTCGTGGTCAAATGACATACGACCCTGTTTTCGGGCCCATGTCAAGCATTTCCGACTTCGACACCGTTGTAATAATAGGGTTCTCATGCTCACCCGAACCCACGAAGCGAATCACAAGGGCCCGTAGAGGGGCTCCGGAGCCCTCAGACAGCATCGAGTGCGGCCCGAAATCCGGCCACCAGGTCCCCCACCCCGGCCGGACCGGCACCGTCGAGCATGCGCTGGACCACTGCCGATCCGACGACGACACCGTCGCCGGCCGACGCGGCCTCGGCCGCCTGTTCGGGAGTTCCCACGCCGACGCCGACGAGGACCGGCAGATCGGTCACCTGCTTGAGTCGGAGGGCGATGACCGATGCGCTGGTCGCCAGTTCGGAGCGGACACCGGTCACGCCGAGCAGGCCCACGCCGTACACGAATCCCCGGGAGCGCGCACAGATGCGAACCAGGCGCTCCTCGGAGCCCGTCGGAGCTGCCAGCAGGATCGTCTCGATTCCCGCGTCGTCCGCTGCATCCACCCAGGGCCCGGTCTCCTCGAGCGGGAGGTCCGGGAGGATGCAGCCCGACACCCCGGCGTCGGCCAGGGATGCGGCGAAGCGTTTCAGGCCGGCACGGAAGGCGATGTTGTAGTACGTCATGACCGCCAGCGGGGCACCGGCATCGAGGTCGCGAACCTGGTCCAGGATGCTCCAGGGCGTGGCACCCGACTCGAGCGCACGGTCGCTGGCGGCCTGGATCGTCGGCCCGTCCATGACCGGGTCGGAGAACGGGACGCCGATCTCGACCACATCGGCACCGGCGTCGGCCACGGCCCGCACCGTGTCCGTCCAGTCGTCCCCCAGGCCGCCGGTGACGTAGACGACGAGTGCCTTGCCGCCGGCATCTCGACGTTCTCGCAGGGCCCTCTCGACCGGCCCGGCCATCAGGTTCCCGCCCCACCCAGGATGTCCATCATCTGGGCGACGTCCTTGTCGCCCCGACCGGACAGGTTGAGCACCACCGACCTCCCCACAAGCGACGCCCGGTCCCGGGAGACCCATGCCAGGGCGTGTGCCGGCTCGAGGGCGGGAATGATCCCCTCCGAGCGACTCAGGAGTTGGAAGGCCTCGACGACCTCGGCATCAGTGACGTTCTCGTAGCGGGCACGGCCGATGTCCGCCAGGTGGCTGTGCTCGGGGCCCACACCCGGATAGTCGAGGCCGGCGCTGATGGACTCGGCTTCGAGGACATGCCCGAACTCGTCCTGCATGAGGTACGACTGCGAGCCGTGCACCACGCCCGGGACTCCACGTCCGATTGCGGCGCCCCCGGAGGGCTCGACGCCCACGAGCTCCGTGTCGGCGTCCACGAACCCGGAGAAGATCCCGATGGCGTTCGAGCCACCGCCCACGCAGGCGGTGACCACGTCCGGGACGGTGCCGAGGATGGCCTCGCTCTGCTCGCGGGCCTCGCGCCCCAGGACCTCCTGGAAGGTCCGCACCATCCAGGGATACGGGTGGGGGCCCATCACGGATCCGAGGCAGTAGTGCGACTCCTCGACGCTGGCCACCCAGTCCCGCATGGCCTCGTTGATGGCGTCCTTGAGGGTCCGGCTCCCACTCATCGCCGTTTTCACCTCGGCGCCGAGGAGCTGCATGCGGAAGACGTTGAGCTCCTGGCGCCTGATGTCGACCTCGCCCATGTAGACGCAGCACTCCATGTCGAGGAGGGCGGCTGCCGTGGCGGTTGCGACCCCGTGCTGGCCCGCACCGGTTTCGGCGACGAGGCGGGTCTTTCCCATGCGCTGGGCAAGCAGCGCCTGCCCCAGCACGTTGTTGATCTTGTGCGAGCCCGTGTGGTTCAGGTCTTCGCGCTTGAGGAGGAGGCGGCAGCCGAGTTCAGCGGAGAGGTTCTCGCATTCAGTCATCGGCGACGGCCGCCCTGCGTAGTCGGCCAGGAGCCCGTCGAGGCGTGACCGGAACCCCGGATCGGCCCAGGCCCCACGGAAGGCCGCCTCGAGTTCCTCGCAGGCCGGCACCAAGGTCTCCGGGACGTACCGGCCCCCGAATTCGCCGAAACGACCCTCGGGCGTCGGGTCGTTCAGCCCCACTGATGCTCCTCCCAGTTGAACGGTCGGCGCTCGCCGCCGTCGTAGTCCTCGAACTCCACCGAGCGTGCCGCCTCCAGGAAGGCCCGGAGCAGCCGGGGATCCTTGCGGCCAGACTCGGCCTCCACGCCGCTGGCGACATCGACCCCGAACGGGCGTACCTTGGCGATGGCCCGGGCGACGTTCTCGGGATCGAGGCCACCGGCGAGGAGCATCGGCCGGTTGCTCGGCGCACCCTCGGCCAGCGACCAGTCGAACACCGTGCCGGACCCTGGGACCGGCGAGTCGAGCAACAACAGGTCGGCACCGAATTCGTCGATGCGCAGCAGGTCGGGGGACCCGGCCGGCAGGGCCCTGATGGTGATCGGCACCCGGTCGGCGATCCAGCGGCAGGTCTCGGGCGACTCGTTGCCGTGGAGTTGCGCCGCCCGCAGACCGATGGTGTTGACCACCTCGACGACCCGCTGTCTGCCCTGGTCGCGGAAGACGCCGACGGTCATGACCTCGGGAGGCAGTTGGCGAACGATGTCGCGGACGATCGGTATCGCCACCTGCCGGTCCGACGGGGCGAAGATGAAGCCGACGGCATCGGCTCCGAGCGCCGTGGCGAGGAGGGCGTCCTCCTGGTTGGTGACCCCGCAGATCTTGACGAACACGGTGCGACGCTACTCCCCGCCCCCGCCGTCCGGGGGCCCGAGCGGCGCCCGACGGAGAGCGGACACCGCCGCCCGTCGGTCGACCGACGTGACCACCGACTCGCCCACGAGGACGGCGTCGTAGCCGGCCTGTGCGAGGACCGCCGCTTCCGCCGGGCCCGAGATCCCCGACTCGGCCACCGAGCACACCGTGGACGGGATCGCCGCTGCGACCCTCGTCGCCCGGTCGGTGTCGACCTCGAACGTGGAGAGGTTCCGCTGGTTGACGCCCACGAGGACGGCCCCGACCATGAGCGCCCGCTCCAACTCCGCCTCGTCGTGCACCTCGACGAGGGCGTCCAACCCGATCTCGGAGGCGAGTGCGGCAAAGTCGCCCAGTTCGGCGTCGTCCAGGGCCGCAGCGATCAGCAGCACGGCGTCGGCGCCCATCAACCGGGCATCGCACACGTCGCGGGCGTCGACGGTGAAGTCCTTGCGGAGGACCGGAAGGCCGCCGGCGGTGCGCGCCGCCCGCAGGTCCTCCGGCGAGCCACCGAACCACTCGACGTCGGTGAGGACCGAGAGGCAGGAGGCACCCCCGGCGGCGTAGTCGTTCGCCACCTCGGCCGGATCGAGGTCGGCCACCAGTTCGCCCCGGGACGGCGAGCGGCGCTTCACCTCGGCGACGACCGCCAGCTCACCGGAGGCCCTGGCGCCGATCGCCGCAGTGAAGCCGCGGGCAGGCGGGCAGGCACGGGCCTCGTCGAGGAGCTCCGCCAGCCTGCGCTGGTCCGCTGCGGCCGATGCGCGGTGTGCAGCGAGGATCCGATCGAGGTAGGTGGCCACGGACGGAGGCTACCCAGCGCCCAGGGGCGGACCCTTCGGGATCTCCCGCACCTCAGGCGGTCTCGAGTCGGACCTCGGTGGGGCCACCCTCCCAACGGACCTCGGCAACTTCGAGGTCGAGCGCCGAGCGCTTCCGGTAGCCGAGTGCGAGGAATCCGTCGTGGGTGTCCACCACGCTCGTGAGGGTCCCCACCACTTTGTCCTCCACCCCGAGGTCGGCACCCGTCGGCGGAGCCGGTCCGTTGCCGGAGATCCGCACCAGGCGCGTCGGAGCCCCAGCCGTGCGGCTGTCGATGCGTGCCACGAGTTCCTGCCCGGTGAAGCAACCCTTGGTGAAGCTCACCGACCGCTCGACCTGCCCGGTGGCGTTCGGAATGGTGTCCTCGTCGATCTCGCTACCCATGGCAGGGACCCCCGCCCGGATGCGCTCGACCTCCCAGGCCACCGCCCCGGCCTCCCCCACCGCATCGGGAAGAGAGGCCGCCGGCCCGAGGAGGTCGACTGCGGTGATCCCCTCCCAGTCGATGATGACCGCGATCCCGTCGACGGGAGCCTCCGCCTCGACGGTGCCGAACACCGTCGCCGCCTCCCAGTCGAGCGCCTCGACGGTGCAGTCCGTTCGCAGCAGGAAGCGCCGCAGGCGGGACTCCACGGTCCCGCCGAACCCACCGTCCACATCGAGGAGGTAGTCCCCCTCGCCCCGTCGGGTGATCCGCAGCCAGGCGTCGACCTTGCCGGTCGGCTGGAGCAGGAAGGACCACGCAGAGTTGCCGTCGGCCAGCGCCGTGACGTCCTGGCTGAGTTGCCCCTGCAGGTACGACTCGGCATCGGGACCCCGGACCGCGATGACGTCGCGGCTGCGGCGGAGCAGGACCGGCGAACTCACGACCCGGCGAGACGCTGGGCGGTCATGCGGCGGGCGGCGGGGATCGCCACGAGGAGCGCCCTCGCCTTGTTCTGGCACTCGAGGTGCTCCAGGGCCGGGTCGCTGTCCGCAACGATGCCGGAGCCGGCCTGCACCGACGCGAGGCCGTCATGGACGAACATCGTCCGGATGGCGATCGCCGTGTCGATGTTCCCCGAGAAGTCGAAGTAGCCGACCACGCCCGCATACGGGCCCCGCCGGACCGGTTCGAGCTGGTCGATGATCTCCATGGCCCGGACCTTCGGTGCACCCGAGACCGTGCCGGCGGGCAGCGTCGCCCGCAGGACGTCGATCGGCGTCCGCCCCTCGGCCAGCTCGCCGGAGACCTGACTCGTCAGGTGCATCACGTGGCTGTAGCGCTCGAGGGTCATCATCTCGTCGACCTGCTCGGTCCCGAAGGTGACCACCCGCCCCACGTCGTTGCGGGCGAGGTCCAGGAGCATCAGGTGTTCAGCCCGTTCCTTGGGATCCTCGAGCAACTCGGCGGCCATCCTGCGCTCCTCGGCGTCGCTGCGGCCCCGGCGCCGGGTGCCGGCGATGGGACGGGAGATGACCCGACCCTCGAGGAGCTGCACCATCGGTTCGGGTGAGGCGCCCACCACCGAGATTTCCCGGTCCCGCAGGAAGTACATGTACGGGCTCGGGTTGACCTGGCGCAGGACCCGGTACACGTCGAACGGATCGGCCTCGAGTTCCACGTCGAAGCGTTGGGACAGGACGACCTGGAAGATGTCGCCGGCGAAGATGTACTCGCGTGCGGCCTCGACGGCAGCCCCATAGCTCTCGGCGCCCATCGTCGAGGACACCTCCGGCGGCTCGTCGTCCGGCTGCGGCGGCGCCATCAGGGGCTCCTCGAGTGGACGGGCCCCATCAGCGGCCAACTGCCCGATACGGACGACCGCCGCGTCGTACAGGGCATCGAGGGTGGCATCGTCCGCATCGACGGGAACGGTGACATTGGCGATCAGGACGGCCCGTTGGCGCCAGTGGTCGATGGCGACCAACTCGCCGATGACCGCCATCACGGCGTCGGGAAACCCCCGGCTGTCGGGCGGCGCATCGGGCAGGTGCTCGATTTCGCGCACCACGTCGTATCCCAGGTAGCCCATGAGGCCGTTGTGCAGGGGTGGCAGCCCCTCGATCGCCGGGGAGTTGTGGTGGTCGAGCAGGGCCTCGAGCGCAGCCAGTATCCCCCGGTCGGTCGGGATCCCCCGGGGGACTTCGCCCTCGGCGAGGAGTTCGTCGCCCCTCAGGCGCAGCGTCAACGACGGGTTGCGGCCGATGAACGACCAGCGGCCCCAGGTCTCGCCGCGATCCACGCTCTCGAGGAGGAATCCCTCGCCGTCGCCGACGCAGCGGGCGAACAAGCTGACCGGGGTCGTCAGGTCGGCCAACAGCTCGGACCACACGGGGACGACCGTGTGCGACCTGGCCAGGTCGCGGAATTCCTCGCGCCCGGGGACGGCGACGAGCGCACTCATGGCATCAGCCGGCTGCGGTTTCGGGCCCGAAGGACCGGAAGAAGCAGCTGTACTCGCCGGTGTGGCATGCGCCGTTCCCCTCCTGCTCCACGGTGAAGAGCAGGGTGTCGCCGTCGCAGTCAAAGAAGGCCTCCCGGATGTACTGGCGGTCGCCGGAGCTCTCGCCCTTGCACCAGTACTCCTGGCGGCTACGGCTCCAGAACCAGGTGCGCCCGGTCTCGAGGGAGCGGCGCAGCGACTCGTCGTTCATCCAGGCCATCATCAGGATCCGGCCGCTTCCCTCCTCCTGGATGATTGCGGGCACGAGCCCGTCGGCGTTGTAGGCGACGACGTCGAGTTGGGCATCGGTGACGCGAATCGGAGTGCAGTCCGGCATCCGGAAAGCCTATGCCCGGGCCTCTGGAGCACCGCCGGGAGTTTTCGACACGGGGTCACCGTGCCGCTCCCTCAGAGGTAGAGGCCGGTGCTGCCTTCCTCGAGGCGTTGGGCGGCCACGGCGTGGACGTCCCGCTCCCGGAGGATGATGTGGTCGCTGCCCCGGACCTCGACCTCGTAGCGGTCCTCCGGGTTGAACAGGACCTGGTCCCCGACCTCCATAGCCCGTACGTTCGGGCCGGTGGCGACGACCTCGGCCCAGATGAGGCGCCTGGCCATCTGGGCGGTGGCCGGGATCAGGATGCCACCCGAGGAGCGGCGCTCCCCCTCTGGCGTGTCGGTGCTGACGAGGATCCGGTCGTTGAGCATCTTGATCGGCAGGCCCTCGGAGTCCTCGGGGCCGCGAACGGAGGCGAGGCGGGGGATGCTCACAGAAGAGACGGTAGCGGGCAACGGCCGCTACGGCGCAGGACCGGGCGCAGGGAATCAGGTGCAGGACCGGGCGCAGGGAATCAGGTGCAGGACCGGGTAGAGGGAATCAGGTGCAGGACCGGGCGCAGGGAATCAGGCGGGCGCCGGACGTACCACGATGCCCGCTGCAGCCATGTGGCGCTTGGCCGCGGCGATGGTGTGCTCGCCGAAGTGGAAGATCGAGGCCGCCAGCACCGCATCGGCGCCACCCTCCCGGGCGCCGTCGACCAGGTGGTCGAGTCCGCCCACGCCGCCGCTGGCCACGAGCGGCACGCCCGTAGCCGACCCGATGGCCTGGAGCATCTCGAGGTCGAATCCGTCCCCGGTCCCGTCGCGGTCCATCGAGGTCTGCAGGATCTCGCCGGCACCGAGGCGCTCCGCCTCGCCGGACCACCCGACGGCATCGATGCCCGTGGGGGTCCTCCCGCCGTGGGTGAAGACCTCGAAGCCGCTCGGCACGGTGCCGGTCCGGCGTGCGTCGATGGCCACCACCACGCACTGGCTGCCGAACTCGGCGGCCAGTTCCCCGATCAGGCCCGGACGCTCGACGGCTGCCGTGTTCACGGAGACCTTGTCGGCGCCGGCACGGAGGATCCGGCGGGCGTCGTCGACCGACCGGACGCCGCCGCCCACGGTGAACGGGATGAACACCTCCTCGGCGGTCCGCCGCACGACGTCGATGATCGTGTCCCGTGCGTCGGAGGAGGCCGTGATGTCGAGGAACACCAACTCGTCGGCTCCCTCTCGGTCGTAGCGGGCCGCCAACTCGACCGGGTCTCCGGCGTCCCGGAGTCCGACGAAGTTGACCCCCTTGACGACACGGCCGTCGTCGACGTCGAGGCACGGGATGATTCGCACGGACCTCATGGCGTACCCCGGGACCCGGTGAGCCGCCGAACCGCATCGGCAACGTCGACGGTTCCCTCGTAGAGGGCCCGTCCCACGATGACGCCGGCGACCCTGCGGCCACCGAGTTCGAGGATTGCAAGGTCGTCCAGGTGGCCGGGCATCCCGACACCGCCCGAAGCCAACACGTCGAGCGGGGTCGCGGCGAGCACCTCCCGGTACATCTCCAGGTCGGGACCCTCGAGGGTGCCGTCCCGTTCGATCTGCGTGATCACGAGGGCCTCGGCGCCCAGGCCCCCGAACCGCTGGAGGGCCGACTCGAGGAGGAGCCCGCTCCCTTCGGTCCAGCCGTGGATCGCCACCTCGCGACCCCGGACGTCGAGTCCGACCGCCACGGACCCGAGGGCGGCCACCTCCGCAACGAGGCCCGGACGTTCGACGGCAGCGGTCCCCAGGACGACGCGCCGGACGCCCGCCGTGAACAGCACTTCGGCGTCTTCAACGCTGCGGACGCCGCCGCCCGTCTGGACGGGAACGTCGAGGGCATCGACAACGGCTGCGACGATGGGTCGATTCACCGGGTCGCCGCTCCGTGCGGCGTCCAGGTCGACCACGTGCACCCACGGCGCCCCAGCCTCCTGGAAGGCGAGGGCCTGCGCTACGGGGTCGTCCCCGTAGACGGTCTCTTGCCCGTAGTCGCCCCGGAGGAGGCGGACGCAGCGGCCGCCCCGCAGGTCGATGGCCGGGAAAAGGGCGGGGCCGCCGGTCACGCGGCCAGCCGATCGACGAAGTTCTGCAGCACCCGGAGCCCGGTCTCGCCCGACTTCTCCGGATGGAACTGCGTGGCCCAGAGGGTGCCGGAGGCGATGGCCGCGCACACGGTGCTGCCGTACTCGCAGGTGGCGACGGTGTCGGGACCGACCGGCGCCGCATAGCCGTGCACGAAGTACACCCAGGCATCGTCGGCAATGCCGTCCAGGAGCGGGTGGCGGCCTCCGGCCCCGTCCCGGTCGGCGGCATCCAGCCGGTTCCACTGCATCTGTGGCCGCTTGACGTCGCCGGGCAGCATGGCCACCCTCCCCCCGAGGACGCCGAGGCCGGCCAGCCCGGGCGACTCCTCGCTGCCCTCGAACAGGAGCTGCAGGCCCACGCAGATGCCCAGGAACGGACGGCCTCCTTCGATCGCCTGTCGGGCCGCTGCCCGTGCGATCCCACGCAGTCCCGACTCCTCCAGTGCCTCGCTACATCGTCCGAAGGCCCCCACGCCCGGCAGCACGACGCCCGCAGCCATCGCGATCTCGCCGGCGTCCGCCGTGAGGCGTGCATCGGCTCCGACGCGTTCAAGCGCCTTCTGCGCGGATCGGAGGTTGCCGATTCCGTAGTCGAGGACGGCGACGACGGGCCCGTCGGTCACAGGTTCGATCCGCGCCCGACGCTCACAGGCTGCCCTTGGTCGACGGCACGTCCGCACCCTCGACGCGGACGGCATCGCGCAGGGCCCGAGCCACGCCCTTGAAGCCGGCCTCGATGATGTGGTGGGTGTTCTTGCCTCGGACCTTCGAGAGGTGCAGGGTGAGGCGCGCCGCCACGGCGAAGGCACGCCAGAACTCCTCGACCAACTGGGGGTCGAACGGCGGGTCTCCGAGGATCTTCTCTCCGGGGAAGTCGACCTCGTAGTGGAGGTAGGGCCGGCCGGACAGGTCCAGGGCGACGTCGATCAGGGCCTCGTCCAACGGCACGCTGACGGACGCGAAGCGTCGCACACCCGCCTTGTCCCCCAAGGCGTCGGCGACCGCCTCGCCCAGTGCGATCCCGACGTCCTCGACCGTGTGGTGGGCGTCGATCTCGAGGTCGCCGATGCACCGGACGTCGAGCCCGAGGCCGCCATGGCGGCCCAACTGCTCGAGCATGTGGTCGAAGAACGGGATCCCCGTCTCCGCCGAAGGCTGCACTCCGGCGGCACCCCCGTCGAGGTCGACGGAGACCGCTATCTCGGTCTCCCTGGTGGTGCGCTGTCGCTCACCGGTCCTGCTCATGTCCTGTCCCTTCTCCTGGCGCTTCTCGTGGCACTCCCCCCGGCAGTTCTCCTGCCAGGACTTCCCGGAGGGCGGCCAGGAAGCGGTCGTCCTCCTCATCGGTTCCGATCGTGACCCGCAGGCAGTCCTCCAACCCGTCCCAGGACGAACAGTTCCTCACGAGGACCGAGCGGTCCAACAGACCCTGCCAGACGGCCTGGCCGGAGGACACCTCGCAGCGGAAGAGCACGAAGTTGGCCTCCGACGGCCACACCGTCACCGCGAGGTTCCGCAGCGCCGCGACGACCCGCTCGCGTTCGGCCACCAGGGAGGCCACCCGCTCCTCCATCGCCTGGTCGTGCTCGAGCGCCAGGAGCCCGGCCACCTGCTTCACGGCATCCAGGTGGTACGGGAGCACCACCTTCTCCAACTCGGCCAGGCACCAGGAGGGGCCCATCAGGTAGCCGAGGCGCAGGCCGGCCAGCGCCCAGGTCTTCGAGAAGGTGCGGCTCACCACCAGCGCCCGGTCCTCGTCGAGCAGGTCCACCGCCGAAGAGGTGGCGAACTGCCCATAGGCCTCGTCGACCACGAGGAGTCCGCCGTACGACCCCAGCGCCTCCAGTGCCGCCGGGACGATCTCGGGGGCGTCGATCGTCCCGGTGGGGTTGTTCGGCGAGCAGAGGAAGAGCACGTCCGGTTGTTCGGCATCGACGAGCGACGCGACGACGGCCGCACGGAGCCCGAAGTCGTCGCCCCGACGACCGGTCACCACCCGGGTGCCGGTGGACCGGGCGATCTGGGAGTGCATGGCATAGGTGGGCTCGAACACAGCCGCCGAGCGACCAGCACCCCCATAGGCCAGAAGGACCGTCTGGAGGACCTCGTTCGAGCCGTTGGCGCAGAAAACCTGCGCCGTATCGAGCGAGTATCGACGCGCCAACGCGGAGCGGAGGTCCACGGCCGCACGATCCGGGTAGCGATTGAGCTCCAGGCCTCGCACGGCATCGGCAAGGGCGTCGCCGAAGCCGGCCGGCGGCCGCACCGGCGATTCGTTCGTGTTGAGGCGGACCTCGACCTCGACCTGGGGTGAGTGGTACCCCACGAGCTCGGCGACCTCGCCCCTGGCGGATGGGCGCTCAGGCATCCTCGCCCCTCTCGATGGCGGCGAGGCGTCGCCGGAGCGACTCGGCATGCGCATAGAGGCCCTCGGCCTCGGCCAGGGCGACCACGTGGGGCCCGAGGGCAGCGACCGCCGCCCGGTCGGCGGTGACCACGTGGACGTCCTTGCTGAAGTCGGCGACCGCGAGCGCGCCGGAGAAGCGCGCCGTTCCGGCCGTCGGCAACACGTGGCTCGGCCCCGCGATGTAGTCGCCGAGCGCCGCCGGCGACCAGGGTCCGCAGAAGACGGCCCCGGCGTGCCGGACCCGGGCAGCCACTCCCTGTGCGTCCTCGACCATGAGTTGGAGGTGCTCCGGGGCGATCCGGTCGGCGACCCCTATCGCCTGGGTGACGTCGTCGACGAGGACCACGTGTCCGGATACTGCCAACGTGGCCTCGATGTCCCCCCGACGGGGCGAGGACTCCGTGATTGCCGCGACCTCGGCCTCGACGGCGTCGGCAACCGACTCGTCCCAGGTGACCAACCAGGCCAGCCCGTCCGGGCCGTGCTCGGCCTGCACCACCACGTCGATGGCCGCGAACTCGACGGGCGCGGTCGCATCGGCGATGACGACGACCTCGGAGGGCCCGGCGAACGCGGCGGGAACGCCCACGCGGCCGGCCACCTCCCGCTTGGCCAGGGCGACGTAGACGTTGCCCGGCCCGACCACCACGTCGACCGGCCGGATGCTCTCCGATCCGAAGGCCAGGGCTGCGATCGCCTGGGCACCACCAACCGGGTGGACGACGTCGACTCCGGTGATGGCCGCTGCCGCCAGGGTCACGTCGGCGACCCGCCCGTCGGGACCCGGCGGGACGCAGACCACCACCTCCGCGACACCGGCCACACGGGCCGGGATCGCCGTCATGAGGACCGTCGACGGATAGGAGGCCCGGCCCCCGGGGACGTAGCAGCCGACCCGCTCGACGGGCACCACCATCGATCGAACCGTCAGCCCGTCCCGTTCCCACTCGTGGTCGGTCCGGACCTGCCCCTCGTGGTGGAGGCGAATGGATGCAGCAGCCACCTCGAGAGCGGTTCGGACCGGCTCCCCGATCGCCGCGAGCGCTGCCTGCATCTCAGCGGACCCGATCACAAGCGAGTCGGGTCGGGCGCCGTCGAAGCGCTCCCCGAACTCGAGGATCGCCTGGTCGCCACGGGAGCGAACGTCCTCGATGACCTGCTGGACGACGTCCAGGGCTCCGGCTCCGTCGAGGAGGGGGCGTGGAAGCACGTCGACGAGATCTCCTTCGTAGCCGCGCAGGTCGATTCGACGGAGCACCCCGCCACGCTAGCGGTCACTCCCCCGCCGCTCGTTGGAGTTTGGAGCATCGTCTCGCGTGGAATTTCGACCATCGCCCGGTCAGGGTGGCCGCCTTCGCACAATTGGAGCAGACTCGGGTCGTGTCCCCCGAGCAGGACGTACCCTCCGAGCAGCGCATCCCCTCCGACGCCGAACTCTCGTCGGTCGTCGGCCAGCTTGACGCTCTCCTCGAGCGGATCGGCGAACTGCTGTCCCACGGTGGGGACGGCGACCGCACCGACGACACCGCCGGCCTGCTCGAGGTCGAGCGCCACCTGCGGGGCGCCCGCCGGGAGCTCGGCCGCACACGCCGCCGCCTGCGCTGAGGTTCCTCGGCTTCCCGGATCTCCCCGAGATTGCCCGGTACCCCGACCTCGAACGACGTCGGCCGGGATGAAAAAGTACTCAGCGCCCCTCGAGAGGAGCGCTGAGCGGCGAGGTGGGTGGCGGGAACCCGTTCCTCGCGAGCCAGGTGGCGGGAACCCGGCGGGCGTCAAGTTAGTCCATCTCACGGAGGGAGAAAAGCCAAAGCGAAGCATTTGTCGGCCGAGTAGCGATTTCCTCCGGTGCGACCGCAGTGCGTCAAACCGGAGCCTCCACCGGGTCCCACGGTCGTGCTGCCGCTCAGACCTCCGAGGCGGGGCAGAAGTCGTTGAGGACGCACTCGCCACAACGGGGCTTCCGGCTGGGACAGACGCGCCGGCCGTGCAGGATCAGGCGCATGCTGAAGTTCCCCCGGTCGTTGGCCGGGACCATCGGATTGAGCTCGAACTCGACCTTCACGGGGTCGGTCTCCTCGGTCAGGCCCAGGCGACGCGACAGGCGACCGACGTGCGTGTCGACGGGCAGGCCGGGCAGGCCCAGGGCCACGCTGCGGACCACGTTCGCCGTCTTGCGGCCCACTCCGGGCAACGACGTCAGGTCGGCCATCCCGCCCGGTACCTCACCGTCGTAGGCCTCGACGAGCCGCTGTGCCATACCGAGCAGGCTGCGGGCCTTGTTGACGTAGAAGCCGGTCGAGCGGACGATCTCCTCCAATTCGGGCGGAACCGCCCCAGCGAGGTCCTCCGGCGTCGGGTACCGGGCGAACAGCACCGGCGTGACCATGTTGACCCGCTTGTCGGTGCACTGGGCGGACAGGATCGTCGCCGCCAGGAGTTCGAAGGGGTTGCGATGCGTGAGTTCACACTCGGCGTCCGGGTACTCGCCGGTCAGTCGCCGGTTCGCCTCCCTAGCGCGGCCAGCCGGTGATCTCGGACGTCCCATGCCCTCGAAGGTACCGCCTGCCCGGGGCACACGGGTCCTCCTGCGCCCCGGGGTAGCCTCGCCGCCGATGGCAACCGAACCCGATCGCCTCGAGGTCTCGGACGGCACCGACACCGTCGTCCTCACCAGCGCCCGCAACGGCTGGCTCGTCGAGCTCCGGGTGGAGGGAGACGACGACGTCCGACGACAGCGCCTCCTCGAGGCCGCCACCCAGGCGGTCATGCTGGACGAGGGTGGACGCCTCGAGCTCTGGATCGAGAACGCCACGCCTGCCAGCGACCGGGTACCGCTGGCCGCCGGCTTCACCTACTACCGGGACCTGTGGCGGCTCGAACGCCCACTCCCCGCTCCCGGCACCAACCTTGCCACACGTGCGTTCCGCGCAGCGGACGTCGATGCCTTCCTCGAGGTCAACAACCGGGCGTTCCACTGGCACCCTGAACAGGGCGACCTCACCCCCGGGGAACTGGCCCAGAAGTGCGCCGAGCCCTGGTTCGACCCCGACGGCTTCCGCCTGCTCGAACTCGAGGGCCGCCTGGCCGGCTTCTGCTGGACGAAGGTCCACTCCTCCGGGAACCCACCAACCGGCGAGATCTACGCCATCGCCGTGGACCCCGACTTCCACGGCCGCGGCCTGGGCCGGCAACTCGTGCTCGACGGCCTCGCCTGGCTCGCCGGGCAGGGACTACGACACGGGATGCTCTACGTCGAATCCGACAACCAGCATGCCAACCGGCTCTACGAAGAACTCGGGTTCCGGCGCTCCAGGATCGACCGCGCCTTCCAGCGCATCGTCCGATGATCGTCGCTACCCCATCGGGGCTCCCGGTCACGCGCTACGACCACGACCGGGCCGCTCTCGGGACCTTGCTCGTCGACCAGCCCGACTACCGGATCGACCAGCTCTGGCAGGGCCTCTACGGGGACCTCGCAGACCCGGCGGAGATCACCACGCTCCCGGCAGGCCTGCGCGACCGCCTCGTGGGCGAACTCCCGGCTGGCCTGGCGGAGGAGACCCGCTCGATCGGTGACGGCGGGGAGACCATCAAGTGGTTGTGGCGCCTCACCGACGGAGCGCTGGTCGAGACCGTGCTGATGCACTACGACAAGCGGTCCACGGTCTGCGTCAGCACCCAGTCGGGCTGCGCCATGGGGTGTGGGTTCTGCGCCACCGGGCAGATGGGATTCGACCGCCACCTGACCACGGGCGAGATCGTCGAACAGGTCGTCCGGGCCCAGCGCGAGGCCGGCGGGCGCCGCGTCTCGAACGTCGTGTTCATGGGCATGGGCGAGCCGCTCGCCAATTATGAGCGCACCTGGGGCGCCGTCCAGCGCATCCATGGTGCCCTCGGACTCTCGGCACGGCACCTCACGATCTCCACGGTCGGCCTCGTGCCTGGGATCCGCCGCCTGGCCGGGGAGTCGCTTCCCGTGAGCCTGGCGGTCTCCCTCCACGCCGCGGACGACGACCTGCGAGATGAACTGGTGCCGGTCAACCGCCGGTGGCCGCTGGCGGAGTTGGCCGACGCCTGCAGGCATCACATCCGCTCCACCGGTCGGCGCCTCTCCTTCGAGTGGGCGCTCATCCACGACACCAACGACCGGCCCGAGGACGCCAGGCGCTTCGCCGCCTATGCCCGGCCCCTTGGCGCACACATCAACCTCATTCCCCTCAACCCGACGCCCGGCTGGCCGACCCGCGGATCCTCACCACGGCGGGTCGCCGACTTCGCCGACGAGTTGCGGACCCATGGGGCCAACGTGACGGTCCGGCGCACCCGGGGCACCGAGATCGACGCCGCCTGTGGCCAACTGCGCGCCGACCGGATGGACGTCCCGGTCGAGGCACCGGGTCGGCGGCAAGCGACGACGTCCCTGCCAGACTGACCCGATGGAGCCACAGCGACGCTGGATCAACCGGTACCAGCCGCAGACCCTCGTGACCGGCACGATGCTCCTCTACCTCGAAGGCGTCTTCAGCATCATCCGAGGTTCCGAGGTGCTGTTGCTGCTCGGCCTGCTCATGTTCCCCTCGGGCTACCTGGTCGCCAACGACAAGAGGGTCGGTTGGCAGATGGCGGTCGCAGTGTCGAGCCTGGCGGTCGTCGCGCGCATCTGGATCTACGGCTTCGGGGCCAACCTCTTCCTGGCGCTCCTGTTCCCGGGAGTGCTCCTGGCACTCCTCCTGCATCCGATGAGCCGGGAACACCAGCGGATCTGGTTCGACTGACCCGGTGACCGACGAACCTCGTCATGGAAACGGCCCCCTCCCCCCGGGAGAGAAGGCAGCTGCGGTGCGCTCGATGTTCGACGCCATCGCTCCCCGGTACGACCTCCTCAACCGCCTGCTGACCTTCCGACTCGACGTTCGCTGGCGCCGCCGCACCGTCGAGGATCTCGCCCTGCCCACCGGATCCGCCGTGCTCGACCTCGCCTGCGGCACCGGCGACCTCTGCAGGGACCTCGACCGGGCCGGCCACCACCCGATCGGCATGGACCTCTCGTGGGGGATGTTGGCGGCAGCGCGCACCGACGCCCCCCTCGTGCACGCCGACGCCCTGCGCCTGCCCACGCCCGCCGGGGCAGTCGACGGCGTCACCTGCGGCTTCGCCCTCCGCAACCTGGCCGCCCTGGAACCCTTCTTCGGGGAGTTGGCCAGGGTCCTGCGTCCCGGTGGTCGGATCGCCCTCCTCGAGGTCGATCGACCACGCAATCCCCTGCTCCGGGCCGGACACTCCGTGTACTTCGGGCGGGTGGTGCCCTTCATCGGAGGCCTGCTCTCCGATCGCGCCGCCTACCTCTACCTTCCCCGGTCGATCGTGTACCTGCCCGGCGATCCCGAACTCTTGCACCAGATCACGCAGGCCGGATTCACCGACGTGGCCAAGACCCGCCTCTCGGGCGGGATCGCCCAACTCCTCACCGCGACCCGCAACACCTGACCTCCGCCGCTCGGAGGTGGCTCAGGCGGAGAGCACCAGGCCCAGGGCAAGCAGGCCCCCGGCAACCAACTGCGTCCGGGCCGTGGCCGCGAGCACCCCGATGAGGCGTGGACCCTCGGCACCACCGAGGACGTCCCGCACGGCCGGCCCTGCGACGACGCCTCCGCCCAGGACCAGCAGGCACCACGGACGCGAGAGGGCACACAGGGAAGCGAGGACCAGGGCCCCGTCAAGGAAGGCCACGTAGAGCCAGCGGGCCGCCCGGTCGCCGATGCGGACCGCCAGCGTGCGCTTGCCGGAGACCGTGTCGCCGGCGATGTCGCGGAGGTTGTTGACCGCAAGAAGGGCGCAGGCCAGCAGCCCGACCGCGCTCCCGGCGAGGAGGGCGAGGCCGGTGATTCGGCCGGTCTGCACGTATGCGCTGCCGACGGTCGCCACGAGACCGAAGAACACGAACACGGCTACCTCTCCCAGTCCGCGGTAGCCGTACGGCTTCGGCCCGCCCGTGTACAGCCAGGCGGCGGCGATGGCCGATGCGCCGATGATGAGCAGCCAGGGCGAGACGACGAGCGACAGGACGAGACCCGCGATACCCGCCACCCCGAAGGCAACGAACGCCGCCCAGCGGACCTCCCCGGCGCTGGCGAGCCCGGATCCGACGAGGCGCCGGGGTCCGATCCGGTCGAGTCCGTCCGTGCCCCGGAGGCCGTCGGACAGGTCGTTGGCGAAGTTCACGCCGACCTGGAGGGCGAGGGCCACGACCAGTGCGGCCAGCGCCCGCCACCAGACGATGCCGTCACCGACACCCACCGCCACCGAGGTTCCGACCAGCACCGGCACCACCGCAGCTGGAAGGGTGCGCGGACGAGCCCCGAGGATCCAGCGTCGCATCGGTGCATTCTGCCACCGGAGGCAGGTTCGATCGGTCACCTTTGGCGTGTGTCTGTAGGGTCGCCGGCGTGAACCGTCTTGCCGATGAGTCCAGCCCCTATCTCCGCCAACACGCCGATAATCCGGTCGACTGGTACCCCTGGGGCGAAGAGGCGTTCGCCGAGGCCAGGCGGTCCTCTCGACCGGTGCTGCTCTCGGTGGGCTACTCCGCCTGCCACTGGTGCCACGTCATGGCACACGAGTCCTTCGAGGATCCGGCGACGGCGGAACTCATGAACAGGTGGTTCGTGAACGTCAAGGTCGACCGCGAGGAGCGGCCCGACGTCGATGCCATCTACATGGACGCCGTCACCGCACTTGTCGGACGTGGGGGTTGGCCCATGACCGTCTTCCTCGACCCCGAGGGACTGCCATTCCATGCCGGCACCTACTGGCCGAACCGATCCCGCGGCGGCATGCCATCATTCCAACAGGTCCTCAACGCCGTGCAGGAGGCCTGGACCGAGCGCCGCGACGACCTCAGCGAGATCGGCACCCGACTGCTCGGCCGCATGGCCGTTTACGCCGACCTCGAGCCCGACGGGCAACTTCCGCCTTCTGACACACTCCAGCGGGCGTCCGAGGTGCTCCGGAGGCAACACGACCCCCACTGGGGAGGCTTCGGAGGTGCTCCGAAGTTCCCGCAGTCGATGAGCCTCGAGGCGCTCCTCCGACGGCAGGTCGCCGCACCCGATCCGGGCCTCGCCGGGGTGATCGGGACGACCCTCGATGCTATGGCCTCCGGCGGCATGGCCGACCACCTCGGTGGAGGCTTCGCCCGCTATTCGGTGGACGAGCGCTGGCTGGTCCCCCACTTCGAGAAGATGCTCTACGACAACGCCCTGCTCGCCCGGACCTACCTCCATGCATGGCAGATCTTCGGCCATGGACGGTGGCGGCAGGTCGCCGAGGAGGCGATCGGGTACGTGCTCCGGGACCTGCGGCTACCCGGTGGCGGATTCGCCGCCGCCGAGGACGCCGACTCGGAGGGCGTCGAGGGCCGCTTCTACGTCTGGTCCGAGCCGCAGGTGCGCGTGGTCTGCGGAACCGATGCCGACGAGGCGATCGAATGGTACGGCGTCACCCCGGAAGGCAACTTCGAGGGAACCAACATCCTGCATCGCCCGGTCCGCGGCGACCTGATGCGTCCACCCGGGGTGGAGCGTGCACGGCAGGCCCTCTTCAATGCCCGGGAGTTGCGGATCCGCCCCGGGCTCGACGACAAGGTCCTGACCGAGTGGAACGGCCTGATGCTCTCCACGCTCGCCGAGGCGGCGGCCGCAACGGGTCGTGGGGACTGGTTGGAGGCCGCCAAGGACAACGCCGAATTCCTCCTGTCCAACCTTCGCAACGAGGACGGCCGCTGGCTGCGCTCCTGGCAGTCCGACGTCGGGGCCCGGCACCTCGGGTACGCCGCCGACCACGCCGCCATGGTCGATGCCCTCACCCGCCTGGGCGAGGCGACCGGAGAGGTCCGCTGGATCGACGAGGCGGCCCACTCGGCGGACCTCCTCCTCGAACTTTTCACCGACCGGGTGAACGGCGGATTCTTCACCACCGGCGACGACGCCGAACGGCTCGTGACGCGTCCCAAGGACGTGCTCGACAACGCCCACCCCAGCGCCAACAGTCTGGCCGCCGTGGCACTGCTCCGACTGGGGGCCCTCACCGGCGAACGGCGCTACACCGACGCCGCGGAATCCGTGCTCCTGCTCCTCGGGCGCCTCCTCGTCGACCATCCAACGGCGTTGGGACACCTGCTCGGTGCTGTGGACCTCCTACATGCCGGCATCACCGAGGTCGTGATCACCGGCGACCGGCCAGACATGGTCGAGGCCGTGGCCCGCGCCTACCGTCCGAACCTCGTGCTGGCCTGGGGTGAGGAGCGCTCCGGACCGCTCTGGGAGGGACGCGACGGCGACCGGGCGTGGGTGTGTCGGGACTTCGCCTGCCGGGCCCCCGTCGAGGACGTCGGGAGCCTGCTCGCCGAACTCTGAGGTCGGGTGCCTAGGCCGCCTTCTGGAGGACAAACGCCTTACGAACACAAAAGTTCGTCGTCGTTCCCAGGCTCAGTACATCTCGGTACGCCAGCGACGGGGACGCAGGGTCACCAGGGCTCCTCCTTCCAACTCAGGGGGGAAGCCGTCGGCGTACTGCCGGCCCAGTTCGTCTCCGAGGTACCTGGACGCCATCCCGAGGACAACCTCATGCCACGCCTCTCCGCTTATCGCCTCGACCTCGACTGGACCCTCGGCAGTGACATACCGGGAAGGGATCGACTCATCTTGCACACACAGACTGGCCCGGCCAACCCGACGTAAAGGCACCGCCTTTGCTGAGTCGTTCTCCATGGAGATCTGAAAAACACCGTCGTTACAGCGGTACCAGACGGGAGCGCACAGGGGCGCCCTTGTCGGCTCGCTCAATCACCAAGACCGCCAACCGGACCTCGTCCAGGAAGGCGTCACGCTGGGCGTCGGACATCTCATCCACGACCCGACGGTAGCCCCGATCAATACAGCAGGAGGCAGCCGATCGTTCGCACCTGGGCTAAGCCGCGGCCTTCTCGAGGATGTGGATGCCACAGGCCGAGCCGAGTCCAATCACGTGGGCAAGGCCGACCCTCGCCCCCTCGATCTGGCGGTCGCCGGCCTCGCCCCGCAGGTGGGTGGAGATCTCGTAGACGTTGGCGACGCCGGTCGCTCCGATCGGGTGACCCTTCGAGATGAGGCCACCCGACACGTTCACCGGAAGGCGACCGTCGCGGAACGGCGCACCGGAGTCGATGAAGTCGCCGGCCCCGCCCGGCTCGCACAGGCCGAGGTTGTCGTAGTGGATGAGCTCCGCCGTGGCGAAGCAGTCGTGGAGTTCCACCAGGTCGAGGTCCTCGGGTCCGACTCCGGCCGCCTCGTAGGCCTGGGCTGCGGCGCTACGCGTCAGGGTATTGACGTCGGGTTGGACCTGGCCGGACTCGACCCAGGGATCGCTCGTGAGGACCGAGGCCGAGATCTTGACGGCCCGCTGCTGCGCCTCGGCGGGCATCGACCGCAGACGCTCGCCGGAGACCAGCACGACCGCTGCGGCACCGTCGCCCGTCGGGCAGCACATGAGCGTCGTGTTGGGGTAGCTCTGGACCGGTGAGCCCATGATCTGTTCGAGGCTGAACTCCTTCTGGTACTGGGCCAGCGGGTTCAGGGTCGAGTGGAGGTGGTTCTTGTAGGCGACCCTGGCGAACTGCTCGAAGCCGACGCCTTCGTTCTCGTAGGCGTATCCGGTGCCGGCCTGGGCGAACACGCCGGGCATGGTCTCGGTGCCGAGGATCCCGTCGATCGACGTCACCGCCTCATAGCGACCGGTCGGTTCGAAGACCTTGCGCTCCGAGCGCGACTTGCCGGCCAGGAGACCCATCTTGCCCATCTGCTCGACACCGACGGCAAGGCCTATCTGGGCCTCGCCGGCCCTGATCGACAGGTACGCCACCCTGATGGCGGTCGCCCCTGTGGCGCAGGCGTTGGTGACGTTGTAGACGGGGATGCCCGTCTGGCCGATCTGCTTCTGCAGGCGCTGGCCGAATCCCTGCGGCTGGAAGAGGCTTCCGGCGGCGAGGACGTCCATGTCGTGGATGCCCACACCACCGTCGGCGAAGGCGTCGAGGCAGGCCTGTGAGGCCAGGTCGAGGGCGTCCAACTCCGGGTAGCGGGCGAAGCGGGTCATGCTGGCTCCGAGGACCCAGACTGAATCTCCAGACATATGCCTTCCTTTCTGTTGCTGTGATCGCCGCTCGGTGGGGTCCGTGCGACTCTCAGGCGGAGGCGTAGCCGTAGGCCACGCACTCCGTCCCATCGTCGTCGGTCCCACAGACATAGGTGGTGAGTTCGACGCGCATCCCGAGTTCGGCGGCCATCGGGTCGTCGAGGCCGACCACGTTCGAGCGGACGGAGGTGCCGTCCTCGGTCTCGACGATCGCCGACACGAACGGAACCGGGATGCCCGGCGCCGCGTTGTGGACCACGCTGTAGGCCTTCAGCACACCGGCGCCGGCGACCCGTACCTGCGAGAACCCGGTCCCTCCACAGTTGGCGCAGGCGTTGCGCCGGTCGAAGTAGCGGGCCCCGCAGTCCGTGCACTCGCTGGCACAGAGGTGGGGATCGTCACCGAGTTCCAGGTAGCCGACGATCGGCACCTGCCTGGCGGGGGTCTCGTCGGACATTCGGGTCTCCGGGTCGGTGAATCGGTTCGCAGGTAGAGAGCGCCGCAGCGATCCTACCGTCCCGCCTCCGGCGGCCGGACATCGGGGATCCCCCAGTGGCCACGGTGCAGGACCTCGCCGAGGTCTCGCCGGCCCCGCTCGACCGATGCTGAGGGGTGCTGGTCGTCGGGCGCCGGATACCCGATGGCGACGGCCCCGACCGCCCGCTGGCCCTCGGGGACGCCGAACCTGCGGGAGACGGCCCGTTCGTGCCCGAACAGGCCGAAGAAGCAGCAGCCCAGGCCCTCGCCGACGACGAGGAGTTGGAGCGCCAGAGCCGAGAACGCCGCATCGATGAACCAGTACGGGATGGGCCAGTCCTCGTCGGACCCACCGAGCCCCATCGAGGCCTTGTCCGGCTCCGAGTACCGGTCGAGGTAGCGACCTGCGTCCGCATAGACCACGACCAGGACAGGTGCAAGCAGCAGGCCCGGCCAGTGGAACACGTCGCGGTCCTGCTCGGGGAGGGTGACCGTCCAGTAGGCGGAGGTCTGTTCGGGGCCCTCGAGGAGGAGGAACTCCACGCCCTGGGCGTTGCCGGCTGACGGGGTCCGGCGGGCACGGTCGACGAGGTCGTCGGCGAGGCCCGGAGGGAGGGAGCGGTCGACGAACGAACGGCACGACCGCCGGGCGTCGAGTGCCTCGCGGACGCTCCGTTGCGGACTCCCTTGATCGTCGGCTGCCTGCCCCGGTTGGGTCGGACCGGCAGGAGCGCTGCTCAGAGGAGCTTCTCGAGGTCCTCGGCCAGGGCCCAGCCGCAGGCCACGAGGACGTCGCCCCGCTCGGTGTCGAGGCCGTCGAACAGGCTGGCCACATCGGCGTCGATCATCTCGGGCTTGAGGCTGCAGTGGTCGAACACACAGGCCTGGCTACCGGATCCCTTCGAGCGGAACGCGTGCTCGTCGTAGTTGAGGGTGGAGAGGCCGAAGCGCTTCACGAAGCGCCGTCCCCAGGCTCGCTCCTCGCCCGAGGCACGGTGGCCGGGACGGGGGTTCACGTCCGCGAGGGACCGGTACGCCTCGAAGCCGGCCGGACTGTTGAAGCGGGTGCCGATGACCACGTCCTCGTCGGGAAAGGCAAGCACGGCACGTCGCAGCAACTCGGTCACGAGAGCACGCAGGACCGTGTCGCGCTTGCTGGTCCGGCGTACCGACGCCAATCCGACGATCACGCTCGGGGTGCCGCCGATGCGCTCAAGCGTCGAGAAGGAGAAGCCCTTCAGTCGGCCACCGTCGCGGGCGGTGGTGGCCAGGACCCAGTCCTCGCTCTGCTTGGACAGCAGGCCGATGCCCAAGGGGTTCGGCCCGACCTCGCAGAGTTCTGCCATCTCCTCGATCTCGGCATCGCCGAGCATCGAACAGTCCTTCGTCTCGACCTCGATCGCCATCGACTCAGGTCCCTCGCTCTCGGACGATTCACCAGCCTGGCCACCAAGAGGAGCGCTTCGACCGGCCGTGGCGACTACCGCACACGTCCCTACAGCCTGCCGTCTCGGAGGGTCGATCCCAACCCGGCCACGGTGCGTGGCGGGCTCGCATCGGACAGGATCGGACCGCGACGCGGCCTCAGGCGACGACCACGGCCTCGGCACCCAACAGGACCCGCAGTTCGCCGACCAGGCCCCCCGAGGGGTTCACGCAGTAGTCGGCAGGGAGCCGCAGGACCTGCCGGTCCCCCAGGTGGAGGTAGACCTCGGCATCGCCGGGGTGCGCCGCCAACAGCGCCTTGAGCTCCTCGACCGTGGATTCGCTCACCTGTTCAATGGGGAGTCGCACCCGTAACGGGCGCGAGGAGGGAAGGTCGCCCATCTCGACGACCTCGACCTCGTGGCAGAGGACCTTCGGGACGTCCTCGCGTCGGCCGTCCAGGCGGCCGCGGACGAGCACGATGGCGTCCTCCTCGAGCTTGTGGCCGTGTTGTGCCATCGTCTTCGGGAACACCGTGACCTCGACCGAGCCGCTGAGGTCCTCGAGGTCGAAGATCGCCATGAGGTCGCCCTTGCGGGTCCACTTCTTCTGGAGGTTGGCGACGACGCCCCCCACGGTGCGCTGCATCCCGTCGTCGACATCGGCCAGTTCGGAGATGCCGAGGTCGCACCTGCGGCGGAGGGCCGCCTCGTAGCCCGACAGGGGATGGTCCGAGACGTAGAGCCCCAACATCTCCTTCTCGAAGGCCAGGCGGACGGACTTGTCGAACTCGACATCGCTGATCGGCGTCCGTTCGTCGAACAGGGGGTCGGACTCGCCCTCCCCGAACAGGGACATCACGCCCATGTCGTGCTCCCGACGCCGGGCGAGGGTGTGCTCGATCACCTGCTCGTGGGCGAGCAGGAGGCCCTGTCGGGGATGCCCGAGTGGGTCGAAGGCCCCGGCCTTGATGAGCGACTCGACCGTGCGCTTGTTCAGCACCGTGCTGTCGCAGCGCTCGACGAAGTCGTAGAAGTCGGCGAACGGACCCCCGGCATCACGCTCGGCCAGCAGGAGCTCGACGAGCCCCTCCCCCACGTTGCGCACCGCCGACAGCCCGAAAACGATCCGCCCTCCGCTGCCGGATCCGTTGGCGTCGGAACCGCCGCCCGGGATGGCATGGAAGTCGCTGCGGGCCGTGTTGATGTCGGGGACCCCGACGTCGATGCCCATGATCCGGCACTCGTTCAGGTAGATGGCCGCCTTGTCGAGGTTCGACTTCACGCTGCTGAGCAGCGCCGCCATGTACTCGATCGGATAGTTGGCCTTCAAGAACGCGATCTGGTATGCGATGTAGCCGTAGCCGTACGAGTGGCTCTTGTTGAACGCATAGTCGGCGAACTGTTCGATTTTGTCGAAGAGTTCGTCGCCCAGGGCTCCGCCGTAGTCCGTCGCCTCGCAACCGGCGACGAAGCCCTTGCGTTCCTTCTGCATGAGCTCGCGGTCCTTCTTGCCGCAGGCCTTGCGCAGGTTGTCGGCGTCGGCCAGCGAGTAGCCGGCGAACTTCTGCGCCACGCGCATGACCGACTCCTGGTAGATCATCAGCCCATAGGTGTCGGCGAGGAGTTCCTCGGCATCGGGATGGAAGTAGATGACCGGCTGTCGGCCGTTCTTGCGGTCGGCGTAGTCGTTGTGCATGTTGTTGGCCATCGGGCCCGGCCGGTACAGCGCAACGAGCGCCGCAACGTCCTCGAAGCTGGTCGGGGCGAGCGATCGCATGAGGGAGCGCATCGGCCCCGACTCGAGTTGGAACACGCCGATCGTGTCGCCGCGCGCCAGCAGGCCGAAGGTGGCCCGGTCGTCGAGCGGCACCTTGTCGATGTCGACGACCTCGCCCCGCGTGGCCTCGATGAGGGCCAGGGTGTCGGTGATGACGTCCAGGTTCCGAAGGCCCAGGAAGTCCATCTTGAGGAGGCCGAGGTTCTCGACGGCGTGCATCTCGTACTGGGTGACCACCGGCGCATCGTCGAGGTCCTGGCCGGCCTCGGGCTTCCGCTGGATGGGGAGGTAGTTCGTCAGGGGCTCCTTGGTGATCACCACGGCTGCGGCATGGATGCTGTCCTGGCGGCGGAGGCCCTCGAGTCCCCGGGCAACGTCGACGACCTCGCGCACATCGTTGTCGGCTCCGTACATCTGGCGCAGGTCGGCGGCCATCCTGAAGCCCTCGGCATGCTGTTCCGTCTCCTCCAGGCAGGCGGCAAGCGGGGTGTCGCGGCCCATGATCAGCTGCGGCATCGCCTTGGCGACCCGGTCGCCCATGCCGTAGGGATGTCCGAGCACCCGGGCGGCATCGCGGACGGCGGCCCGGGCCTTGATCTGCGAGAACGTGATGATCTGGGCGACATGGTCCCGGCCGTAGCGCTCGGCGGCGTAGCGGATGAGTTCGTCCCGGTGGCGGGAGTCGAAGTCCATGTCGATGTCCGGCATGTTGCTCCGACTCGGGTTCAGGAAGCGTTCGAACAGCAGGTCGTACCGGATGGGGTCCAGGTCGGTGATCTCGAGGGCGTAGGCCACAGCGCAACCTGCAGCGCTCCCCCGGCCGGGGCCGACCCGGATGCCCCGGTCTCGGGCATACCGGATGAGGTCCCAGGTGATGAGGAAGTACGAGGAGAAGCCCATGTCCCCGATGGTCTTCAACTCGTAGGCCAGGCGTTCGACGACGGTGTCGGGGAGCACCTCGCCCCAGCGTTTCTGGGCTCCCTCGAACGTCAGGTGCTCGAGGTAGTCGTCGTCGTTCGGGAAGCCCTCGGGCAGCGGGAAGTCGGGGAGCTGCGGATTGCCGAACTCGATCTCGACATCGCAGCGCTCGGCGATCCAGAGCGTGTTGTCGCAGGCGGCCGGGACCTCGCGGAAGAGGTCGCGCATCTCGACGGCGGACTTGACATAGTGCTGGGTTCCGTGGAACCGAAACCGCTGCTCGTCGCTCATGAGCGAGCCGGTCTGCACGCACAGCAGCGCGTCATGGGACACGGCGTCGTCCTCGCAGGTGTAGTGGCTGTCGTTCGTGGCCAGCAGCGGTGCGCCCAACTCCTCCGCCAATCGGATGAGTTGCGGGTTGGTGCGGTGCTGCTCGGGGATGCCGTGGTCCTGGAGTTCGACGAACAGTTTGTCCCTGCCGAAGATGTCCTGGAGGCGCCCGGCCCGCTCCCGGGCCCCTTCGTAGTCGTCGGCAAGGAGCGCCTGGAGCACCTGGCCCCCGAGACAGCCCGTTGTGGCGATGAGCCCCTCGCTGTGGTCGGCGAGGACCTCCCAGTCGACCCGGGGCTTGTAGTAGTAGCCCTCCAGGAACGCCCGGCTGGCCACCTGGATCAGGTTCCGGTAGCCGGTTGCATTCTCTGCCAGGAGGGTGAGGTGGTAGTAGAGTTTGCGTCCGCCCTCGGTCTCGCCGCCGGAGTCGTCGAGTCGACCGCGACGGGTGGGTCGCTCGCTGCGCGACTCGTACGCCATGTACGCCTCGGTGCCCAGCACCGGCTTGATCCCCTGCTCCCTGCAGGCCCGGTAGAAGTCGACGACTCCGTACATGTTTCCGTGGTCGGTGATGCCGATCGCCGGCTGGCCGTCGGCGACCGCAGCCGCCACGATGTCCTCGATCCGGGACGCTCCGTCCAGCAGCGAATACTCGGTGTGGACGTGGAGGTGGCTGAAGGAGTCGGTCACGGGGCCCGTGGTCCGGCTCAGAGGTACGTGCCCGGCCGGGCGTCGACCTCGGGCGGAGCCTGGCCGGGGCCCAGCTCGCCGCGACGCATGCCGGCCAACTGCTGCTGGGCGGCCATCTGCTGCGCGAACAGGGTCGCCTGGATGCCCTGGACGAGTCCCTCCAGCCACCCGACCAACTGTGCCTGGGCGATGCGCAGTTCGTCGGAACTCGGCGCCTCGCCCTCGCCGAACGACAGGGCCAACCGACCCAGCTCGTTGCGGAGGTCTTCGGAGAGGGCCGATCCGAGCTCGTCGACCGAGGTCTCGTAGATCTCCTTGAGGCGGTCGCGGCTGGCCTCGTCGAGGCTGGCTGCGCGGACTTCCTCGAGCAGTTGCTTCATCATCGTTCCGACCCGCATCACCTTGGCCGGGTGTTCGATCGTCTCGTCGACTGGGTCGTCCTCCTGAAGGCCCCGGTCATCGACTTCGAGGACCTCGGGTTGGTCCATCCGGGCGTCTTCGCCACCGGGTCCGCTCGTCGCCTCCATCGCTCCGACTCTACGCCGACGGGAGGACACGCGGAGGCACACCCGCGGGCCGCGGCGGCCACCCGGTGGTCACGTCACGACGCCGACTGCCGGCACCAGCATCTCGTCCGGCGTGAGCGAGCCGTGGCGCCCGATCAACCTGATCGACATCACCTCGGCGGGGTCCCGGAAGGCGACCTGCGCCCTGGCCACGAGGGCCACGTCACCGAGCCGGGAGCGAGCCGCCGCCCCGAGTCGGGGCCCCAGCCAGCACTCGGCCTCGACCTCGTCACGGGTCCGGATCCATGCCAGGTCCCCGAACGCCCCGACTGCTGCAGCATGGAGCTCTGCAGCGGCCCCCGGGCGCGCATGGAGCCACCGGAACCGGGCCTCGCCGCTCTGCCCGTCCAGGCAGGAGGTCACCTCAAGGGGCAGGTCGAGGATCCGGTCCCCCACGTGCACCTGGCCGTGATCGGCGGTCACAACGACGGCGGTCCCGGGCGGCACCCGGTCGATGAGTGCGGCGACCATCGCATCACAGTCGGCCAGTTCCTCTTCGTAGCGGTCCTCGAGGCCGTGCTCGTGGGCGGTGCGGTCGATGCCGTCCCAGTAGGCGTAGACGAACGGCTCTCCCGAGGCGAGGAGGTCGACGGTCCGGTCCACCAGGTCCCGGCGATCCGCGTAGCCGACGAGTCGGGTGGCCGACAGGTGGGCCTGCGAGAAGCCCGACCCGGCGAATTCGGCCCTGGTGACTACCGGTGGGTACTGGTTGCCGAAGGTCGGACACGGTTGGAAGGTCGACGGATCGATTCGCCGCCTGGCGTCCCCGTCGCCGCTCGTCCAACGGAGGGCGTTGAGGACCGCTCCGTCCACGGCGATCCGGTAGCCCACGACACCGTGCTCGCCGGGTGGGCACCCGGTGGAGATGGAGGTGAGCGCCGCCGCCGTGGTGCTCGGTGCGACGGTGGTGATCGAACATCCCTCCATGGCCGTCAGTACCGGTGCAGCGCCACGGCGCTGCTGCAGCTGGTTCCAGCCCAGGCCGTCGAGCACGAGGAGCAGGACCCGGCGGGCGGAGAGCAGGTCATGGGAGAGCCAGTCGGGTTCATGGGATCCCTCGAGAAGGGCGGGGACGAGTCCGGTCACACAGGCGTCGCCGTAGTCGGGAAGCAGGGGCCCTTCGATCGTGTGATCCACGTCGCTCGTCACGACTCGAACGTAGCGCCGGAGTGTCCGTCTAGGATCGGACTCCGTGAAGGTCTCGACCCGTGGTGACTACGCGAGTCGGGCGCTGCTCTCCCTCGCACTCCATGGCGACGGGCAGACGCCCCGTTCCGTCCGCGACATTGCCGACCAGACCGCCCTCCCCCAGCCCTACCTCGAGCAGATTCTGCTGGCCCTCAAGGGAGCCGGACTGGTGCGCTCGAAGCGCGGAGTCGGCGGCGGCTACGTGCTGGCCCGCGAGCCCGGGACGATCCTGCTCTCACAGATCGTGTCGGCCGTCGACGGACCGATCGTGGCTGGCGACTTTACAGAGCCGCACACCGACGGCGCCTGTGACCACGAGGGGCAGTGCGTGCTCCTCTCCATCTGGGCCAGCGCAGGCTCGCACATGCGGCGCTATCTGGACTCGTTCACCCTCGAGGACATCGCCAGCATGGCCCGCGGCCAGGAGAGTTGGCCGGAGGCCTGACCCCGGCCTTGCCAACTCAGCCCAGGGGGTGCGCCAGGCCTGCCAGTACCGCGCACAGGTCGGCGGGTAGCGACGAGTCGAAGGCCATCTCCGATCCGGACGACGGGTGCACGAATCCGAGGTGTGCGGCGTGCAGGAAGGGTCGGCCCAGGCCATGGTGTTCCCGAGAGGAGTCGTAGGCGGCGTCACCGACCAGCGGATGGCCGATAGCCGTCAGGTGGACCCGAATCTGGTGTGTGCGGCCCGTCTCCAGGCGGCACTCCAGCAAGGTGGTGCCGGGCCGCTCCCAGCGGCCCTGGACCGTGTAGGCGGTCCGTGCCTCCCGCCCCTCGACCACGACCGCCATCCTGGTGCGATCGCGCGGTGAACGTCCGATCGGTGCCTCGATGCGACCCTCCTCGGCCTCGACGCAGCCGTGGACGAGCGCCAGGTACCGACGGTCGACCCGGCGTTCCGACAGTTGGCGGACCAGTGCGGCGTGTGCCGTGGCCGTGCGGGCAACCACGAGGAGTCCGGAGGTCCCACGATCCAGTCGGTGGACGATGCCAGGGCGCAGCGCGGAGCCCACCGACGCCACCTCTGGATAGCGGGCCAGGATGCCGTGGACGAGCGTGCCCTCGCCGTGGCCGGCCCCAGGGTGGACGATAACGCCGGCCGCCTTGTCCACGACGACGACCTCGGCGTCCTCGTGGACGACGGAGACCTCGACACCCGGGTCCGGTTGAAGCCGCAGGGTCTCACCCTCGGGGAGGTCCGGGACCGTCAACTCCTCACCGGCCTGCACCCGGCGGGAACGGACCAGCACCGGCTCGTCGTCGATCAGGACCAGCCCCTCCTCGATGGCTGCAGAGGCACGGCTCCGGCTGATGCCCGTGAGGAGGCTCACCACCCGGTCGAGTCGCTCCCCGTCGAGCGCCGCCGGGATGGTCTCGTGCAAGTCGCTCACGGGGAGGCCCCGGCACGCAGGCCGCGCACGACGATCAGGATGCCTCCCACGACGACCGCCGAGTCGGCGACATTGAACACCGGCCACCACTGGAGGTCGACGAAGTCGATGACGGCGCCCCCGAAGAACCCGTCCCCGGCCCGGAAGGCACGGTCGGCCAGGTTGCCGAATGCCCCTCCGACGATGCCGCCGACGCAGAGCCTCGCCATCGGATCACCCGCCCTCGCCCCCAGGCGCACCAGGAGCACCACCACGGTGAGCACGAGCACGGCGAAGATCGGGCCGAGCCCCTCGCCCTGGCTGAAGGCGGCGCCCGTGTTGAAGACCAGGCGCAGCCGGATCGTCCAGAACAGGTCGATCGTCCGACCCGGTTCGAGGGCCGCCACCACCCACCACTTGGTGAGCTGGTCCAGCACCAGGACCGAGGTTCCGGCCAGCAGCGCGCCCCTCCAGGGGGCCACGCCCGGACTCAACGTCGACCGAGCCCGCCGGCCTTGTACTCGACCCGCTCAGCCGCCCAGGGGATCGCCTTCATGCGTTCCTTCGGGATGTTCTTGCCCGAGAGGACACACACGCCGTAGACACCCTTGCGAATCCGCTCGAGGGCGGCATCGATCAGGTCGATGGCATAGCGGGCCTGGGCGCTGAGCGCCAGGTCGAGGTCGCGGGCCACCGCGAAGGTGTCGCCCTCACCCGACTCTTCGTCGAACTGGACGTCTCCGGGCTCCCGGCCGTCGAGGAGGGAGTTGGCCTCCGCTTCGAGCGTGTCGGCGCTTCGGACGTAGCGCGCCCGCTCCTCGAGGAGGCGCTTCTTCTGTTCGCCGAGGAAGGTCTTCCCGAATGGCGACTTCGGCTTCTTCTTGCCGGGGGCCTTCTTCGCAGCAACCTTGGCGGGGGCCTTCTTCGCAGCAACCTTGGCGGGGGCCTTCTTGGCGGGGGCCTTCTTGGCCGGGGCCTTCTTGGCGGCAGCCTTCTTGGCCGGGGCCTTCTTGGCGGCAGCCTTCTTGGCCGGCGCCTTCTTGGCGGCAGCCTTCTTGGCCGGGGCCTTCTTCACCGTCGTGCTCGTCTTCTTCGTGGCCATCGCCATCTCCTGATCGTCTGCCCGCCCCGGGAGCCCCGACGGGGCCCCGGATCACCGGATCACCCGTACTCCGAGCGGGGCATCGTATCGGGGGGCCGTGACGCTGCGGGTGACCGATGGGCCCAGGTGTCGATCCGGCGTGGATCAATCGTCGTCGGTGAAGAAGGTGTCCATCGCCGCGCCCTCGTTGCCCACCGACTGGCGGAGTTCGTCGAGGAGCCTCCCGCCGGGTACGGCCAACGTCGGCAGGTCCCCCGGGCGAGCACCGGGCGGCGGAGTCGATGTCACAGCAGGTGCCGCCGGCTCCTGCCTCACGGAGACCTCCGGCCCGTCAGGCGCCTCCTCGGCAGGCGGGGGCGAAGGCTCCGGCGGGCGTCTCGCCTCGCGGGAGGACCCCTTCTCGGCAAGCGGCCTGCCGGGTGTCGCCTCGACCACCTTGCGAAGGTCGCCGAGCGTGCTCAGGAGCCGCTCCCTGTGGGCGTCGACGTGCCGCTCCATGATGCTGATGTCGTCCCGTACGGCATCGCGTGCCGCCTCGAGCGACGTCGTCTCGTCGAGCAGGCGCTGGCGGGCCGCCTCGATGGCCGCCCGGACCTCGGTCTCGGCCGCGGCGCGCAGGGTTGCCGCCTCGGCCTCGGCCTCGGCCACGTAGCGCCGCCCCTCGGCCTCTGCGGTGGCGATTTCGGACTCGGCCGTGGCCCGGGCCCTCTGGGTGGCGTCCAACTCCTGGTCGATGCGCTTCTCCGCCATCTCCGCCCGATCCAGCGCCGTCCTGCGCTCAGCGCGGAGGTCGGCGATCTCACGGGTGGCACGGTCGATCAGCGCATCGACCTGGGCCGGGTCGTAGCCGCGCAGCTTCTGGGAGAACTGGGTGTCCTCCAGTTCGCGGAGGATGTCGCTGCCGTCCATGGCCGGGAGCGTACCGTCGGGACAATCCTCCAGAGGGGCACCCTCTGGCCTCCGGGGGTACCCGGATCTCCGAAATTCAGGCGCAGAGGATCTGGGTGAGGAACATCAGCCCGAAGAAGGCCACCAGCGGCGAGAGGTCCAGTCCGACGCTTCCGAGCCGAACCGGTGGCAGGACCGCGCGTAGGGGGACCAGGATGGGATCGGTGACGAGCAACAGGAAGCCGACCAACGACGCCGCAGTTCCCTGCGGGGAGATCGGGAACCAGCTCGAGACGACGCGAAGGAGCAGGATCCAGAAGTACAGGGTCAGCACCAGGCAGACGATGACCATGGGCGACCTAATCCCCCTTCGGTTCGAGCAGCCGAAGGACGGCCTGGTACTCCACGAACTGACTCATGGATCGCTCGACGCAGCCGGCTCAGCCAGCGTGGTCGGGATCCTCGAGACGGCGGCGGTCAGCCGCCGAGACTTCCACGTTCGTGGGGGTGAGCAGGTACACCTGATTCGCCACCTTCTCCATCTCTCCACCGACGCCGTAGCATACGCCGCTGGCGAAGTCGATGATTCGCCGGGACAACTCGCTCTCGACGCCCTGCAGGTTGACGATCACCGGCTGTTCGGAGACGAAGCGGTCGGCCATCTCCTGAACGTCCTCGAAGGAGGTCGGAGCGACCGTGTGGGGCCGGGAGGCGACCGGCGGTGGAATCCGCTTGACCGTTCCCGTCGGCACCGGAGCGACCGTCCGCACCGTGGTCGAAGCCTCCCCAACGCCCCACAACGAACGATTGGCGGTGTCGGCGGCCGACCGGGCCTCGACGAACTCGCTCGACGAGAGCGGATCACGCGCCACCGGATCACCGGTGTCGAACTCCTCGTACGCCTCGTCGGGGCCGAGGCCGAGATAGAGCATGACTTTCTTGAGCATCCCGCGGAGCGTACCGGCCCGGCGACCCCCCCGGGGGGCATGGCCGGGAGGCCGGGGATCGGCGGTCGGCCCCCTAGGCAGTGGGTCGCTCTCCGAACAGGGCGCGCCCGACGCGCACCAGTGTGGAACCACAGTCGATGGCGATTTCCAGGTCATCGGTCATCCCCATCGACACCTCCGGCAGGCCCATGCGCTCGGCCAGCCCTGCGACGCTGCTGAACACGCGCCGGGTGGCGTCGGCATCGTCGGGGGCGCCCACGGCCATCAGGCCACAGACATCCAGCCCGAGGTCGAGCCCGTGGACGACCAGTCCCTCGACCTCGCCCGGCGGACAGCCTCCACGACCGGGGAGCCCGACTGCATCGACCTGGACCAGGATGCTCGCCGACGGGTCGCGCCTGGCGATCTCGTCGACGAGTTCGGTCCGGTCCACGGTCTGCCAGAGGGCGACGATCCCTGCGAGGCGTCGGACCTTGTTGCGTTGGAGGCGACCGATCAGGTGCCAGGAGATGTCCCCGGCTCCTCCACCGACAGGATCCCCGTGCTTGGCGAGAAGTTCCTGGGCGTAGTTCTCACCCACCTCCCGGAGCCCGGCCCGTCGGACAGCCTCGACCGCCGTGACCGGAAGCGCCTTCGTCACCGGGAGCAGCCGGGTGCGGCCACCGCTGCGCTCCGCCAGGTCTGCCGACAGGACCTGGATGCGCTCCACAGCAGCACCCACGTCGAGGGGCCCGCTCATGGCGCCTCCATCCAGGCCACCAGCGCCTGGCGACGGTCCGACCCATCGACCCGGTGCGACCAGTACCGCTCGTCGCAGCCGGTGCACGCACCGTCGAACTCCATGCTCGAGATGCCGCAGCGCTCGAGGACGATCCGTACGGCGGCGGGAACGTCGAACGCCGGCCTACCCCCGCTCGTGAGTGCCCGCACGCCCTCCCCGAACTGGGTGCAGAGGGCATCCAGGTCGGCGCTGCCGAACTCGTAGCAGCAGGCTCGGATACAGGGGCCCACGACCGCCACCTGGGGACCCGGAGCCGCCTCCGCCAGGCACTCCGAGGCCCGTTCGAGGACGCCTGCGCGGAGCCCTCGCCATCCGCCATGGACGACGGCGAGCCCACCGGGTGCGGCCAGTGCTATGGGCGCGCAGTCGGCGACCTGGATGCTCAACACGGTGTCGGAGCGGACCGTGACCGAGGCGTCCGCCTCCGATCCGACGCCATCACCCGGTCCGTCGATCAGGACCACCCGATCACCGTGGACCTGGCGCAGCCAGGTCCACGGTCCGGGCCGCAGCGCCTCTCGGCGCTGGCGGAGGGCACCGACCGGGTCGTCGACGGCAAGGCTGCCGTCGACGACCTCCGAGACCAGTACCCGGACCGTCCACCCCGTCGGCTGATGCCAGCAGGCCAGGTTCCGGGCCATCAGTCGGTCCGATCGGCTCGCAGGCGCCGGCTGGCGCGGGAGGTCCCTACTTCAGGAAGCTCGGAACGTCGAGCTCGTCGTCGTCTGCCACGGCGAACGGATCGCTGTCCGGCGCCCCCGAACTGACACCGGCGGTCGTGCCGGCTGCACGGGAGCGGGACGCCGAGCGGTCACCATCCCAGCGGTCGAATCCGGCGGCGATGACCGTGACCCGGACGTCGTTCTCCATCTCGTCGTCCACGACGGTGCCGAAGATGATGTTGGCATCCGGGTGGGCGACGCCGTGGATCACCTCGGCGGCCTCGTTGACCTCGAACAGGCCCAGGTCGTTGGGACCCGAGATGTTGAGGAGGATGCCGCGTGCGCCCTCGATGGAGGCCTCAAGCAGCGGGCTCGAGATGGCGTTGCGGGCGGCATTCAGCGCCCGGCTCTCGCCGGTGGCCTGGCCCACGCCCATCAGCGCGGAGCCGGCGTCCTGGAGCACCATCTTCACGTCGGCGAAATCGGTGTTGATGAGGCCCGGCGTGGTGATCAGGGTCGTGATGCCCTGGACGCCCTGGAGCAGGACCTCGTCGGCCATCTCGAAAGCGTTCTGCAACGCCGTCTTCTCGTTGGAGACTGTGAGGAGGCGGTCGTTGGGGATGACGATCTGGGCGTCGACCTTCTCCTTGAGGTTCACGATGCCGTTCTCGGCCTGGACGGCTCGGCGGCGACCCTCGAACCCGAAGGGACGTGTCACCACGGCGATGGTCAGGGCGCCGAGCGACTTGGCCAACTCGGCGATGACGGGGGCGGCACCGGTCCCGGTGCCACCGCCCTCTCCGGCAGTCACGAAGACCATGTCGGAGCCCTCGAGCACCTGCTCGATCTCGTTGCGGTGCTCCTCCGCCGCCTGGCGACCGATGTCCGGGTCGCTGCCGGCGCCGAGGCCCCGTGTCAGGTCACGGCCGATGTCCAACTTCACGTCGGCGTCGCTCATCAGCAGCGCCTGGGCATCGGTGTTCACGGCCACGAACTCCACGCCCCGCAGCCCCGATTCGATCATCCGGTTGACGGCGTTCACGCCACCGCCACCAACACCGATCACCTTGATCACCGCCAGGTAGTTCTGGGGGTTCGTCATCATCGCTTCTCCTGGTGCTCTCCGCCGACCCGCTCACCGGGTCGGTCCTGTCTCAGGCTGGGCGACTCCGAACTGCAACCCCCACCCTGAAGTGGAGGGTCAGAGTTCAGAAGCTCAACCTCTCCTTGTGGTTAAGAGACTACGCGGAGTAGTCACCTGACGTCAACCCTGTGGGAAAAGTCTTTCGGAGGGCCCCAGGGCGGAGAAGCATTGCCCTACAAAACACCGGGCGCGGTATGGGAACGGGACCCACAGGCGCCCTCAGCATCCACCGCGCCGGACCACCGGATTGTCGGGAATCGAGACGTCCACCTCCCGAAGGCAGGCCAACCTGACGCGGGTGAGCACCGTGGCGAGGGCCCGGGCCTGGTCCCGGTAGTCGTCGCTGAAGCCCATTTCCGCCACTGCGCCCCCGACCAACTCGGCACGGATGCCGTCCCCCGTCGGCACCAGTGCGACGATCCAGGCACCCAGGTCCGGTGGTACGGCCTCGGCGGCGCGCAACAGTGGCCCGATGCCCGACACCCGACTCCCGGGCGGACCGAATCCGTCGATGCGGATGTGCGGCAGCGAGGGGTCGGCTGGCGCCCCCGGTTCGACCGACTCCAGCACCGCCCCCACGGCATCCAGAAGGACCTGCGCCCCAACAGGATCGACCCCCACCACCACCGGTGTCCGTTCGAGGATTCTCAGGCGCACCGTTCCCGACCATTCGCGAACCACCGTCGCCTCAGCCACCCACGGCAATGCCGTGAGCCGACTGTCGACCGCATCCAGGTCCAGGTCGAGCAGGGGTCGGCCCACCTCGATGGCAGCAGCCTCGAGGACGGTCCACTCCGTGACCTTGAGGCCGGCTCCCTCCACTTCGATGCGATCGACATCGAGGAGTGAGGTACGCGTCGACGCGTAGGCCAGGACGCCGAGCATCAGGAGCGCGACCGGCGTCCACAACCACCAGAGGCGCCGGACGAGGCTCCGATCCGACGAATCGGCGCTACCACTCATGATCGGCCACTGCCCCTCGTGAACCTGCCGCTCATGACTCCCGGCTCATGCATCGGGCACGTCGAAGCCAACCAGGATCGTCTCGGGATGAAGGACGACGCCGTGTGCGTCGGCCACCTGCCGCCGGACCTCCTGCATGAGCCGACGGACGTCGTCGGCACTGCCGCCGGCGTCCGCCTGGATGAAGTTGGCGTGCTTCGACGACACCTCTGCGGTGCCGATGCGGAGTCCCTTCGCCCCGGCCAGGTCGATGAGGCGGCCGGCGGAGTCGCCGGGAGGGTTGGTGAACACGGAACCTGCGTTCGAGCCTCCGGGCTGGTTCTCCCTCCGCCACCGGCTGATCTCGGCCAGGATCGCCTCCCCGTCCCCGACATCGCCGACCTCGAGTTGGAGCCCGGCTGCAGCCACGACCTGGGCCGGGGAGAGCACCGAGTGCCGGTAGTCGAGGTCGAGCTCTCCCACCTCAAGGCGCCTCGTGGCGCCATCGCCCAGGTCGACGACATCGGCCCATCCGAGAACCGCTGACATATCGGATCCGTGCCCACCGGCGTTCATCCGGACAGCTCCTCCGATCGAGCCGGGAACTCCGACAGCCCACTCGAAACCCGACAGGCCGGCCTGCACGGTCCGGCGGGCGACGACGGGCAGGCTGGCCCCGCCTCCGGCCACCACCGCCGAACCCGCGACATCGACGCCCTCGAATCCCTGGCCGAGTTGCAGGGCCAGGCCTGCGAAGCCCCGGTCGGCCACCAGCAGGTTCGATCCACGCCCGACCACGACGACCGGCACCACGGTTCCGGCCAAGACGGCAGCGACGGATTCGAGTTCGGAGCGATCGTGTGGCCGCACGTACATCGCGGCCGCTCCCCCGACCCGGTAGGTGGTCATCGGGCCGAGCGGATGCCCATGTCGACACCCGTCGCGGAGCATGAGGTCGTCGAGACGCCGGGCCAGCGCCTCCAGGCGGCCGCTCAGGGACCCGTCAGCCATCGAGCCTGCCTCGGACCTCGTCCGGTACGGAGGTCAGGTCGCCGGCGCCCATCGTGAGGCACAGGTCCCCGGCCACCAGGTCGTCGGCCAGCGCCGCTACCAGTTCCTCACGGCGCGGGATGTAGTGGATGTCTGTGCCCGGAAACGTCCGCTCGACGGCATCGACGATGAGTTGCCCGGAGACGCCCGGCCGCGGGGCCTCCCCGGCCGGGTACACGTCGGTGATGTAGATCCGGTCGGCTCCCTCGAACGCATCGCCGAAGTCCGACCAGAGCGCCTCGGTGCGGCTGTAGCGGTGTGGCTGGAACACCGCCACCAGGCGTCGCCACGATCCGCTGGACGCCGCCGCGATCGTCGCCCGGACCTCGGTCGGAAGGTGGGCGTAGTCGTCCACGAACTCGACACCGCCGGAGCTACCCCGGTGTTCGAAGCGGCGGGCAACGCCGCCGAAGTTCCCGAGACCTTCGACGATCGGATCGGGCGGAGTCCCCAGGAGTCGGGAAATGGCCGCGACACAGGCGGCGTTCCTAGCGTTGTGCAGGCCGGGCACCGGCAGCGAGAGGGGGAGGCGATCTCCGTCCGGCGCCGTGAGCGTGAAGCGAACGCCCTCCCAGGCCTCCCCGACGTCGGTGATCCGCCAGTCGGCACCCTCCGCCGTCCCGATACCGTCGGCGTCCGTCGCCGCTACCAGACGGGCACCGTCCGGATCGTCGACCCCGACGACCACAGGACCTCCGGTCTCTTCGACGAAGCGGCCGAAAGCGGCCAGGAGTTCTCGGTATCCGCCGTGGTGGTCGAGGTGGTCGGGCTCGACATTCGTCACGACCGCGGCACTGCGGGGCAGCCGGACGAAGGTTCCGTCGCTCTCGTCGGCCTCGACGACCAGCAGGTCGCCGCTGTCCCAGGCGGCGCCGGTGCCGATCTCGTTCACGTCGCCACCGATGATGAACGACGGTCGAACACCGGCTTGGCGAAGGACCAGGGCCAGCATGGAAGCCGTCGTGGTCTTACCGTGGGTTCCCGCGACGGCAACGGTGCTGCGCTGCGCACAGATGGCGGTCAGGATGTCTGCACGGCTCAGCACCGGGATCCCCGCCTCGGCGGCGGCACGACACTCCGGGTTCCTGTCCGGGACGGCCGTTGAACGCGTCAGGAGTTCCGCCTGCCCCAGGTTCGCCGCTGCATGTCCCACGGTCACGGTGACACCCAGCGCCTCGAGGCGTTCGAGGCCCGCAGAAGGCTTCAGGTCGGATCCGGTCACGCCGTGTCCCATCGCCGCGAGTACCTCGGCGATGGCGCTCATTCCCGCGCCGCCGACCCCGACGACGTGCACGCGGCGGGGCACCGACAGGTCGACTGCACCCTCAGGCACGGGAATGCTCCAGGAGGAGGTCCACCACCCGGTCGGCGGCGTCCGGGATGCCCACGCCGCCGGCAGCCCGTGCCATCGCCTCCCGGCGAACAGAATCGCCGAGGAGGTCGGCCAATTCGGTCCGCAGACGGGTGCCGTCGACCTCGGCGTCGGGAAGGATCCGGGCACCCCCGGCGTCGACCAACAGCTGGGCGTTGGCGGTCTGGTGGTCGTCCGGAGCCCCCGGGAGCGGTATCAGGAGGGAGGGAATGCCGATCACGCCGAGTTCGGCCACCGACGTCGCCCCCGACCTGCAGAGGACGAGGTCGGCAGCAGCGAGGGCGGTGGGGAGGTCGTGCTCGTACTCGACGACCCGGTGCTCGACGTTCGGGCCTGCGGGAAGTCGGACGAACCCGGGGTCGTTCCAGTCCCTGCTCCCCAACACATGGTGGACGACGATCTCACCACCGTCCCAATCTTGCATCGCCTTGAACACGGCCCGGTTGATGCGGCGGGCTCCCAGCGACCCGCCGAAGACCACCACGAATGGTCGATCGTCGAGGCCGTGGAACCGGCGGGCGGCAGCGCGACCGGCACCAGCCGACCTCGCCCGGACCTCCGCCCGGACCGGGTTCCCCGTCACGACCGCCCGCGGCAGTCCCGTACCCTCCGCAGGGACGGCGCACGCCCTGGCGAAGCGGCCGAGGAGTCGGTTCGCCGCTCCCGGAACGGCATTCTGCTCGGCGACGACCAGCGGAATCCTGAGCAGGACAGCGGCCAGCCCACAGGGGATGCTGGCGTAGCCGCCCAGGGCGACGACCACCCTGGGGCGCCGGCTCAGGAGCAGGGCCACGGCGCGCACGCAGGCCAGGCCCAGCCCGAGGAGGGCCCCCACGTTGGCGAACGTCAGGCGACGCTGGATCCCCCGCCCGGGCAGGAGGGTGAGCGGGAAGCCGGCGGCCGGAACCAGCGTTCG
>JARQPW010000002.1 GCA_029577135.1 Acidimicrobiales bacterium
GACCGCAGGCCGCGGCATGAAGGGTCAGCGCTATCGCTCGAAGGTGCGCGTCGGCTTCGAGGGTGGCCAGATGCCGCTCCACCAGCGGGTGCCAAAGTTGCGTGGCTTCAAGAACCCTTTCCGCGTCGAATACCAGGCGGTCAACCTCGACACCGTCGAGGCATCGGGCCTCGACGAGGTCACGCCCGAGACCCTGCTCGAACTGGGCCTCGTCGGCAAGAAGTCGCTGGTCAAGGTGTTGGCCCGGGGAGAGGTCACGCGTGCCGTGACCGTCCGCGTCCACGCTTGTTCGGCGGCGGCGGAGGCCGCCATCACGGCGGCCGGTGGCACGGTCGAGCGCCTGCCGCTGCCGTTCGCCGTGCGACCGCCGGCCAGCGGCAACGCACTGATGAACCGATGACGTCGTTCGTTCGACGCGACTAGAGGGGACCGCCGTGCTCGCCAGCATGCTGAACATGTTCCGGGTCCAGGACCTGCGGAAGCGGATCCTGTTCACGCTGTTCATGATCCTGCTGTACCGGATCGGCGCCTTCATCCCGTCGCCCGGGATCGACGTCGAGCAGGTCCAGTTGCTGCGCGACCGCGCCAGCCAGGGCGGCGTGCTGGCGTTCCTCCAACTCTTCTCGGGCGGCTCGCTGACGACCTTCGCCATCTTCGCCCTCGGCGTCATGCCGTACATCACGGCGTCGATCATCATGCAGGTGCTCGGCGTCGTCGTGCCCCGCATCGAGCAGTGGCAGCAGCAGGGCGCCGTCGGCCAGCGCAAGATCACGCAGTGGACCCGCTACCTCACCGTGGTGATCGCAGTCATCCAGGCCACCAGCTTCGCCTTCCTGTTCAACAGCAGCGGCAACTCGATCAGCGGCCAGTCCGGCGCCAACCTGCTGCCCCGGTTCCACATCGGAACCGTCAGCGTGGTGGTCCTGACCCTTGCTGCAGGCACGGCGCTGCTCATGTGGATGGGCGAGCTGATCACCCAGAACGGGATTGGCAACGGCATGTCGCTGATCATCATGATCTCGGTGCTCAGCGGCTTCCCCGCCCAGGGCTCCGTCATCCAGTCCGAGAACGGCCCGACGACCCTGCTCGTGGTCCTCGTGGTCCTCATCGCCGTGATCGGCGCCATCGTCTTCGTCGAACAGGGCCAGCGGCGCATTCCGGTGCAGTTCGCCAAGCGGGTGGTAGGACGCCGCATGTACGGCGGCCAGAACACCTACATCCCGCTGAAGGTCAACCAGTCCGGCGTGATCCCGATCATCTTCGCCACGTCGGTGCTGTACCTGCCGGTCCTGATCGCCGCGGCGCTGCCGTGGGACGGCTTCCGGAGCTGGGTCGACAACAACCTGGCCCAGCCGAACAACGTCTTCTACTTCACCTTCACCGGCGTTCTGGTCATCGGCTTCGCCTACTTCTACACGGCGATCACCTTCGACCCCGTGAAGCAGGCCGACCAGATCCGCAAGCAGGGCGGCTTCGTCCCGGGCATCCGACCGGGTCAACAGACCGAGCGGTATCTGGCCAGGATCCTGGCCCGGATCACGTTGCCGGGAGCGCTCTTCCTCGCTGCCGTGGCGCTGATCCCGTCGATCCTCGTCAACGTGTTCCTCGACACGCAGGCGGGCGTCGGGAGCTCCGGCGCAGCCGGCTTCGGCTTCATCGGCATCTCGATCCTCATCGCCTCCGGCGTCTCGCTCGATACCATGAAGCAGATCGACTCACAGTTGACCATGCGCAACTACGAGGGCTTCCTCAAGTAGCCGTCGGGTTGAAGAGCACGACCAGCATGGCAGCCGTCCGCCTCGTCATCCTGGGCCGCCAGGGCTCCGGCAAGAGCACGCAGTGTGCGCGCCTGGTCGAGGCCTACGGGCCGGTCCACATCTCCACCGGCGACATGTTGCGCGCCGTCGTCGCCGAGGGCACCGAACTGGGCCTGCGGGCGAGCGCCCTGATGGATGCCGGCAACCTGGTCCCCGACGACGTGATGATCGGGATCGTCGCCGAGCGCCTCGCCAAGCCCGACGTGGTCGAGCACGGCTTCCTCCTGGACGGCTTCCCACGGACCCCGGTCCAGGCCGAGGCGCTCGAGGAGATCCTCTCCGACACCGGTGCCGACGGCGTCCGGGCGGTCAACATCGACGTTCCCGTCGACGAGGTCATCGAGCGGATGCTCGCCCGTGGCCGTGTCGACGACACCGAGGAGGCGATCCGACGACGCCTCGACCTGTACGAGTCCTCGACGGCGCCACTGCTCGCATGGTTCGAGGAACACGGCCTGCTGTCCGTCGTCGTCGGCCTGGGGACCGAGGACGAGGTCTTCGACCGCCTCCGAACGGCCATCGAAGGGGTGTCGGCATGAACGTCGTGCACCTGTCGGCCCGTACCCGGACCGCCGCAGCGGCCCGCGGCCTTCGTTGTCGACCACTGGGTTGGCCGCGTCCAAAGGCCCCGGTAGCGTGGCCCGTCGGCCTCTGCCGGGTGCCCCTGTGCGCCCATGCAACGGATTCCAGTCTGGCCGACCCGACCCGGAGGACCACCCTGCCGAAGCAGAAGGAAGACGCGATCGTCATGGAGGGCACGGTGCTCGAGCCGTTGCCCAACGCCATGTTCAAGGTCGAGTTGGAGAACGGCCACAAGGTCCTGGCCCACATCTCCGGCAAGATGCGGATGCACTACATCCGCATCCTTCCCGGCGACCGCGTGCAGGTGGAGCTCACCCCCTACGACCTCCAACGGGGTCGGATCACGTACCGGTACAAGTAGTTCGATTCAAGTGAGTGGACGATGAAGGTTCGAGCCAGCGTCAAGCCGATGTGCGAGAAGTGTCGGATCATCCGGCGCCACGGTCGCGTGCGGATCATCTGCAGCAACCCGCGCCACAAGCAGCGCCAGGGCTGAGAAGGACAGGAACAGACACGACATGGCACGCATCGCCGGCGTCGACATCCCCCGAGAGAAGCAGGCCTGGGTCTCGCTGACCTACATCCACGGAGTCGGCCAGACCACCGCAGAGCAGATCTGCGAAGCGACCGAGATCGATCCCACCGCCCGCGTCCGTGACCTCACGGACGACGAGGTCGCCAGGATCCGCACGTTCGTCGACCAGAACCTCAAGGTCGAGGGCGACCTGCGCCGTGAGGTTTCGCAGAACATCAAGCGCAAGATGGACATCGGCTGCTACCAGGGTCTCCGCCACCGCCGTGGGCTGCCGGTGCACGGCCAGCGCACCCACACGAACGCCCGTACCCGCAAGGGTCCCCGCAAGACTGTGGCCAACAAGAAGAAGGTCACGAAGTAATGGCGAAGCCCACGGCCGGCAGTCGTCGACCCCGCAGGAAGGAGCGCAAGAACGTCCCCCACGGCGTTGCGCACATCAAGAGTTCCTTCAACAACACGATCATCACGATCACCGACCAGCGTGGCAACACGCTGGCCTGGGCGTCGGCCGGCAACGTCGGTTTCAAGGGGTCCCGCAAGTCCACCCCGTTCGCCGCCCAGATGGCCGCCGAGCAGTGCGCCCGACGGGCCATGGAACATGGCGTCCGCAAGGTCGACGTAGTCGTCCGCGGTCCCGGATCGGGACGTGAGACCGCCATCCGCACCATCCAGAGCACCGGGATCGAGGTGACCGGAATCAAGGACGTCACCCCGATTCCGCACAACGGCTGCCGTCCGCCCAAGCGGCGGAGGGTCTGACATGTCCCGATACACCGGTCCCCGGGCACGGGTCTCCCGTCGCCTCGGCACGAACATCTTCGGCACCAAGGGCGAGACCATCGCCCTCGACAAGCGGCCCTATCCGCCGGGCGAACACGGCCGCACGCGTCGCCGCACCAACCAGTCCGAGTACCTCCTGCAGCTCCAGGAGAAGCAGAAGGCCCGCTTCTCCTACGGCCTCACCGAGAAGCAGTTCCGCCGCACCTACGAGGAGGCGAACCGCCGCGAAGGCGTCACCGGCGAGAACATGCTGCGCTTCCTCGAGTTGCGCCTCGACAACGTCGTGTACCGCGCCGGCCTGGCGGCGACCCGTCCCCAGGCCCGCCAGATGGTCAACCACGGCCACTTCGACGTCAACGGCCGCAGGGTGGACATTCCCAGCTTCCGGGTTCGCAAGGGCGATGTCATCAGCCTCCGCCCCAAGGCCCGCGACATGGTCGTCGTCCGTTGGAACATCGATGTCCTCGACCGGCAGGCTCCGGCCTGGCTGGCCGTGGGCGGCGACGGCTTCGAGGTCACCGTCAACGAACTCCCCGTACGTGAACAGATCGACATCCCGGTGCGCGAGCACCTCATCGTCGAGCTCTACAGCAAGTAATCCGACCCACCAGGGTCAATCCCCGGATCAAGAGAGAGAAGCATGCTGGTTATTCAGCGTCCCACCGTCGAGGCGATCGACGAGGCCCAAGTCAACACCCAACAGTTCGCTGTGGGTCCGCTCGAGCCGGGCTTCGGCCCCACGCTCGGCAACTCGCTGCGGCGCACACTGCTGTCGTCGGTTCCCGGTGCGGCCATCACCGAGGTCCGCTTCGAGGGCGCCGACCACGAGTTCGGCACGCTCGACGGCGTCGTCGACGACATCACCGACATGATCCTCGCCCTCAAGGACATCGTGGTCCGTAGCCACAGTGACGAGGCCGTCACCGTACGCCTCGAGGTCACCGGTCCCGCCGAGGCCACGGCCGGCGACCTGTCGCCCCATGCCGACATCGAGGTCCTGAACCCCGACCTGCACCTGGCGACCGTCAACAAGGGTGGTCGCCTGTCCGCCGAGGTCACCATCGAGCGGGGCCGGGGCTTCCTGTCCTCCAACCGACCGGCCGTCGACGGGCTGATCGGCGTGATCCCGGTCGACGCCCTGTTCTCGCCGGTCCGTCGTGTGGCCTTCGACGTCGAGGCCACCCAGGTCGACCAGTCGACCGACTACGACCGCCTGATCCTCACCATCGAGACCGACGGTTCCCAGACGCCCCGTGACGCCCTCGCATCGGCCGGCGGCACGCTCCGGGCGCTGGTGCAGCTCGTCGAGGAGATGAGCGACGAGCCCCGGGGCCTGGCCCTCGGAGAGGTCGGTCCGGTCGGTGGCGAGTCCCCCGACATGGACCTGCCGATCGAGGACCTCGACCTCTCGGAGCGTCCCCGCAACTGCCTCAAGCGGGCGCAGGTCGACACCGTCGGCGAACTGCTCGAGCGCACCGAGGACGACTTGCTCGCCATCACAAACTTCGGCCAGAAGTCCCTCGACGAGGTGCTCGAGAAGCTCGACGAGCGCGGCCTCGCCCTGCGGGTGCGAGACTGACGCCATGTTCGCGACACCGAGGAAGGGCCGCCGCCTCGGCGGGAGTTCGGCTCACCAGAAGTCGATGCTGGCCAACCTCGTGGCGTCCCTGATCGCGGCCGAGGCCATCACGACCACGGAGGCCAAGGCCAAGGCGCTTCGGCCGGTCGCCGAGAAGGTCATCACCAAGGCCAAGAAGGGCGGCCTCCACAACCACCGCCAGGTGGTGTCGTTCCTACGCGACAAGGAGATGGTCGCCAAGCTCTTCGAGGAGATCGGTCCCCGCTACGCCGACCGCCCGGGTGGCTACACCCGCATCCTCAAGGTCGGACCCCGCCCGGGGGACAACGCCCCGATGGCCCGCATCGAGCTGGTCTGACAAGACCCACGACATGAGGGTCCGGGCAACCGTCGCCTACGACGGTGGCCCCTTCCACGGCTTCGCCGCCAACGAGGGCGTCCGCACCATCGCCGGCGAGCTCGACGACGCCCTCTCCCGTGTCGTCGGTACCACGATCTCCGTGACGTGCGCCGGTCGCACGGACCGGGGGGTGCACGCCTTCGGCCAGGTCGTCAGCTTCGACGCCCCCGACGACACGGACCTTGACCGTGTCCGTCGGTCGGTCAACCGCCAGTGCGGCCCGTCGGTGGTCCTCCGGTCCCTCAAGCGTGCCGGCGACGACTTCGACGCCCGCTTCACGGCGACGGGGCGTTCCTACCGCTACCGGGTGCTCAACCGGCGGGATCCGGACCCGTTCCTGGCCGCTACCGCCTGGCACGTCACGGACCCGCTCGACGTGCCGGCCATGCAGTCGGCAGCCGACCACCTCGTCGGCGAGCACGACTTCTCGTCGTTCTGTCGTCGCCCGAAGGTGGCCACCGACGCAGCCGCGCCCAGCCTCGTCCGTCGGATCGAGACGGTGGGTTGGCAGGGTCCGGACGACGACGGCCTGCTCGAGTTCTCCATCACCGCCAGTGCCTTCTGCCACCAGATGGTCCGCTCGATCGTGGGAACGCTGGTCGACGTCGGCCGAGGGATGCGCAGCGTCGATGACGTGCCGGGGATGCTCGAGGCACGCGACCGGCAGGCGGCAGGCAGTCCGGCGCCTCCCCACGGGCTCGTCCTCTGGTCGGTGCGGTACCCCGACGCCTGACTCGGGCGGAGCCGGCGACACAGGGTTGCCGGGTCCAACGCGCGGCCGTAGCCTTGCCCTCTGGCCGTACGGTCATGGTGGTCCCGGCCCATTCATAGGTTGGACGGCCGTCCCCGCAGAGCTCTCGAAGAGGTATCCCGTGTCCACCTACACCCCCAAGGCGAGCGAGATCGTGCGTGCCTGGCACGTCGTCGACGCCGAAGGCCTCATTCTGGGCCGCATGGCCACCGAGGTGGCTTCCATCCTGCGCGGCAAGCACAAGGCGACCTTCACGCCCCACATGGACACCGGAGACCACGTCGTCATCGTCAACACCGACAAGGTCGTGCTGACCGGTGTCAAGGCCACCGAGAAGATGGTCTACGACCACTCCGGCTACCCGGGCGGCCTCAGGACCCGTGCCTACGGTGACATGCTCTCCGACCGCTCCGACGAGGCCGTGCGCCGCACCATCCGAGGCATGCTCCCCAAGAACCGGCTGGGTCGGCAGATGATCAACAAGCTCAAGGTCTACCGCGGCCCGGAACACCCCCACGAGGCCCAGCAGCCGCAGCCGCTCGTGATCGAGCATGCCCGGGCCCGCACTTCGTGACCGAGCAAGGCTGAACGAGGAACCCACAATGCCGCATCCCCTCATCCAGACCACCGGTCGCCGCAAGTCCGCCGTCGCCCGCGTGCGCTTTCGTCCCATCGACGGTGTCTCCACCATCACGATCAACGGTCGTGCCGCCGACGACTTCTTCCCCTCCGAGTCCCACCGCCTGGTGTTCCTCGAACCGCTCCGGGTCACGGGCACCGAGGGCACCTATGACATCGACGCCACCGTCCACGGCGGCGGCGCCGCCGGACAGGCCGGCGCCCTGTGCCTCGGCATCGCCCGTGCGCTCGAGGCACTCGAGCCCGAGCGCCGGGAGGCCCTCAAGCGGGCCGGGCTCCTGACGCGGGACGACCGCAAGAAGGAGTCCAAGAAGTACGGCCTCAAGAAGGCCCGCAAGGCGCCGCAGTACAGCAAGCGCTAGCGGCGGTCGGCGACCCGTTCCGAGTGGCCCGGACCCATAGCCCCACTTCCCCCATGGCCCTGCGCTTCGGCACCGACGGAGTTCGTGCCCGGGCCGACACCGTGTTCACCGAGTCGGTCGTGCGCGCCCTCGGGCATGCCGCCGCCGGCCACCTGGGTGCGGACATCATCGTCATCGGCCACGACACCCGGGCCTCCGGCGAGGCGCTGTCCCGGGCGCTGGCCGAGGGCTTCCTCGAGGGCGGTGTCGAGGTTCGCCAGCTGGGCATGGCCCCGACACCGGCCGTCGCCCACGTGGCGGCGGCCGACGGGATCGCCGGTGCCGTGGTCTCCGCCTCGCACAACCCCTGGACCGACAACGGCGTGAAGCTCTTCGCTGCCGGGGGCCACAAGCTCGACGACGCGGCGCAGGTTGAACTCCAGGCCAGTTGGGACGAGACCCCCGGCCTCGACGCCTCCGGCCGTGCGGTGCCCGAACCTGCGTCCGACGGCCGTTGGGTCGAGGCGGTCGCGTCCTCGGTCGACGTCGGTGCCCTCGTTGGGCTCACGCTCGTCGTCGACTGCGCACACGGCGCCATGTCGACGGTCGCACCCGCCGTGCTCGAGCGCCTAGGCGCAGAGGTCACCGTCCTCAATGCGACGCCGGACGGCCGCAACATCAACCACCTCTGCGGTTCGATGCACCCCGAGGGGCTGCAACGGGCCGTGGTCGACGCCGGTGCCGATGCCGGCCTGGCGTTCGACGGCGATGGCGACCGGGTCGTCGCCGTCGGAGCCGATGGCACCCTCCTCGACGGCGACCACCTCCTGGCGGCCTGCGGGATCGACCTCCACGGACGGGGCCTCCTGGCCGACGACACCGTCGTCGGGACCGTCATGGCGAACCTCGGACTGCGGCTTGCGTTCGGCGCCTGCGGAATCTCCTTCCACGAGACTGCTGTGGGCGACCGCTACGTCCTCGAGGCGCTCGAGGCGAACGGCTGGACGCTCGGTGGGGAACAGTCCGGCCACCTGATCTTCCGCCACCTCGCCACCACGGGCGACGGCCTCCTCGCCGGAATCCAGGCGCTCGATGCCGCCCGCCGTCGCGGACGCACGCTCGGGGAGTGGACCACCGAATTGTTGGTCAAGGTGCCCCAGGTCCTCCGGGCCGTGGCCGTCGAAGGCTCCGGTGAGACGGTGGTCGAGGCCATGGCCGACGACATCGCCACGACGGCCGACCTGTTGGGCGACGAGGGTCGCGTCGTGGTTCGACCGTCGGGGACCGAATCCGTTGTCCGGGTCATGGTCGAGGCGCTCGACGCCGAGCTGGCGCGCAAGCTCGCCGACGAGCTCTGCGCGACGGCACAACGGACTGCCGAACGGGACGCGGGCTCCTCACAGGGGTGAAGGCGTAGAATCCAACCCGAGGCGGCTCGACGGGTCGTCGGACGGCTGCGGGAAGGAAACCAGGACACGATGTGCGGCATCATCGCGGTGCTTCGGCGCCCCGCCACCCGCTCGGCCCCCTTGGCCGACGCAGTGGTCGCCCCCATCCGACGGGCCGCCGACCTGCTCGGCGCAGGCGATCCCGTCGACCTCGCCGAGGCTGCGGGTTGCCTGGAGGAGGTCGACGCCCTCCTCGGGGGTACCCCGGGGCTCGAGTCCCTGCTCGGCACGGGCGGCCTGCTCGACGCAGTCGCCGAGGACCTGGCGGGCGTGCGCACACAGTTCGCGTCCGTCGAGTCTGCGCTCGAGGCCCGCATCGGTGACCGGGAAGCGGGAAACGCAGCGCTGGTGCGGCTCCGGGACGCCGCCTGGGCGATCTCCAACGACCGCCTGGGTGCCGCCCGTGGCGTGTCCGCACTCTCCTCGACGGCCGATCCGCCCAGCCGATCCGGACAGGCGGTCCTCCTGTCGGTCCAGCAGGCGCTCAGCGCACTCGACCGCCTGGAGGTGCGGGGCCGCGACTCCGCCGGGCTCCAGGTCACCCTCTGGAACCACGGACTCGACGTGTCTGACCCGGCCATCGCTGCGCTGTTGGCCACGCGGACGTCCGACCCGCTCCTGCGCTCGGGGAGCGCCCGGGTGCTCCCCGGGGGCGGTCTGGCGCTGGTCGTCAAGACGGCCGCCGAGATCGGGGAGCTGGGCGACAACACGTCGGCGTTGCGCCGGGCGCTCGTCGGCGACGAACTCCTGGCCCGTGCCCTCGCCGGCGAGGCGGTCCGGGGATCGGTGCTCGGGCACACCAGGTGGGCCAGCTTCGGGATCATCGCCGAGGCCAACGCCCATCCGCTCGACTCGACGGGCAGCGACGGCGTCGCGCCGGGCCGCTTCGTGTCGGCCGTCCAGAACGGCGATGTCGACAACCACGCCGACCTGGTCGTTTCCGAACGCCTCGACGTGCCCGATGCCATCACGACCGATGCGAAGGTCGTGCCGCTCCTGTGCGCCCGCCACCTCGACGCCGGCGAGTCGCCCGACGAGGCGTTCCGCCGGGCGGTCCGGGCCTTCGAGGGGTCGCTTGCCATTGCCGCGTCGTTCGGTGCGACGCCCGACCGCCTCCACCTGTCGCTTCGGGGCAGCGGCCAGGCCCTCTACGTCGGCCTCGCCGAGGATGCATTCATCGTGGCCAGCGAGCCCTACGGCGTGGTCGAACTCACCATCGACTATGTCCGCATGGACGGCGAGGTGCCGGCCGAAGCGGACAACCCCGCGACCCGGGGGCAGTTGATCGAACTGGACGGCTCCGCAGCAGGCACGTTGGCGGGGATGCGCCGCCGGTCCTTCGACGGCCACGACCTTCCGTTGGGCGACGACGACGTTGCCCGGGCCGGCATCACCACCCGGGACATCGACCGGGGCGACCACCCCCACTACCTCCTGAAGGAGATCGGTGAGTCGCCCGACTCGGTGCGGTCCACCCTCCGGGGCCGGCTCCTCGAGGATTCCGACGGGCTGGTCGTCTCGATGGCGCCCGGGGTCATGTCCGACTCGCTGCGGGCCGACCTGGCGTCAGGGCGGATCTCGAAGGTGGTCGTCATCGGCCAGGGCACTGCAGCGATCGCCGGTGACGCGGTGGCCGGCGCCATCGGTGCCGAGCTCGTGAGCACCGGGATCAACGTCTCGTCCCGGCCCGCCACGGAGCTCTCCGGCTTCGGACTGCAGCCCGACATGGCCGACACGCTGGTCGTTGCCATCAGCCAGTCGGGTACGACCACCGACACCAACCGCACCGTCGACCTGGTCCGCTCCCGCGGCGGACGGGTCCTGGCGATCGTCAACCGCCGCAACAGCGACCTGACCGACCGTGCCGACGGTGTGCTCTACACCTCCGACGGTCGCGACGTCGAGATGAGCGTCGCCTCCACGAAGGCGTTCTACGCCCAGGTCGTGGCGGGCTTCCTGCTCGGTGCCGCCCTGGCCGACGCCGTGGGTGCCCCGGGCGCTCCCGACCGCGCCGGCCTGCTCGCAGGGCTCCGCTCGTTGCCCGACGCCATGGCGCAGGTGTTCGCCGGCCGGGAGCGGATCGCCGACCTGGCAATCCGCTACGCGCCCGGCCGCCGCTACTGGGCGGTGGTCGGCAACGGAGCGAACCTCGTCGCCGCCCGCGAGATCCGGATCAAGCTCTCGGAGCTCTGCTACAAGGCGATCGCCGCCGACGCCACCGAGGACAAGAAGCACATCGACCTCTCGTCGGAACCGTTGATCCTCGTCTGCGTCAACGGCCTTTCGGGTTCGACCATCGACGACGTGGCCAAGGAGGTGGCGATCTTCAGGGCCCACCAGGCGGCGCCCCTCGTGATCACGGACGCCCCGTGGCGGTATCCCGAGGCCCTCGACGTCGTTGAGGTGCCGGTGGTGCACCCCCGACTGGCCTTCGTGCTGGCCACGATGGTCGGCCACCTGTTCGGCTACGAGGCCGCCCTGGCGATCGACGCCCAGGCCCATCCGCTCCGCGAGGCACATGCCGCCATCGAACAGGCGGCTGCCGGTGAGATGGGCGGATCCTTCGACGAGGCCGCAGGTGGACCGGGGGGCGATGCCCTCTTCGACGCCGTCCGCGAGCGCCTCCTGCCCTGCGCCGGCCGCTTCCACGACGAGCTCCGCTCCGGCCGCCTCAACGGTCACCTCGAGGCCGCCACTGCGGTCCGCCTTGCGTCGTTGTTCCGGTATGCCCTCGGTGACGTTCCCCTGGAGTCGTACCAGCGAGAGTTCGGCAGGGTCGGCACGCCCGCCCTCGTCCTCGACGACCTGGCCTCGGCCCTGACGGTCGCCATCGAGGAGCTCGCCCGTCCCGTGGACGCCATCAAGCACCAGGCCAAGACCGTCACGGTCGGCATCTCGCGAACCGACGAGACCCTCCTCGAGGCCCGACTCACCCGTGCCCTGCTCGATGCCGGTGCGCCCCGGGACGGCCTCACCTACCGGACGCTCCGCCTGCTGCTGGCCCTCGACCCGGCCGTGGCCGAGATCAACGGGTTCACCCGGTACCGGCTCGACGGTGTCGACGGTCCGACGCCGACTGCGGCGATCGTGGACCGTGGCGGGGTCTCGAGCGGGATCCCCTCGCGCACCGAACGCGATCCGGCACTGCGGGGCACCAAGCACGGAGTTGCGGCGGATCGCGAGGTGCTCGTCACCCGGGGTGCCCACGACGGCCGGACGATCGTGCTCGTGCCCGAGGTCAAGGACGCCGAGGCCGTTGGGCTCACGCTGCTCCATGTCACGATCGTCGACCGGCTGCAGCCGGCCACGGTGCGCAGCGTCCTAGAGGGCTACCACAACCGCTACGGCGAGATCCGCGACGCCGTGTGCGAGACCGAGCCCTCGCTGCGCGACGACCTGTTGGCGGCGCTCGCCGTCGAGGACCTGTTGACCGACGAGGTCGGCGTCATCGCCGACCGCCTCCGCAGCAGGTCCTGAGCCCCCCGGTTTCGACATGATCGGCATCGGGACTGACCTCGTCGACATCGAGCGGTTCCGCCGGTCGCTCGAGCGCACGCCCGGGTTGCGGGACCGACTGTTCCGTCCCGACGAGCGCGCCTACGCCGACCAGCGCGGCGATCCTGCCGAACGCTATGCGAGTCGGTTCGCCGCCAAGGAGGCTGCCCTGAAGGCCCTCGGCCTCGGCCTCGGCGGCATGGCCATGTACGACATCGAGGTGGTTCGAGCCGAGTCGGGCGCCCCCTCGCTGCTGCTGCACGGCGAGGCGGCCGAGACGGCGGCCGCAGCGGGCGTCACCGGGTGGCTGGTCACGATCTCGCACACCGACACGGTCGCCCAAGCCGTGGTCGTGGCACGCTGAGGGGATGCTGCCGGTCGCCACACCCGAGGAGATGGCGGCCATCGATGCCGCCTCCACCGAGTCGTTCGACGTGCTCGTCGGCCGTGCCGGTGCTGCCGTAGCCCGCGCAGCGCTCGACATGCTGGGCGGAGCCGACGGCCGCCGGGTCGTGGTGGTTGCCGGCAGGGGATCGAACGGCGCCGATGGACGGGTGGCCGGCAAGCAGTTGAGCGAGCTGGGTGCGCAGGTTCAGGTGTTCGACGCCGAAGCGGCGCCCGCCGAACTCCCCGCAGCCGACCTCGTGGTCGACGCAGCGTACGGCACCGGCCTGAGCCGTCCCTATGCGGCTCCGGCCACCGACTCCCCCGTGTTGGCCGTCGACCTCCCTTCCGGGATCGACGGCCTGACCGGTTGTGAACTGGGTTCCCCGGTGGTTGCTGAGCGGACGGTCACGTTCGCCGCCCTCAAGCCGGGCCACCTGCTGGGACAGGGGCCGGAGCACTGTGGCGAGGTGTCGTTGGTCGACATCGGCCTCGACGTCTCGATGGTCGGGGCCGCACTGGTCGAGCCGTCCGATGTGGCGGCACTGGTGCCGGCGCGGCCCCGGGACGACCACAAGTGGAAGAGCGCCTGTTGGGTCGTCGCCGGGTCGCCGGGGATGGAGGGGGCTGCCCACCTCGCCGCCCGTGCCGCCCAACGCTCCGGTGCCGGCTACGTGCGGCTCTCGGTGCCGGGCGGCGGTTCGGCCCTTGCCGCTCCGCTCGAGGTGGTGGCCGACCCGATCCCGTCGGACCTCACCGCACCGGACGACCACGACCGCTTCGCAGCCCTCGTCCTGGGTCCGGGCCTCGGACCGGTCGCCGGTGACGCCGTCCGGTCCCTGCTCGAGGCCTTCACCGGCCCGGTGGTGGTCGACGGTGACGGCCTGCGGGCGCTCGGGCCGGTCGATGCCCTGCTCCGCCCCGCACCGACGGTCCTCACCCCGCACGACGGCGAGTTCGAGCGCCTGACCGGCTCCCGTCCCGGCCCCGACCGCCTGTCGGCCGCCCGTGGACTCGCCGGGGCCTCGGGAGCCGTGGTCCTGCTCAAGGGCCCGACCACGGTCGTCGCCGAACCGGGTGGCAGGGTCCTGCTGGCGGCGTCCGGCGACCAACGACTGGCAACGGCCGGCTCGGGCGACGTCCTGGCGGGGATCATCGGTGCCTTCCTTGCCCGGGGGGCCGATCCCCTCGAGGCGGCTGCCGCTGCCGCCGTCGTCCACGGCCTGACGGTCCGGGACCTGCCGGCGATCGGGGTGGTGGCCGGCGACCTCGACCAACGCCTGCCCGAGTTGCTGTCCTCCCTGTTGGCGGACGGATCAGCGGAGGAGGGGGCCTGATGCGTCCGACCTGGTGCGACATCGACCTGGACGCCATCCGACACAACGTGGGCGTCCTGGGCGCCCTTGCGGGGGAGGCGGCGCTGTGTGCCGTCGTCAAGGCCGATGCGTACCGGCACGGCGCCGTCCCGGTCGCACGGGCGGCGGCGGAGGCCGGTGCGACCTGGTTGGGGGTCGCCCTCGTCGAGGAGGCCGCCGAGCTCCGTGCAGCCGGCCTGGATGTCCCGATCCTGGTGCTCAGCGAGCCAACTCCCGGCGAGATGGCTGCGGTCGCCGAACTTGGCGGCGTGCGGCCCACGGTCTATTCCGAGGCGGGCATCGACGCCTTCGCCTCCGCTGCACCCGGTGCGCCGGTCCACCTGAAGGTCGACACCGGGATGCACCGGGTGGGGGCGGCGCCCGCCGATGCCACGGACCGGGCCCGCCGGGCGCTCGGGGCCGGACTGGTGCTCGAAGGGGTGTTCACGCACTTCGCAGTCGCCGACGCCCCTGCAGATCCGTTTACCGGCGTCCAGGTCGGGCGTTTCGACGCCGTGCTGGCCGACCTCGCCGAACACGGCATCCATCCCGAGCTGGTCCACCTGGCGAACACCGCCGGGCTGATCACGAGTCCCGGGGCCCGCCGGTCGCTGGTCCGGGCCGGGATCGGAATCTACGGCGTGGCCCCGTCGCCGGAACTGGCCGCTGCCTGTGCCGACCTGGGTCTGCGGCCTGCGGCCCGTCTCCGCAGCGAGGTCCGCCATGTCCACGTCGTCGAGGCGGGCGAGGGCGTCTCCTACGGGCGCCGGTGGCGGACCGGGGAGCCGACCCACCTGGCGACGGTCCCGGTCGGCTACGCCGACGGGATCACCCGTGCCTGGTGGGATGGCGGTTCGGTGCTGGTCGGTGGCCGACGACGACCCATCCGTGGAGTCGTCACCATGGACCAGTTGGTGGTCGAGGTGGACGGTGACGTGGCTGTGGGCGACGAGGTGGTGCTGCTGGGCGGGCAGGGCCACGAGAGCATCAGCGTCGAAGAGGTGGCGGCCTCCCTGGACACCATCACCTACGAGGTGCTGGTGTCTCTCGGGGCCCGTGTGCCAAGGCGCCACTGAAGCGACGCCGGTCCGATGACGCTCCGGGTGCTGCTGGTCGAACCGTTCCACGGCGGGTCCCATGCTTCCTGGGCCGAGGGCCTCGCCACCCACAGCCGCCACGAGGTCGAAACCGTGTCGCTGCCCGGCACCTCCTGGCGTTGGCGGATGCGCGGGGCGTCGGTGAGCCTGGCTGAGGCGACCCACGACGCGGTCGCCGCCGGCGGCCCACCCGACGTGGTCCTGGCGAGCGGAATGTTCGACCTGCCGGCGTGGCTGGGCCTCACGCGACGCATCCTCGGCGACCCTCCGGTCGTGCTGTACCTGCACGAGAACCAGTTGGGCTACCCGCTCAGTGCCAACCAGCGGGCCGACGACGAGTTCCCGTTGGCCAACTGGCGCTCGATGGTCGCCGCCGACGAGGTGTGGTGCAACTCCCGCTTTCAACTCGACGAACTGCTGGGCGGCCTGCCGGCACTGCTCGACCGGTCTCCCGACGAGTCCCATGCCCACCTGCTGGGTGAAGTCTCGGGGCGATGCTCGGTGGTGCCGGTCGGCGTCGACCTGGCGGACGTGCCGGACCCGGGCGACGGGGAGGATCCGGCCGACGACCCGCCGTTGGTGCTCTGGAACCACCGGTGGGACCACGACAAGAACCCGGTGGAGGTGTTCCGGGCGCTCGCCAGGCTGGCCGACGAGGGACTCGGCTTCGAGGTGGCGATCGTCGGCGAGAACGTCCGGACCGATCCCCGTGAGATGGAGGAGGCCCGCCTGGCATTGGGCGACCGGGTGGTGCAGTTCGGCCACCTGCCCCGCGTCGACTACGTGGTGCTGCTCGGACGGGCCGACGTGGTCGTCAGCGCCGCACACCATGAGTACTTCGGGATCTCGGTGGTCGAGGCGGTGGCAGCCGGCGCCGTGCCGGTCCTCCCGGACCGCCTGAGCTACCCGGAGGTGGTGCCGGTGGCGTGGCACGGGTCGTCCCTGTACCCGGACGGCGGGCTCACCACCCGGCTCCGGGAGGTCCTCACCGACCTGCCGGCGTGGCGGGCACGGTGCGAGGGCCTGCCCGCGGCGATGCGCCGTTTCGACTGGCGGGAGGTCGCCGGCACCTACGACGATGGGCTCGGGGCACTTGCCGCGCGGTACGGTCGGGCACCATGAGATTCCCGATCGACGGGGTGCGGATCGGCCACTGGACCGACGATTCGGCCCGGACCGGCTGCACCGTCGTTCTGCTGCCCGCCGGGACCGTGGCCTCGGGCGAGGTCCGGGGTGGTGCGCCCGCCACCCGCGAGTTCGACCTGCTGGTCCCCGAGCGGTCCGTCGACCACGTCGACGCTGTGGTGCTCACCGGCGGGTCGGCCTTCGGGCTCGCCGCCGCCGACGGGGTGGTGGCCCACCTCGAGGCCGGGGGCCTGGGGTTCCCGACGGGTGCCGGGCCGGTCCCGATCGTGGTGGCCATGGCGCTGTTCGACCTCTTGGAGGGCCGGGCGGACGTGCGGCCCGGTCCTGCGGAGGGCCGGGCGGCGGCCGAGGCGGCGACGGCCGAGGCGGCGACGGGTCGGGTCGGCGTAGGCACAGGTGCGACCGTGGGCACCTGGCGCGGGCGCGAGCACGCCCGTCCGGGGGGCCTGGGCATTGGGACGGCCCGGCGGGGCGACGTGGTCGTGGCGGCGGTCGTGGCGGTGAACGCCTCCGGCAACCCGGACGACGGTATGGCGTCGGCGGCGGTCGCCGACGGCACGTTCGCCGCCTGGCCGGCCGGCGACGTGGAGGCCTTCGGCGGTCGCCAGAACACGACCATCGGCGTCGTCGTGACGAACGCCGTGCTCAGCAAGGGCGAATGCCTGCTGGTCGCCCAGTCGGGGCACGACGGCCTGGCCCGGGCGCTGTTCCCCGTGCACCTCTCGACCGACGGCGACGCCCTGGTCGCAGCGGCAACGGGAGAGATCCAGGATGCAGCCCCCGACCTGGTTCGCGTGTTGGCCGTGGCAGCGGTGGAACGCGCCATCCGAATCGCCACCTGAGGCCCGTCGGTACGCTTGACGGGTGTCCGACCCGTCTCCTGCGCCCATCCGCCTGTCGCTACTGGCCGAGGAGGCCTCGGGCTGTACCCGCTGCGCACTTGCCGAGGGCCGGAAGCAGGTGGTGTTCGGCGACGGCTCGCCGACTGCAGACCTCATGTTCGTCGGTGAGGGTCCGGGCGCACAGGAAGACGAGCAGGGGCTGCCGTTCGTCGGCCGTTCGGGCAGGTTGCTCGACCGTCTGCTGCAGGAGGAGGTCGGGATCGACCGCAGCGCCTGCTACATCACCAACGTGGTGAAGTGCCGGCCCCCGGGCAACCGCGACCCGAAGCCCGACGAGATCGTCGCCTGCCGCCCGTACCTGAGTGAGCAGTTGGCGCTGGTGGACCCGGCGGTCATTGTGACGCTCGGAAACTTCGCCTCGAAGCTGCTGCTCGACACCGAGACCGGCATCACGAAGTTGCGGGGACGCTCCTACGGGTACGCCGGCCGAAGCCTGGTGCCGACCTTCCACCCGGCGGCAGCCCTCCGGGGTGGCGCCGACGTCCTCGCCAAGTTGCGCTCCGACCTGGTCCGCGCCAAGTTGCTGATGTCCCGATGACCACGACCGTCGTGCACACCGGGTCTGCGGTGGCCACGCAGGCCGTGGCCGCCCGCCTGGCGGCGCTGGTCGGTGCCGGCGACCTGATCGTGCTGTGCGGCGACCTGGGGGCCGGCAAGACCACGTTCACCCAGGGGTTCGGCGAGGCGCTCGGCGTGACCAGCCCCGTCACCTCGCCGACCTTCACGCTCGCCAACCGCTACGAGGGTGCGTTGATCGTCAACCATCTCGATGTGTACCGGCTGGCCCACATCGCCGAGGTCGAGGACCTGGGCCTTCCCGAACTCGTCGACGACCGCTCCGTGACGCTGATCGAGTGGGGGGACGCCATCGTCGGGGCGCTGTCCGGCGGCTACCTCGAGGTCCGGATCCGACTGGGCGACGGAACTGACGACCGCACGCTCGAGTTCCGGGCGGTCGGCACGGAGTGGAGGGACCGGGAAGCGGCCCTGTCCGGGCTGGCCGACGGCGGTCCGGGGGATGCGGGGGGTGCCCCGTGCTGATCCTCGGGATCGAGACCGCCGGCAGCCAGGTGGGCTGCGCCATCGGCGGCCACGAGGGCGTGCTGGCTTCGGCCCATGCCGGAAAGGGTCGTCGCCATGCCGAGAACCTGGCACCCCAGATCGACTTCGTGCGACGGCAGGCGGGGATCGAACTCGGCGACCTCGGTGCGGTCGCCGTCGACGTCGGTCCCGGCCTGTTCACCGGGCTCCGGGTGGGGATCGCGACCGCCGTCGCCATCTCACACGCCCTCGGTGTGCCGATGATCCCGATCACCAGCCCCGACCTGATGGCGTTCCCCGCCCGTTGGAGCAGCCGGCTCATCGTGACGGCCCTCGACGCCCGACGCGGCGAACTGTTCACGGCGCTCTTCCGGAAGGTGCCCGGAGGCATCCAACGGGTGCGTGAGGTCAACGTCTGTACGCCCGACGACCTGGCGGCCGAGCTCGAGGCAGCCGACGAGCCGACGCTCCTGGTCGGGGACGGGGCGCTCCGCTTTGCCGACACGTTCCACGACATCGGACGGATCGAGATGGCCGAGCAGGGGCTGGCACAGCCCAGTGCGCGCTCGCTCGTGCAGTTGGCACATGCCCGGGCCATGCGCGAGGAGTTCGTGCAGTCCTGGGAACTCGAGCCGGTGTACCTGCGCAAGCCCGACGCCGAGATCAACTGGTCGACCCGGGAGGGCGGCGCATGAGTGCCTCCAGCCGCCCGGTGGCCGCGGAAGTGGCGCTGCGCCCGATGGTCGAGGCCGACGTCGGGGCCGTGTTGGACATCGACCGGCAGGTCCATCCGGACCCGTGGTCGCACGACTTCCTCGTCGGCCAACTGGCTGCCATCGACCGGTGGCACCATGTCGTCGCCGACCGCAACGGCGACATCGTCGGCCACGCCGCCCTGACCGTGGTCGTCGACGAGGGCCACGTCGCCACCGTGTCCGTGCGACCCGACGAGCAGGGCGTCGGCATCGGCGGTCGGCTCCTCGCCGACCTGTGCCGGTTCGCCGTCGAACAGGGGCTGGCCGCCTTGACCCTCGAGGTCCGTTCGTCGAACCGGCGGGCCATCGACCTCTACCGTCGCTTCGGGTTCGCCCCTGCGGGGGTCCGGCCCGCCTACTTCGCCGGCGTCCAGAACGGAGCACCGGAGGATGCGCTGGTGATGTGGGTGCACGACATCGCCGAGCCGGCGTTCCTCGGGCGGGTCGAGACGGCCGAACATGCACCACAGGAGAAGGCCCGCGCATGAGCGATGTGATCCTCGGCATCGAGACCTCATGCGACGAGACGGCCGCTGCGGTCGTCGAACGGGCGCAACTGGTGCGCTCGTCGGTGGTCAGCAGCCAGGTCGAGCGGCATGCCCCGTTCGGCGGTGTGGTGCCCGAGATCGCCGGCCGGGCCCACGTCGAGCAGCTGGTGCCCGTCATCGCCGAGGCCCTCGTCTCCGCCGGCGCCGAGGGCGCAGACCTTGATGCCGTGGCGGCCACCACGGGGCCCGGGCTGGCCGGGTCGCTCCTGATCGGCGTGAGTGCCGCCAAGGCCCTGTCGCTGGTGTGGGACGTGCCATTCGTGTCCGTGAACCACCTCGAGGCCCACCTCTACGCCTCGTTCCTCGAAGAACCCGACCTCGAACTGCCCCTCGTGGTCCTGCTGGTGTCGGGGGGCCACACGATGCTCGTGTTCATGGAGGACCACTGCCGCTATCGGCTGCTGGGCTCCACGCTCGACGACGCCGCCGGCGAGGCCTTCGACAAGGTGGCCCGCTTCCTCGGACTGGGCTATCCCGGAGGTCCGGCGATCGACGAGCTGTCCGTCGAGGGCGATCCGTCGGCATTCGCCTACCCGCGTTCGATGGTGCAGGAGAATCCGGCCACGCTGCCAGACGACCGCCGGTTCGCTTTTTCGTTCAGCGGCCTCAAGACGGCCGTCGTCAACCACGTCCGCAACGAGCCTGATGCCCCGACGGCCGACGTGGCCGCCTCGTTCCAGGAGGCGGTCGTGGACACCCTCGTCACCAAGGCCCGGTGGGCGGTCGAGGCCACGGGGGCGAAGGGCCTGTGCCTTGGTGGGGGAGTGGCGGCCAACTCCCGACTGAGGGAGAGGTTCCTCGACACCTGTGGCGACCTCGGCGTGCGGGCGTTCCTGCCGTCGCGGTCGATGTGCACCGACAACGCCGCCATGGTGGCCGCCGCCGGCTGGTGGCGCCTGTCGATGTTCGGGCCCAGCCCGCTCGATACCGGTGTCGACCCCAACCAGGGCCTGCCGCTCGTCGACTGACGGGCTTCTCCATCGCCGCGCCGACAGAAATCGGCACTGCGACACGTTGGGACGCCCCGGGGGCGACCGTATCGTTAGCACTCGTCAACTGAGAGTGCCAAGTGCGCTCAAGGTGCACCCGGTGGCCACTCCCGGCCGTCGTTCCAACCAACGAAGAGGGAAGAAGCGTTCGATGAACCTGCAGCCCCTGGAGGACCGCATCGTGGTCCGCCCCAGCGATTCCGAGGCCACCACGGCCAGCGGCCTGGTGATCCCCGACACCGCCAAGGAGAAGCCCCAGCAGGGCGACGTCCTGGCCGTCGGCCCCGGTCGCCGTTCCGACAACACCGGTGAGATCGTGCCGATGGACGTCGCCGTCGGCGACACCGTCGTCTACAGCAAGTACGGCGGGACCGACATCACGGTCGAAGACGAGGATCTCCTGATCCTCAACGCCCGCGACGTGCTCGCCATCGTCAAGTAGGCGCCCGATGGCAAAGATCCTGAAGTTCAACGAAGAGGCCCGTCGCGGCCTGGAAGCCGGCGTCAACAAGCTGGCCGACGCCGTCAAGGTGACACTCGGCCCGCGTGGCCGCAACGTCGTCCTCGACAAGAAGTTCGGCGCACCCACAATCACCAACGACGGCGTCTCGATCGCCCGCGAGGTAGAGCTCGAGGACAGCTTCGAGAACATGGGCGCCCAGTTGGTGAAGGAGGTCGCGACCAAGACCAACGACATCGCCGGTGACGGCACCACCACCGCCACGGTGCTGGCCCAGGCGCTGGTCCGCGAGGGCCTGCGCAACGTGGCCGCCGGGGCCAACCCGATCGGCCTCAAGCGGGGCATCGAGCAGGCCGTGAGAGCGGTCGTCGACGCCATCGCCGACCAGGCCGTGCGCGTCGACGACTCCAAGGATCAGATCGCCAACGTGGCCGCCATCTCGGCCGCCGACGCCGAGATCGGAGCGATCATCGCCGACGCCATCGACAAGGTGGGCAAGGACGGCGTGGTGACGGTCGAGGAGTCGAACACCTTCGGCATGGAACTCGAATTCGTCGAGGGCATGCAGTTCGACAAGGGCTTCCTGTCGCCGTACTTCGTGACGGACCCGGAGCGGCAGGAGGCGGTCCTCGAGGAGCCGTACATCCTGTTGAACCAGGGCAAGATCGGCTCGGTCCAGGACCTGCTGCCGGTGCTCGAGAAGGTCATGCAGTCGGGTCGCCCGCTGTTGATCGTCGCCGAGGACGTCGAGGGCGAGGCCCTGGCCACGCTGGTCGTCAACCGGATCCGCGGCACCTTCAACTCGGTGGCCCTCAAGGCCCCCGGCTTTGGCGAACGTCGCAAGGCGATGCTCCAGGACATGGCGACCCTCACCGGTGCCCAGGTCATCGCCGAGGAGGTCGGCCTCAAGTTGGATGGCGTCACGCTCGAGATGCTGGGCAGTGCCCGCAAGGTGGTCGTCACCAAGGACGACACCACCATCGTCGAGGGTGCCGGCGAATCCGCCGACGTCGAGGGCCGGATCAACCAGATCAAGGCCGAGATCGAGAACACCGACTCCGACTGGGACCGCGAGAAGCTCCAGGAGCGCCTCGCCAAGCTGGCCGGGGGCGTGGCCCTCGTCCAGGTCGGCGCTGCCACCGAGGTGGAGCTCAAGGAGAAGAAACACCGCATCGAGGACGCCCTCTCGGCGACCCGAGCGGCGATCGAGGAGGGTGTGGTCGCCGGCGGCGGCACCGCCCTGCTACGGGCCCGTGCGGTCGTGACCGAGGTTGCCGAGGGCCTCTCCGGCGACGATGCCACCGGTGCCCGCATCGTGCACTCGGCCCTGGAGGCCCCGGCACGGCTGATCGCCGACAACGCCGGCTTCGAGGGCGCCGTCATGGTGCGCGAGATTGAGCGGGCCAGCGGAAACACCGGCCTCAACGCCCTCACCGGCGAGTTCGAGGACCTGGTGGAGGCCGGCGTCATCGACCCGGCCATGGTGACCCGTGCGGCGCTGCAGAACGCGGCGTCGATCGCGGCTCTCCTGCTGACCACCGAGGCGCTCGTTGCCGACAAGCCCGAGCCCGCCAGCGCAATGCCCGGCGGCATGGACCCCATGGGCGGCATGGGCGGCATGGGCGGCATGATGTAGAAGCTCCGCCTTCTCCGGAAGGCGGCCTTCGACGTGGAGCCGGGCCGCAAGGCCCGGCTCCCGTCGTTTTCGGGGGCGGCGGTACCCTCGGGGGATGGATGACGCCGCCGTCGACGAGAATCCCCGCCCGACGCCGGACCCGGCGAAGTTGGCTGGTCAGTTCGCCGAGTGGGTGCGGGGTGAGACCCTGCCCGGGCGGATGCTGGCCAACCTCAAGACCGGCAGGCTGCCCGAGGTGCTCGCCGCCGCAGGCGACGGTGCGACCGGCCTGGCCGAAGTCTGGCAGGGCTGGGAGCGGGGCAAGGTCGTGCCGCTGGAGGTGGCGCAGGGTCTCGCCGACGGCGGGCTCGTCGACCTGCTGGGCGACCTGGTCGAGGCGTGACCATTCCGGCGGGCCGAGGCGGGCCGCAGCGCATCCCCCGTCCGGCGAGCTGGCGTCCGGGCGACCCGGCCCCCTGGGCGGACGTGGCCGACCGAACGATCACGATCGAACGCCTCCTCGGCGTTCTCAAGGGACGCGAGCCTGCCGGGGTCCGGGGGCGCCGGCACACCGGCGAGGAACGTACGGCGGGGGTCCTCGTCGCCCTGTACGACGATGTCGGCCCCCACGTGGTGCTCACCCGCCGATCGCCCCGGCTGGTCTCGCACACCCACGAGGTGAGCTTTCCCGGCGGCCGCCACGACCCCGACGACCCGGACCTCTGGCACACCGCCCTGCGGGAGGCCCACGAGGAGACCGGCCTCGACCCGACGACGCCCCGCCTCGTCGGGCACATGGACCTGCTCAGCACCGTCGGCAGCCGCAGCATCATCCATCCCTTCGTGGCGCTGCTTCCGGGACGCCCAGACCTGGTCGCCAACCCGGACGAGGTCGAGGCGGTGCTCCACGTCCCGCTCGCCGAACTCCTGCTCGACAGGGTGTACCGGGAGGAGGAGTGGGACCTCCCGGACGGGCCGTGGCGGATCTCGTTCTTCGAACTGGTTGGCGACACCGTGTGGGGCGCCACGGCGGCGATCCTGCGCCAGTTGTTGTGCCTGGCGCTGGGCGTCGAGGAAGGTCTGGAGTACGTTCCCGCCGATGCCTGACCCGCCACCCCCGACGCACCAGACGCCCGAGGAGTTCCGGGCGGCCGGCCACGCCGCCATCGACTGGCTGGCCGACTTCCTCGCCGGGATCGCCGGCCGGCCGATCACCCCGGACGTGGCACCGGGCGACGTGAGGGCCTCCCTCCCGGCGCACGCCCCCGAGGAAGGGGAGCCGTTCGAGGCGCTGCTCGACGATGTCGACCGGCTGATCACCCCGGCGCTCACGCACTGGCAGCACCCCGGCTTCTACGGCTACTTCCCCTGCAACTCGTCGCCGCCCTCGGTGCTCGGCGACCTGCTCTCGTCCGGGCTCGGCACCCAGGGGATGCTCTGGTCCACCGGCCCGGCATGCACCGAACTCGAGACCCACGTCCTCGACTGGCTGGTCGACCTCTGCGGCCTACCCGACCGCTTCCGGTCCGACGGCCCCGGAGGCGGCGTCATCCAGGACTCGGCGTCCTCGGCCACGTTGTGCGCCATCCTCGCCGCCCGCGACAAGAGTGGAGGGGCCGCCGTCCTGTCCAGCCTGCGCGTCTACACGTCGTCTGAAGCCCACTCGTCGGTCGAGAAGGGCGTGCGGGTGGCGGGCTTCGCCGCCGACCAGCTGCGGTCGATCGCCACCGGCGCCGACCACGCCATGGACCCGGACGCCCTCGCCACCGCCATCGCCGCCGATCGGAAGTCCGGGCTGGTGCCGTGCATCGTCGTCGCCACCGTCGGCACCACCTCATCGGGCGCCGTCGACCCGCTGCCCGCCATCGCCGAGGTCGCCACAGATGCCGGGGCCTGGCTCCACGTCGACGCCGCCTGGGCCGGATCGGCCGCAGTGTGCCCCGAGCACCGGGACCTCCTCGACGGCCTCGACCGGGCCGACAGCTACTGCTTCAACCCGCACAAGTGGCTGCTCACCAACTTCGACTGCACCGCCTTCTACGTCGCCGACCGCGGGCCCCTGCTCGACTCGCTCTCGATCCTCCCCGAGTACCTCCGCAACGCCGCCAGCGACGCCGGCGAGGTCATCGACTACCGCGACTGGCAGGTGCCACTGGGCCGGCGGTTCCGTTCGCTCAAGCTCTGGTTCGTGCTGCGCAGCTACGGCGCCGAGGGGCTCCGGGCGCATATCCGCCACCACGTCGCGGCCGCCTCGGCCCTCGCCGACCGCATCGACGCCCACCCCCGCCTCGAACTGGCCTCCCCGCGTTCGCTCTCCCTCGTCTGCCTGCGCCACATCGACGGCGACGGGGCCACCGAGGCGCTCCACGCCGCCGTGAATGCCTCCGCCGAGGCCTTCCTCACCCACACGAGGCTGGACGGACGGTATGTCCTGCGGGTGGCCGTCGGCGGCACCTGGACCACCGCAGAACATGTCGAACGCCTGGGCGACGTGCTCGGCCTGCTGGCCTGACCCGGTCCTTCCGAGACCGCCACGACCCTCCCCGGGCCTGCGCCCACACCGCTAGACTCAACGTTTCCCACGGGAGCGAGAAGGGGCCGAGAGCATGCCGGAGATCGAGATCGGACTGGGCAAGAGCGGTCGCCGGGCGTACGGATTCGACGACATCGCCATCCTCCCGAGTCGTCGCACCAGGGACCCCGAGGACGTCGACATCACCTGGCAGATCGACGCCTACCGCTTCGACCTGCCGCTCATGGCGTCGGCCATGGACGGCGTCGTGAGCCCCGCCACCGCCGTCCAGATCGGTCGCTTGGGTGGAGTTGGGGTGCTCAACCTCGAGGGCCTCTGGACCCGCTTCGAGGACGCCGACGGCGTGCTCGCCGAGATCGCCTCCCAGCCCGCCGAGAAGGCCACCCAGCGGATGCAGGAGCTCTACCAGGAGCCCGTCCGCCCCGAACTCGTCACCCGGCGCATCCGCGAGATCAACGAGGCCGGCGTCGTGTCCTGCGCCTCGGTCACGCCGCAGCGCACCGAGAAGTTGCTGCCGCACATCCTCGAGGGCGAACTCGACATCCTCGTCATCCAGGGCACCGTCGTCTCCGCCGAGCACGTCTCGACCAACGTCGAGCCGCTCAACCTCAAGACCTTCATCCGCAGCCTCGACATCCCCGTGGTCGTCGGCGGCTGCTCCACCTACAAGGCCGCCCTGCACCTCATGCGCACCGGCGCCGCCGGCATCCTCGTGGGCGTCGGCCCCGGCCACGCCTGCACCACCCGCGGCGTGCTGGGCATCGGCGTTCCGCAGGCCACCGCCATCGCCGACGTCCGGGCGGCCCGCATGCGCCACCTCGACGAGACCGGCGTCTACTGCCAGGTCATCGCCGACGGGGGCATGGCCACCGGTGGCGACATCTCCAAGGCCATCGTCTGCGGGGCCGACGCCGTCATGATCGGCTCTCCGCTGGCGGCGGCCGTCGAGGCGCCCGGACAGGGCTACCACTGGGGCATGGCGACCTTCCACCCGACGCTGCCGCGTGGCGCCCGGATCCAGACCGGCGTGCGGGGCACGCTCGAGGAGATCCTCCTCGGCCCGGCCCACGAGAACGACGGTCGCCTCAACCTGTTCGGGGCGCTCCGCACGTCGATGGCCACCTGCGGCTACCTCGACATCAAGGAGTTCCAGAAGGCCGAGGTCATGGTGGCCCCCGCCCTCCAGACCGAGGGCAAGTCGTTGCAGAAGGCCCAGGGCGTGGGCATGGGCCACTAGCGCCCGGGATCCGCCCAGCACATGCCCACCGCCCCCAGTGGCGCCGCCGTTGCCGGTGACCGCGTCCTCGTCGTCGACTTCGGGGCGCAGTACGCACAGCTGATCGCACGACGGGTCCGCGAAGCCGACGTCTACAGCGAGATCGTCCCGCACGACCTGACCGCCGCCGAGTACGCCGAACGGCAGCCCACCGGGATCATCTTCTCCGGGGGACCGTCATCGGTCCACGTCGACGGCGCCCCACGCATCGACCCGGGCGTCTACGGGCTCGGCGTGCCGATCCTCGGCATCTGCTACGGCGCCCAGCTCGTCGCCCACCAGTGCGGCGGCAACGTGGACCGCAACGAGCGGGGCGAGTACGGCCGCACCGAGCTCACCGTGTCCGACCCCGGCACCCTGCTGACCGACGTCGGAGCGGGAGCCCAGTCGGTCTGGATGAGCCACTTCGACGCCATCACCGACGGACCCGACGGCGCCCGCACCACCGCCTCGTCGCCCGACGCCCCCGTGGCGGCCTTCGAGGCACCCGACCGGGGCCTCTACGGCGTGCAGTTCCATCCCGAAGTGCACCACACCCCGTGTGGCCAGAACGTCCTGCGGCGCTTCCTCACCGACGTGTGCGGTGCCGCCGGCGACTGGACCATGGCGTCCATCATCGAGTCATCCGTCGCGGCCATCCGCGCCCAGGTCGGCACCGGCCGGGCCATCTGCGGGCTCTCCGGCGGCGTCGACTCCGCCGTGGCCGCCGCCCTCGTCCACGAGGCCATCGGCCCGCAGCTCACCTGCGTGTTCGTCGACACTGGCCTCATGCGGGCCGGTGAGGGCGAGCAGGTCGTCGAGGCCTTCCGGCGGCACCAGGGCATCGAGCTCATCCACGTTCGGGCCGCCGACCGCTTCTTCGAGCGCCTGGCCGGGGTCACCGACCCCGAGGAGAAGCGCAAGGCCATCGGCGAACTGTTCATCCGGGTCTTCGAGGACGCCTCGGGCGGCATCGAAGACGCCCGGTTCCTCGTCCAGGGCACCCTCTATCCCGACGTCATCGAGTCGGGCACCAGGGACGCCGCCAAGATCAAGAGCCACCACAATGTGGGCGGCCTGCCCGAGGACCTCGACTTCGAACTGGTCGAACCGCTGCGCAACCTGTTCAAGGACGAGGTGCGGGCCGTCGGCTCCGAACTGGGACTCCCCGACGAGATCGTCTGGCGCCAGCCGTTCCCCGGCCCCGGCCTCGGCGTGCGCATCATCGGCGAGGTCACGCCCGACAAGGTCGCCACCCTCCAGGCGGCCGACCTGATCGTCCGCGAGGAGATTGCCAACGCCGGCCTCGAACGCGAGATCTGGCAGTCGTTCGCCGTGCTGGCCGACATCCGGTCGGTCGGCGTCATGGGCGACGAGCGCACCTACGGCTGGCCCATCATCATCCGGGCCGTCACGAGCGAGGACGCCATGACCGCCGACTGGGCCCGGCTCCCGCACGACCTGTTCGAGACGCTCTCCAGCCGGATCATCAACGAGGTCGACGGGGTCAACCGCGTCGTCTACGACATCACGTCCAAGCCGCCCGGCACCATCGAATGGGAGTAGGCGCCTTCGACCTGCTGGACGACTACCGGCAGGCGGCCGCCCTGTTCGGCGAGCACCTGTCGCTGGTCGGTGACGACGACTGGGCCAGCCCCACGCCCTGCGACGACTGGGACGTTCGTTCGCTGGTCTCCCACCTGATCGTCGGCGAGTCCCTGGCCTCCGCCCAGTTCCGCGGCGAGGGGGGAGCGCCCGTCGCCGAGGTCGACACCTCGGTTCTCGGCCCCAGCCCGATGGCGACGTGGCGGGGGACGGCCATCGGCGCCCTCGATGCGGCCGCTGCAGACGGCGTGCTCGACGCCGTGTACGCCCACCCCGACGGCGACTTCACGGGTTCGGTGATCGTCGGCTTCCGCATCACCGACAACCTGGTGCACGCCTGGGACCTGGCCCGGGCGTGCGGCGCCGACATCGAGCTACCCGAGGGCCTCGCCGCCCGATGTCTCGACTTCTGGCTGCCCCTGGTCGACGTCCTCACCGGGACCGGCGCCAGCGGGACGTCCTTCGCCGAGCCGGTCCTGCCCCCCGACGATTCCCCGGCGGGCGTGCGCCTATTGGCGCTGCTCGGTCGTAGCGCCTAACAAGTCCCGGATGGAGAACACCCGATCCGAGGACTCCTTCTTCCACGTCGATGGCGATCTGGTGGTGCCCAGGCCGCTGGCCGGCGGGCCGTGGAACCCCGCCGAACAGCACGGCGGGTCGGTCGCCGGGATCCTTGCCCACCTGGTCGAGGTGGTCCCCACGGCGGTGCCGATGCGGATCTGCCGACACACGGTCGAGCTCATGCGGGGCGCGCCGATGCGACCCCTGCGGGGCGAGACCGAGGTGGTGCGCGATGGGCGGCGACTCCAGGTCGTGCGGGCCTCGCTGTTCGACGGGGATCGGGAGGTGGCCCGGTCGATGACGGTCCGGCTCCGCGTCAGCGACAGGGCGACACCCTTCGACGAAGACCTCATGCGCCACGACGAGGACGAGCCGCCGCCGCTGCCCGACGAGTCGGCGACCCTCACCATGCCGGGGGCCGGCGTTCCGGGGTTCCTCCACGGCGTCGAACTGCGCCGTCCCGGGGGTGAGTTCCGCACCGGTGCCCCCGGCCTGCTCTGGCTGCGGATGTACCGGCAGTTCGTGGCCGGTGTCCCGACTTCGCCCTACGTGCGGATGGCCGCCGTGGCCGACATGCTCAGCATGGTCGCCAGCCACCTCGACCCCGGTGAGTGGCTGACGGTCAACGTCGACCTCGACCTCCACACCTTCCGGGACCCGGTCGGGGAGTGGATCGGCCTGCGGGGCCTCCACAAGAACGTCGGCGACGGAATCGGCCTGTCCGAGGCGGTCCTCTACGACCTCGAGGGTCGGATCGGCCGGGGAACGGCCACCATCCTGATCGACCGCCGCTGAGGCGGTTTGCGCCACCGTCGCGCCGGGGCGCAGTCTGGTGCCAACGCGTCGTCCAGGAGGAGCGCCCATGGCCCCGCCCGATTATCCGATCAAGGTCGGCAGCATGCTGTACACGCTCGTCGACCCCCACGAGGGACACGAGGTCGCCTACAACCGCTGGTACGAGCGGGACCACTTCTACGGCGGCTGCATGACCGGCCCCTGGTGCTTCGCCGGAAGCCGCTGGGTCGCCACCCGCGAGTTGAAGGATCTGCGGTTCCCGGTCGAGGGCAACTCCGTCAACGACCCCGTCGACCGCGGTTCCTATGTGGCGATCTACTGGGTCGAGGCCGGTCACCACGGTGACCACTTCGCGTGGGGCGCCGACCAGGTGGTCAAGCTCTACACGGCCGGCCGGGGATTCAACGAGCGCACCCACGCCCATACCGTCCTCTACCTGCACCACGCAGACCACTACCGCGACGACGATCCCGTCCCCGTCGAGGTGGCGCTCGACCACCACTACGCCGGGATCGCATCGATCGCGGTCGAGCGGGCGGACGGCGTCGAGCAGGCCGACCTCGACGCCTGGCTGGCCTCCGAGGGCCTTCCCCCGGTGTTCGAGGGGGGGTCGGTCGCCTCGTGTTCGGCCTGGACGGCCGTGCCCCGCGACGACATGACCAACAACGCCCCGATGGACCTCGGCTCACCGCCGCTCAACGACCGGTCGATCCTGCAGGTCTTCTTCCTCGAGGACGACCCGCGGGCCTGTTGGAACCGATTCGTCGACTACGCCGGTCGCGTGGAGGCGTCCGGCCTCGGCCGGGTCACGTCGGCAGCACCGTTCCTCCGGACGGTCGTCGGGACCGACACCTACGCGGACCAGCTCTGGTAGGAGCGGTTCAGACGCCGTTCAGGGCCTCGACGACCGGGGCGAACTCGACCATGGCGTCCTCGCTGATGCCGATGTAGGAGAGCCCCCACCGCTCCCTCCACATCAACAGGGTCTCGACACACTGCCCGACCGAGCCCGCCAGGACGTGCGGGGACGCCAGGGCGTCGTCGGGCGAGATGCCGAGCGCCGGCGCCATGAGTTCGGCGAACGACCCCGGGTCGTCGGTGATCGTGGCGATGTGCACCCGGGTCTGGAGTTCGAGGTCGACGAAGCGGCCGCCGGCCGCCTCGCGGATCCAGCCCAACTTCTCGTCGGTCGCCGCGGGGGTGGCGCTGGGCCCGGCCCGCTGGTCGATCACCCCGGCATACATGTTGGCGTTGAGGCCGACGATGTCGGCCTCGCGGGCGGCGAGGGACAGCACCCGACGGCCGCCACCGGCGATGATGAACGGGGGGTGCGGCTTCTGGACGCACTCAGGCTGTCCGTCGAGGCTGCTGATCGTGTAGTGCTCCCCGGCGAAGTCGAACGGACCCTCGGCGAACAGGCCCTTGAGCACGGTGATGGCCTCGGCCAGGCGCTCGATGCGCAGGCCCGGCCGGTCCATCCCGATGCCGGCCCGCTCGTAGTCGGACGACTGCCAGCCGGCGCCGATGCCCAACTCGAGGCGACCGTCGGAGAGCAGGTCGAGGGTCGCCGCCTGCTTGTGGAGGAAGGCCGGGTTGCGGTAGTCGTTGCCGAGCACGAGGGTGGCGAGGCGCAGGTTGCGGGTGGCCTCGGCCGTGACCGCCAACGCGATCAGCGGCGCCATCTCGGCGTCGAGGTGGTCGGGCATCGACAGGGTCGAGAATCCGAGGTCCTCGGCGCGGCGGCCCAGTTCGCGCCATTCGGCCGCGGGCCGGGGAGCGGCGGCCGAGACGGAGAAGCGGAAGGCACGGGGCATGGCTGCGAACCCTAGCCAAGCCTCCGATCCCGGTCACAGGCCGCCTGTAGGGTGCCCGCCGATGGTGCAACAGATCGACCCTTCCCGAATCGGGGAAGGACTGAACCCCGCACAACTCGACGCCGTCACGCACCCCTCGGGGCCGCTCCTGATCGTCGCAGGCGCCGGTTCCGGCAAGACCCGGGTGCTCACCCGGCGCGTCGCCCACCTGATCGCCGAGCGGGGGGTGTCGCCGTTCGGCATCCTCGCCATCACCTTCACCAACAAGGCCGCCGGCGAGATGAAGGAGCGGGTCGCCGAGTTGGTGGGCGACGTCGCCCACCGCATGTGGGTGTCGACCTTCCACTCGGCCTGCGTCCGGATCCTGCGCCGCGACGCCGAGCGCATCGGCTACCCGTCCCGGTTCAGCATCTACGACCAGGGCGACAGCGTGCGCCTTGTCGGCCATGTGCTGCGCGACCTCGGGCTCGACGTCAAGCGGTTCCCGGCCCGCGGCATCCAGGCGGCGATCTCGTCGGCCAAGAACGAGGGGTACACCGCCTCGCAGTACGCGGACCGGGCTACCGGACCGCACGAGGCACGACTGGCCGAGGTGTTCATGCTGTACCAGGAGCGCCTGCAGCGGGCAGGAGCCATGGACTTCGACGACCTGCTCGGCAATGCCGTGTCCCTGCTGCGCGGACACCCGGAGGTGCTCGCCGACCATCGGCGCCGCTTCGAGCACGTGCTCGTCGACGAGTACCAGGACACCAACTCGGTCCAGAACGAGCTCGTGCTGCTGCTCGGCGAGGAGCACCGCAACGTCTGCGTGGTCGGCGACAGCGACCAGTCGATCTATCAGTTCCGCGGTGCCGACATCCGCAACATCCTCGAATTCGAGCAGGCGTTTCCCGATGCCACCGTCGTCGTCCTCGACCAGAACTACCGCTCAACGCAGACCATCCTCGACGCCGCCAACGCAGTCATCACGAGGAACGAGGGCCGGACGCCCAAGGAGCTCTGGACCGACGCCGGCCGTGGAGAGCGCATCGTCCGCTACCGGGCCGACGACGAGGACGACGAGGCCCGTTGGATCACCCGCCGCCTCGCCGGCTTCCACGATGGTGGCCGCTACCGGTGGTCCGAGATGGCGGTCTTCTACCGCACCAACGCCCAGAGCCGGGCCATCGAGGAACAGCTCATCCGGTTCGGGGTGCCCTACAAGGTGATCGGCGGCACCCGCTTCTACGACCGCCGCGAGGTCCGCGACGCGTTGGCCTACCTGCGCCTCGCCGCCAACCCTGCCGACGAGGTGGCCGCCCGGCGGATCCTGAACGTGCCCAGGCGCGGCGTCGGCGACACCTCGGTCGCCAGGGTCGACGCCTGGGCGGGCCACGGCAGCATCGGCTTCGTCGAGGCACTGCGCAACGCCGAGGAGGCCGGCGTGTCGGTCCGGGCCGTCGGCGGCATCCGTTCGTTCCTCGACCTGCTCGAAACCCTCGTCGGCCGGATCGACGACGGACCGGCCACCGTGCTCGAGGTCGCACTCGATGCCTGCGGCTACCTCGACGAGCTGCGGGCCGAACGCACCATCGAGGCCGAGGGCCGGCTCGAGAACCTGGCCGAGCTGGTCGGGGCCGCCTCCGAGTTCGACACGGTCGACGAGTACCTCGAACAGGTGGGCCTGGTGGCCGACACCGACCAGTTGCCCGACGCCGTCGAAGGCGTTGGGGACGGCGCCGTAGAGGACGAGGGCGAGGTGCTCCTCATGACCCTGCACGCCGCCAAGGGCCTCGAGTTCCAGGTGGTGTTCCTCAGCGGCGTCGAGGAGGGCGTGTTCCCCCACCTGCGGGCGCTCAGCGACCCCGAGCAGTTGGAGGAGGAGCGGCGCCTCGCCTACGTGGGCATCACCCGGGCACGCGAACGGCTCCACGTCAGCCACGCCTGGTCCCGGATGCTCCACGGTTCCACCCAGTACAACCCGCCCAGCCGCTTCCTCGACGAGATCCCCGACGGGCTCATGGTCGAGTCCGAGGACAGCCGCAAGGTCCGTCGCCCCCGCGACAGCGGCTGGGGCAGCCCTTCGGAGCGTCGCCGCGGACGAACCGACCAGTGGTCGGACGCCGACACCGGCTCCCAGGTGGTCGTGTCCTCCGGCGACTACGAGCCGGCGGGATCCGTCATCGGCTCCGGCTCACCGCCAGGCCCTTCGCAAAGCGGTGCCCACGAACTCGGCCTCTGCGTCGGTGAATGCGTCGTCCACGGTGCCTGGGGCGAGGGCGTCGTGGAGTCGGTGTCCGGTGAGGGCGATCGCAGCGAGGCCATCGTGCGCTTCCCATCGGTCGGGGAGAAGCGCCTGCTCCTGGCCTGGGCCCCCCTCGAGCGGGCCTGAGCGGGGCCGATACCCCCGACCGGAGGCCATGGGCGCCTCGCTACGCTTGCAGGCTGCGCCCGTGTAGCTCAGTCGGAAGAGCGGCTCACTCGTAATGAGCAGGTCCGGGGTTCGATTCCCCGCGCGGGCTCGCTCTCGACATCCGTCGGGGCGTCGCCCCCTGCATGTGGGGCACGTTCCGACCGAACCCATAGGATGCCCGCCATGAACGTTCTCGCCGGCGTGATCTGGCACTACTGGTTGGCCGTTCCCCTCGTGGCCGGTGGCGTCGCACTCTGCATCGCCACCCTGGTCGGCTACTTCCAGAAGGTCTCCTCCACCCGGTACCCCCGGCGCTAGCCCCGCCGACCGGGAGCAACGCCACATGGCGTCCCGCCCCAACCCGCCCATCGACTGGGAGCTGGCGGAGAGGGTCGCGATCCGGATCGCCGACCGGGCGCCCTTCGCCCGTGCCCACGAGCTTCCGGGCCTCGCCGACGACTTCGACCGCCACACCGCCCTCGCCGAGCGGCTCGTCGCCGAGACCACCGGCCTCATCCCGCTCCACGGTTCGGCCCGCGCCCGGGTGGTCGACCGGAGCGACTGGATCCGGGCGAACCTGGCGTCGCTCCAACGGCTGCTCCGTCCGATGCTGGATCGGATGGCGGAACGGCCGGCTGGTTCGTTGACCCCACTCACCACGCGGATCAGCGGAGCCGAACTGGGCGCCGTGCTCGGCTGGATGTCGACCCGGGTGCTCGGCCAGTACGACCTGCTCGTCCTCGAGGACGAGTCCGCCGAGGACCAGGACCTCGTCTACTACGTGGGCCCCAACGTGGTGGCGATCGAACGCCGCTACGCGTTCCCGCCCGGCGACTTCCGGCTCTGGCTGGCCCTCCACGAAGTTACGCACCGGGCCCAGTTCACGGGTGTGCCCTGGATGCGCGGGCACTACCTGGGGCTCGTCGAATCGCTCCTCGACATCGACGACCCCGAGGACGAACCGTTGGTCGACCGTCTCCGCGGCCTGGCCTCGAAGCGCGGCGGAATCAGACGAACGGAGGGTGTCGGACTGATCGAGGCGGTCGTCGGACCGGAACAACAGCAGGCCCTCGACCGGATCACCGGGCTGATGAGCCTCCTGGAGGGCCACGGCGACGTCACGATGGACCGGGCGGGAGCAGGACACGTGCAGGGGGCCGACCGCTTCGCCCGGGTGATGCGCGATCGCCGCCGCTCGGCCACCGGGATCGTCCGACTGGTCCAGAAGCTGATTGGACTCGAGGCGAAGCTGGCGCAGTACGCACAGGGCGAGGCCTTCATCGCCGCCGTCGAGGCAGCAGGTGGCCCTGCCCTGCTGGACCGGGCCTGGGAGGGACCGGACAACCTGCCCGACCGGGCCGAGATCGGCGAACCGGCCCGCTGGATCGAGCGCATGGCCGTACTGGTCCCCTGATGGATGTCGCGTGCGTGGCCACCCCTACGCCCTGATGGAAGCGGCCGACCTTCTCGCCCGCTGTGCGTTCCCGTCGCCGGGGACCGCCGTCGACTGTGCGGTGTCGGGTGGCCCCGACTCGTTGGCGCTCCTCGTGCTGGCCGTCGAGGCGGGCCTGACCGTCACCGCCTGGCACGTCGACCACGGGCTCAGGCCCGGCTCGGACGCAGAGGGCGACCGGGTGGCGGCGGTCGCCGCCTCACTGGGCGCAGCCGCCGTATCGGTCACCGCCATGGTCGGCGACGGTCCGAACCTCGAGGCCCGGGCACGGGAGGCCCGCCTCGACGCCCTGCCCGACGGCGTGCTCACCGGGCACACGGCCGACGACCAGGCCGAGACGGTCCTACTCAACCTCCTGCGCGGATCGGGCGTCCACGGTTCTGCCGGCATCGGCGACCCGGGCCGACGGCCGCTGCTGGGGTTGCGGCGCGGCGAGACCCGGGCCTTCTGTGCCGCCCGCGGGATCGAACCGCTCGACGACCCGATGAACGACGACCCCCGGTTCGTCCGCAACCGCATCCGCAACGAGGTGCTGCCCCTCCTCGCCGAGGTCTCCGACCGCGACCCGGTGCCACTGCTGGCCCGACACGCCAAACTGGCCGGAGAGGCCGTGGTGCTGCTCGACGCACTCATCGCGGACATCAACCCGACCGATGCCCGGACGCTGGCCGGGCTGTCGCCCGAACTGGCCCGCCTGGCGCTGCGCGGCTGGCTCACCGGCCTGCTCGGCGGACGGCCACCCGATGCCGCCGCCGTCGACCGGGTGCTCGACGTGGCGGGCGGCCTGGTCCGTGCGACCGAGGTGGCCGGCGGGCTGCGCATTGAGCGCTCACGGGGTCGGCTGCGGCCGCTTCCGGAGGGCGGGCGCATCGATGGCGGCCGCTAGGGTCGCGCTCCATGGGTAGCGCCTCCTTGGATTCCCTCGCCCCCGGTCGCGTCCTCATCTCCGAGGAGGAACTGGCGACACGGGTACGCGAACTCGGCGCCTCGATCACCGCCGACTATGCCGGGCGTGCACCGTTGCTGATCGGGGTGCTCAAGGGCGCCTTCATGTTCATGAGCGACCTGGCCCGTGCCGTGGACCTACCCGTCGAATTCGACTTCATGGCGGTGTCCTCCTACGGTCACTCGACCCGGTCGTCGGGCGTGGTCCGCATCGCGAAGGACCTCGACCTCGACCTGGCCGACCGCGACGTCATCCTCGTCGAGGACATCGTCGACAGCGGGCTCACCCTCAACTACCTGCGGAAGAACCTGATGTCCCGGAACCCCGCCAGCCTCGAGGTCTGCGCCCTGCTGGTCCGCGACAGCGACGACTACGACAAGTCCTTGTTGCGGTACGTGGGCTTCCGGGTGCCTGACGACTTCCTCGTGGGCTACGGACTCGACGTGGCAGAGCGCTACCGGAACCTGACCGAGATCCGGGTGCTCGACCAGGATGTACAGGAGGGTTCCGACAGGTGAGCGACGACTTCGACGTCGACCTCGGACGCATCGAGGCAGCCGTCCGCGAGATCCTCGAGGCCATCGGAGAGGACGTCGATCGCGACGGCCTCCGGGAGACCCCCGCACGGGTGGCACGCATGTACGCCGAGGTGTGCAGCGGCATCCAGGAGGAACCGGCCGACCACCTCATCAGTACGTTCGACGTCGACCACGACGAGATGGTGATGGTCCGCGACATCCCGCTCTACTCCCTCTGCGAACACCACCTGCTGCCGTTCATCGGACGGGCGCACGTGGCCTACATCCCGCAGAAGGGGGGCAAGATCACCGGACTCTCGAAGCTCGTCCGCCTCGTCGACGGCTACTCCAAGCGCCCCCAGGTCCAGGAACGCCTCACCGCACAGGTCGCCAGCTCCATCCAGCGCACCCTCGACCCGCAGGGGACGCTTGTCGTCATCGAGGCCGAACACCTCTGCATGTCGATGCGGGGCGTGGCGAAGCCCGGTGCGGTCACCATCACCTCGGCGGTGCACGGCGTGTTCCGAGACGAGGTCTCCACCCGCCTCGAGGCCATGCGCTTCATCGAGCGGGGTCGGCACTGAGTCCGAATCGGGCCGACATGGCACGTCCCCCCGATGGTGCCCCAGTGGACGGACCGGGTGCCGTCATGGGCGTCCTCAACGTCACGCCCGACTCCTTCTCCGACGGCGGCCGCTTCCTCGACCACGAGGCGGCCATCGAGCATGGCCACCGCCTGATCGACGAGGGTGCCGCCATCGTCGACGTGGGCGGCGAGTCGACCCGTCCCGGGGCCGATCCGGTCGGTCCCGACGAGGAGGCCAGGCGGATCGTGCCCGTCGTCGCCGAGTTGGCGGGCAACGTGCGCGTCTCGATCGACACGCGCCACGCCGAGGTCGCCCGGGCCGCCGTCGCGGCCGGCGCCACGATCGTCAACGACGTCAGTGCGAGCCTCGGCGATGTGGCAGCGGACCTGGGTGTCGGCTGGGTCGCCATGCACATGCGCGGCGACCCGCGGACGATGCAGGACAGACTCGTCTACGGCAACGTGGTGGCCGAGGTCCGCGACTTCCTCGTGGAGCGGGCCGAGCGGGCTGCCGAGGCGGGTGTCGCCGAGGTATGGATCGACCCGGGGATCGGCTTCGGCAAGACCACCCGCCACAACCTCAAACTGCTGGCCGGCCTGGACGTGTTCGTGGACACCGGGTGGCCGGTCATCGTGGGGGCCAGTCGCAAGCGGTTCCTGGGCGAGCTGACGGCGGCCAGCGACGGTGTAGACGTCCTGACGCCCCCCGACGACCGACGGGAGGGGTCGGTTGCCGTCGCCACGTGGGCATTCCGCAGCGGCGTCCGGATCGTGCGGGCCCACGACGTTCGTTCCACCGTTCAGGTCGCACAGGTGGTCGGATGAGGGTCCCGCCCGGCATCATGCAGGGCACACGGCCGGGTGACCGGCCCTTCAACGAGCGTGAGGTCCGATGAGAGGCAAGTGGGCTCGGGGCATCGTGCCCCGCGGGTTCAAGTGGATCATCACGGACCGCCTCGCGGTCTGCGAGCGTCCCGGCGGCTGCGGCTCCAGCCACCGCAAGGTGCGCCGCAATGAGGAGATCATCTGGCTGCGCGAGAACGACTTCGATCTCGTGGTGTCGCTCCTGGGGAGCGAGCACAACCTGCACAACTACGAGGACCTCACCGTCAAGTGGGCCCAGGTGCCCTATGGCGGTCCCGAGGAGGGCCCCGAACGCCTCGCCGAGGTGCTCGACCAACTGGTCGAGTTCACCGCCGACGGCCAACGGGTGATCGTGCACCGGGACGAGTTGAACGACGTTGTCTGCGGGTTGATGGGCGCCTACCTGTTGTGGAGCGGCCTGATCCCACACGGCCCGCAGGTCATCTCGGTCACCGAACGCCTTCTCGAACGTCGGCTCGACAGCCCGGGGCGCCAGATCATCGAGCAGGCGGTGCAGGCCAGGGGCGTCCCGGACGACGGCGACGAAGCGTGACGGGCGTGTCGGACGACGTCATCGAACTTCGGGACCTGCGGGTCTCCGCCTTCTGCGGCGTACTGCCCGAGGAGACCACCCGTCGCCAACCGTTCGCCTTCGACCTCGACATCCACGTCGACCTGGCGGTGGCAGCCGTCAGCGACGAGTTGGCGGACACGGTCGACTACGGGGCGCTCTGCGGGCTCGTCGCCGGGATCGCCGCCGCCGAGCGCTTCTCGCTCCTCGAGCGGTTCGCCGGCCGGGTGGCCGAGGCGGTCCTGGCCGTGGACCGGGTCGAGGCCGTGACAGTCGTGGTTCGCAAGCTGCGACCGCCGGTCGCCGAGGCGCTCGGCACCAGCGGCGTCCGGATCCACCGGCGGGCATGAAGCGGGCCCATCGTCGGGCCTTCCTCGGCCTGGGATCGAACCTGGGAGATCGCCTCGGGCATCTGCGGGCTGCTGTGGCGTCCCTACCGGACGTGGTGGCCGTCTCGCCCGTCTACGAGACGACACCGGTCGGGGGCCCCGAACAGGGTTCGTACCTGAACTGCGTCGTCGAGCTCCACACCTCGGCAGGTGCCCGCCAACTGCTCCACGCGGCGCAGGCCTGCGAATCCGCTGCCGGAAGGGTCCGGGAGGAGCGGTGGGGGCCGCGCACCCTCGACGTGGACGTGCTCTGGATCGACGGGTCGACGGTCGACGAGCCCGACCTCGTCGTGCCCCATCCCCGGATGTCCGAGCGGGCCTTCGTCCTCGTGCCGTTGCGGGACCTGGCCCCCGACCTGGTCGCGGAGATCCCGGCGGGGAGTGGGTCGGAAGGCGTGGTCAGGATCGGCCCGCTCGGCCCGCCGGTATCCTGACGGCGATCGCCATGCGACGGGTACGGATCATCGGGCCCGGACGGGCCGGCAGCTCTCTGGCAGCGGCACTGGGCCGCTGCGGCTGGTCCGTCGAGCCACTCCTCGGCCGCGACGACGACCCCTCCTCGGCAGCCGAAGGCGTCGACCTGTTGGTGGTCGCCACCCCCGACCGGGTGGTCGCCGACGTTGCCGCCTCAGTGGGTCCCGACCCGGACACGGTCGTGGCGCACCTCTCCGGAGCCCTGGGACTCGAGGCCCTGGCGCCCCACCTGCGAAGGGCCGCCTGCCATCCGCTGGTGTCGTTGGCCGACGCCGACCGGGGCGCCGATCTGTTGTGCGGCGGCGCCTGGTTCGCCGTGGCGGGCGATCCGCTCGTCAACGAGGTGGTCGAGGCGCTGGGGGGACGGACCGTCACCGTCGACGACGCCGACCGGTCGACCTACCACGCCGCTGCCGTGCTGGCGTCGAACCACCTCGTGGCGCTGCTGGGACAGGTCGAACGCATCGCCGGACCGCTCGGCATCCCGCTCGACGCCTTCCTCGACCTCGCCGAGGGGAGCCTCGCCAACGTGCGCGCACTGGGCCCCGCCGACGCGCTGACCGGACCGGCGGCCCGGGGTGACGAGGCCACCATCGACCGCCACCTCGCCGCCCTGTCCGCCGACGAGCATGCCGCGTACAAGGCCCTGGCCGACCTGGCCAGGAGGCTGGCGGGGCGACGTCGGCCATGAGTCGACCGGAGGTCGTCGGCTCCGTCGCCGACCTGCAGGAACGCCTCGATGCCACCCGGGCGGCGGGGGCATCGGTGGGCTTCGTGCCGACCATGGGGTACCTCCACCAGGGGCACGCCTCGCTGATCGACGCCGCCGTCGCTGCGGACGACCTCACCGTGGTTTCGATCTTCGTCAACCCCCTCCAGTTCGCCTCCGACGAGGACCTGGCCGACTACCCGAGGGACCTCGAGGCCGACCTCGCCTGTTGCGGAGAGCACGGCGCCGACCTGGTGTTCCATCCGACGGCCCGGGAGGTCTACCCGGAGGGCGCCGACGAGCCGGTCGCCGTCGGTGCCGTCGGTGGGCCCCTGGAGGGGGCGAACCGACCCACCCACTTCGCCGGCGTGGCCACCGTTGTCGCCCGGCTGTTCCGGATCTTGGGCCGCTGCCGGGCCTACCTCGGCGAAAAGGACTTCCAGCAGTTGGCGGTGGTGCGCCGGATGGTCGCCGACCTGGACCTGCCCGTCGAGGTGGTGGGCTGTCCGATCGTGCGCGAGTCCGACGGCCTTGCACTCTCGAGCCGAAACGTCTACCTCGAACCGGACGAACGGCGCCAGGCACCTGTGCTGTACCGGGCGCTCCGGGCGGGAGTCGCTGCAGTCGAGTGCGGTGGTGGCGACCCGGTGGCCGTGGTGGGGGCGATGGAGGCCGTGCTGGCCGATGCGCCGGACCTCGCCGTCGACTACGCCGCGCTCGTCGAACCCGACACCTTCGCCGTGCCGGAGCGGATCGCCACCGGGAGCGAGGTCCGGCTCCTGGTCGCCGGCCGCCTCGGTCGGGCCCGCCTCATCGACAACGTGGGGGCGACGGCTCCGTGAGTCCGGAAGCGCAGCACCTCGACCTGGTGGTGGTCGGCAGCGGAGTCGCCGGCCTCTCGGCCGCCGTCCGGGCCGGCGGAGGCCACAACCACCCCGCGAACCTGAGCGACAGCGTGATGCTCAAGGACAACCACCTGTTCGGCACCGACATCACGTCGGCCGTCGCCCGGTCCCGCGGCCTCCGGCCGGATCGGATCGTCCACGTCGAGTGCGACACCCTCGACCAGGTCCGCGAGGCACTTTCGGCGGAAGCCGACGCACTGCTGCTCGACAACATGGTCCCGCACCTCGTGCGGGAGGCCGTCGGCATCGCCCGCTCCTTCGGCGAGGACGGCGGGAGCGTGCCCCTGCTCGAGGCCTCGGCAGGGATCACGCTCGGGACGGTGGCCGACTACGCAGCGACCGGTGTGGACTGCGTTTCCAGCGTTTCGCTGACCCAGGCCGCCCCGGCGCTGGACATCGGCCTGGACCTCGGCCGTTGACCACAACACCCACCTGCGGGCCCGTCCGTGCGATGATCTCGCCAGGCGCCGAAACCGTTGTGGAGGAGCGACCTTGCTGCTGACCATCGACGTGGGGAACACCCAGACCGTCATCGGGCTCTACGACCGCGAACTCACCTCGGGGACGACCGCCGCCGCCGGCCTGTTCGACCACTGGCGTATCGCCACCGACGCGGCACGAACCGCCGACGAGCACGCCGTCGTGATCCGGAGCCTGCTGCAGTCGTCGGGCTACCCGTTCGACGTGGACGGCGTGGCGATCTGCGCCGGCGTGCCCCGGGTTCTCGCAAGCCTGCGGGAGATGATCGACCGCAACATCGACGTCGACCCGGTCGTGATCGAGCCCGGCGTCCGGACCGGGATGGCGATCCTCTACGACAACCCCAAGGAGGTCGGCGCCGACCGCATCGCCAACGCGGTTGCCGCCTTCGACCTCTACGGCGGCCCGACCGTCGTGGTCGACTTCGGCACGGGCAACAACTTCGACGTCATCTCCGCCGACGGAGAGTTCCTCGGGGGAGCCATCGCCCCGGGGGTCGAGATCAGCCTGGACGCCCTCTTCGAGCGGGCGGCGGCCCTACGGACCGTCGAGTTGGTGGCACCCCGCAGCGTCATCGGCAAGAACACCGTCGAGTCCCTACAGTCGGGCGCCGTGTTCGGATTCGCCTCGCAGATCGACGGCATGGTCGAACGGTTCCGGTCCGAGTTGGGCGGCTGCACGGTCGTCGCCACCGGCGGGCTGGCCCCCCTGATCGCCCCGGCGGCTGCGACGATCGAGCACGTCGAGCCCTTCCTGACGCTCCACGGCCTGCGCATCGTCTTCCACCGGAATCAGGAGCACTGAGCCGATGGACACCGACAACGGCATCCCGTACCGCTTCGAGCCGACGGCCGACGCCGCCGGGCTGCACGCCGCCCACGGCGACCTCGAGCCCGGTGCCGAGACCGGCGTCGAGGTCACGATCGCCGGCCGCCTCATGCTGCGCCGCGACCAGGGGAAGCTGTTCTTCGGCGTTCTCCAGGACGCCACCGGACGCATCCAGCTCTTCGCCCCGCAGAAGACGACCCCCGACTTCGACGGGTTCACCGGCCTGCACCTGGGCGACTGGGTCGGTGTGACCGGCGAGGTCATCGCCACCCGCCGAGGCGAGCTCTCGGTCCGGGTCGGCTCGTGGGTGCGCCTCGCCGAGGCCCGCCGCCCGTTCCCGGACAAGTGGCACGGCATCACCGACACCGACACCCGCTACCGGCAGCGCTACGTGGACCTCTGGGTCACCGACGAGGCCCGCGAGGCCTTCCTCCTGCGCAGCCGGGCGATCTCGCTGATGCGCCGCTGGCTCGAGGACCGTGGGTTCATCGAGGTCGAGACGCCGGTCTTCCACCCCATCCCCGGCGGGGCGCTGGCCATGCCGTTCACCACCCACCACAACGCACTCGACCTCGACCTGTACCTGCGCATCGCTCCCGAGCTGTACCTGAAGCGCCTCACGGTCGGCGGCATGGAGCGGGTGTTCGAGGTGGCGCGGGTGTTCCGCAACGAGGGGGTGTCGACCCGCCACAACCCCGAGTTCACGATGCTCGAGCTGTACCAGGCGTACGCCGACTACACCGACATCATGGTGCTGGTCGAGGAACTGGTCGCCCACCTGGCCGAGTCGCTGCTCGGCACCACCAGCCTCACCTACGACGGTCGGGAGATCGACCTGTCGGTCCCGTGGACGCGGGCGACGCTCTCCGAGTTGCTCGCCGAACACGGCGGCCTCGAGGTCGACCTCGACACGCCGCGCCCCGAGCTGGTGCGGCTGTGCGAGGAGCGGGACATCACCGTCGAGGACCACTACGGGCCCGGCAAGCTGATCCTCGAGCTCTACGAGAAGACCACCGAGCCCGAGCTGTGGGGACCGGTGTTCGTCACCGACTACCCGAAGGAGGTCTCGCCCCTCTCGCGGGACCACCGCGACCGGCCGGGCTGGGTCGAGCGCTTCGAGGGCATCGTGGCGGGTAGCGAACTGTGCAACGCCTTCACCGAGCTCGTCGACCCCGATGAGCAGCGGGAGCGCTTCGCCGCCCAGGAGGCCGGGAGGGCCACCGGCGACTCCGAGGCGATGGCGGTCGACGAGGACTACCTGCGGGCGCTCGAGTACGGCCTACCACCGACCGGAGGCCTCGGAATCGGCGTCGACCGGCTGATCATGCTGCTGACCGGTACCACGGCGATCCGCGACGTGATCCTGTTCCCGACGCTGCGACCCGAGCAGGAACGGGGTGTCTCGGGCGGGCCCGACGCCTGAGACCCGCGCCCGATCCCTACTGCCGGTTCGGGGCGTGGGAGACGACGTCGACCCGGGACAACAACAGGTCGCAGGTCTGGCGCAGGGTGGAGACCGCCGGCGTGGGTGGAAACTCGGCGAGTGCACCGATGGCAGCGCCGGTGAACTCGATCGCCGTGGCCATCGAGGTGGCGAGTGATTCGTCGTCCCGCAGGATCTCGAGGGCCCGGTCGCGGGTCGTCGCGTCGATCGTGCCGCTGAGCAGGCTGCGGAGCTCGTCACCCGAGGAGCCACCGAACGCCCGGATGACCGGGAGGGTGTAGACGCCCTCGCAGAGGTCGTTGCCGGCGGGCTTGCCGAGTTGGCCGTCGCTGGCGACGAGGTCGAGGACGTCGTCGACGACCTGGAAGGCCATCCCGTAGTGGTGGCCGAAGGAGCTGAGGGCCTCGACCTCGTTGCGGGAGAGGCCGGCCACGATGCCGCCGATGCGGGCAGCGGTGGCAAGGAGGGCAGCGGTCTTGCCGGCGATCGACTCGAGGTAGGCGGCTTCGGTGCGGTCCACGTCGAAGGCGCTGCCCAACTCCCGGACCTGACCCTCGCAGAGGCGGGCGATGGTGCCGGCCAACAGGGCGGCCACCTCGGTGCCGAGGTCGGCGGCGATCTCGGAGGCCCGGGCCAGCAGGTAGTCGCCGGCGAGGATGGCCTCGAGGTTGCCGAACCGGGAGTTGACGCTCTCGACGGTCCGCCGGGTGTCGGCTCCGTCGATGACGTCGTCGTGGTAGAGCGAGCCCTGGTGGACCAACTCGACGGCGACCCCGCCTCGGATGGCGTCGAGGCTGGCCGGGCCGGGTTCGGTGGCGGTCGCCTGCGATGCCGTGATGGTGAGGGCGGGGCGGACCCGCTTGCCCCCGGCGTCGATCAGGTGCCGGGCCACCTCCGTGAGGAACGGTTCGGCGGACTGCACGACCCGACGGAGTTCCTCGTCGACCAGGCAGAGGTGGTCGGCCATGCCCGGAAGACCCAGGAGCGAGGAGGAATCGGGGGGTAGGGCCACCCGTGGAGGATACGGGGGGGTCCGGTGCCGTGAAACCGACGGAGTGGGCCGTGGCCGAAGGAGCCGATTGCTCGTCACGGGCGGTGGGTACACTCCCTGACAGAGGCGCCCGCCGGGCGCCACATCGATCAGGAACACGACAGGGAGACGGCTGCTTGTTCGAGCGGTTCACCGACAGGGCCCGAAGGGTGGTGGTGTTGGCGCAGGAAGAGGCACGCCTGCTCAACCACAACTACATCGGCACCGAGCACATCCTCCTCGGCCTCATCCACGAGGGCGAGGGCGTGGCCGCCAAGGCCCTCGAGTCGCTCGGGATCTCCCTCGAGGCCGTCCGCAGCCAGGTCGAGGAGATCATCGGCCAGGGCAGCCAGTCGCCCAGCGGCCACATCCCCTTCACCCCACGGGCCAAGAAGGTGCTCGAGCTCTCGCTGCGCGAGGCACTCCAACTGGGCCACAACTACATCGGCACCGAGCACATCCTCCTCGGCCTCATCCGCGAGGGCGAGGGCGTGGCCGCCCAGGTCCTGGTCAAGTTGGGCGCCGACCTCTCGCGCGTGCGCCAGCAGGTCATCCAGTTGTTGTCGGGCTACTCGGGCTCCGGGGGCGGCGCCCCGTCCGGTCCGGGCGAGAAGGCCAGGGCCTCCACAGGCAGCAGCGGCGACACCGCCTCGGGCTCGATGGTGCTCGACCAGTTCGGCCGCAACCTCACCCAACTGGCCCGGGAGAAGAAGCTCGACCCCGTCATCGGACGCCATCGCGAGACCGAGCGGGTCATGCAGGTGCTGTCCCGCCGCACCAAGAACAACCCGGTCCTGGTCGGTGAGCCGGGCGTCGGCAAGACGGCCATCGTCGAGGGACTGGCCCAGATGATCGCCAACGACGACGTTCCCGAGACGATCCACGAGAAGCAGATCTACACGCTCGACCTCGGGGCGCTCGTGGCCGGCAGCCGCTACCGGGGCGACTTCGAGGAACGCCTCAAGAAGGTCCTCAAGGAGATCCGCACCCGCGGCGACATCATCCTGTTCATCGACGAGATCCACACGCTCGTCGGTGCGGGTGCCGCCGAGGGAGCCATCGACGCCGCCTCGATCCTGAAGCCGATGCTGGCCCGGGGCGAGCTGCAGACCATCGGCGCCACCACGCTCGACGAGTACCGCAAGCACCTCGAGAAGGACGCCGCCCTCGAGCGCCGTTTCCAGCCCATCACGGTCGACGAGCCCACGGTCGCCCACACCGTCGAGATCCTCAAGGGTCTCCGCGAGCGCTACGAGACCCACCACCGGGTCACCATCACCGACCAGGCGCTGGTGGCCGCCGCCAACCTCGCCGACCGCTACATCTCAGACCGGCACCTGCCGGACAAGGCCATCGACCTCATCGACGAGGCCGGGTCACGCCTGCGCATCAAGCGCATGCACACGCCCGAGGACCTCCGCGAGGTCGAGGCCAACCTGGCCGAGGTCGTCCAGCGCAAGAAGGCCGCCGTCGACGCCCAGGACTTCGAGGAGGCGGGCAGGCTCCGCGACGCCGAGAAGGAACTGCTGGCCGAGAAGGAGGCCGCGGATGAAAGGATCCGCTCATCCGGCGTCGACCTGTTCGACGAGGTCGATGAGGAGGCCATCGCCGAGGTCCTCTCGGTGTGGACCGGCATCCCGGTCTACAAGCTCACCGAGGAGGAGACCCAGAAGCTGATCCGCATGGAGGACGAACTGCACAAGCGGGTCATCGGCCAGGAGGGTGCCGTCAGGGCGGTCAGCCAGGCCATCCGCCGCACCCGATCCGGCCTCAAGGATCCGAAGCGGCCCTCGGGCTCGTTCGTGTTCCTCGGCCCGTCCGGCGTTGGCAAGACCGAGTTGGCCAAGACGCTCGCCGAGTTCCTGTTCGGCGACGAGAAGGCGCTGATCGCCCTCGACATGTCCGAGTACATGGAGAAGCACACAGTCAGCCGCCTGGTGGGCTCGCCCCCCGGCTACGTCGGCTACGAGGAGGGCGGCCAGCTCACCGAGGCCGTGCGCCGCCGCCCGTTCTCGGTCGTCCTCTTCGACGAGGTCGAGAAGGCGCACCACGACGTGTTCAACACGCTCCTCCAGATCCTGGAGGAGGGTCGCCTCACCGACTCGCAGGGCCGGACCGTGGACTTCCGCAACACGGTCCTGATCATGACCTCCAACCTCGGCACCGCCGACCTGCGCAAGGCCAATCTGGGCTTCGTCAAGGCCGACGAGGCGGTCTCCTACGAGCGCATGAAGGCCAAGGTCCAGGACGCCCTCAAGGCCCACTTCCGGCCCGAGTTTCTGAACCGGATCGACGACACCATCGTCTTCCATGAGCTCACCCAGGAGGAGATCATCCGGATTGTCGACCTCATGATCCACAGGATCTCCGTCCAGCTGGCCGGCCAGGGCATGGGCCTCGAGCTCAGCGACGCCGTCAAGGTGCACCTGGCCGAGGAGGGCTACGACCCGTCGATGGGAGCGCGCCCCCTCCGTCGGGCTATCCAGCGCCTGGTCGAGGATCCGTTGTCCGAGCGGCTGCTCCAGAAGGAGTTCCGCGCTGGCGAGATCGTCGTCGTCGACGTCGAGGACGATCCCGAGACCGAGGGCACCCGTACGGTCGTGTTCCGGTCGATCGAGGGCTTCGAGCCACCGACCGTCGAACTGGCGGTCGAGGGCGCCAAGTAGCAATACAGCGCGAACCTCGCCGTCGTCCCATCGCCTAGCGTCCCCGTCATGCGTCGCCTCGCGTCCGTGGCCCCGTGGGCGTTCCTCCCGCTCCTGGTACTGCTTCTGTCCACCGGCTGTCAGGCCAACGTCTCGGTCGCCATCGAGGTCGGTGAGGACGGCTCGGGGACCGTCACCGTCGGATTGATCCTCGACGACGAGGCCGTCGAGATGGTCGGCGGGATCGAGGAACAGCTCCGCATCGACGACCTGGCCGATGCGGAGTGGACGGTCGAGGGTCCGAACCGGCTGCCCACGGGCGACACCACCGTCACGGCCACCAAGTCCTTCGACTCGCCCCAGCGCCTGCCCGACGTCCTCGATGAGATCGCCGGGCCGGGCGTGTTCGAGGACGTGGCGCTCACCCGGCACCGCTCGTTCGCCCGCACCGAGTGGCGGTTGAACGGCAGGGTCGACCTGTCGGGTGGCCTCGAACTGTTCAGCGATCCCGAACTGGCGGAGACGCTCTCGGGCCTGCCTCTCGGTCGCACGAGCGCCGAACTGGCCGAACTGGCCGGCTGCCCGGGCGATGACTGCGACCCGGCCGACGCCTTCGAGATGGAGTTGACGGTGGCACTCCCCGGTGGACCGTTGGTTGAGGCCGACGGGGCCCACTGGACGATCGGCCTCGGCGACCTCTCCTCGACCCGGTTCGGCGTGGAGGGGGTGCTCACGGACCGGGAGCCGCGCATGTGGCGCAACGGGGCGATCGTGGCCGGGGTGTTGGCGATCCTGGTCACGCTGTTCCTGTCGGTGCGTTACGTCGTGGTGGGCCGCGTTGAGGGGCCCCCACGGTCCGTGCGGCCACCGCGCACCTCCCGTCGGGCGGGCGAGATCGTCGAGGAGCATCCCGCCGGTGGTGGGGAAACGGGCGAGCGTCGCCTCGAACTCCTGGTGCTCGGTGGCATCGGTGTGATCTGGGATTCCGGTGGCGACCCCGAAGGCCTCCTCGTGCGGTACGTGCGGGAACAGGGCGGCATCGCCGACCCCCGCGAGATCGCCGACCGCTACCGTTCGGCCAGCCTCGGCCACGTCTCGACCGCCCAGTTCTGGTCGTCGATCGGCGTCCAGGGGGAGGCCGACCAGCTCGACCGGGCCTACCTCGAGCGCGTCCAGCTACGCCGCGACGTGCTGCCCTTCCTCGATCGGATGAAGGAGCGGGGCCTGCCGGTGGCGTGCCTGACCAACGCGGTCCTACCCTGGTCGGTGCTGTTGCGCGAACGCCTGGGCCTCGATGAACTCATTGCCCACTGGGTGGTCAGCGGGGAGGTCGGCGCCCGCAAGCCCAGCCAGGCCATGTTCGAGGCGCTCCGGCGCATGTCGGGGGTTCTATTCCGCAACATGCTGCTGATCGACTCCGAGCCGCCGATGCTCGAGGCCGCCCGCAGCATGGGGATGTCGACGGTCCTGATGCGGGGTGCGGCACTCATCCCGGAGGGCTTTCCACATCCGGTGATCGGTGGCTTCGCTGAGTTGTTCCGGTCGAGCAGTACGGCGGCGTCCGCCGAGGATCCCCCCGAAGGTGGCGCGCCCGGAGAGGGTGAATCCCCCGGAGGCTGATCCGGCTGTCACAGGGCGTCCGTACTGTCGGCCCCATGACGACGCAACCAGCTGCCCTCCACCCACCCGCATCCGCTGAACCCGAACCGGAACCGGGGGCGCCCGCCCATCGGCCGGTGGGGAGGCGCAGGCGCACCAACTTCGAGTGCGGCGAGTGCAGGGCCTCCCAACCCCGGTGGGTCGGTCGCTGTCCCGGGTGTGGGGGCTGGAACACGTTGCACGAGGTAGCCCGCGTGGCGGCGGCGACCGTGGTGCCGGACACCGAGGCGGTGCGGCTCGTCGATGTGACCACGAGCGCCGCGGCTCCGGTTGCCACGGACCTGTCCGAGTTCGACCGCGCCCTCGGCGGCGGCCTCGTCCCGGGGTCCGTGACCCTGCTGGGCGGCGAGCCGGGCATCGGCAAGTCCACCCTCACGCTCCAGGTCGCCGCCGGCCAGGCACGGCAGAAGCAGAGCGTTCTCCTGGTCGGAGCCGAGGAGTCCGCGGCCCAGGTCCGGCTGCGGGCTGAGCGGCTGGGCGCACTCGTCGACGGCGTCTGGCTGGCCGGCGATGCCGACCTCGACGTGGTGGTTGGCCACCTCGACCGGTTGGAGCCCGACGTGCTGGTGGTCGACTCGATCCAGACCGTCTACGACCCGGCGATCGGCGGAGTGCCGGGCTCGACGACCCAGGTGCGGGCCTGCGCACACCGGTTGGTCGTCGAGGCGAGACGGCGCGGCACGACCACCGTGCTCGTCGGGCACGTCACCAAGGAGGGCTCTCTGGCCGGTCCGAAGGTGCTGGAGCACGTCGTCGACACCGTGGTCGAGTTGACGGGCGACCGACACCATGCCCTCCGGCTGCTTCGCGTCTCCAAGCACCGCTTCGGGCCGACCGATGAGTTGGGCCTGTTCGAGATGGCGGCCGATGGCATGCGGCCGGTCGACGACCCGGGTCGGCTGTTCCTCGCCGACCGGGCAACCGACGTGGCGGGCTCGGCGGTGTTGCCGGCGATGGAGGGCCACCGTCCGCTGCTGGTCGAACTGCAGTCCCTGGTGGTGCGCTCCACGACGCCGAATCCACGACGCTCGTCCCAGGGCGTGGATCCCCGACGCCTGTCGCTGCTGCTAGCGGTTCTGGAGCGGCGCGTCGGGCTTGAGTTGGGGGCACTCGACGTCTACGTCACCGCCGTGGGCGGCGTGCAGGTCACCGAGCCGGGGGCCGACCTGCCCCTGGCCCTCGCCGTGACGTCGGCACTCACCGGTCGGCGGCTGGGGAGCGGGACGGTGGCCTGCGGAGAGGTGGGCCTCGGTGGTGAGGTCCGTCAGGTGGCGCACCTGGAGCGCCGCCTCGTGGAGGCACGGCGCATGGGCTTCACCCGGGCCGTGCTGCCCGAGTCGGGGCCGCCGGCGCCACCGGACATGGAGGTCGTCCGGGTCCGCACCCTTGCGGACGCCGTGGCGGCTGCCGGGCTCCTCGGCGGCGCGGACCACACGGGGGCCTCTTGGGGAGAGGGGGGCGATGCCTGAGATGGGGACCGTGGCCGGTCGGGGTGCAAGAGTGGCGCATGCGCATCGAACTCGACTCCGGCACGTCCGCCGAACTCATCCACCCCTCCACCGGTCCGGCTGGTCGCGGTCTGGTGGTGGTTCCCGACATCATGGGGCTGCGGCCCCTCTTCGACGACCTCGTGGCCCGACTGGCCGAGGAGCAGGGGTGGTCGGTCTGTGCCTTCGAGCTCTACCCGGGCCTCGAACACCTCGAGGTCGCCGACCGGCTCGCTGCCGGGGCGACCCTCGACGACGACCGGGTCCTGGGCGATGCGGCGGCGGCGGCCGATGCGACGGGCGCAGGCACAGTCGGGATCCTCGGCTTCTGCATGGGTGGCATGTACGTCCTAAAGGCTGTCTCCACCGGACGGTTCCACCGGCACTGCCCCTTCTACGGGATGATCCACGTCCCGGAGCAGTGGCAGGGGCCCGGCCAGGGTGAGCCCCTCGACCTCCTTGCGGCCGGCGACGCGGGGTCCGTGTTGGCGATCATCGGAGCCGACGATCGCTGGACGCCGCCCGACCATGTCGACGAGCTCGAGGCGGCCGGTGCCACGGTCGTCCGCTACGAGGGTGCCGACCACGGCTTCGTGCACGACGCCTCGCGGCCAGCCCACCGGGCCGACGATGCAGCCGACGCCTGGAAGCGGGTGCTCGCCTGGCTGCCCGGCTGAGCGGTGCGGCTCAACGGGAGCGGATCGTGAGCTGTTTGCGGTTGGTGATCCGGTAGGTCCGGTCGATCTGTTCGATCCAGCCAAGCCGGATGAATGAGGCGATGGCCTTGTTGACGCGTTCCCGTGAGGCGCCGACCATCCCGGCCAGTTCCTCCTGCGTGATCGGCAACGAGAACTCGTCGGACTCTCCGGCCAGGTCAAGCAGTCGCTTCGCCGTGCGGCCGGTGACGTCGAGGAACACGGAGTCGGCGAGCGCCGTGTCCATGTTGCGGAGCCGGCCTGCCAGCATCTCGATGACGCGCCACAGGAGGGTGGGGTCGTCCTCGTAGAGCTGTCGGACGGGTCCGTAGGGGACGGTGATCACGACCGAGGTCTCGAGGGCGCGGGCCTCGGCGGACCGGCCGTGGCCGTCGAAGAGGCCCATCTCTCCGAACAGGTCGCCGGACTCCATCAGCGCCACCATCGACTCGCGGCGGTCGAACGACTTGTTGGCGATGGCGATCCGCCCGGACACGACGATGTAGAGCTCGTGGGGCTCGTCGTCTTCCCGGAAGATGACGTCGCCGCGGCGCAGTTCGCGGTCCGCCGAAACGTCGACGATTGTGGCAAGGGAGCCGTCGTCGAGGCCTGCGAACAGCGTAGTTTCGCGAAAGAGTGTGGTGTCCGGCATGTCGGCTCGCCATGCTAGTGAGATGAGCGCCCCCGCACGGACGATCCCGCGCCTTCCCGCCCCTCCGCAACGATGAGCATCTGGACCGTCGTCGTCGCAGCGGGTCGGGGCGATCGCTTCGGGGCCGACAAGCAGTCGGCCGACCTGTGCGGCCGAGCGGTGCTCGAGCGCTCCGTCGTCGCCGCCGGTGGATCGGACGGGGTTGTCGTCGTGGTGGCGCCGTCGGCGGTGGACGAGGTCGCCGAGCGCTTCGCCGGGGTCGACACGGTGTCTGCGGTGGTCGCCGGGGGTGCGACCAGGTCGGCGTCGGTGCGGGCCGGGCTGAAGGCGGTGCCGGATGATGCATCGATCGTCTTGGTCCATGACGGGGCGCGACCGCTGGCCAGCCGGAACCTCTTTGATGTCGTGGTGACCGCGGTCCGCGTCGGTGCCGACGCCGTGGTCCCAGGGGTTCCGGTCAGCGACTCGTTGCGGCGGGCGGATCGTGCCGTCGACCGTGAGGGGATGTTCTCCGTCCAGACTCCGCAGGGTTTCCCGGCGGCGACCCTCCGGGCGGCGCATGCCGGAGGCGGTGACGCCTCCGACGACGCCACCCTTGTCGAGGCGATCGGTGGCCGGGTGGTGGTCGTGGAGGGCGAGGCCGACAATCTCAAAATCACCCGTCCGGTCGACCTCCTGGTCGCCCGCGAACTCCTGGACGCTTCCGATGGGTGAGGTGCGGGTGGGCCAGGGGTTCGACGTCCACGCCTTCTCGGGCGACCCGGGCCGACGCATGGTCCTGGCCGGCGTCGAGTTCGACGGCCCGGGCCTCGTCGGCCACAGCGACGCCGACGCCGTGGCCCACGCCTGCATCGACGCACTGCTCGGCGCAGCGGGGCTGGGTGACATCGGGGAGCGCTATCCGGACACCGACGAGCGGTTCGCGAAAGCCGACAGCATGGCGCTGCTGGCCGACACCGTCGCCGCTGTGCGTGCCGAGGGCTGGGAGGTCGGAAACGTGGACTGCTCGGTCGTCGCCGAGGCCCCGAGGCTGGCGCCGAGGCGTGACGAGATGCGAGAGCGCCTGGAGGCGGTCGTGGGTGCGCCGGTCCGGGTCACGGGCCGACGGGTCGAGGGACTGGGAGCGCTCGGACGGCAGGAGGGCCTCGCCTGCCTCGCCGTCGTCCTGGTGCACCGACCGTGAGCGGCGGCCGGCCGAAGGGCGGGGGGCAGCGGCGCGGCGGTCAGGAGCGGGGGAAGCGCCCCGGTGGGGGACAGCGCCGCGGGAAGGGTGACCGGCGCGACGACAGCCAGGGTCGGGACCGCCGCGGGCAGGGGCCGCGGGGTGGCCAGGGCCAGCGGGGTGCGACGCCCCAGCAACGCCGCAGCGACGGTCGGCCCAAGGGACTCGGCGGCGACCAGGTCGAGGGTCGCCAGGCGGTCCGCGAACTGCTCCTGGCCGGGACCCGGCGGACCCACGAGGTGGTCCTCGCCGGCGACCTCGATCCGGCGCCGATCATCGACGACATCATCGACCTGGCCGACGAGCAGAAGGTCGCGATCCGCGAGGTCGCCCGGTCCAGGTTCGAGTCGCTGGCCCGCACGGAGGCCCCGCAGGGCGTCATGGCGTTCGCCGCTCCCCTCGAGGACCACGGCCTCGAGGCGCTGTTGACGACGTCCGGGCCGGCCTCCCGGGCCCCCTTCCTGCTCCTGCTGGACGGCGTCACCGACCCGGGGAACCTGGGCGCCATCCTGCGCTCGGCCGAGTGTGCCGGCGTGACCGGCGTGGTGCTGCCACGCCATCGGGCCGTCCGGGTGACGGCCATGGCCGCCAAGTCGGCGGCCGGGGCCATCGAGCACCTGCGCTTGGCTACCGTGACGGGCCTCCCGAAGGCCATGGCGCGCTTCTCGCAGGTGGGCATCTGGTCCGTCGGCCTCGATGCCGGCGGTTCCGAACCGATCCACGACCTCACGGTGGCCGACGGACCGGTGGCGCTGGTGGTGGGCGCCGAGGGTGCCGGGCTCTCGCGACTGGTCCGGGAGCGCTGCGACACTCTGGCGCACGTCCCACTGCACGGCGTGCTGCCATCGATGAACGTCTCGGCAGCGGCGGCCGTGGCGTTGTTCGAGGTGGCCCGCCGACGCGACGCCGGCGCCTGAATGGGGCGCTGGGCCGCCAAGACGCGGTCCGATCGAGCCCGAGGTCGGATTCGAACCGACGACCTGACGCTTACAAGGCGCCTGCTCTGACCAACTGAGCTACTCGGGCGTTGGGCCTTCGGAGGGCGAGCGTACGGCCCCGGGAGCCCTGGAAGAGTGGGTTGGACGGGGGGTGCTTGCACTCGGGCCGGTGGCAGAGGATGATCGCGCTGTGGCATTGACCGATCGGGACCGTGAGATTCTCGAGTTCGAGCGATCCTGGTGGACCCTGGATGCCCCCAAGGAGGGGCTGATCAACGAGCGCTTCGAGTTGTCCGTCACCCGCTACTACCAGTTGCTGGGCGAGCTCCTGGACTCCCCGGAGGCGCTCGAGCAGGATCCAATGGTCGTCCTGCGCCTGCGGCGTCGGCGGGATCGGCGTCGGAAGGCCCGCTTCGAGATCCCCGCACAGGAGGAGGACGGACGCTGATGGCCGCAGGTAGCGGTGGAGGGGGCCTCGGACCCAGCAACAGTGCGGCGCTGCCGCGTGCGCTGCTTCTGATCGTCGTCGCCGTCCTGCTCGGTGGTGCGCTGCTCTGGAAGGGCCTCGACGACGGGACGGACCTCACCTCCGACCAGCCGGTCCCGACGACCACGGCCCCGACACCCGACGACGGTTCGGGTGACGGTTCGGGTGACGGCACGCCCGACGACGGTTCGGGTGACGGTTCGGGTGACGGCACGCCCGACGACGGTTCGGGAGACGGCACGCCCGACGACGGTTCGGGTGACGGCACGCCCGACGACGGTTCGGGAGACGGCACGCCCGACGACGGTTCGGGAGACGGCACGGGCGACACCACGACCTCGACCCTGTTCCCCACGATCACGGAGCCCCCCAGCGAGGTCCAGGTGCTCGTCGCCAACGGTTCCGGCACGGCGAGGGCGGCCGGGTCGGTGACGCAACTCCTCATGCCGAAGGGATACGCCACCCTTCCGCCGGCGAACGCCCAGCCCACCGAATCCACGATGATCTTCTTCCGGCCCGGGATGGTGGCCGAGGCTCGGGCGGTGATGGAGATCCTTGCCCCGGACAGCCCCGACCTGCTGGCGCAGATCCCGCCGACCGGCCTGGCGGTCGCCGAGAACGCCCTCGACCGGCTGGAGTTGGCGGACATTGTGGTGATCCTGGGCGCGGACAGCCGCATCCACAACGGCTGAGGCTGGTCAGCCGGCGTGCGCGTCGTCGCCGCTCCGGACAAGTTCCGCGGGACCTCGACCGCTGGCGAGATCGCCGATGCCGTCGTGCGCGGCGCGACCTCCGCCGGAGCGACGGCGGATGCGCTGCCCATGGCCGATGGCGGAGAAGGGACCCTCGAGGCACTCGGCGGGGGCAACCGACGGTCGAGGGTGACCGGTCCACTCGGTCCGACGGTGGATGCTGCGTGGCGCCTGGTCGACCGGTTGGCGGTGGTCGAGATGGCGCAGGCCTCAGGCCTCGTCCTCGCCGGAGGAGCAGAGGGCAACGAGCCCCTCGACGCCACGACTGCCGGGACCGGCGAGCTCATCCGCGAGGCGGTCGAATCGGGTGCCCGACGGGTGATCGTGGCGGTCGGCGGCTCGGCCTCGACCGACGGAGGACTGGGAGCGCTGCGGGCGATGGGTCCGCCGGCCCGCTACCGGGGCGTCGAACTGCTGGTGGCCTGCGACGTCCGGACGACCTTCATCGAGGCTGCAGAGGTCTTCGGGCCGCAGAAGGGGGCCTCTAGGGCCCAGGTCGAGATGCTGCGCCGGCGCCTCGTCCGACAGGCCCAGCAGTACGAGGAGGACTTCGGGATCGACGTGGCGGACCTCCCCCGGGCGGGGGCCGCAGGTGGCCTGGCGGGAGGCCTGGCCGCAATCGGCGCCGAACTGGTGGACGGGATCGACCTCGTGGCCGAGGAGTTGGCGCTGGACGAGGTCCTCGAGGGAGCCGACCTCGTCGTGACGGGGGAGGGGATGCTCGATGCCACCTCCTACGAGGGCAAGGTCGTGGGCGGCGTGTCGGCCTATGCAGCGGCAGCCGGGTTACCGGTCCTGATCGTGGCCGGCCAGGTCGCCGCCGGCCTTGCGGGTCGCTCCGACGTGGTCTCCCTGGTCGAACGGTTCGGCGGGGAGCGGGCCCGATCCGATCCCGCCGGATGCGTGAAGGCCGTCGTGGCGGAGGTGGTCGGAGCGGCCATTGCAGGGGCTTCAGGCGCTGATCGGGCCACGCGTCGATAGGTTTTTGGGGCCAGTTCGACGCCGGCTCCCGCCGCGCACCAGCCCACGGAGGCACCCCATGGCCGTCACCATCCGCATCCCCACCACGTTGCGTCCCCTCACCGCCGGTGCCGGCGAAGTCGAGGTCGACGGCGCCACGGTCGGTGAGGCCCTGGCCTCCCTCGAGGCCTCCCACCCCGGCTTCGGTTCCCGCATTCTCGACGAGTCGGGTGCCCTGCGCCGGTTCGTCAACGTGTTCGTGAGCGACGAGGACGTGCGCTTCCTCCAAGGTCTCGACACGCCGATCCCCGACGGTGGAACCGTCGCCATCGTCCCGGCCGTCGCCGGCGGCTGAGCGCGATGCGGCCCACGCCCTCCGGCGGATTCCACCGCTAGGCGGCTCCGTTCCCCCGGTTCCGAAGTGCCCGGCCGAGGTTGTGATTCCCGGCCGACGCTGATTGGATTGGCACTCGCCGAGCGAGAGTGCCAAGCGTTGCGACCCTGACCTTCCGGCGCCGCTCTCGACGGTCTCGAACCGAAAGAAAGGCTTCCGCCAATGGCGAAGAACATCAGTTTCGACGAGCAGGCCCGCCGCTCGCTTGAGAAGGGCATGAACCAGTTGGCAGACGCCGTCCGGGTCACGCTGGGCCCCAAGGGCCGCAACGTCGTGCTCGACAAGAAGTGGGGCGCCCCCACGATCACGAACGACGGCGTCTCGATCGCCAAGGAGATCGAGCTCGAGGACCCCTTCGAGAGGATCGGCGCCGAGCTCGTCAAGGAGGTCGCCAAGAAGACTGACGACGTGGCGGGTGACGGCACCACCACCGCCACCGTGCTGGCCTGGTCGATGATCCGTGAGGGCCTGCGCAACGTCGCTGCCGGCGCCAACCCGATGTCGCTCAAGAAGGGCATCGAGGCCGCCGTCGCCGCATCCGTCGAGTCGATCCTCGACGGTGCAATCGACGTCTCGAGCGACAAGGCCAAGATCGCCGCCGTGGCCGCCATCTCTGCGGCCGATTCCGACATCGGCACCATGATCTCCGAGGCGATCGACAAGGTCGGCAAGGACGGCGTGATCACCGTCGAGGAGGGCCAGACCTTCGGGATCGAGATGGACCTCGTCGAGGGCATGCGCTTCGACAAGGGCTACATCTCGCCGTACTTCGTCACCGACCCCGAGCGCATGGAGGCGAACCTCGAGAACCCCTACCTGCTGTTCGTCGGTTCGAAGGTCTCGGCCGTCCGTGACCTCGTGCCCGCCCTCGAGAAGGTCATGCAGGCCGGACGCCCGCTGCTGATCATCGCCGAGGACGTCGAGGGCGAGGCCCTGGCCACCCTCGTGGTCAACAAGATCCGCGGCACCTTCACCGCCGCTGCCGTGAAGGCGCCCGGGTTCGGCGACCGCCGCAAGGCGATGCTCCAGGACATGGCCATCCTCACCGGCGGCCAGGTCATCACCGAGGAGGTCGGCCTCAAGGTCGAGAACGTCTCCCTCGACATGCTGGGCAGCGCCCGCAAGGTCGTCGTCTCAAAGGACGAGACCACGATCGTCGAGGGCGAGGGCGACGAGGCCGACATCAACGGCCGGATCAGCCAGATCAAGGGCGAGATCGACAACACGGACTCCGACTACGACCGCGAGAAACTCCAGGAGCGCCTTGCAAAGCTGTCGGGAGGCGTCGCCGTGCTCAAGGTCGGTGCCGCAACCGAGGTGGAGCTCAAGGAGAAGAAGCACCGCATCGAGGACGCGGTCAGCACCACCAAGGCCGCCATCGAGGAGGGCGTCGTCGCCGGTGGCGGCGTGGCCCTGCTCCGTGCCCAGGCGGTGGCCCGATCGGCAGCCGACGGCCTCTCGGCCGACGAGGCCACCGGTGCACGCATCGTGGCCCGTGCCCTCGAGGGACCGCTGCACCAGATCGCCGTGAACGCCGGCCTGGACGGCGGAGTCGTCGTCGAGCGCGTGCGGGGCCTCGAGGGCTCCAACGGCCTCAACGCCGCCACGGGCGAGTACGAGGACCTGGTCTCGGCCGGCATCGTCGATGCCGCCAAGGTGACCCGGTCGGCACTCCAGAACGCCGCCTCTATCGCCGCACTGTTCCTCACGACCGAGGCGGTCATCGCCGACGCTCCCGCTGAGGGAGCGGATGGTGGCATGCCCGACATGGACTTCTAGAGATTCTCCATCCCGGACCCCTTCACGCGTGCGGGGCGCCCTTCGGGGCGCCCTGTCGCCGTTTTGAACCCCGGGACTGTTCACTGGTGGTCGTGAACGCCGGAGGAGGACGAGCATGAGTCGGGGCCGGACGCAGCGGGTGCTGACACGGCGGGTCGAGGGCGACGCCTCCCGACGGGTCCAGGACGAGCTGATCGTCGAGGAGCCGATGTCCATACGCCTCGACGGCGAGTTGGTCGCCACCACCATGCGCACTCCGGGCGACGACTTCGAGCTCGCCGTCGGCTTCCTCGTCACCGAGGGGATGCTCGACGACGCCCCAATCCGGGCCGTTCGCTACTGCGGGCAGGGCTCCGCCTCCGGCGCCGAGTTCAACGACGTCACCGTCGAGACCGGCGGGGTCGCACCGGTGCCGACGCCGCGGCTGGGGCCGGCATCCTCCTCATGCGGGATCTGCGGCTCGGTGGCCATCGACGAGTTGGTCGAGCGACTCGAGCCCCTCGACCTCGAGCCATTCGATCCGGCCGTGCTGGCGGGTGTGACGGAGCGGATCGCCGACGACCAGGCCCTCTTCAGCACCACCGGTGCCGTGCACGCAGCGGTCGCCTTCGACCGGTCCGGACAGCCCCTCGTGCTGCGCGAGGACATCGGTCGCCACAACGCCGTCGACAAGGTGGTGGGACGGCTGCACCTCGACGGTCAGCTGCCCGCCAACGACCTCGGCCTGTGGGTCAGCGGACGCGCCTCGTTCGAGATGGCCCAGAAGGCGTGGGCGGCCGGCTTCGCCGCACTCGTGGCCGTGAGCGGTCCGTCGGCGTTGGCCGTCGAAACCGCTCGCACCGCCGGCCTGCAACTGGCGGGCTTCGCCCGCGGCAAGCGGCTCAACCTCTACACCGGCGACTGAGTCCCGGCCCGGCCCACCTCCGTACACTCGGCGCCATGAGCGAGCCGGCCACCCCGTCCGAGGGCCTCGGGGTCCTCCACCTGTTCTGCAAGGTCGGCCCGTTGGCGGACGCCGATGCCGTGCGGGCAGCAGTCGGAGCCGCCGAGTCGTCCGGTGACCAGGTGGTGTCGGTGGCGGTCCTCGGCCACAAGGCCGACCTTGCGTTCATGGCGCTGGGCGACGACCTGTGGCGCCTCCGAGGCCTACAGACCGGCCTCACCCAGGCCGGCCTCGAGGTGGTCGACAGCTACGTCTCCCTGACCGAGGTCTCAGAGTACGCCGCCGGGCTCCCCGACGAGATGAAGGAGGCCCGGCTACGTCCGGTGTTGCCTCCGGAGGGCAAGCCGGCCTGGTGCTTCTATCCGATGTCGAAGCGCCGGGGCGAACACGCCAACTGGTTCACGCTCCCCTTCGAGGAGCGGCGCGACCTGATGCTCGAGCACGGCACGTCGGGGCGCAACTTCGCCGGCCGCATCGTGCAGCTCATCACAGCCTCGACCGGAGTCGACGACTACGAGTGGGGCGTCACGCTGTTCGGCCGGCGACCCGATGACCTCAAGGACGTTGTCTACACGCTGCGTTATGACGAGGCCTCCGCGGTCTACGCCGAGTTCGGGATCTTCTACACGGGCCTCGTCGGCTCCCTCGACGAGGTCCTCGACAGCGTCGGCTGCCGGGCGGGGTAGCGACCCGGTGAGCCCGTCCACGCCGGTCGGAGTCAGGGAGCCGCTGGATCGGCTGCGCGCCGACCTCGGGGCACTGGAGAGCGTCGTGGTTGCCTTCTCGGGGGGCGTCGACTCGGCATTCCTCGCCTACGTCGCCCACGAGACCCTCGGCCCCGATCGGGCCAGGTCCGTCACGGCCGTGTCGCCGTCCCTTGCTGCCGTCGAAGAGGAGGAGGCCGCAGCGCTGGCCGAGGAATGGGGCCTGCGCTGGACCACGGTCGAGACCGACGAGATGGCTTCGGCCGCCTACCGGGCCAACGACGCCGACCGCTGCTTCCACTGCAAGGTCGCGTTGATGGACGCCGTCGGGCCGATCGCCGACGCCGAGGGGTCGACGGTGCTGCTCGGCGTCACGCTCGACGACCTGGGTGACCACCGTCCCGGCCAGCAGGCCGCCGCCGAGCGGGGCGCCCGGTTCCCCCTCCTCGATGCCGGCTTCACCAAGGCCGAGGTCAGGGAGCAGTCCCGGCTGCTGGGCCTGCGGACCTGGGACAAGCCGGCCGGGCCGTGCCTCGCCTCCCGGGTCCCCTACGGCACGTCGGTCAGCGTGTTTGTGCTGTCGACCGTGGAGCGCGCCGAGGCGGGCCTGCGACGGCTGGGCTTCGACGAGCTGCGGGTGCGCCACTACGGCGACACGGCCCGGATCGAGGTCCCCGTGCACCGACTCGGGGAGGTCGTGGTTCAGCGGTCCGAGGTCGTGGCCGCGGTCTCCGCCGCCGGCTATCACTACGTCACCATCGACCTGGCCGGACTGCGGTCCGGCAACCTCAACGACGGCCTCCGGTCCGATCCGTGACCATGCGGGTGCGGGCCTACGTCCCCGACCTGATGGACCGGTCACGACTGCGTGCGCCGGAGGCCTCGGTCGAGTTCGTGGCCGACCCGGCGGCGCTCCTCGACGAGTCGGCCGACCTGTTCGTCCTCGACCTTGCCCGTTCCGATGCCCTCCTGGCCATTTCGGGCCGCTCCGTCTGGTCTGGTCTGGTCGTGGGCTTTGCCCCGCACGTCGATGACGAGGTCATGGCAGTGGCACGGGAGGCCGGCTGCGACGAGGTGCTGCCCCGGTCGGCCTTCTTCCGAAGGTTCCCCGACCTCGGTCCTGACGCATGATGGGGCCATGACGGTCGACGCACCGACCTATTCGATCGACGACCTGCTCGAAGACGACGGCCTGACCGGAATCTCATGGTGTGAGGCCCGGGCAGATCGGGTCGACGAATATCTGGCAGCCCTCCATGCTGCGGCCGACGCTCCGGCTGGCACCGCCCTCGTGGCGCTCGGTGGCTATGGGCGACGGGAACTGTGCCCGGGCAGCGACCTCGACGTGGCGCTGGTACACGCCCCCGGCGTAGAGATCGGTGCGGTCGCCGACCGTCTCTGGTATCCGGTGTGGGACGCAGGCCTCAAGCTGGGCCACCAGGTGGGCACGGTCGACCAGGTCCTCGAGGTGGCCCGCGAGAGCCTCGACACCGCCACGAGCCTGTTGAGCGCTCGGCTGGTGGCCGGCGACGACTTCCTGGCCGGAGCCCTGGCAGACGGGGGGAGGGCCCAGTGGTCGTCCCGCTGGCGAAGACACCTCCGGGACCTCGGCACGGCGGCCGGTGAGCGGCACGCCCGGTTCGGCGAGGTCGCCTTCCTGCTCGAGCCCGACCTCAAGGAGGCCCGCGGCGGCCTGCGCGATGTCCACACCCTCGGCTGGCTCGAGATGAACGGGCCAGTGCTCCGCGAGGCCGAGTCGGCGGCGCTGGCGGAGGCCGCCGAGACCCTCTTGGCTGCACGCGTGGAGCTGCACCGGGTCACGGGGCGGCTCAGCGACCGCCTGTTGCTGGAGCTCCAGGACGAGGTGGCCGACCGGCTGGGCTACCGGGACGCCGATCTGCTGATGGCGGACGTCGCCGGTGCGGGGCGCACCATCGCCTGGACCGGCGACGGAGTGCTGCGGCGGATCAGCTGGGCACTGCGCGACCAGGGGCGTCGGATGCCCCCCGTCCTCCGGCGCCGCCGCGAGGTGGCCCCGGGGATGTCCCTCGAGGACGGCCTGATCCACCTCGCCGACTCGGCGAGCTTTGACGACCCGCTCGCGGTCCTGCGATGCGCCCACGTGGCGGCGGGCCACGAGGCCCTCCTGGCCCGACGTGCGCTTGAGCGCCTTGCCGCCGAGGCGCCCCCGCTGCCGGAGCCCTGGCCCGAGGAGGCGCGGCACCTCTTCGTGGATCTGCTGGGCACGGGCGAGCCGGCGGTGGCGGTGATCGAGGACCTCGACCAGATGGGTCTGTTCGTCCCGATCCTTCCCGAATGGGAGCCCTGCAGGTCCCGGCCGCAGCGCAACGCCTACCACCGCTTCACCGTCGACCGGCACCTGCTGACGGCGGCCGCCGAGGCATCGTTCCTTGTCGACCGGGTCGATCGGCCTGACCTCCTGCTCGTCGGAGCACTGCTCCACGACATCGGCAAGGGCTATCCGGGCGACCACACCGAGGTGGGCCAGGAACTCGTGGCGACCATCGCCTTCCGGATGGGGTTTCCGGCGGCGGACGTCTATCTGCTGGTCGCCATGGTGGAGCACCACCTGTTGCTGCCCGACGCAGCCACCCGACGCGACCTCGACGACGACGGAACCATCTGGTCCGTGGCGGATGCGGTCGGGGGCCGCCAACTGCTGGCTCTGCTGGGTGCGCTCACCGAAGCCGACTCGATCGCCACCGGCCCGTCGGCGTGGAGTTCCTGGAAGGCGGAGTTGGTCGAGGAACTGGTGCGGCGGGTCGACCATGTCCTCGCCGGTGGCGAGTTCGACGAGGTGGTCGGAGGGCGGTTCCCCGACGACGCGCAGCGGGAGATGATCGAGGGCGAGGAGGTGATCGTGCGTGGTGACGGCGTGACCTTGACCGTCGCGGCCGACAACCGGACGGGTACCTTCTCCAAGATCGCCGGGGTGCTCGCCCTCAACGGAGCGGGTGTGGTCTCGGCTGCGGCACATACGGAGAACGCCAGGGTCCTCTCGGTGTTCCGGGTGCAGGGAGAGTTCGGCGGAGCCCTCGACTGGGAGCGCATCCGCCGACAGGTCGAGTTGGCGCTGGCGGGTCGCCTGGCGGTGGCTGCCCGGCTGGGGGACCGCTCGCGCACCTACCGGACGACGCCGACATCGGCCCGCCCGGCCAGGCCGAGGGTCACCGTCGACAACCGGAGCTCCGCTTCGGCCACGGTCCTCGAGGTCACGTGCCCGGACGGCGTGGGCGTCCTGTACCGGATCACCCGGGCGTTCGCCGAGCTCGACCTCGACATCGTGAGCGCCCGCGTCCAGACGCTGGGCTCCGACGTGGTCGATTCGTTCTACGTCCGGGACTTCTCGGGGTCCAAGATCCTCGACCTGGAGCACCTGGCTGAGATCGAACTCGCCGTCCTGCGCTGGATCGACGTCGACTTCTGATCGCGTGCCGGAGGCCGGCGTCGGGATCGCCTACGGTCAGCGTCCGTGGACTCGAACGACGCTCCCTCCGAGCGCGACCTCCTGCGCTGGTCGCAGGCCCTGGCGGCCATCGCCCGCACGGGACTGGCCTTCTCCGACGTGGTCTACGAGAGGGAACGCTTCGAGGAGGTACTCCACGTGGCTGCCGACATCCGGGCGCGGGCCGGCTCGCCCTTCGACACCGAGACGCTCGTCGGCGACTGGCTGGGGTCCGTGGGATCGGGTGTCCCCGGCTACGTCACGCCGAAGGTCACCGTGGGCGCCGTCGTCGGCAACGGTGATGGCGAGATCCTGCTCGTCCAACGGGCCGACTCCGGGCACTGGCTGTTCCCCACGGGTTGGGCGGACGTGGGCTACTCGGCGTCCGAGGTGGTGGTCAAGGAGGTCCGCGAGGAGACCGGAATCGAATGTGAGGTGATCCGACCGATCGCCATCCTCGACGGCCTGCGCCTCGGCTTCACCGGCATCCCGCTCTACTCGTTGGTCTTCCATTGCCGGATGACCGGGGGCTCGCTGGCGCCCCATCCGATGGAGTGCCGGGACGTGGGCTTCTTTGCCGAGGGAGACCTGCCGGAGGACGCGATTCTCCCTGACGAATGGGCGGCCCACTCGTTCGCGGCGATCCGGGGCGAACCCGTGGAGGTCCGGTTCGACCCGCCCCGCACCCCGCCGTGGGCCGGGGTCGACCGGGTGGAGGACGCCTAACTGCGGCCGGGGTTGTTGCGCAGGAAGTCCTCGACCTCTGCGACCAGCGACTCGGGGTCGTCGGAGATGCTTGCCACGTCGGCGCTGTCGACCCCGATGAACAGGTCTTCGATCGATGCGTCCTCGGCATCCTGGAGGTCGAAGTTCGCCTCGAGGTCCTCGACGAACTCGGCGGTGCGCTCGTCCTCGGCGACCAGATCGCTGATCTGGCGTTCGTAGGCGGCACTGGCGATCTGGAGGTCGGTGCTGGGCAGGGGCACGCCGAGGACCACGCTGATCTTCTCGACGAGCGCAAGGGCGGCCTTCGGGGACGGGGTGCTCGAGACGTAGGCGGGAACGCCGGCCCAGAGTGAAGCCGTCGAGAGGCCCGAGTCACGGAGGTGTGCGCCGAGGACGCCCACGATGCCGGTGGGCCCCTGGTATTCCGACGGCATGAGGCCCAACCGGTCGGAGAGTTCGATGTTGTCCGTGCTGCCGAAGATCTGGACCGGCCGGGTGTGCGGGATATCGGCCAGCAGGGCGCCGAGGGTGACGACGTGGCGGGCACCGACCTGTTGGGCGACGCTGACGACGTGGTCGGCGAAGGTGCGCCAACGCAGTTGGGGTTCGTGGCCGACGAGCACGACCAGGTCGTGGGTGGCGTCGGGAAGGTTGGCGACGTGGACGGTCGTGGCGGGCCACTCGATGATGCGTCGGCCGTCGACCAGGCGGACGAACGGGCGGGCGACGGTGAAGTCGAAGAAGTCCTCGGCCTCGATCGTTCCGACCTCGTGGGCGTCGAAGTGGTTGCGGACGTAGCGGGCGGCGGTGCTGGCCGCCTCGCCCGCATCGTTCCAACCTTCGAAGGCTGCCAGCACGATCGGGTCCTCGAGGGTGGGCTCTTGGTCCCAGTGGAGGTGAGGTGCGGGGGGAGGAACGCTCATTGGCCGCGAGGGTATCGGTGGCTCCGGCAACGCGCTCCCGGCGACCTGTTCTGTCGGGACGTACACTCGGCGACCGTGGTGGCGATCCGTGAGGCGACCGAGGTCGATGACGACCTGATCCGGGCGATGGCCCGCCTGATCCCGCAGTTGTCGCGCTCGAATCCGCCCCCCGATGCGACGGCCCTCGGGGCGATCGTGTCCTCGAAGGCGTCGGTGCTCCTGGTCGCCGAGGACGACGGGGTGATCGTCGGGAGCCTCACGCTGGCCCTCTTCCGCATTCCGACCGGACTTCGCGCGTGGATCGAGGATGTGGTCGTCGACGAGTCGGCGAGGGGGAAGGGCGTGGGGGAGGCGTTGAACCTGGCGGCCCTGGACCGGGCCCGTGCGGAGGGCGCCACGACCGTGGACCTGACCTCCCGCCCGTCGAGGGAGGCCGCCAATCGCCTCTACCAGCGCCTCGGCTTCGAGGAACGCGGGACGAAGGTCTACCGGTTCAGCCTCTAGGTGGAGCCCGCTCCATCGGGTGGTCCGGCGAGGCGGCGACAGCGGTTGCTGAACGGGCCGTAGCGCCAGTGCATGACCTCGGCGTCGGCGGGGTCGAGCCTCCGGGAGACCAGGACCCGTCCGCCGTTCGGTCGGAGGTCGAGTCGGTCGTCGGTGAACTCGGCGGCCACGTGGACCTCGCCGGAGTTCGGGTCCACGTCGTGGACGCCGCCCTCGAGGGTGCCGTCGGCACGCATGTCGTGGACCAGCCAGCCGACCGTGATCACCACGCGGTCGCCGGCCTGTTCGATGCGCTGGACCATGCCGCGCATCCTGCCGTGCTCGACGACCCAGACGCCGCGCAGGTCGGGTGCCCCCTCGGAGAGCGGATCCCGGCAGTCGGCCAGGACCGCCGGTGCCCATCCGTGGGCGTTGGAGCGGGTGTGGGCCACGGGGATCCCGTCCACGGAGGGTCCGGGACCACCGTCGAGGTCGGGGAGCAGGTAGTCCGCCGGCTCCGGTGGGTAGGAGGCGGCCCGGTGGGGTCGACGCACGACCAGTCGGAGGAGCCGGAGGAGTGGTGGACGGCGCAAGGTGGCGGATCGGCGCGTGTCAGGTCCTCTTGCGGCGGTCGAGCCGGGCTTCGAAGCGCTCGGCCTGCTCGATGAGGGTGCCGGTGATGCCCATCAGCTCGTCCTGGGCCTCGGACGCCTCGGCATCCAGGCCGCCGATGTCGCCGATCTTCCAGTAGCGGAGCAGCGGCTGCACGACCTGTTCTGCATGGACCCGCAGGTTGTAGATGCCGGTCCGGGCGATCTCGACGGCCCGGCGCTGGAAGTTGGGGATCTCGGTGCCGGGCATCGAGAAGTTGCCCAGCACCCTGCGCAATGACTTGAGGACCAGGCTCGGCCCCTCGCGCAGCATGGCCGTGGTGACGCCCCGGTAGAACATGAAGTGGTGGTTCTCGTCGATGGCCACCCTGTTCATGAGCTCGTAGGCGATCGGGTCGTCGGCCTGCACGCCGGCGTTGCGGTGGCTGACGCGTGTGGCGAGTTCCTGTGCCGACGTGTAGTTGAAGATGTCGACCGGGTCGGTGAACGCGATGCTCCAGCCCCTGGTGACGGTGGCCAGGCGGTCGTCCTCGAGCGAACGGGGGTCGCAGTTGCGCGAGGTCAGGAGGTAGTCGCGGATGGCGATCGAGTGCTGGCCCTCCTCGGCGGTCCAGAGTTTCGACCAGTCGGCCATGGCCGAGTCGTCGGGGAACGTCCCCGAGATACGGGCGTGGTAGTAGGGCAGGTTGTCCTCGGTCAGCAGGTTGAGGACGAGGGCGGTCCGGACGGGACGGGAGATAGTCGCCTGGGACTCGTCCCAGGGCTCGTCCCGGTAGTTGCGGCCCTGCTCCCAGGGGACGACCTCGTGGGCGTACCAGTGCTCACGGCGTTTCCGGTGCGTGTCCATCAGCGAGCGGATGTCCGGCTCGACGGTCTGGATCAGTTCGAGCGATTCAGCGGTGGCGGACAATGGCGCATTCCCGGGTCGGGGTGGACGGGCCGGGCTGCAGTACCCGACGGGCACAGGCTAGGTCACCGGGGGCCATGGTGCTGCAGGGGTGTCGGATGCGGCAGCATGGGGGCATGTCGGACCCACCGGACATCGACTGGACCGCACTGCGCTCGATCGCCGCCGAGGCGGCGGCTACCGCCTACTGCCCCTATTCGGACTTTCCGGTCGGAGCCGCCGGCCTCGTCGACGACGGTCGGATCGTGTCGGGCTGCAACGTCGAGAACGCCTCGTATGGGCTCACGCTGTGTGCCGAGTGCGGGATGGTGTCCGACCTGCACCTCACGGGTGGCGGCCGGCTGGTGGCGGCCGTTGCGGCCAATCCGTCCGGCGATGCGATCTCTCCCTGTGGCCGCTGCCGCCAACTGTTGTTCGAGGTCGGTGGGGCATCCCTGCTGGTCGACGGACCGGGAGGGCCGAGGCCGCTGGGCGAGCTCCTGCCCGACGCGTTCGGCCCGGACGACCTGGCGGACTGAAGTCGGTGGACGCCGTCGAGGTCATCCGCACCAAGCGCGACGGTCGGCGCCTCTCCGACGAACAGATCGGGTGGTTCATCGGTCGCTATGCCGAGGGCGGCGAGATCGCCGACGAGCAGGCGGCGGCGCTGGCCATGGCGATCTTCTTCAACGGCATGGAGCCCGACGAGCTGGCCACCTGGACCCGGGCGATGGTCGATTCCGGTCGCACCCTCGACCTGTCCGGCGTCGGCCGGCCAACCGTCGACAAGCACTCGACCGGTGGGGTCGGCGACAAGGTGTCGCTGGTGCTCGTGCCCCTCGTGGCGGCCTGCGGGGCGGCGGTCCCGCAGCTGTCGGGCCGGGGCCTCGGCCACACGGGTGGCACGCTCGACAAGATGGAGTCGATCCCGGGCTGGAGCGCCACCCTCGAGCCCGATGCCATGATCGAGGTGCTGCGCACCGTCGGCGGCGTGATCGCCGGGGCCACCGCCGACCTGGCCCCCGCCGATCGGCGGCTCTATGCGCTCCGAGACGTGACCTCGACGGTCGACTCCATCCCGTTGATCGCCAGTTCGATCATGTCGAAAAAGATCGCCGAGGGCACCGATGCCCTGGTGCTCGACGTGAAGGTCGGCTCGGGGGCGTTCCTGCCCGAGGTCGACCGGGCCCGCGAGCTGGCGCGGACGATGGTGGGGCTGGGGGAGAAGAACGGGGTCCGCACGGTGGCGCTGCTCACGGCGATGCACACCGTCCTCGGTCGGACGGCCGGCAACGCCCTCGAGGTGGCCGAGTCGGTCGAGGTGCTCGACGGAGGCGGCCCCGCCGACCTGGTCGAGGTGACCCTGGCGCTGGCCAGAGAGATGGTGGACGTGGCGGGGCTCGATGCCGACCCGGCAGAGGTGTTGGCCTCCGGTCGTGCCCGGGCGGTCTGGGACGACATGGTGCGTGCCCAGGGCGGCGATCCGACTGCGCCGCTGCAGGTCGCCCCGCACGTCGAGACCGTCGATGCCCCGGCCTCCGGGGTGCTCGGCCGGCTGGACTGCCGGTCGGTCGGCATCGCCGTATGGCGGCTGGGCGCGGGGCGGGCCCGCAAGGAGGATCCGGTCAGCGCCAGCGCCGGGATCGTGTGCCTGGCCAAGCCCGGCGACCCGGTCGAGGCCGGTCAACCGGTGCTCGAACTCCACGTCGAGGACCCGTCCAGGTTCGCAGCGGCGAGGGAGGCACTGCAGGGCGCCATCGAGGTGTCCGACGAGCCCCCGACCCCGATGCCCCTGATCGTGGACCGGATCGCAATCTGAGCCTCAGCGGCCGATGGGGTGCCAGACGGTCTTCATCTCGAGGAACTGGGCGATCACGGACGGGCTGGCGGCCGTGGCGTCGCCGTGCACGAGGCGCTTGACGTTCTCGGCGGCGTCGGCGAGCGCTTCGTCGGGCAGGTCGGCCGGGGCGCCTGAGAGGTCGACGGCGTTGACGTCGAGGTGGCCGAGCGCCCAGGGCAGCAGCCCGGCCCGGTCGCCGGTGAGGATGTTGACCACGCCCCCCGGCACGTCTGAGGTGGTCAGCACCTCGGCGAGGCTCATGGCCACGAGCGCCGCCGCCTCTCCAGCCAGCACGACCGACGTGTTGCCCGTGACGATCGCCGGAGCCAGTCGGGAGGCGAGACCCAGCAGCGGCGGGTCGTCGGGCACGGCCTGCACGACGACCCCGGTGGGCTCCGGGTACGTGAAGTTGAAGAAGGGGCCTGCGACCGGGTTCACGGTGCCGAGCACCTGGTGGACCTTGTCGGCCCAGCCGGCATACCAGACCCACCGGTCGACGGCCTGCTCGACCTCGTTGCGGGCCGACTCGTCGGACCGGCCGCCGTCCCGGAGCACGGCGACGAACTCGTCTCGACGGGCATCGAGCATCTCCGCCACCCGGTAGAGCACCTGGCCCCGGTTGTAGGCGGTGCGCCCGGCCCAGCCGGCCTGTGCCGAGCGGGCGGCACGGACGGCCTCGCGCAGGTCCTTGCGGGAGGCCCTGGCGGCGTTGGCCAGGAGGCGGCCGTCGTCGGAGCGGAGCTGGAAGGTGTGGCCCGACTCGGAGCGGGGGAAGGCCCCGCCGATGAACAACTTGAAGGTCTTGTTGACCGGGAGGTGTCCGCCCATCAGGCCTGGCCCTCCGCATCCCGGACGTAGGCACCGAGGCCCTGGAGGCCGCCCTCGCGGCCGAAGCCGCTCTCCTTGTAGCCACCGAACGGGCTGGCGGCGTCGAACTCGTTGAACGAATTCGTCCAGATGACGCCCGCCCGCAGTCGCTCTGCCATCCAGAGGATCTTGGAGCCCTTCTCGGTCCAGACGCCCGCCGAGAGCCCGTAGGGCGAGTTGTTGGCCTTCTCGACGGCCTCCTCGGGGGTGCGGAAGGTCTGGACGGCCAGCACCGGGCCGAAGATCTCCTCCCGGGCGATGCGCTGGCTCTGCTGGACGCCGGTGAACACCGAGGGGGTGAACCAGAAGCCCTTGGGGGGCAGGTCGCAGGGTGCCTGGTGGAGCACAGCGCCCTCCGCGACCCCGGACTCGACGAGGGCGGTGATGCGGGCCAGTTGCTCGGCTGAGTTGATCGCACCCACGTCGGTGTTCTTGTCGAGCGGGTCGCCCACCCGCAGGCGGGTCATGCGCGCCTTCAGCCGCTCGACGAAGTCGTCGGTGATCGACTCCTGGACCAGCAGTCGGGAGCCGGCGCAGCACACGTGGCCCTGGTTGAAGTAGATGCCGTTGATGACGCCCTCGACGGCCTGGTCGATGGCGGCGTCCTCGAAGACCACATTGGCGGCCTTGCCGCCCAGCTCGAGGGTGAGGGGCAGGCGGCGGACCGCAGCGGAGCGTTGGATCTGCTTGCCGACCCCGGTGGAGCCGGTGAACGCCAACTTGTCGATGTCCCGGTGTTCGACCAGCGCAGCCCCCGTCTCCCCGGCGCCGGTGACGATGTTGACGACACCCGGGGGCAGGTCGACGTCGCGGAGAACCTCGGCCAGCAGCAGTGCGGTGAGCGGCGTGGTCTCGGCGGGCTTGAGCACGACGGTGTTGCCACAGGCCAAGGCCGGCGCCAACTTCCAGGCGGCCATGAGCAGCGGGAAGTTCCACGGGACGATCTGGCCGACGACGCCGTGCGGGGCCACGTCCCGGTTCGGGAAGGCGTACTCGAGCTTGTCGGCCCAGCCGGCGTGGTGGAAGAAGTGGGCGGCGACCAGCGGCAGGTCGACGTCGCGGCTCTCACGGATCGGCTTGCCGCCGTCCATCGTCTCGAGCACGGCGAACTCCCGGGAGCGCTCCTGGAGTTGGCGGGCGATGCGGTAGAGGTAGCGGGCCCGCACGGAGCCGGGGGTGTCGCTCCAATGGTCCTCGAAGGCCGTCCGGGCCGCGGCGACCGCCCGGTCGACGTCGTCGGCGTCGCCCTCGGCGACGGTGGCGAGCCGTTCCTCGGTCGCCGGGTTGATGGTGTCGAACGTGCGGCCCGACCGTGGTTCCACGAACTCTCCGCCGATGAAGAGGCCGTACTCGTCGGCGAGGCTGACGACAGCGGTCGACTCGGGTGCCGGGGCGTAGTCGAGTCCGAACTCGGGGGTCGGATCGTCGGATTTCGGGTCCGCCATCAGTCCAGGGTCACGTAGTCGGGCCCGCCGTATCGGCCGCTGTCGAGCCTGCCGAGTTGGAGCAGGATGTCGTTGAGAAGGCTCGAGGCACCCAGCCGGAAGCGGTCGGGCGTGAGCCACTCGGGGCCGAGCGTCTCTCCCATCAGGACGAGGTAGTGCCAGGCCTGCTTGGACGTGCGGATGCCGCCGGCGGCCTTGAACCCGACCGCTCGGCCGGTCTGGTGGGCGTACTCGCGAATCGCCTCGGCCATGCAGAGTGCCATGGCCGGCGTGGCTGCCTTCGGGATCTTGCCGGTCGAGGTCTTGATGAAGTCGGCGCCGGCGGCCATGGCCAGCATGGATGCCCGGCGCACCGGCTCGTAGCCGCCCAGCTCGCCGGTCTCGAGGATGACCTTGAGGTGGGCGTCGCCACAGGCCTCCTTCGAGGCGGCGACCTCGTCGTGCACCGTGGACAGGTCGCCAGAGAGGAAGGCCGAGCGGTTCAGGACGATGTCGATTTCGTCGGCACCGTCGGCGACGGCGCAGCGGATGTCGTCGGTGCGGACGTCGAGGTCCGAGAGGCCACTCGGGAAGGCGCCGGCCACGCTGGCCACCGCCACCCCGGTGCCGGCCACCGCAGACGCCGCGTGGGCGACCATCTCCGGGTATACGCACACGGCGGCGACAGGGGGAATCCCGGGGTTGGTGGCGTCGGGGCGCGTCGCCTTGCGGCACAGGGAGGCCACCTTGCCGGGCGTGTCGGCGCCCTCGAGCGTCGTGAGGTCGATGCAGCGGACCGCCAGGTGGAGGGCGGCCCGCTTGCTGGACGTCTTGATCGAGCGGCTGCCCAACTCGTCGGCGCGGGCCTCGAGACCCATCTGGTCCACGGACGTGGTCCGGATCGGGGCGTAGGTGGGGGCGTTCACGACCCGGACCCTACGACCAGCGTCGCCGCAGCGTCGACGAGGGCGGCCACGGCCCGACCTGCGTCGGCCTCGGCGGCCTCGACGTCGTCGCCACGGGCGGACTCGACGACCTCTCCGTAGACCTTGAGCATCGGCTCGGTTCCGCTGGGCCTAAGCAGCAGGCGGCCTCCGTCCAGGTCGAGCGCGATCAGGTCGGAGGCGGGCAGGCCGGTGCCTGGTTGTGCGTAGTCGGTGATGGCGAGCACCGGGAGCCCGGCGATCTCGGTCGGAGGCGACGCCCGGAGCCCGGTGAGCAGGGCGGCCATGCGTCCGTCGCCGTCGGGGCCGTCGACGCGGACCGTTCGCAGGGCCGTCCGATGGACGCCGTGGCGGCGCCAGAGGTCGTGGAGCAGGTCGAGGACCGTCCGGTCCGACGACCTGGCCGTGGCGGCCAACTCGGCGAACACCACGGCGGCCGTGATGCCGTCCTTGTCGCGGGTGAGGTCGCCGACGAGGTAGCCGAGTGCCTCCTCGTAGCCGAACACGAATCGGGCCGAGGGGTCGGCGAGGCCGGGTCGGACGATCCACTTGAAGCCGGTGAGGGTGTCGGCGTAGCGGACGCCGTGGTGGGCGGCCTGGGCGGACAGCAGGCGTGACGACACCAGCGTCGTGACGACCAGGCGGTCGTCGCCCGAACCGCACGTCAGGACGTGCTCGGCCAGAAGGGCGCCGATCTCGTCGCCGGAGAGCGGTCGCCAACCGTCGCCGGTCGGGATGGCCACCGCCAGGCGGTCGGCGTCGGGGTCGTTGGCGAGCACCAGGTCGGCGTCCACCTCGTCGGCGAGTGCCAGCACGAGGTCGAGCGCCCCGGGCTCCTCGGGATTCGGAAACTCGACGGTGGGGAAGGTGCCGTCCGGCTCGGCCTGCTCGGCGACCACGTACGGGGAGGTGAACCCGGCCAGGGTCAGGGTGTCGACCAGGACGTCGCGGCCGACGCCGTGCAGCGGCGTGTAGGCGACGACCAGGTCATGGGGCGCGTCGAGTTCGGAGAGTCCCGCTGCGGCGACGACGTAGGACTCGACGTCGACCGCGGTGCCCCGCCCGATCAACGGGTCGTCATCGTCGGCCAGGTCGCCGTCGGCGGGCAGGCCGCCCCCGTCGAACAGCCCGTCGATCAGGTCGGAGATCCGGCGGTCGATCGGCGGCACGATCTGCGCACCGTCCGACCAGTAGACCTTGATGCCGTTGTCCGGGCGGGGGTTGTGGCTGGCGGTCACCATGATCCCGGCCTCGGCCCCGGTCCGGAGCAGCGCGTGGGCGAGGACCGGTGTGGGAATCGGACCGGGCAGCAGCAGGCTCGCCACCCCGAGGCCGGCCAGCACCCGGGCCGAGTCCTCGGCGAACAGTTCGCTGTTCCGACGGGCGTCGTAGCCGATGGCCACGGTCGGGGCCTCGTGGTCTGCCAGCAACGCACAGCCGACCGCTGCCGCCGTCGCCCTGGCCAGCACCCGGTTCATCCGCATCGGGCCAGCGCCCATGGCCCCGCGGATCCCGGCAGTGCCGAACTCGAGACGCCCGCTGAAGCGCTCGTCGAGGGCCGGTCCGCCCTCGGCGAGGAGCTGTTCGGTCTCGGCGCGGGTCTCGGGGTCGGGGTCGACGTCGAGCCAGCGGCGCGCCGAGGCGGTGGCGTCGCTCACAGGAGTTCCAGCACCCCGCGCAGCAGGGCCAGCATCCGTGGCCCGGCGGTAGCGGCAGCGGCGAGCACCTCCTCGTGGTCGAGGTTGGCGTCGCCCATCCCGGCGGCGGCGTTGGTGACGAGCGAGATGCCGAGCACCTCGACCCCCAGGTGGCGGGCGGCGATGGTCTCGAGAACCGTCGACATGCCGACCAGGTCGGCGCCGAAGCCGGCCATCATGCGGATCTCTGCGGGGGTCTCGAAGGCACCGCCCAGCAACCCGGCGTAGACGCCTTCGGGGAGCGTCGGGTCGACGTCGAGCGCGATGGCCCGCAGCCTCGACGAGTACGCCTCGGTCAGGTCGGTGAAGCGGATGGGCCGGTCGGAGGGCGGCGCCGGACCGGCCATCGGCGAGGCGCCCGTGAGGTTCAACTGGTCGGAGAGAAGGACCGGTTGGCCGACCAGCCAGTCGGGGTTCAGGCCCCCGGCGGCGTTGGTGAGCACGACCACCCCACAGCCGGCGGCGATGGCGGTGCGGACGCCGTGGACGACCGTGGCGGCCGGATGCCCCTCGTAGAGGTGGACCCGTCCGCCGAGCACGAGGGCGTTCGTGTCGCCGACGCGGACCGACAGGGCGCTGTTGCGGTGGCCCAGCACGGTGGGGGCGGGGAAGCCCGGCAGTTCGTCGAGGGGCACGTCGGCGACGATCTCTCCGAGGTCGTCGGCCGTAGCGGCCCACCCGGAACCGAGCACCAGCACGACGTCGTGCGAGGGCACGCCGGTGCGTTCGGCCAGCGCGGCCGCTGCCTCGCCGGCGAGGGCGAAGGGTTCGGGGGCGTTCGACATGGGGGTTCTCGGCGGCTCCGAGGACCGGGAATGTCCCACCTCGCACCGCTCCGACACGGTAGTGGTCCGTGCGCCCGGACGCCGCAGTCGCTCAGCGACCTCGGGCCAGGCGCACCACGGGGAGGACCCCGGCCGCAGCCTGTGGGTCGTCGACGAGGTCGAGTCCGAGGAGCCGGCCGATGTTGCGGGCGGAACGGGGGTGTCGGCGGACGTAGTCGGCCAGCACGTCGGCGGCCTCGCCTTCGGAGAGGAACCGGGCGGCGGCAGGTCGCGCGACCCGCCCCCATGCCACCGAGGCGGCCGGATCCGCCAGGAGGTTGCGGTACCAGTCGCACCGGGGGGCGAAGGCGGCGACGACCACCGGGTCACCGTCGAGTTCTGCGACCACCTCGAGGACCGTGTGGCGCAGACGCCCCGAGACCCGTCCGGTGTGTCCGAGCCGGAGGAAGCGCCGCCCCAGGAGCCGGCCGAGGTGGACCCGGTAGGCAACCAGCGGCAGCCGGTACAACAGGCGGGAGAGGCGTCCCGGAGGTCGTGCCATGCATCCATCAGACCATGCGACGACTACCGTCCGCGAAGTGGGTGAACAGCAGGACGACACACGCGGTGACGCTGCCGATGGCCGCCGGGAGGTGAACCGGGCGGTCCTGGAGCGGGCGATCTCGCTGATCGGCACCGGAGAGTACGCAGCGCTCGGCGACCTCTATGCCGACGACTACGTCCTGGAGCTCCCGTACAGCGACCCGCCCAAGCGCCTCGAGGGGCGCAGGGAGATCGTCGAGTACGTGACACCGCAGTTGGGTACGTTCGTGTTCACGCTGTCGCTCACGGCCGTCCACGACTGTGTCGACCCGGACCTGTTGATCGCCGAGTACACGTCCGACGGCCACGTCTCGACGACCGGCAAGCCGTACCGCAACACCTACATCGCCCTCTGGCGGTTCCGGGACGGCAAGGTCTGCGGGGTGAAGGAGTTCTCGAACCCCATGGTCGCCGCGGAGGCGCAGCTCCCCCCTGGTACCAGAGACGCCGATTGAGATCGTTCAGCGATCGCGCCGCTCAGCCCCGGCGTCGGCGGCGCTTGTCCTCGAGCCGTTCCGCCATGCGGCGGTCGTTGCGCTGCACGACGGACCGGGCGGTCAGCATCATCACCTGGACCAGGACGAAGATCGCCGACAGGGCGACGAGGACCGGCCATCCGATGAGCAGCCCGACCACGAGGGTGGCCAGTCCGACGAAGGTCGTGATGATCACGGGCCGACCCTAGGGCCCGGGCATCCCGTTCAGCGCTGTTCCGCCGTGCATGGGCCGTCGCAGGTGCGCACGACGACGCCGGTGGCGAGGAAGGTGCCCCGCTGGGTGACCGAGGCCGGTTCGGTGCGCGGGTCGTCGTGCGGGTCGTCGCCCTCGCGCTGCGGCACGTTCGCCGTAGGTGGCACCGGAATGCCGGAGTCCCAGACCACCAGCGCCGAGCCCTCGTGCTGGTCGCCCGCCCAGCGGTCGAGGCCCCAGTAGGGGTCCACGTCGTCGCTACGGCCGTCGGCCACGGCCGGCCACTGGACGGCGGCACCCATGGTTCGGGCCATGACCTCGGTGGCGATGTTCGCCACCTGGTGGTCGCCGATCGCCAGGTGGAGCAGGACGCGCTTCTCGTTCGTGCCCGGGAGCGGGTCGTCGCCGAAGTGGTTGGCGTAGCCGTTGCCCTCGCCGCGGTCCCAGAGCATCTGGATCAGCAGGAGGCCCATGCCCTGGTCGTAGGTCGAGGGGTAGGACGCCTGCATCCCGAGGAAGAAGGGGTCGAAGTCGACGCTGCGGTGCAGCAACGTCGAGTAATTGATAGCCGGCACCCCGAGCATCGCCAGGTCCCAGTCGGTGGACACTGCCGTGGAGGCAGCGCCCATGATCCCACCCTGGCTGATGCCGTAGTAGGCGAGCCCGTTGCCCTCGCCGGTGCGCAGCACGGGCCGGCCGTCCGTGTCCTGGAAGGCCGGGTCGGCGGCGAGCCCGTCCGGGTGGACCATCAGCCGTCCGAGGAACAGGGTGTTCAGGTGGCCCTGGAGGAGGCGGTCCGCCAGGGTGTGGAAGGCGGAGAAGTCCTGGATCACGGCAATGGCGTTGACGGTGTCCTCCTCGGCCATGCCGATCAGGTCGGTGCCGCACACCACCCGCCCGAAGTCGGCCGCCACGGCCCGCGGCCCCGACGAGGTGGCCTGGTTGGCCGTGCCGAGCAGGCCGTGGCCATAGATGAGGGGGGCGCCGGGTTCCTCGCCGCCGACCGAGACGGGGATGCCACAGACGAACCGTGCGGTGATGTCGAGGCCGCCGTGAAGGCCGTCCTCGTCGAACAGAATTCCCTCGCCGGTGCTGCCATCGCCGGTCAGGAAGCCCGGCACGGTGTAGGTGCCGGTCACCTTCCGGGCCAGTTGGTCGCCGTCGAGTTCCTCGACGGAGGTCACCTCGAATGAGGGCGCCGCATCGCCCAGTTCGACGAAGGCGATATCGCGCATGGCGAGCAGTGGCCCGGCCAGGTTCTCGGTGCTGATGACAGTGAAGTCCCAGGCCACCTGGAGGTCGGACCTGCCCACTCCCGCCGCTCCGAGGACGTCGAACACCTCGTCCATGGTGTTGCGTCGAGCCTCGAGTTCCGGATCGCCCGTGTCGAGGTGGTCGCGGTAGGCGCGGAACACGTCGGTGGGGGCGATCGCCTCGCCGTCGTCGTCGACGAGGCCGCGGATGCCGATGACGATCCGGTGGCCGTCGGGGAAGTTGCGGGCGGGGCGCAGGTAGAGGATCGGGACCTCGTCGCCGGCATTGGCGTCGAGTTCGGCCCAGTGCGGCCAGCGCTCTCCGGTGTCGGCGTCGATGACGATCGTGGGCGAGTCGGGGTCGAGCGAGCGGGCGATGTCAGTGATCGGGGTCAGGCCCGTCGCCTCGACGTCGAGGCCGGGGAACCTGACCGCCATGGCCGAACCGGGGCTGAAGCCGTCGTTGCGGTGCCAGGCGGTGGGGTCGATGCGAACGCCGTCGGAGTTGGCCGGCAGGGCCTCGGCCACGAAGGCCACGCGCCGTCCGGTGGGCGTGTCCGGGTCGGCGACCGTGAGGTGGTTGCTGGGGAACGGCAGCAGGCAGTCGGGGAGCAGGGGATCGCAGCCGACGACGACCTCGGCCGGGTCGATCGAGATGGACGCCATCGTGGTGGTGGGCGCGACCGTGGTGGTCGTGGTGGTCGTGGTGGTGGTCGTGGTGGTGGTGGGCGCGACCGTGGTGGTCGTGGTGGTGGTGGGCGCGACCGTGGTGGTCGTGGTGGTGGTGGGCGCGACCGTGGTGGTCGTGGTGGTGGGCGCGATCGTGGTGGTGGTCGTGGTGGTCGTGGTGGTCGTGGTGGTGGGCGCGACCGTGGTGGTGGGTGCGACCACCTCGCCATCGCCTCCACACGCCGCCAAAACGCCCAGGGCAAGGCCCATCGCAAGGAGTGACAACCGTCGTCGCATCGCTTCCGCCTCCTGCGGGAACGGTAGTACGCGCTTGACTGGTCGGATGCACCCGACGGACGCTGAGATCGCTGCGTATCAGCGGGACGGGGTGGTCGTCCTCCGGCAAGTCCTGACCCCGGACGAGGTCGGAGATCTCCGGCGGGCCGCCGACCAGGTCGCCGCAGCACCGGGGCCGCTGGCGGTACGGATGGCCGACGACGCGGAGACCGGGCGCTTCGTCGAGGACTTCCGTCGTCGCCACGACCTTCCTGCCCTCGACCGGATCGCCCGTACGAGCGGCCTGCCCGAGGCGGTGGCGGCGTTGATGGGCTCGGTCACGGTCCGACTCCACCACGACCACGTGCTCGTCAGGGAGCACGGCACCGCTCAGCGCACCCCCTGGCACCAGGACCAGCCCTACTACGACCTCGACGGCCACCAGACCGTGAGTTGCTGGTTGCCGCTCGATCCGGTCCCTGCCGACGAGAGCCTGCAGGTCGTGGCCGGCACGCACCTCGGGCCGTGGCTCATGCCCCGCACCTTCCGGGAGGGCGAGGCGAAGTGGTTCCCGGAGGGCACCCTCGCCGACCTTCCCGACATCGACGGCGCCCTTGCCGGGGACCCGACGGCATTCGACGTCCGGTCGTACGCCGTGGAGCCCGGTGACGCCGTGTGCTTCCACTTCCTGTCCGTGCACGGGGCTCCGGGGACTTCCGCGGAACGCCGGGTGGTCTCCCTCCGTTATGTCGGCGACGACGTGGTCCGTGCGGCGCGGCCGTGGCGCACGTCGCCACCGTTCCCGGAACTCGAGGGCGTGCTGGACGACGGGGCTCCACTGGTGCATCCTCTGTTTCCCGTCGTGTGGCCGGAACAGCCACCACCAGGGGGAGGAGGGGTTCCATGGAAGGCCGCCGCCACCCCCTGACCGGGCTCCGGGTGCTCGAGATGGGCAGCCGGGTGGCCACCCCCTATGTCGGCAAGTTGTTCGCCGATGCCGGTGCCGACGTGTGCAAGGTGGAGTCGCCCTCCGGCGACCCGTTCCGCCGCTGGAGCGCCTCGGGGGCGACGATCCCCGTCGGTGAGGATGCCGCCTGGTTCCAGTTCCTCAACGGCGGGAAGCGCAGCGTCGTGGTCGACCTCGGGGCGGAGGGGGGCCGCGACGAGCTCCTGCGCCTCGTCGCCGGCGTCGACCTGGTCCTCGACGACCACGACCCGGCCGAGGCCCGTGCCCTCGGCATCACCGCCGACGACCTTCATGCCGTCGATCCGACCGTGGTCGTCGCCACCCTCACCCGGTTCGGGACGACGGGGCCCTGGGCCGACCGCCCGGCCAACGACTTCGTCATCCAGGCCCTCGTCGGTTCGACCGAGGTCCGTGGCGTACCCGGCGAGGAGCCGGTGTCGGTCGGGGGCGACCTCGGCGACTTCACCGCAGCGGCGTTCGCGGCGCCGGCCGTGCTCGCAGCGACGCTTGCCGCCCGGGCATCCGGAAGGGGCGCCCACGTCGACTGCTCGCAGTACGAGGCCATGATGCACTCGTTCCAGGTGTTCCGGCCGATGTACGAGTCGATGGCCCCGGACTACGAGTTCCCCCGGCAGTTCATGATCCCGTCCATCGAACCGGCGTCTGACGGGATGGTCGCCATGTGCTGTGTCACCGGCCAGCAGTGGCAGGACTTCTGCGCCATGATCGGCGCCCCCGAGTTCGCCGACGACCCCATGTTCCTCGGTTTCGTCGGCCGCCTGGAACGCAAGGAGGAGGTCTGGGAGAGGATCCACGCCTTCACGAAGGCCCACACGGTCGATGAGATCGTCGACCTGGCCTCGGCGTTCCGGATCCCCTGCGGCCCGGTGGGCGATGGGCTGACGCTGCCCGGCTACGACCACTTCCTCGAGCGGGACGTCTTCGTCGACCACCCGCAGGGGTTCATCGGGCCCCGCCCGTGTGCCGGCTTCTCGGAGGCCACGCTTGCCCCGAGACGACCGGCACCCGCCCTCGGCGACGCAGGCGACGAACCCGACGACGGTCCCGGTCCGGCGCTCGGCACCGATCCGGCACGACCCCTGGCCGGGGTGCGCATCCTCGACCTGGGGACCTTCTGGGCCGGTCCGGTCGCCGCCAGCTTCCTACGCGTCCTCGGCGCCGACCTCGTCAAGGTCGAGTCGCACGTCCGCCTGGACGGCATGCGCTGGGCCGCCGGCTACCAGCGGGACCACCTCTGGGAATGGTCTCCGGGCTACCACGGCGCCAATCCGGGCAAGACCCTGGTGACGCTCGACCTCACGACCGATGCCGGACAGGAGGTGCTCGGGACCCTGCTCGACACCGCCGACGTGGTCATCGAGAACTTCAGCCCACGCGTGATGGACTCTTGGGGCGTGACCTGGGACGCCATCCGCGAGCGCAACCCCCGGGCCGTGTACCTACGTGCGCCGGCGTTCGGGCTGGACGGGCCCTGGAGGGACCGCGTCGGCTTCGCCATGACCATGGAGCAGGTGGGGGGACTCGCCAACCGGACCGGCCATCCCGACGGGCCGAGACTGCTCCCGATGGGCCCCGTCGACATGTTCGCCGCGATGCACTCGGCCTTCGCGGTCCTCCTCGCCCTCGTCGACCGCGAGCGCACCGGCACCGGACAGATGATCGAGGCCCCGCTGATCGAAGCGGCACTCCAGGCATCGGCGGAACAGGTCGTCGAGGCCTCGGCCTACGGCAACGTGCTGGGATGCCTCGGCAACCGGTCGCCGGCAGCGTCGCCCCAGGGCCTGTACCGGTCGGCCGAGGACGACCGGTGGCTGGCGGTCAGCATCGAGACCGATGCACAGTGGACGATCCTGCAGGGCATGGTCCACGGCCTGGACGACCTCGACCGCCACGGCGACGCCGACCGGATCGACGAGGTGCTCGACGCCTGGTCACGGGGCCGGGCCGGTCGGGAGGCCGAGGAGCATCTCTGGCAGGCAGGCGTGCCGGCGGCCTTCTGCGTGCACCCGAACCATTCCGGCGGGACCGCACAGCACGGGTTCCGCGGCTTCCTCCAGTGGTTCGAGCATCCCGTGACCGGGTCGACCCCCTACTTCTCGTACCCGTTCCTCGTGGACGGTGCCCACCTGCCACTGGGCGGTCCTGCGCCGACACTGGGCCAGCACACGGATCAGGTGCTGGGATCCCTGGGCCTGGACGAGGCGGCCATCGCACGCTTGCGGAACCAGGGCGTCACCGACGACTGGCCGGTGGGGGTTCCGCGGCCCTGACCGCGGCATGATTTCGGCATGAGTGACGTCGATGCAGCCCTCGACACCGCCCTGCAGTCCCTCGTGGGCGGGAAGGGTCCTGTCCAGGTCGCCACCGAGCCGGTCGGCGCCTCCGAAGTCAGCGCCTGGTGTGCCGTCATGTCCGAGGCGAACCCGCTCTTCGTGGACGAGGTGGTTGCCGCCTCGGGGCCGCATGGGGGGATCGTGGCGCCCCCGGCCACGCTCAACATGTGGACGATGCCCGTCAGGATCGGGGGCGGTTCTGTCGGGCGCGACACCGACCAGCCGCAGCAGGCCGCCTACCAACTGCTCGACGACGCCGGGTTCACCGGGGTTGTCGCCACCAACTCCGACCAGGCCTACGAGGGCCACCTCCGACCCGGTGATGTTGTGTCCGCCCGGACGACGCTCGCCGGCGTCTCCCCCCAGAAGCAGACGGCACTGGGCATCGGCCACTTCGTGACGACCGAGGTCGCCTACGCGAACCATCATGGTGACCCGGTCGGGACGCTCACCTTCCGGGTCTTCAAGTTCCGGCCGGGCACCGGCCGGCAGCGTGGCGACGAACCGGTGGACGACTCGCCCCGGCCCGAACGCCCCCGTCCCCGCTGGAACCAGGACCAGGCATGGCACTGGGAGGGGCTGCGACAGCACGAGCTGCGCATCCAGCGCTTCACGGGCAGCGGGCTCCTCGTACACCCGCCGGCCGTCGCCGATCCGACGACCCACGACATGGCGTACGACTGGGTCGTCGCCTCCGGGCGGGGCACCCTCTACAGCTGGACCGCCCCGGAGCATCCGAAGGCCCCCGCCTTCGAGGACCCGCTCGTGGTCGGACTGGTGGAGCTCGAGGAGGGGGTGCGCATGGTCTCCAACATCGTCGGTGTGCGCCCCGACCATCTCGAGATCGGCATGCCGCTCGAGGTCTGCTGGCTGGACAGCCACGACGACGTCACCCTCCACCAGTTCCGTCCGGCCCGGCCCGGGCGAAGGACGGACACGATGGTCCGGGGCGACGTGTCCGTCGGCGACCGGCTGCCGCCGTGTCCGATCGACGTCACGACCGACCTCGTGAAGTCCGGGGCGCTGGCCACCTTCGACCACCAGGACGTCCACCACGACGGCGATGCCGCACGTGCCAAGGGCCTGCCGGACATCATTATGAACATCCTCACCTCGAGTGGGCTGGCCGCCCGTTGGCTGGGGGACTGGGCCGGTGACGAGGTGGGCTTCCGCAGCCTCAGGATCGGGCTCGGGGCGTCGAACCACCCGGGCGACACGATGACCATGACGGGCTCGGTGACTGATGTCGGGGAGGGAGGCGCCGTCACCGTGTCGTTCTTCGGCGCCAACTCCCTCGGCAACCACATCCACGGCAGCGCCGAACTGGTGTTGCCGGAAGTGTCGCGTGGTGCCGGGGGGCGAGCCTGACATGTGGACCCCAGCTCGCCAGACCGCCATCGTCGGCATCGGTGCCACCGAGTTCTCGAAGGACTCCGGCCGGACGCCGATGCAGCTGGCGACCGAGTCCTGCCTCGCCGCCTGTGCCGACGCCGGACTCGACCCGACGATGGTCGACGGCATGTCGTTGTTCAGCATGGAGCGCAACTACGAGATCGAGGTGGCCCGGAACCTGGGCATCCCCCGCCTGCGGTTCTTCAGCATGGTCAACCACGGCGGCGGTGGCGGGTGCGCCACCGTGGCGATGGCCGCCATGGCCGTGCACAGCGGCGCCGCCGACTACGTGCTGGCCTACCGGGCGTTCAACGAGCGCTCGTGGCACCGGTTCGGCAGCGGAGTCCAGGACCACCACCAGAGCCCTGAGGCCAACGACGTCTCGTTCAGCTGGACCTCGCCGTTCGGCCTGCTCACGCCGGCCCAGTGGGCGGGCATGTTCGCCACCCGCTACATGCACCAGCACGGGGCGACGTCGGAGGACTTCGGCCGGATCGCGGTCGCAGACCGTCGCCACGCAGCGAACAACCCGGCCGCCTTCTTCCATGGACGACCCATCACGCTCGAAGAGCACCAGGTCAGCCGGATCATCTCCGACCCGTTGCGACTCCTCGACTGCTGCCAGGAGAGCGACGGCGGCGTGGCGCTGCTCGTCACCACCGCCGAGCGGGCGCAGGGCCTGGACCGGGAGCCGGCCTGGATCGCCGCTGCCGCCCAGGGGGTCGCCGAGGACCAGTGGATGATGCGCTCGTACTACCGCGATGACATCACCGGCCTCCCCGAGATGGGGGTCGTGGCCGGGCAACTCTGGGAGTCGTCGGGCCTCGGACCCGCCGACATCCAGGCTGCGATGCTCTACGACCACTTCACGCCGTTGGTCCTGCCCCAGTTCGAGGAGTTCGGGTTCTGCGGCTCCGGCGAGGCGAAGGACTTCATCGTCGACGGGAACATCGAGATCGGTGGTGGTCTGCCGGTGAACACCAATGGCGGGCAGTTGGGTGAGGCGTACATCCACGGCATGAACGGCATCGCCGAGGGGGTTCGTCAGGTCCGGGGCACCTCGGTCAACCAGGTCGACGGAGCCGTCAACGTTCTGGTGACCTCGGGGAGCGGGGTGCCGACGAGTGGCCTGGTCCTCAGCGGCGAGGGCGGCTGAGTCCGCTCAGTCGAGGGGCAGGACAATTTCGGGCAGGGGGTGGCGGTAGAGGCGGGCGGCGTTCTCGCAGCAGAGCATCCGGAGTTCGGCGGGTGGCAGGTGTCCCCAGGCGTCGGCGATGACCTGCTGCGTGTGCGGCCAGGTGCTGTCGCCGTGGGGGTAGTCGGTCTCTACGCAGATGTTGTCGATGCCGATGGCCTGGCGCGTGTCGATGGTGGAGGGGTCGTCGATCGTGCAGAACCAGAAGTTGCGGCGTAGGACGTCGGCCGGCCGGTCCTCCCAGCCCCGCCCGTAGCCCGAACGGTCGACCAGGTTGTCGAGGCGGTCGATGAGCATGGCCACCCAGCCGATGCCACCCTCGGACATGGCGACCTTGAGCCGGGGGTGCCGGACCGGGTACTCCGACCAGAGCCACTCTGCGCAGGCCTGGAGGGCGAGTTGTCCGAAGAGGGTGGCGCCGATCTGGAGCGCAGGCCCCCCCGGCGGCGCTGGGTGCATCCCGGAACTGCCCACGTGGAGCGAGACCACCGTGTCGGTCTCGACGCAGGCGGCGATGATCGGGTCCCAGTGGTCGCGGTCCCAGAGGCTCGGGAGTCCGACGGCGTGGGGGCGCTCGGGCAGGGTGACCGAGACGAAGCCCCGCTCGGCGTTGCGGTGGATCTCGCGGGCCGCCTCGGTCGGGTCGGAGAGGAAGGTGATGCCGCATGGGACGATCCGGTCCGGGTGGGGCTCGTACCACTCGGTGAACAGCCAGTCGTTCCACGCACGCATTGCGTCGATGCCCACAGCGGTGTCGTCGGCGTCGGCGAACACCCGTCCGCAGAATCCGGTGATCTGGGAGGGGAAGTTGTGCATCGCCCAGATGCCGGCCAGGTCCATGTCGGCGATCCGGGCATCGACGTCGTAGCAGCCCGGGCGCATCTGGTCGAAGCGGAACGGCTCAAGGTGAACGCTCTCGAGACGTCGACCGGCAACGGCGTTCATCCCGACCTGGGTGTACGTGTTTCCCCCGAACTCCCAGACCTGGTGTCCGTCTGGCGTCTCGACGAGCTGCGGACCGTGCTGGCGCAGTGCCGGGGACATGTACTCGGCGAACAGGTGGGGTGGCTCGACGACGTGGTCGTCGACCGAGATGATCGTGCAGTGGACCTCGGCCGGCTCGGGCTCCGGAAGGAACAGCGCCGGGTCGAGGACCGAACCCACCGTTGTCCCCGACTCAGCGCAGGTTGCGGGGGCCGCCCCGGTGGCCGGGCCAGCGGGAGCCACCGATGGTGTCGGCGTGGGGCCAGAAGGCGACCGGGTCGAGCGGGCCTGCGATGGTGATCTCGCGTGCCTTGTGGACCGAGGTGATGAGCCGGGCCGAGAGTTGCTCGCGCATCGGTAGGAGTTCGGTGTGCGGGTCCCACGGGCTGTCTCGCAGGGTCAGGGTGCCGTCGAGTTCCTCGACGTGGACCTCCTCGCTGACCTGGCGTACCCGGACGACGTGGGGCGGGTAGTCCCACTCACCCTCGGCGCCACCGACGGCCCTCGAGTACTTGAGCCACCATTCGTTGTGCTCGCGGTCGCCCGGCTCGGGATCGACGGTTCCCGTGGACCGACCCCGAAACTCGACGAACGTGTAGCCCTGGTGCGTCGCCGTGGCCTCGACGGCGTCCCCGAACCGGAAGTAGCGGGTGGCGCACGGGAACTTGGGTTGCCCGTTGATCTCCTTCGAGTTGAAGATCGCCGCCTCCTGGTCGATGCCGATGCCGAGCGAGAACTGGCCGGCGATGCCGTCGAAGTCGGCCTGGACCCTCGTGCTGGTGCCGTACTCGGGCTCGTCGAGGATCGGCACGCAGTAGACGCCGATCGTCACGATCGGCTCGGCGCCCGGCTGGATGCCCGGGGGGAGCAGGGCGGCCACCTTGTCGGGATCGGTGCGGTACGTGATGACCAACTTGGGCCAGCCGGCGATCTCGGCGGGTTGGTTGCCGTCGCCCATGGGAGCCTCCTCGGTCTCGCCGCGGTGATTCCGCGGCACTGTGTCTCTGTGACAGTGTGACACGGGCGTCGATCGGTGGCTGCACCGGCCTTCCGGCGTCGAGGGTCGCCGGTCAGAAGTCGCCGGCGTCCTCTCGGAGTCCGGTAAGCGCCGTCGTCACCGCGGACAGGTCGTCGCGACCCATGCCGTCGAGTCCGAACCTGATGTCGGCGAGGGCGCCCGCAGCCTGTTCGACGGTGGTGTGCCCCCGATTGGTGATCTCGGCGAGCGTGGCCCGTCGGTCGGTGGGGTGGGGCGTGCGACGGACGAGACCGTCCGCCTCGAGCCGGTCGATGGTGTTGGTCACCGAGGTGGGGTGCACCTGGAGGCGGTCGCCGACCTTGCCGAGGGGCAGCGATCCGTTCCGCGAGAAGTGCAGGAGGGCGAGGGCCTCGAACCGGCTGAAGTTGAGGTCGAAGGGGGCGAGGGCGGCGTCGATGCGGTGCAGGAGGACCTGGTGGGCCCGCGTGATGGAGGTGGCCGCGGCCATCGGATCGGCGGCACCCCAGTCGTTGGAGCGCCAGTTTCGGCGCGCCTCGTCGATCGGGTCGAAGGGCAGCGGCATAGGTCCAGTCTAGGCATCGGGAACCGGCAAAGCTTGGGTGGCAAATAGTTGGACATCCAACTAACCTTCGACCCATGCACCCGGACCGTCGAACCCTCTCCGGCATTCCCGTCGATCCCGTCTACGGCGCAGGCCCGCTCCCCGGCGAGTACCCCTACACCCGTGGCATCCATGCCGGGATGTACCGGGACCGGCACTGGACCATGCGCATGTTCGCCGGGTTCGGCACCGCCGAGGACACCAACGGTCGCTTCAAGGAGTTGCTCCGGTCCGGCGGCACCGGACTCTCCACCGCCTTCGACATGCCCACGCTCATGGGCCGCGATTCCGACCACCCACTCGCAATCGGCGAGGTCGGCCGGGCGGGCGTCGCCGTCGACACGGTCGAGGACATGGCCGACCTCTTCGCCGACATCGACCTCGCCGCGGTCACCACCTCGATGACCATCAACGGACCGGCGCCGATCCTGCTGGCCATGTACGTCGCCGTCGCCGAGGAGGGCGGCGTCGAGCGGGGGCGTCTAGCCGGCACGCTCCAGAACGACATCCTCAAGGAGTACCAGGCGCAGAAGGAGTACCTGTTCCCACCCCGCCCGTCGGTGCGCCTGGTCACCGACGTCATCCGGTTCACCGCCGCCGAGATGCCCCGCTGGAACCCAGTGTCGGTCTCCGGCTACCACATCCGCGAGGCCGGTTCGACGGCCGCCCAGGAACTGGCCTTCACCCTCGCCAACGGGTTCGCCTATGTGGAGGCGGCGGCGGCGGTCGGCCTCGACGTCGACGATTTCGCTCCCCGGCTGTCCTTCTTCTTCAACAGCCACAGCGACCTATTCGAGGAGATCGGCAAGTTCCGGGCCGCACGACGCATCTGGGCCCGCTGGATGCGCGAGCGCTACGGCGCCAGGGACGAGCGCAGCCTGAAGTTGCGGTTCCACACACAGACAGCGGGCGTCTCGCTCACCGCCCAGCAGCCCGAGGTCAACATCGCCAGGGTCGCCCTACAGGCGCTGGCCGGCGTGCTCGGAGGCACCCAGAGCCTCCACACGGACTCGTACGACGAGGCCCTGGCCCTCCCTTCCCAGGAGGCGGCACGCATCGCGTTGCGCACCCAGCAGGTCATCGCCCACGAGACCGGGGTCGCCGACGTGGCCGATCCCCTCGGCGGCTCCGCCTACGTCGAGTGGATGACCGACGAACTCGAGCGCCGTGCCGAGGAGGTCTTCGACCGCCTCGACGACGAGGGAGGGGGCTCCATCCTGGAGGGCGTCTATGCGGGAATCGAGAGCGGCTGGTTCATGGGCGAGATCGCCGAATCGGCCTACCGGTTCGAGCGCGAGGTGAACGCCGGCGACCGGGTCGTGGTCGGGGTCAACGCCTTCACCGAGGGCGACGAAGGGCGTTCGAGCCGGTTGCTGCGCATCGGCCAGGACACCGAGGACCTGCAGCGCAAACGCCTGGCCGAGGTCCGGTTGGAGCGCGACGGGTCCGCGGTACGAACGGCGCTCGCCCGGGTCGCCGATGAAGCCGGGCGACCGGGGGCCAACCTGATGCCCGCACTGCTCGACGCGGTCCGGACCCGGGCCACCGTCGGCGAGGTCGTCGAAGTCCTGGAGGACGTCTTCGGCACGTACGTCGAGACGGCGGTCGTCTGATGGAGGTCCGGAACAAGGGCGCAGCACCGATCCGGGTCGTGCTCGCCAAGCTGGGCCTCGACGGGCACGACCGGGGGCTCAAGGTCGTCGCCCGGATCCTCCGGGACGCCGGCATGGAGGTCGTCTACCTCGGGCTCCGCCAGACCACCGGGACGATCGTCGATGCGGTCGAGCAGGAGGACGCCGACGTGGTCGGCATCTCGATGCACAACGCCGGACACCTCACGCTGGCGCCCCTGATCGTCGCCGCCCTCGCCGACGCAGGGCTCGGAGACGTACCCGTCGTGATCGGCGGCGTCGTCCCCGACGAGGACCTCGACGAGCTCGCTGCGGCCGGAGTCGGCGCAGTCCTCGGCCCGGGGGCCTCGGCCGTCGAGGTCGTGGCGTCCGTGCGCGGCGTCGTCGACGCGGGTGTCCGTGCATCGGGCAACTGAAGGCCGAACGCCGGCCGAGCTCCTCGCCGCGGCCCGGGGTGGCGAGCGTCGGGCGATCGCCCGCCTGCTGACCCTCGTGGAACGCGGTGGTGGGGCCGCTGACGCCATCACCGGGGCCACGCACCGGTTGACCGGCACAGCACATGTCGTGGGAATCACCGGGGCACCGGGCTCCGGGAAGTCGACGTTGACCAGCGCGCTGACCACGCTGCTTGCCGAAGGGGGTCGCCGACCGGCGGTGGTGGCGGTCGACCCCTCGTCCCCACTGACCGGTGGTGCCATTCTCGGTGACCGCGTGCGCATGGAGGCGGCCACCGTCGCGGGGGTCTTCGTCCGCTCCATGGCGACCCGCGGCCATGGCGGAGGCCTCGCCCTCGCCGTTCCGGGGGCGGTTCGCGTGCTCGACGCCTGCGGGTTCGACCCGGTCGTGATCGAGACGGTCGGAGTCGGCCAGGTCGAGGTCGACGTGGCTGCTGCGGCGGACACCGTCGTCGTCGTCGTGACCCCGGGCTGGGGAGACGCCGTGCAGGCCAACAAGGCGGGCCTGCTCGAGGTCGCCGACCTGTTCGTCGTCAACAAGGCCGACCGTCCCGGCGCATCCGACGCCCGCCGGGACCTCGACCTGATGCTGGACCTGACCGAGGTGTCGGGTGCCTGCTCCGCAAGGCGCCCCACGATCGTCGAGACGACGGCGACGAAGGGTGAGGGGGTCGAGGACCTGCTGGCCGTCATCAACACCCACCATGCGGTCCTCGTCGAGGGCACGGGCCTCGAGGTCCGGCGGGCTTGCCGCCTTGCCGCCGAGGTGCGCGCCCGCCTCGACCACCTCCTGGGCGAGGCCGCCGGACAGGCGCTCGCCGAGGCCGGGCCCGTCGTCGGGGAGACGCCGGTCGAGACGGCCCGCCGGCTGGCCGGACGAATTCTGGGGGCCGGGGACACCAGGTGACGGGAGGCACGACTCGCCGGAATTGGCGAGGATAGGATTCGCAGCCATGCCCCGGAACCTTCTCACCCTTTCCGCGCATCTCTGGCGCGACTACGGACAGAAGTTGATCCGGTTCGCCGGTGTGTCGGTCATCAACGTGGCGACCGGCCAGACCCTGCTCTACGTCTGCTATGCCCGCCTGAACTGGCCCGGAATGCTCGCCAACATGGTTGCCGTGGCGGCAGGCAGCGTCCCGGCCTACCTGCTCAGCCGCCACTACGTCTGGAAGCGGGAGAAGGGTGACCACAAGGTCGGTGCCGAGATCCTGCCGTTCTGGGGCCTCGCCTTCGTCGGCCTGGTGCTGTCGACCGCCCTCGTGGGCGTGGTCGACGCCTTCTCGGACCGCACGCTCGCCGTGCAGGGCGCCAACGCAGCGGCGTTCGGCGCCCTCTGGATCGTCCGATTCGTGGTGCTCGAGCACCTGCTGTGGGGCGAGCGAACCGAGCACGAGTTGGTGCGCAAGCACAACTGAACCGTGGACGAACGCCAGCGGCACCTGCTTGACCTGGCCGAGGCCACCCGCGGGTTCATGCCCTCCGACGAGGGACGGGCACTCCACCACCACGCCCTCGACGTCGCCGTCGACGGGCCGTTCCTCGAGGTGGGCAGCTACTGCGGCAAATCGGCCGTCTACCTTGGCGCAGCCGCCGAGTCCCGGGGCCGGCTCCTGTTCTCTCTCGACCACCACCGCGGCTCCGAGGAGAACCAGCCGGGCTGGGAGTGGCACGAGCCCGACCTCGTCGACCCGACGACGGGCCGCATCGACACCCTGCCGCACTTCCGCCGAACCATCGGCGAAGCTGGTCTCGAGGAGACCGTCGTCGCACTGGTCGGCGACTCACCCCGTGTCGCGGATGCCTGGTCGACGTCGCTGTCGCTGCTGTTCATCGACGGAGGGCACGGGGCCGAGCCGGCGCACCGCGACTACGAGGGCTGGGTGCCCCGACTGGCGGCCGGTGGCACGCTCCTGATCCACGACGTCTTCCCCGACCCGGCCGACGGCGGGCGACCGCCCTACGAGATCTGGTGTCGAGCGGTCGCGTCGGGGGCGTTCGACGAGGTCGACGCTGTCGGCTCGCTGCGGGTGCTGCGACGGACCGCCGAGGGAGGTTGAGCGCGCCTCGGCCGGTTGCCCCGGTCAGTCCGGTTCGTGGACCGGAACTTGGCCGCTGACGTCGATCTCCACGTCGATCTCCACGTCGATGATGTCGGGCAGGCCCCGGTGGTCGACGAACAGGCCGGCGGCGGGGCTCGAACCGCTCAGTGCGTCGGCGGCGAGGATCACGGCAGCGGCGGTGTAGGTCGTCTGCTCGCCACCCGGGAAGCTGGCCTCCTGTGGGTAGACGATGCCGGTCAGGTAGCGGCCGTCGGGGCTGCGCATCGCCTGTGTCCAGGCGAACAGGCGCTGGGCCATCGGCCGGTCACCGACCAGCAGGTAGGCCATGGCGCACTCGCAGGTCTCGGCGGCCGTGATCCAGTCCTTGTCGCCCACACAGCGGACGCCCCGGTCGGCAAGGACGAAGTCGTCGAACCGGGAGGCGAGCTGACGAATCGCTCCTTCACCCGTGACGGCGCCGGAGAGCACCGGGTAGTACCAGTCCATCGCCCACCGGTCCTTCGGGGCGAAGGCGTCTCCGGGTCGCGTCCGGATGACGTGGGCGAGGTGCCCCAGCGAGATCTCCCAGTCGGGGCGTTCGTGGCCGAGCTCCTCGGCGACGGCGATGCCGCACCGGAGGCTGTGGCACACGCTCGACGATCCGGTGAGCAGGGCGTAGGGCCAGGGTGTGCCATCGGTGTGACGCGCCCAGAGGATCTCGCCACGGGGCGTCTGGAGGTCGAGCACGTAGTCGAGGGCCTTCTCGACGACCGGCCACAGCGACTCGAGGAAGCCCTGGTCGCGGGTGAGGAGCCAGTGGTGCCAGGCGCCGGTTGCGACATAGGCGATCACGTTGGCGTCGAACTTGGGATCCTCGACGCCACCGTCGACGTAGTAGGCGTGCCAGGCGCCGGAGGCCTGCTGATGGTCGGCCAGCCACCCGTAGGCGGCCTCGGCCTCGTCGAGGTGGCCCGTGACCCCCAGGGCCATGGCGGCTTCGACATGGTTCCACGGGTCGGCATGGCCGCCGGGGAACCAGGGGATCATCCCGTCGGGGAGTTGGACCTCGGCGATCGAGTCGGCGGTGCGACGCAGGTCTTCGACCGGGAGTAGTCCGGGGATCTCAGGCAACGGAATGTGTTCGCTCGCTCGTGTCGTGGGTCGGGGCTTCGTCTGCCCGGGCGGGGATCTCGGTCGGCTTCGTGGCGTAGACGACGAGGCTCTTCCCCAGGATCGGGTTGAGGAGACGGTCGAGGGTCCGGATCGGGCGGGGTGCCTTGACGATGTCCCAGGTGAGGAATCGGTGGTAGATGCGGACCAGTCGGTGGTCCTCGATCGGCCGGTCGGGGCCGACGGCACAGCGCAGCCACCAGTAGGGGCTGTGGAGCGAGTGGGACCGGTGGTCACCGTCGATGACCAGGCCGGCGCCAGCCATGCGGTCGTGGAGGTCGTGTCGCCCGTAGATGCGGACGTGGCCCCCGACCACGGCCGGTGCGTGGTAGTCGGACGAGAGCTTCCAGCAGATGCGCTCGGGCAGAGCGGCCGGGACGGTGATTGCGATCGTGCCACCGGGACGGAGTACCCGGGTGAGCTCGGCCAGGGCAGCGGCGTCGTCGTGGATGTGTTCCATCACCTCGCTGGCGATGACCCGGTCGAAGGAGCCGTCGGCGAACGGGAGCCGCGTGGCATCACCGTTGGCGGTCTCGAGGACTGCCTCGGGGCCGATCTCGTCCGCCTTCCACATGGCGGCCACGGTCGCCCGGACCCGTTGCAGTTCGTCGATGCCGAGGTCGCAGGCGATGACATGGGCGCCGCGTCGGAGTGCCTCGAAGGCGTGTCGGCCGAACCCGCAGCCCAGGTCCAGCAGGTGGTCTCCGGGTCGGAGCCCGAGTCGGTCGTAGTCGACGGTGAGCACTAGCGCCGGAGCCCGGTCCGAGGACCGGACGGAGAGCCGGCGAGGAGCGCCCGGTACTGCTCGACGGTCCGCTCGGCGGTGTGGCGCCAGCTCCAGTGGTCGATCACCCGCTGGCGGCCGTTGGCGCCGACGCGTGCCCGGGCGTCGGGCGTGTCGAGGACGGTGCGGATCATGGCTGCCAGGGCGTCGCTGTCGCCCGGCGGCACCTGGAAGCAGGTCTCATCGTGGGTGCCGGTCACCTCCGGCAGGGCGCCGCCGGTGGTCGTCACCAGCGGCACGCCGCACGACATGGCCTCGATGGCGGGCAGTGAGAAGCCCTCGTAGAGCGACGGCACCACCGCCACGTCCGCTTCGCTGTAGAGCTCGACGATTCGCTGGTCGGGCACGCCGTGTACATATGAGACGCAGTTGGTGAGCCCGAGGCGCTCGAAGGTGTCGCTGGCGGCGCTGGACGCCTTCGGCCTGCCGATGATGACCAACTCGATGTCGCGTTCCGTGCGGAGCTTTGCGACCGCCTCGAGCAGGAACCGGAGGCCCTTCATCGCCACGTCGGCGCTGGCGGTCGTGACGATCCGGCCGGGTACCCGGGCGACGCCTTCGATGGGTCGGAACAGCTCGGGGTCGACGCCGACGGGCACCACGTGGATCCGCTCGTCGGGGACCCGGTGGTCGGCGACGATGTCCGAGCGGGACGAGTCGGAGACGGTCATGACCCGGTGCATCCGCTTCGCCACCTGGGTCTGCATCCGGGTGAACGAGTACCAGCGGCGTTTGCCGATCTCCTCCCAGAGGGTGCGGGCGTGCTCGATCTCGAACTTCCGGTCGATCGTGATGGGGTGGTGGATGGTGGCGAGGACCGGCATCCGGAGCTGTTCCTGCAGCAGGAGCAGGCCCCAGCCGAGGCACTGGTTGTCGTGGACCAGATCGAAGTCCCGTGGGCGCTTCCGCAGGTGGTCCCAGGCGCGCATGCTGAACGCCATGGGCTCCGAGAAGTTGCCCGTGTTGAACGACAGGGCCTCGGCGACGTCCCACACGCTCTTGAACTCCCAGATGCGGGCCTTGCGCATCGGGAAGTGGTCGTTGTAGAGGTCGAGGCTGGGCAACCGGACCAACGGGACCCGCTCATCCAGGACCGGGTACGGCTGGCCGGCCAGGACCTCGACGTAGTGGCCGAGGTCGGCGAGCGCCCGGGTCAGGTGGTGGGTGTAGACGCCCTGGCCGCCGCAGTGCGGCTTGCCGCGGTAGGCGAGGTAGGCGATCCGGAGTGGAGCGTCGTCAAATGGTCCGGGTTCGGATCCAGGGGAGGACATCCGACAAGTCTGGCGGGCGAGCGTCCCAATAGCGCCACCGGGACGGGTACCTTCGGTCACGTGCGAGCACTGGTTCAACGGGTCGGACGGGCCTCCGTGACCGTCGACGGCGCCGTCGTCGGCGCCGTCGGCGCAGGACTCTGCGTGTTCGTCGGCGTCACCCACGATGACGGCGAAGAGCAGGCGGACCGGCTGGCCGGGAAGTTGGCCGGCCTGAGGATCATGGACGACGATGACGGCGTGATGAACCGATCCATCGCCGAGACAGGAGGCGAGGTGCTGGTGGTCAGCCAGTTCACCCTCTACGGCGACACGGCCAGGGGGCGGCGCCCCACGTGGATCGCGGCGGCGCCACCCGAACATGCCGAGCCTCTGGTCGAACGGGTCGTCCAGGGGCTGCGCGACCAGGGGATCAGGGTGGAGACCGGGCGCTTCCGGGCGGTCATGCAGGTCGAACTCGTGAACGACGGCCCGGCGACGCTGCTGATCGAGGTCTGAACGTGCCGGCGGTGGACGGCGATCGCTTCGGCACGCGTGCAGCCGACTACGCCCACCACCGCGCCGACTTCCCGGCGGCGGCGGTCGACCGGCTGGTCGGGCTCGGCGTGGGCAGGTCCGGGCAGAGGCTCCTCGACCTGGGCTGTGGGACCGGGACGCTGGCCAGGCAGTTCGCAGCACGCGGGTGTGTCGTCACCGGGCTCGACGTCGACGGGCGGATGCTCGGGGCGGCGGAGGCGCTGGCAGCCGCAGACGGTGTCGAGGTGGCCTGGCATCTGGCCTCGGCGGAGGACACCGGCCTGACCGACGGGTCCTTCGACGTGGCGTCGGCCGCCCAGTGCTGGCACTGGTTCGACGGTGCCGCGGCGGCCGTGGAGGCCCGTCGCCTGCTCGTGCCCGTCGGCCTGCTGGCGATCACCAACTTCGACTGGCTCCCGTTGCCCGGCTCGGTGTCCGGGGAGACCGAGGCGCTGATCCAGGCGCACCATCCGGCGTGGGACCTGGGCGGCATCCGGAAGCCGCTCCCGGAGGCGATCACCCAGGTGGAGGAAGCGGGCTTCACCGTGATCGAGACCTGGGTCGAGGACGTCGACGTGCCCTACCTGGCCGACTCGTGGCGTCGGCGCATCGGCGCCAGCGCCGCCATCGTCAACCTCGGGCCAGCGGGGGCGGCGGCCTTCGAGCGGGACCTGGCGGCACTCCTTGCCGAACGCTTCCCCGGGGAAGCGTTGGAGGCCCCGCACCGGGTCTCGGTACTGGTGGCCCGGGCGCCCGGCTAGACCCCCTCAACGACGGTTCGTCGCCGGGCGGGGATCCTGGCAGCGGCCAACAGGGTGAGGGCGAGGGCGAGCATCGGCCACGGTCCGGACCGGGTGGCCCACGTGTCGCCCTCGCGCAGTTCGACGGTGGCCTGGAGTACGGCCTGCTCGGACACACCGGTGCGCTCGAGGACCCGGCCCTTTTCGTCGATGACGGTGCTGAAGCCGGTCGGCGCCGCCTGGAGCAGCCACCGTCCGGTTTCGAGCGCCGCGAGGCGACTCGAGGCCACCTGCTGCGACTGGAGGATCGTCAACCAGTAGCTGGCCCCGTTGGTCGGGTTGAGGAGCACCTGGGCTCCGTCGCGGGCGGCATCGCGGGTCCGGTGCTCGAAGAACACCTCCCAGGAGATGCTCACGCCGAGTCGGCCGACGCTCGTGTCGAGGACGGCCGGCCCCGTACCGGGGAGCAGGTCGCGGGCGGGAAGGTCACCACCCGGTAGCGCCTCGACGAGTCCCCGCAGGGGGACGAACTCGCCGAACGGCACCGTGCGGACCTTGTCGTAGACGGCGGCCACGCTGCCATCGGGCTCGATGGCGGTCGAGTAGTTGAGGTTGGCGGTCGGGATCGTGGGGTGGCGGTGGAACCATCCCGGCACCAGCACGGCATCCAGTCGTCGGGCCTCGGCTTCGAGCGCGGCGACGGCATCGTCGGCGTAGAGCCGGTCGGGGCGCCGCTCTCCCGTGGTCGGCTCGGGTGCCGGATTGACGACGTTCTCCGGCCAGAGCACCAGGTCGACCGGGGTGACGATCAGGTCATCGGCCTCGAGCTGGTTGGCGAACACGATCGCCGCGCCGGTCGGGGTGGCGCGGGTGCGCTGCGGCCCGCCGCCCTGGACGAGCGCCACTTCGATCTCGCCGACCACGTGCCCGGAGGGGGCGAGGGCGGCCAGGACGCCGCACAGGGCCACGGCACCGAGGGCACTGGACGCGGCGACGACCGAGCTGGTTCCGGCCCGTCGGCCGTCGGCGAGGGCACTCAGGCCGACGCCGATGGCGACGACGAGGGCGACCAGCAGGAGCGGGCCGCCGACCCGGACCACGGGGGCGAGCGGGCCGCCCACCTGGCCCATCGGCAGGGTCGCCAGCGGAACGCCACCGAAGGGCACGCTCCAACGCACGAACTCGGCCAGGGTGACGGCCCCCACCAGCCCGATCCGCCGACCGCGGCCGGCGGGCACGATCACCGCCGCCAGGCCGAAGAACGCGCCGTGGAGGAGGACGACCACCAGCCAACCGGGTGGGGTGAGGTCCCAGATCCAGGCGGTTCCGGGGACCAGCCACGCAGCGGCTACGAGCATCGTCCGACCGAAGCGGCGCCTGGCAGGCTGGTCGGCGAGCAGGCGGTCGAGGATGGCGATGCCCGGGAAGGCCGCCGGCCACCAGCCCCATGGGGGGATCGAGGCGGCCAGCAACAGGCCGGCCAGCACGGCGGTGGCGGAGATCCGCAGGCGCGAGGCCACGGCGATCAGCCGATGCGGGGGCCGAGCCGCTGGATCCCCCCGATGGGTCCGACACCCCGGATGTCGACCTCTTCGACCTCGAGGACCTGCATCCAGGTGGGAAGGTCGTCGATGTCGCAGTTGGCGAGGATCTCACCGGGTTCGGCGACGCTGCACAACTTCGCGGCCAGGTTGACCGGCTCGCCGATGTAGTCGTCGCCCTCGAACAGGAGGGCGATGCCGGTGGCGAGTCCGGCCCGGACCTCGACTCCGGTGTCCTTGAAGTGCGAGATCACGTGGCCGGCCCAGGCGATCGTCGGCGTGGGCTCGGTGCCGACCATCATCACGCCGTCGCCCAGCCACTTGGCGACCCGTACGCCGCGCCGTGCGGCGACGTCCCGGGACTCCCTGCGGAACTCCTCGAGGCGGTCGACGGCCACCAGCGGCCCGTGCTCGCGGGTGAAGCGGGTGAACCCGGAGAGGTCGGCGAAGCAGAAGGTCCGCTCGATCTGCAGGTAGGCCGTGTCCGGAAGTTCCTCGGGGTGCTCGGTGCCGCTGCCGGGCCGGGCCTCGGCCCATTCGCGGGCCGGTGTCGTCTCGGGTGCCACGCCCCCCATCGAACCACGTCGCTGGTCGGTTTCCTGCGTCCCCGGTGGGATTCCCGTCGGAATTCGGCCGGGAAGCCGCTCAGCACATGCACGAAGGCGCTTCAGGCCACGTGTCCGGCGACCGCGGCTGCCGCCTCGATTCCGGAACGGATGCACGCCGGGATGCCGACGCCGTGGCGGAAGGCGCCCGTGACCAGGAGGCCGGGGGCGACCTCGGCGAGGCGGCTGTCGATGGCGGCCATCCGGTCGGCGTGGCCGGGGGCGAACTGCGGCAACGACCGCGGCCAACGGGAGATCCGGACCGCTGCGGGTGGGGCTTCGACACCGATGGTCGTCGCCAGGTCCCCCGCGAGCGCACGTTCGAGGGCGTCGCCGTCCATCTCGGCATGTCGGGGGTCGTCGATGCGCCCGGCGGAGAGCCGGAGCAGGACCCGGTCGCCCGTGTCGAGGTGCGCCCACTTGCTGCCGGTGTAGGAACAGGCGGTCAGGAGCAGTCCGGCATCCCGGGGGACGAGGAAGCCGCTCTGGTCCCCGGGCACCTCGAGGTCGCTGCGGCGGTAGGCGAATGCGGCGAGCGACACGGAGGCGTGGGGAACCTGTGCCAGGTGGTCGGCGGCCTCGGCTTCGATGGGGGTGAGGAGGTCGGCTGCCACGAATGCGGGGACGGCGAGGACGACGGCGTCCGCCACCTCGACCCCCTTCGCAGTGCCCACCAGCCAGCCGGCGTCGGTGCGTCCCAGTCCGGTGACCGCTGAACGCAGGCGGAGGCGGTCGCCCAGGTTTTCAGCGAGCGTGTCCACGAGGTGGCCCATGCCGGACGGGTGGGCGTTGAAGACCGGTGCCGACGGATCGACCCCCTGCTGGGCGCTGCGCAGCGCCGTCAGGAGCCCCTCGGGTCGGCGGGCCGCGGCAAGGAGTTGCGGCGCCATCACCCCGCAACTCAGGTCGTCGGCCCGGCCGGCGTTGATCCCGCCGAGCAGTGCATCGACCAACCGCTCGAAGACGGCGTCGCCCACGCACGGGCGGACCACCTGGCCGACGGACAGGTCGCCGTCGGGCAGGGCCGTGTCGGGTCGCCCGTCGCCGGACAGCTGTTCGAGGGCCTCCGGGGGCAGGATGCCGTCGGCGACGGAGGCCGGGTCGAGGGGGATGCCGAGCACGTTCGGCGAGGGCAGGGGGCGAAGGGCCCCGTCCAGCCAGACCGAGGCCGTCCGTGCGTGTGGCGCCACGAGTTCGTCGGCCAGGCCCAGTTCCGAGCACAGGTCGAGCGCCCACGGCACCCGGACGAGGAAGGCGTCGGCGGCCTCGTCGACGGGGAGTCCGGCGAAGGGGCTGGTCCGGATCCTGCCGCCCGGCGCGGTGCCCGCCTCGAGGACGAGCAGATCGAATTCGGGGTGGTCGCCCAGCAGGCGGTGGGCGACAGCCAGCCCGGTGATCCCCGCACCGACGACGACGATGCGGCGGCCGGCCATGCTCAGTTCCCGGGACGGTGGGCGTGGACCAGGTCGACGACGTGCTCGAGCACCGCCGGGTCCGTCTCGGGGAGCACCCCGTGGCCGAGGTTGAAGACGTGTCCGGGATGGTCGGCGTTGCGTCGGAGGACGTCGGCAACCGCCGTGTCGACGGCCCCGATCGGGGCGAGGCAGACGGCGGGGTCGAGGTTGCCCTGGAGGACGGTGTCCGGGCCGAGCCGTCGCCGGGCCTCGTCCAGGGGCACGCGCCAGTCGACGCCGACCACGTCGGCGCCGGCGGACGCCATGAGGGGAAGGATCTCACCGGTGCCGACGCCGAAGTGGATCCTCGGGACGCCCAGGTCGGCGACCTCGTCGAACACCCGCCGGCTGGCGGGAAGCACGTACTTCTCGTAGACGGGTGGCGCCAGTGCGCCGGCCCAACTGTCGAACAACTGCAGCGCCCGGGCACCGGCGACGACCTGCGAGCGCAGCGAGGCGACGGCGAGGTCGACCAGGCGGTCGAGCAGGGCGAACCACAGGTCGGGGTCGCCGAGCATCAGCGCCTTGGTGCGGGCATACGTACGGGACGGGCCACCCTCGATCAGGTAGGACGCGACCGTGAATGGTGCCCCGGCGAAGCCGATCAACGGGACGCTCAGCTCGGAGGCCAGTGCCCGGACCGTCTCGAGCACGTACGGGGTGTCGGATTCGGGATCGAGGGGCCGGAGTCGGTCGAGGTCGGCGGCCCGTTCGAAGGGCTGGTCGACGACGGGCCCGATGCCCGGCTCCACGTCGACTCCGAAGCCGATGGCATGGACGGGGACGACGATGTCCGAGTAGAGGATCGCCGCATCGGTGCCGTAGCGGCGGACGGGCTGCAGCGTGATCTCGGTGGCCAGTTCGGGGTCGGCGATGGCTTCGAGGATGCTGCCGGTGCCGCGGATGGCCCGGTATTCCGGCAGTGAGCGCCCTGCCTGGCGCATGAACCACGCGGGTGTGCGTTCATGGGGCAGGCCGCGACAGGCGGCCAGGAACGGGTCCTCGGGTGCCTCCGGATGCATCACGGTGCGACGCTAGCGAGGGGGCACCCCGATGCCGTCAGGGCAGGAGGCCCCGAACCTCGGCACCGGCGCCGACGAGCAGGTTGCGGGCCCGCTCCGAGGCGGGGTGGGCCAGCCGTGCCAGGGTCGAGATCCGTGCGGTTCTGCAGACCTCGCCGTTGGACGACGGGTCCAGGTCGTCGGTGCCCCGGAGGGCGAGGTCGTCGGCGGTCGGCTCGAGAACGAGGACCGCCGCCCCCCGACGACGGAGCGCCTGGACCTCGCGGAACAGTGTTCGGCTGTGCCAGGCCCGGCCGAGCGGACCTCCGGGCCAGGTGTCGAGGCCGCGCACGGCCGTCATCGAGGACGAGACGACGACCCCGTCGAGGCCGAGCATGGTGAGCAGGTCGGCATTGGTGCTCGAGTGGATCCCCCCGTCGAGGTAGCGACGACCGGCTGACCCGACCGGCCGGAGGAAGCCAGGCACGGCACAGGAGGCATGCACGGCCGTGCCGAAGTCGGCGTCGACGTCGTCGCGACCGAAGACGACCCGCCTTCCGGAGTCGAGGTCGACGGCACAGATCCAGGTCGGCTGGTCGGGCCAGTGCCCCGGGTGGAGTTGTTGGGCCCGTTCCCGGAAGAAGGTCCCGTCGACCGTTCCCTCGGGGAGCAGTCCGGCGAGGGCGACGACCGGTCGGGGCCGCCCCCGGCCGAAGAGCCCGCGGGCGACCAGCAACGGGTTGGCCGGTCGACGGGACTCGGGTCGGGGAGGCGTCGGCGGCAGGTCGTACGGCGTGGTCACCCGGTCGACGAGGGCCTGGCCATCGGCGGAGATCGGCTGGCCGGTGTAGTAGTCCCCCTGGTCGGCAGCGCTGAGGCCGGCGCGCAGGGCCACGGCCGTGGTCGAACCGGCGCTGGTCCCGACGATCACGTCGGCAGTGCGGGGATCCCAGCCGGTGGCTTCGGCGAGGGCCGAGAGCACGCCGGCGTGGTAGGCGGCAGCGTGCATGCCGCCGGCGCTGAGCACGAGTCCCACGGTGACCATTCAGCCATCGTCGCACGCGGTGGCTCCGGAGGGGTGGCTCGAGGCCCTGCAGGGAGAAACGCGTCGACCGGTAAACTCATTTTCCACCCAAAACGCGTAGCCGGGCCCCAGAGCCCGGAACCGCGCCACGGAATCGCCCTCGAGTAACCAGGAGAACCGGTCGAGATGCACCCCGAACTCGTCTCGGAACAGGAGTATCTGGACGACGCATACGTCTGTCTCGAGGACGCCCGGGAACGCGCCCTCCAGTTGACGGGGATGGTCGAAGTGGGACGAGGTGGCACCAACCAGGCCCGGTCCGAGCGTGAGGCAATCTGGGGGGCCGTCGCTGCCCGACTGGCCCGACTCGAGATGGGCGACGCCGCACTGGTCTTCGGTCGGATCGACCAGGAGGACGACGGCGACGCAGGGCCGGGAGGCCGCTACTACATCGGCCGGGTCGGGGTCTGGGACGACGAACAGGAGCCCGTGGTCGTCGACTGGCGGGCTCCGGTCGCCGAGGCCTTCTACCGGGCGACGGGGCGGATGCCGATGGGTCTCGAGCGCCGTCGCCACTTCGTGAGCCGGGGCCGCGAGCTGATGGCGATCGAGGATGAGCTGTTCGGCGATGTCGAGCGGTTTCGCGACGAGGGTGGCCTACGTGGCGAGGGTGCGCTCATCGCCGCCCTCGAGACGGCCCGAACCGGTCGCCTGGGTGACATCGTCGGCACCATCCAGACCGAACAGGACCTGGTCATCCGGGCGCCCCTCCCGGGCGTGCTGGCCGTACAGGGCGGACCGGGTACCGGCAAGACCGTCGTGGCGCTCCACCGGGCCGCCTACCTGCTCTATACGAACCGGTTCCCGCTCGAGGGCCAGGGCGTCCTCGTGGTGGGACCGAACCGCCTGTTCCTCGCCTACATCGAACAGGTCCTGCCGTCGCTCGGTGAGGCAGGTGTCGAGTTGGCGACCCTGTCCGACCTCGTCGCCGGCGCCAGCATCAGCGACCGGCACGATGCCGAGGAGGTTGCCCGCCTCAAGGGCGACCTGCGCATGGTCCGGTTCCTGTCACGTGGGGTGCACACCCGACAGCGGCCCCTGCGCGACGACCTCCGGATCGGCTACGGCGTGCGGTGGCTGCGGATCACCGTGGAGCAGTCGCAGCGGATCGTCACCGGGGCCCGCCGCCGGTTCCGGACCCACAATGCCGCCCGACGCTTCGTCGAGGAGGAGTTCTTCGGCGTTCTGGCCGAGAGCGCACGTTCCGACCTCGACGCCGGAGAGGTCCGCCAGGACCTGCAGGGAACGTTGCCCGTGCGCCAGGCGTTGGATTGGATGTGGCCGGTCCTGAGTCCGGCAGAACTGCTCAACGACCTGTTCGGTTCGCGGGCGCTGATCCGGGCCGCTGATCCGGCACTCACGAACGACGAGGTCGATGCCCTCCACCGTCAGCGTTCGGCCGACCCGCAGGGCATCCGGTGGTCCGCTTCCGACGCCCCGCTGCTCGACGAGGTCCGGTCGGTGCTCGGCGCCCGCCCCGGGAGCGGGGGCCTCGACGCCGTCCGCACCTATGGCCACATCGTCGTGGACGAGGTCCAGGACCTCTCGCCGATGGAGTTGCGCGTCCTCGAGCGCCGTTCGCTGAACGGTTCGATGACCGTGGTCGGCGACATCGCACAGGCCACCGGTGCCTGGGCCCACGACGGCTGGGAGAGCATCCTCGACTACCTGCCCGACAAGCGTCCACCGCAGCGCCACGAGCTGACGGTCGGCTACCGGATTCCTGGACCGCTCATGGACCTGGCCGCCCGGGTGCTGGCCGAGGCCGTCCCGGACCTGAAGCCCCCGATCGCCGTCCGGGGGGACGGCGGGGAACCCCGGTTCGTCGAGGCTGCCGGAGATGTGGCCGTCGAGGTGGCGCGGGTCGTGGCCGACGAGTCGGCCGCGGTCGAGCCGGGCAACGTGGCGGTCATCGTCGCCGCCTCACAGGTCGACGAGGTCGAGGCCGCCCTCGAGGCGGCCGGAATCGGGTTCGGCCGGCCGAACCGTCATGGCCTGGATGTATCCGTGGCCGTGGTACCGGTGACGCTCGTCAAGGGCCTCGAGGTCGATGCGGCCGTCGTCGTCGAGCCCTCCCGGATCGTGGCCGAGCAGGCACTGGGGCTACGGGCGCTCTACGTGGCGCTGACCCGCGCCACCCGGCGCGTCGCCATCGTCCACGCCGAGCCGCTGCCCCGCGTCCTCGCCGGCTGAGCTACTCGTAGGAGATCGCCTTGAGGATGTCGAGGCGTGCAGCACGGCGGGCCGGGAAGATCGCCGCCACCACGCCGAACAGGCCGGCCACGCCCAGGTAGAGCACCAGCTTCAGCACCGGCACCGAGGTCACGTCGATGAACGTCTCGGGCAGGGCGGCGGTCGCCGCCAGTCCGAACAGGACGCCCATGGCCACCCCCAGGATGCCGCCGAACAGGGCGATGATCACGGCCTCCCAGCGCACCATGCGACGCATCTGGCGGCGGGTCATGCCGACCGCACGCAACAGGCCGAGCTCGCGGGTCCTTTCGTAGACCGACAGTGCCAGCGTGTTGGTGATGCCCAACACGGCGATGAAGAGCGACAGCCCGAGGAACACGGTGATGATCGACAGCAGTTGGTCGAGTTGGCCCTCCAGTTGCTTACGGAGCTCGTTGCCGTCGTTGACGCTGGCCTGCGGGTAGTCGTCGGTGACTGCCTGGACCAGCTTGCGGGCTGCGACCGGATCGGCACCCACCGCGTAGGCGAGCGATATCGAGTTGTCGGGTGCCCGTGGAAGGAAGCGGTCGAAGGCGTCGTTGTCGATCACCCAGTTGCCCATCATCGTCGAGTCGTCGAAGACGGCGCCCACGCTGAACACCTCCTCGTGGCCGCCGGGGAAGCCGATGTCGACCAGCGAGCCGATGCCGACGTCGAGGTCTGCAGCAGGGTCGACGTGCAGCAGCAGCGAGAATGCGGCGCCCCCGGTCGGCGGGTTGGCGGGGTCGCCTTCGACGATGCCGAGTTTCATGTGGGAGTCGATCAGGTCGAGGTCAACGCCGCCCACGTCCTTGGAGTCGCCTTCGATGGTCATGCCCCCGAGTGCGAATCGGTAGACGGCGGTCGACGCCACCTGGTCGGGATGTTCGGCCTCGATCTCGACCAACCGCTCGGACAGTTCATCCGGCAGGCCGCCGGACGGATTGAACGAAGCCGTGAAGACGAAGAGGTCGGCCTCGAGGCCGTCTTCGAGGGCCTGGACGAACGTGGCCTTCATCGAGTCGCTGACCACGGCCGCCATGGAGACGAGGGCGAGTCCGACCGTCAGGGCGGCGGCTGTGGCCGCCGTGCGTCGTGGCGATCGGCGGGCGTTCTCACCGGCCAGGCGCCCCGGTGTTCCGAAGAGGCGCCGGATCGGGCGGCCCAGGAGGTCGGCGACGGGTCGGGCCACCACCGGGCTGAGCAGGTACACGCCGAAGAAGGTGCCGAGGGCACCGAGACCCAGGCTGAACAGAAGCGGGCGCGTGTCGAGGTCGACGGTCATGCCGACTGCGAGGAGGGCGATGCCACCCAGGGTGACGAGTCCGCCGGCCTGGAGCCGCCGCCGCAACCCGATGGGGGTGAGCTGCACGTCGTCGCGCAGGGCGGCGACCGGCGAGATGGACCGCACGCGACGGGACGGCCCGATCGTCGATGCGACCGTGGTGCCGATGCCGACGACGGCGGCGACGATGAGCGTTCGGGGTCGGATCGGGATGGATCCCGGGAGTTCACCGAAGCCGGTCGAGACGAGGGCGAACCGCAGGAGCATCGCCAGCAGGTAGCCGCCGACCAGGCCGAGGGCGGTGGCGACGGCGCCGATCACGAACCCTTCGAAGCGGATCGACCGGCTGACCTGGCGACCGGTGGCGCCGAGTACCCGGAGCAGCGCCAACTCTCGAACCCGTTGGCCCAGAACGATCGAGAACGTGTTGTTGATGATGAACGTGCTCACCACCACGGCGATGATGGCGAAGGCCAGCAGGACCGACGAGATGATGCTGATGAACAGGTCGAAGTCGGTGCGCGACTCCTCGACCTGCTGGTCGCTGGTGATGACCTCGAGCTCCGCCTCGAGGTAGGGGGCCAGCAGGATTTGGAACTCGTCGGGCATGGTCGACAACTCGACGAGGAACGCAGCCTTCGCCGCATCGAGTTCTGCCTGGATGGCCGTCTGGACGACGTCCCGGTCGGCGCCGGGCTCGATCGCGACGTCGATCTGGTCGAACCGTCCCTCCATGTCGAGGAACTCCTGGGCGGTCAGGCGGTCGAAGCCCGAGATGGTGGCGCCGATGGTCTTGTTCTCGTCGGGATCGCCGAAGTTGACGATGCCGACCAGGAGGAAGTCGCGTAGTCCGGAGGGGCCGCTGATCCGATAGGTCTCGCCGATGCTGAAGCCGTGATCGCCGGCGGTGCGGGCGTCCATCACGAACTCGGCGACGAGTTCGGGGTCTTCGTGGAGAGGCCCGACCCGTTCGGGCGCCCGACCCTCGATCAGGAACAGGTTCCTGAGGCCCGGCACCTCGGAATAGATCGTCCCGAACTGTGGCGCAGCCCGGGACGGGACCGCCCGAGCCTTCTCATCGCCCTCGGCGGGGATGATGGGGATGACGTTCCACATCATGATCCGGGGATCGACACCGGCCACGCCCGGGACCCCTGCCACGATCGACTCGAGTTCTCCGGGTGCGGGAAGCCTGTTCAGGCGCTCGCCCTCGCCGATCGTCGTGCGGACCACGAGGTCGACGTCACCGGTGATATCCGTGGCAAGTTCGTCGAAGGTGTCGCGGATCTTGTCGGTCAGGAAGAACGACGTGGACAGGAAGGCGACGCCGAGGACCACGGCCAGCGTGGTCAGGGCATAGCGCAGCTTGCGCCGCGCGATGTTGCGGAGTGTCAGACGGAACATCGGGACATAGCGGTCAGCCGCCGAGTTCTCTGATCCGGTCGAAGATGGCGTCGGCATCCGGCCGGTCGAGCTCGTCCACGATTCGACCGTCGCCGAGGAACAGGACCCGGTCGGCCCTCGCCGCTGCAGCAGCGTCGTGGGTGACGAGCACCAGTGTCTGGCCGAGTTCGTTGACGGCGTCGCGTAGGAAGTCGAGTACCTCGCCACCGGTCACCGAGTCGAGGTTGCCGGTCGGCTCGTCGGCGAACAAGATCGAGGGTCGGGAGATCAGGGCACGGGCGATGGCGACACGCTGCTGTTGGCCACCCGAGAGCTCGTTGGGTCGGTGGTCGAGACGGTCGCCGATGTCGATGGAGGTGACGACCTCGTCCAGCCATTCGGGGTCGGCGCTGCGGCCGGCGAGGGTCAGGGGCAGGTTCAGGTTCTCGATCGCCGTCAGTGTGGGAAGCAGGTTGAACGCCTGGAACACGAAGCCGACCCGGTCGCGACGCAGCAGGGTGAGGTTCCGTTCGGAGAGGCCGCCGAGTTCCGTGTCGCCGATGAAGGCCGAACCGGCGGTCAGGTTGTCGAGGCCGGCGGCGCAGTGCATCAGGGTCGACTTGCCGGAACCGGAGGGGCCCATGATGGCGGTGAACCGGCCCTCGCCGAAGTCGACGGTGACCCCGTCGAGGGCTCGCACCTCCGTGTCGCCGCTGCCGTAGACCTTGTGGCCGTCGACGACGCGTGCAGCGGCGGCAACGCCTTCCTCGACCTGTCGGGGGGGTGCGTCGATGCTCATGGCTGGCAGGCTAGGCATGGGGTGCCGACCGGTGCCCAGCGAGCGAGGCTCGAAGGGGGCGAATGTGACCGAAGACCCCGGGGTTTCCCTGCGTCCCGCCGGGGCGACCGACCTGTCGGCCGTGGGGCTCCTGAACAGCGCAGCCGTGCCGGCGGTCAACGACCTCTCGGTCGAGGAGTTGGCCTGGTTCGCCGAGGTCGCCCACACGTTCCTCGTAGCGGTCCTGCCAGGGGCGGGCATCGTCGGCTTCCTGGTCGGCCTGGAGGGCCCGGGCCTCGACTACGCCAGCGTCAACTACGGGTGGTTCAGCGAGCGCTACGACCGCTTCCTGTACGTAGACCGGGTGGTCGTCGACCCGTCCGGCCAGGGTCGGGGCATCGGCAGGTCCCTCTACGAGGCGTTCGTCGGACGGGCTGAGGAGCACATGACACTGTGTGCCGAGGTGAACATCCGCCCCCGGAACGAGGGTTCCCTGGCCTTCCACGACGCCTTCGGCATGGCAGCGGTCGGTGAACAGGACAGCGAGGCCGGCAGCAAGCGGGTGCGGATGTTCGCGAAGGAGATCTGAGCCCCCCGGAGGCTGGTCGGTCGGGTACGGCTATTCGACGACGAGCACGGTCCCGGAGGGTCGGCGCCCTTCCGCACCGCACGACCAGCAGGGTGCGGCGGGGCGGCCCCGCCAGGTGACCTCGCAACGCCCACAGGTGAGCGTCACGGTGTCGGGTGGCTCGAGTACGGCTGCCCGGAGCATGGGAACCTCGTCACCGAGGAGGAACTGCACCGGTTCGGCAGGCAAGGGGGCCATGCGCGGCACCCTAACCACGCGGTATGGACGGCCCGGTGGACCCCCTGCCCCGGAGCAAGCGGTCCACGGACCCGTAGCCTGACCCACCGTTCGCGAGACATGCCCAAGACAAGGAACCAGCAGATGCAGTTCGACAACCCGCCCGAGATGGTCATCGACACAGCCGGGAGCTACTCGGCGGAGATGGTGACCTCGATGGGGTCGATGACCATCCACCTCGACGCGGCCCGGGCGCCCAAGACGGTCAACAACTTCGTCTTCCTCGCCCAGCAGGGCTACTTCGACGGCGTGATCTTCCATCGGGTCATCAACGGCTTCGTCGTCCAGGGCGGCGATCCGACCGGCACCGGACGCGGTGGCCCCGGCTACAGCTTCGAGGACGAACTCCCACAGCCCGGGCGCTACGAACTGGGCTCCCTGGTGATGGCCAACGCCGGGCCGGACACCAACGGCAGCCAGTTCTTCATCGTCACCGGCCCCAGCGGCGTGGGCCTCCCACCGCAGTACTCGCTCTTCGGACAGGTCGTGAGGGGACTCGACGTGGCGGAGGCCATGCAGAAGGTCCCGACCGGCCCCGACGACCGCCCGCTTGAAGACGTCGTGATCGAATCGGTCACGGTCAACTACCGGATGGCCGCGGACCTGCCGGATTCCGACAAGCCCATCACGACGAATATCTCGCCCATAGAAGGCGACTGACGAGTACGAGACGAGGCAAGGAGCAGGTCGAGTGGGCATCGAACGAGTGGGCATCGTGGGCGGAGGCCAGATGGGTGGCGGCGTGGCGGAGGTCATGGCCAAGGCCGGACTGGTGACGGTGGTGCGCGAGATCGACGCAGCGGCCGCCGAACGCAGCCGGTCGGGGATCGAGCGCTCGCTGGGCAGGGCACTCGAGCGGGGCAAGCTCGACGAAGCCGGGCATGCGGCGGCGCTCGGCAACCTGTCGTTCACGACCGACCTCGCCGATCTGGCCGACTGTGACCTGGTCATCGAGGCCATCGTCGAGGACTTCGACCTCAAGGCCGAGGTGTTCGCCGAGCTGGACCGGGTGGTCACCTCGCCCGGGGCCATCCTGGCCACCAACACGTCGTCGATCCCGATCATCGACATCGCCATGCGCACCGGTCGACCCGAGCAGGTCGTCGGCCTCCACTTCTTCAACCCGGCCCCGGTGATGAAGCTGGTCGAGGTCATCCCCTCGGTGTGCACCTCGCCGGCCGTGGTCGAACAGGTCACGGGCTTCGCCACCGACGTCATCGGCAAGACGGTCGTGGCGGCGAAGGACCGGGCCGGGTTCGTCGTGAACATGCTGCTGGTGCCCTACCTGCTCGGTGCGATGCGGATGCTCGAAGGCGGCCATGCGACCGCCGAGGACATCGACACCGGCATGAAGCTGGGCGCCGCCCACCCGATGGGTCCGCTCGAGCTGAGCGACCTGATCGGCCTCGACACGATGCTGCTGGTGGGTGAGACGCTCCACGCCGAGTACGGCGAGCCGTCGTACGCTCCGCCACCGCTGCTCAGGCGCATGGTCGCGGCCGGACAACTGGGACGCAAGGCCGGCAGGGGCTTCTACGACTACGGCTGATCGGGCCGGGGTTTGACAGCGGCCCCGTCCCGCTCCTGCGTGACGTCCGGCGGGACGACCGCGACACGTCGCGGTACGGTCCTGCGCCATGACGGCCGACGCTGGTGACAGCGCATCAACCGCCCCGATCGGGCTCCTGGTCAACCCGCGTGCAGGGACCGACGTCCGGCGGGCAGTGGCCGCCGCCGGGAAGGTGACCCTGGAGGAGAAGGTCAACGTGGTCCGCCGTGTGGTCCTGGGGGCACGGGAGTCCGGGGCGACGAGGTTCGTCGTGCACCACGACCCACATCGCATCGTGCGTCGTGCGACGGAGACGATCCGGGGCATCGACCTGGAATGGGTGGGTGGACCGTTGACGGGTACGGAGCAGGATTCGATCGACGCAGTGACCGCCATGCGGTCGGCGGGTTGTGCCGTCGTGGTCGTGCTTGGCGGTGACGGGACGAACCGGGCTGCCGCCATCGCCTGGCCGGACCTCGCCGTCGTCCCGCTCTCGACGGGCACCAACAACGCCTTCCCGGTGTTCGTCGAGGCCACCATCGCCGGGGCGGCCGCCGGGCACCTGGCCGTGGGCCGGGTGCCGCTCGAGGGTGTCGCGCCACCGGCGAAGGTCGTGCGCCTGCGACTCGAGGACGGGGCGGTCGGTGTGCGGGGCGATGCACCCGGGGAGTTGGCGCTCGTCGATGCGGTGGCGGTCGACGACCCGTTCGTCGGGTCGTACGAGCTGTTCGACCCGGCGACGCTGCGGACCGCCGTGTTGAGCCGTGCGGATCCGGCCGTGGTCGGATTCGTGGGCATCGGGGGCCTGCTCGACCCGGTGTCGCCCGACGACGACGGGGGCCTGCTCGTCCGCTTCGGCCCGGCCGCGACCTGTGGGCGGGTGGTGCGCGGGCCGACCGCCCCGGGGCACTACGACGACCTCGGTGTCGTCGAGGTCCGGCGACTGACGTTCGACGAGGAGGTGGTGTTCGAGGGCCCGGTGCTCCTCGCCTTCGACGGCGAGCGCAAGCGGCGCCTCCACGTCGGCGAACGGGCGATCGCCACGGTGCGTCGGGACGGTCCGCGCGTGGTCGACGTTCGTGCGGTGATGCGCAGGGTCGTCGACTCGGTTACGAACGGCGCCTAACCCGGGCCCCGCCAGCCTGCGAGGAGAGCCGGGAGTTCACCGAAGTTTCCGAGGACGGGGAACTCGTGTCCGTCGCTGTCGGAGTCGGTAGCGGTCTCGAGAGCCCAGGTGAGGTCGTGCGGGATGTGGACGGCCCGGCCCCCGGCTTCGAGGACCGGCAGCACGTCGGACGGGACCGAGTTGCCGACCATCACGAACCCGGTCGGATCGACGCCGTGTCGACCGAGGACGTCCCGGTAGGTGGAGGTGTCCTTCTCGGCGACGACCTCGATCCGCCAGAAGTGGTCGGCCAGCCCGCTGCCGTCCACCTTGCGGCGCTGGTCGGTGAGGTCGCCCTTGGTGATGAGCAGCAGCCGGTGGGTGTCGGCGAGCGTTCCGATCGTCTCGGCGACGTCCGGGAGGAGGGTTACGGGTGCCTCGAGCATCTGTCGGCCCCACTCCAGGACCCGTGAGATCGGTTCGGCGCCGACCGCCCCGTCGGAGAGCGAGATGGCGGTTTCGACCATCGACAGCACGAAGCCCTTCACTCCGTAGCCGGTGATCGGCACGTTCGCCCGTTCGGTGTCGAGCAGGGCCGCTTCGGTGGTGGAGCCGTCGGCCCAGGGCGCCATGAGTTCGACGAACCGCCGTTCGGTCTCGCGGAAGTGGACCTCGTTCTCCCAGAGGGTGTCGTCGGCGTCGAGCCCGAGTACGGGGCGGTCGTCCATCCGGGCGAGCCTAGGTGGCAAGCGTGGTCGAGGGCGGGGGCTGGCGGGTGTCCCCGATGCGTCCACACGACCGAACTACCTTTTCCAGCCATGCGCACCTACTGCATGCGGTCGGCGTGCCGTGGTCATGCCGTGGTGCTCGTGATGATCAACGTTGCCGAGAGTTCGTTCACGGTGCGCAATCTCGCCGAGGTCGACGGGCCGGGACGGGTGGTGCTCTGCGACAAGCACCTCGACCGCCTGAGCGCCCCGATCGGCTGGTCGTTGCTCGACGAACGAACGGGAGGGGACGTGATCGCGTTCCCCGGGCCGGGCACTCCGGTTCCGCGGTCGACGGTGGCCGACCTGATCGAGGCTCCGACCCCACGGCCGGTCGTCGCCGCCATGCACCCCCTGGCGGTGGCGCGCAAGGAGCGTGCGGCACGGGAGGCGTCCGAGTCCGAGCCGGCTCCCGAACCGGAACTCGCCCGGGCGGCCCTCGGCGTCGACCGACACCCGGCCGGGATCTTCGGGAGAACGCCGTCGGGCTCGGTGGGCCCCGTCGAAGACCTCGACGACTTCGAGGGGTTCGTCGAGGAGCCGCTGCCACTCGACCCTTTCGACGCGGACCCCTCGGCCTGAGGGTCCACTGCGCAGGGGTGCCCGACCGGCGTCGCCCTGAGGGTCTGTCTGCGGAGCCGACATGAGCCGTTGGATCGTGCCGCTCGTCGGCCTCGCCGTGTTCGTCGCTGTGCTGTTGGCGCTGATGGTCCGTGCCGACCAGACCTCGCATCAGGTGCTCGACGACGCCGACCGCGAACTCCTCGCCTCGGCCACGACGACGACC
>JARQPW010000020.1 GCA_029577135.1 Acidimicrobiales bacterium
TTCGACGCCGTCGAGGCGGACGGCCTCGCAACCGTCACGTCCCGCGAGCACGGCGAACACCTTCCGACGGCCGCCATCGGGGGCTGGGTGATCACGCTTCGCAGGGTGGGCGACGTCGACGCCTGAGGGCACGCGCCCGGGCCTCAACGACTACGACTGTGCGTGCTGCCAGCCGAACCGGCCCTTGATGCAGAGGTGGCCGTTCGTGACCGAGTGGTCGGCTGGCGAGGTCACCTTGACGATCTGCTCGTCCTGGACGTGGAGCTCGAGGTTGCAGCCCACGCCACAGAACGTGCAGACGGTGGTGGTGACGCTCTGGGCGTCCTCGTTCCAGGTGCCCTCCTCGCGCATGTCGTGCTCGGTCTTGAACACGAGTGCGCCCGTCGGGCAGACCCCGATGCAGTTGCCGCAGTAGACACAGGCCGAGTCGGGCAGTGAGACGTCGAACTCGGTCGAGATGTGGGCACCGAAGCCCCGTCCGGCCGTGGCGATGGCAAACGTGAACTGGGCATCCTCACCGCAGGCCTCGACGCACTTGTAGCAGAGGATGCAGCGCTCGTAGTCGCGGACGTAGAGGTCGTCCTGGACCTTTGGTGGCTGCGCCACGGTGGCGATGTCGGCCTTGTCACCCATGCGGCCGGGATCGCAACCGTAGTGGTCCATCCAGGCGTGGACCTCGTCGTCTGCCCGATCGAGATCGACCGACGATGCGAGGAGTTCGAAGACCATCTTCCGGCTCGTGCGGACCCTCTCGGAGTCGGTGGCCACGACCATGCCGTCCTCCGCCCCCCGGGAGCAGGAGGGCACGAGCACCCGCGAGTTCTCGACCTCGACGATGCACACGCGGCAGACGTTGACGGGCGTGAGGTTCTCGGCCCAGCACAGCGTGGGCGTGTCGATGCCCTCCTGGCGGCAGGCGTCGAGGATCGTCGACCCCTGCGGCACGCGCACAGCCTGTCCGTCGATGATCAGTTCGACGAGTGGCCGGGGATCGGCAACGGGGACAGCGTTCATCGGGAGCCCTCCAGCAGGCCGAGGTCGAGGGCGGAGAGGATGGCGCCGGACGCCGTCTGGCCGAGACCGCAGATCGAGGCATCGCGCATCACCGCGGCCAGGTCGTCGAGAAGTTCGCGCTCGTCGTCGAGGGTCGCGCCCCCACGGAGGCGGGCCAACACCTCCTCCTGGCGGATCGTGCCGACCCGGCAGGGCACGCACTGCCCGCAGGACTCGTCACGGAAGAACTCGGCGACGCGGCGAACCGTGTCAACCATGTCGTCCTCCTCGCCGAACACCATGACGACGCCGGAGCCGAGGGACACGCCTGCGGCACGGGTGTCCTCGAGGGTCAGCGGAAGGTCGAGTTGCTCGGAGCGGACGAAGAAGCCGGCCGCACCGCCGAGCAGCACGGCGTGAGGCTCGTCGGCGCCGACGACGCCGCCGGCCGCCTCGAGGACGCCGCGGAGGGTGATTCCGAACTCGTGCTCGTAGATGCCGGGGTTCGCCACCCGACCGCTGAGGCAGAAGAGGCGCGTGCCCGGTGAACGCTCGGTACCGGTGGCCCTGTAGGCCTCGCCACCGTCCAACATGATCGGGAGCACGTTGACCAGTGTCTCGACGTTGTTGATCGCCGTGGGCTCACCGAAGAGGCCGTGCGTCGTCGGGAACGGGGGCTTGTTGCGGGGCTCGCCCCGGAAGCCCTCGATCGAGTTGAACAGCGCCGTCTCCTCGCCGCAGATGTAGGCGCCGGCGCCGATGCGCAGGTCGATGTCGAACCGCGTTTCGGATCCGGCGACATCGTCACCGAGCAGGCCGGCGGCTCGGGCCTGGTCGATGGCAGTGCGCAGACGGTGGGTGGCCACCGGGTACTCGCCGCGGATGTAGAGCCAGCCCTGCTCGGCGCCGGTGGCGAAGCCGGCGATCGTCATGGCCTCGACCAGTGAGAACGGATCGCTCTCCATGATGACCCGGTCCTTGAACGTGCCGGGCTCGGACTCGTCGGCGTTGCACACCAGGTGACGGGGTCGACCCTGCTGGTCGGCCACGGCGCGCCACTTGACGCCCGTCGGGAAGGCCGCTCCACCACGACCGGAGAGGCCGGCGGTGGTCACCTCCTCGATGACCCGGTCTGGGCCCATGGCGAGGGCGGCGTCGAGCGCCTGGTAGCCGCCGTGGGCCCGATAGTCCTCGATGCTCTCCGGATCGGCGACGCCGACCCGGGCGAGCAACCTCAGGTCGGGGGAGCCGGCCTGGGACAGCGCGGCCGACGCCGTGGAGGTACGGCCCGAGATCGCCACGGCCACCTCGTCGACGGTGCCGGGTGCGACCGTGAGGTCGTGGTCGCCGGTGCGCTGGACCAGAACGGCGGGGCCCCGCTCGCACTGTCCGAGGCATGGGCTGGCCTTCACGTGGTGGCCCGCGTCACGCAGTTCGTCGATCAGGCGGATGGCGCCGACCGGCCGACAGGCCACGTCGTCGCAGACGTGCACCACATCGGGGGACTCGGGCGGCTCGTGGATGAACAGGTGGTAGAAGGTCGCCACCCCGTAGGCCTCGGCCGGAGGCACCTCGAGTTGTCGGCAGGCGTAGTCGAGGCCGCCGGGGCTGATCCAGCCCGAGGCCCGCTGGATGGCATGGAGCGCCGGCAGCAGCAGGTTGCGGCGCTCGGCGGTCCGGGTGTGCCCGGCGTACACGAGGCGCTCGCCCTCCACGACGACCACGGCGCCGAGGCCGGCGACGACCTCGTCGACCGCGACGCGTTCGGCGTCGGTGGGCTCGGCATCCCCGAACCTGAGATCAGGCACGGACCCCTGCCCCCAACTTGTCGATCCGGATGGCCGCCGCCTTGAACTCGGATGTCCCGGACTTGGGGTCGTAGGCGTCACAGGTCAACTGGTTGACATCGGCCAACTCGGGGAAGTGGAACGTCGTGAACGCCAGCCCGAGCTGCAGGCTGGCGTCGATCGCCACGGTCATCTCGATGGAGCCACGGCGGGACGAGACGCGGACCCGCTCCCCGGCCTCGACGCCGAGTGCGACGGCGTCCGCCGCCGACAGGTCGAGTGCCTCTCCCGAACGGAGCGGCGAGTTGTACTTGTCGGTCTGGACGCCGGTGTTGTACGCGTCGAGGACCCGACCGGTGGTGAGCCGCAGCGGGTACTCGTCGCTGAGCTCGTCGACCGGCGGCTTCCAAGGGACGCACGAGAACGGGGCGGGTCGTCCGCCCACCGGGTCCTCCCAGAGGCGACCGTGGAGGAACGGACTGCCGGGGTGGCCTTCCTCGGGGCAGGGCCACTGGATGCCGCCCTCGGCCTCGAGGCGCTCCCAGGACATGCCGGTGTGCATTGGCGAGAGCGAACGGAGTTCATCCCAGAGTTCCTCGGCGGTCGGCCGGCCCCAGTTGGTGGCGCCCATGCGCTCCGCGAGGTCGGCGATGATGTCGATCTCCTGGCGGGCCTGGCCGGGCGGGGGCACGGCGGCTCGGGTGCGCTGGACGCGGCGCTCGCTGTTGGTGACGGTGCCGTCGGACTCCGCCCACCCGAGGGCGGCCGGGAGGACCACGTCGGCCATCTGAGCGGTCCGGGTCATGAACACGTCCTGGACCACCATCACATCTAGGTTCCCGAGCAGCCTGCGGGCGTGGCTGACATCGGCCTCGGAGTCGGCCGGGTTCTCGCCGATGACCCACAGGGCCTTGAGCTCGTCCCGGCCCATGGCCTCGAACATCTCGGTGAGGTTCCATCCGTTCTGGGCGGGGATCGCCGTACCGTAGGCCGCCTCGAACCTGGCCCGGGCCTCGTCGTCCTCGACATCCTGAAAGCCGGGCAGCTTGTTGGGCAGAGCGCCCATGTCGCCACCGCCCTGGACGTTGTTCTGTCCACGCAGCGGACAGAGGCCCGAACCCCAGCGGCCCACGTGGCCGGTGAGCAGGGACAGGTTGCACAGCGACAGCACGTTGTCGACCCCCGTGTGGTGCTCGGTGATGCCGAGCGTCCAGAGGATCTGGGCCATCGGCGCCGTGGCGTAGGCGTGCGCCATCTCGCGGATGGCCGGAGCCGGTACGCCGGTGACCTCCTCGGTGCGTTCGAGGGTCCACTCGTCGACATAGGCGACGAACTCCTCGTAGCCTGTGGTGGCCCGGTCGACGAACTCGCGGTCGACCAGGCCGGCGGTGACGATCTCACGGGCGACCCCGTGGGCGAGCGCGATGTCGGTGCCCACGTTCAGGCCCAGCCAGACGTCGGCGAACCTGGCCGACGCCGAACGGCGCGGGTCGACCACCCACATCCGGGCGCCATTGCGGAGGCTCTGGAGGACGTGGTGGAAGAAGATGGGGTGTGCGGCACGCGCGTTGGAACCCCACAGCAGGATGACGTCGGCTTCCTCGACCTCCTGGTACGAGGAGGTACCTCCGCCTGCTCCGAAGACCGTCGCCAGACCGACGACGCTGGGAGCGTGTCAAGTTCGATTGCAGCTGTCGATGTTGTTCGAGCCGACGACGGTCCGGGCGAATCGCTGGACGGCGTAGTTCACCTCATTGGTCGTCTTCGAGCAACTGAAGATTCCGAAGGATGTGGGGCCGTGGGCGTCGATCACGCCGCGGAACCCGGCGGCGACCCGGTCGAGGGCCTCCTCCCAGGTGGCCTCGCGCAACCGGCCGTCGTCCCTGACCATCGGCGTGGTCAGGCGTTGGCTCCCCTGGCTCCCCTGGCTCATCGCGTCTCCCATGGTTGGTCGTCCGGTGGCGCTCTCCCCGTGCAGCGCTCCAATCGCAACCTAGCGCAGCCGATCCGGTTCCGTTTTCCTCCCGGTGGGCCTATCGGCCCTGCCAGTGGGGGTCGCGTCCCTCGGTGAACGCCCGTGGACCCTCCGCGGCGTCCTCGGAGGCGAGCATGCTCTCGTAGGCGTCGAGTTGCCCGGACCGGAGGCGGGCGAACGCCTCGTCGAGGGTGAGCGAGCGCGTCGCACGGTCGACCGCAAGGACCGCCTCGACGGCGAGGGGTGCCGACGCCACGATGCGGGCGGCCATGGCGCGGGCCTCGTCCAGCAACCGGTCGGCGGGCACCACGGCGTTGACGAGACCCCACCGCAGCGCCTCGTCGGCCTCGAGCCGGCGGCCCGCGTACAGGACCTCGTTGGCGACCACCGGCGGAAGGATCCGCGGGAGGCGGATCGCCCCGGCGTCGGGGATGATGCCGAGTCCGGTCTCGGGCAGGAAGAAGGCGGCATGCTCGGCGGCGACCACCAGGTCGGCGGCGAGCGCGATCTCGAAGCCGCCGCCCACGGCCAGGCCGTTGACGGCGCAGATCACCGGCTTGTTCCTCCCGGGGAGCTCGGGAAAGCCGCCGAAGCCGCCCTCCCCGTAGTCGGCCTCGAACGCCTCGCCAGCGGCTGCGGCGTCGAGGTCCCACCCGGCAGAGAAGAACCGCTCTCCGGCGCCGGTGAAGATGGCGACGCGCAGTTCGGGGTCGTCGCGAAAGCCGGCGAAGACCCCACTCAACTCCCTGCTGGTGGCGGCGTCGATGGCGTTGGCCTTCGGTCGGTCGAGCACGACCTCGAGCACCCCATCGTGGCGGGTGGCGGTCACTGCGCTACCCATGCCGCCTCCTCTCGATCGTGACGAGGGCGTCGGCGACGACGGCCCCGGACGGACGGGCCAACAACGGGTTGACCTCGACCTCGACGAGTTCCGGCTTCTCGAGCACCAGGCGTTGCAGTCGTTCCACGACCGTGATGATCGCATCGATGTCGGCCGCTGGTCGACCGCGGTGTCCCGAGAGCAACGGGCCGACGCCGAGCCCGACGAGCGCACGACGGACGTCATCGGCATCGACCGGGAGCAGCAACGACGTCGTGTCGCGCACGACCTCGACGAGCGAGCCTCCCGCTCCGAGCGTCAGCAGCCAACCCACCGGGGGCTCGCGGCGGATGTCCACCAGCAGTTCGGCGACGGAATCCCCCACGTACTCCTCGACGAGGACGCGACCACCCAGTCGCCCGGCCACCGCCGCCACGGCATCGGCGTCGCGCAGGTCGAGGACGACACCGCCCACATCGCTCTTGTGGACGATCCCGGTCACCTTGACGACGACCGGGAAGCCGATCCGTTCGGCGGCTTCGGCAGCGCCGGCCGCCTCGACCTCCTCGCCGACGGGGACCGGCAGTCCGGCGGCGGCAAGCAGGTGCCCGGCCTCGCACCCGGGCAGGACCTCGACCCCCTCGATCGTTCCGCGAACAGGTTCCGGGATGCACGGAGCCACGTGGCTCCCCCATCGCGCGGCCGCTTCGAGTCCGAGGAGGGCGGCATCGACGCCGCGCACCGGCACGAGGCCCTGCTCGACCGAGGCCGCCTCGACCGACGTGGGGATGTTCTCCGCCATGGTCCCGACGACCAGTCCCGTGGTTCCCGTGGCTCGGCTGGCAGCGCCGAAGGCTCGGAGCGTCGGCCACCAACTCGAGTCGTCGAGGTCCTCCCTCGGGAAGTCCAGCACCAGCATCGCCGCATCGGACGGCCCATCGAGCACTGCTGTGAAGCAGTCGACCAGGCGTTCCTCGTCGCCCCAGATGAAGGTGTGGTAGTCGAGTGGATTCGAGATCGAGACGAACTCCGACAGGGTGGCCCCGATGCGCTGTGCCTGGTCCGCCTCGAAGTCCGGGAACTCGACGTCGAGCGACTCGGCCCGGTCGGCGACGACGGAGGCCTCGCCGCCGGAACAACTCATGCTCACGAGCCGGTTCCCCGGGAGCGGCCCCACCGAGTCGAGCACCAGGAGGGTGTCGAGCAGCCCGGGAACGGACTCGACCCGGTGCACGCCGAGTCGGTCGAAGAGGGCCCCGTAGGCGGAGTCGCTGCCGACGATCGACCCGGTGTGCGAGACGGCGATCTCCGCACCGGACGCCGACGTTCCGGTCTTGAGGACGACGACCGGGATGCCACGCTCCGAGGCCACGAGACAGGCTGCCGAGAACCGCCGGACGTCGTGCAGCGCCTCGACGTGGAGTCCGATGGCCGTCACCGACGGTTCGGTGGCCAACGCCTCGACGCAGTCCTCGATGCCGATGGATGCCTGGTTCCCCAGAGTGAGCAGGTGCGCGATCGGCATCGGCCGCGACTGCATCGTGAGGTTGAGCCCGATGTTGCCGCTCTGGGTGACGAGGGCGATACCGCTTCCGGTGCGGGCGAGGCCCTGCTGGTCGGGCCACAGGGCAGCGCCCACCGTCGCCGAGATGGTGCCATAGCAGTTCGGGCCGATCACCGGCATGTCGCCCGCGACGCCGACCAGTTCGTCCTGAAGTGCAGCGCCCTCCTCGCCCACCTCGGCGAAGCCGGAGGCGTAGCAGACGGCCGCACCGGCGCCCATCGCCGACAGGCGGGCAACCACGTCGACCGTGGCTGTCCGGTTCACGGCGACGAGGACGGCATCCGGTGCGCCCGGGAGGTCGTCGACGCTCGGGAACGCCTGCAGGCCGCACACCTCGTCCCTCGTCGGATGCACCGGCCAGAGGTCACCCTCGAATCCGAGGGCCCGGCACTGCCCGATGGCGACCTCCGCTGGGCGCCCGCCGACGAATGCCAGCGACCGGGGGGCCAGCAGCCGGTCCAGCGAGCGCTCAGTCACGGGGCGAAGACCGGTGGCCGGGGCTCAGGCGCCGAGGGGGCGGAGCAGTTGCCGGCTGACGATGTGCCGTTGGATCTCGCTGGTGCCGTCCCAGATGCGGTCGACCCGGGCATCGCGCCAGATCCGCTCGAGCGGCAACTCGTCCATGAGCCCCATGCCGCCGAGGACCTGGATGGCCTCGTCGGCGACGAACTGCAGCATCTCGGTGGCCGAGATCTTGGCCATGGCCGCGTCGCCGTCGGTCATCCGGCCCTGGTCCATGAGCCACGCCGCCCGGTAGGTCATGAGCTCGGCCTCGAACAGCTTGGTCTGCATGTCGGCGAGCTTGAACGACACGGCCTGGAACTTGCCGATCTTCTGGCCGAACTGCTCCCGGTCGGCGGCCCACTCGAGCGCCACCCGGAACGCCCGGTCGGCCCGTCCTAAGCAGATCGCCGCCACCTGCAGCCGGGTCGCCCCGAGCCACTCGTTGGCCACGTCGAAGCCGCGGTGCTCCTCGCCGAGGACCTTCGACGCCGACACCCGACAGTCGTCGAAGTTGAGGATCATGTTGTGGTAGCCGCGGTTCGAGACGCAGTTGTAGCCGGGGGCCACCTCCAGCCCGGGCGTGTCGTGGTCGACGAGGAACGAGGTGATCAGCTTCTTCGGTCCACGCGGGGTCTCTTCCTCACCCGTTGCCGCGAAGAGGATCGTGTAGTCGGCCAGGTCGGCGTGGCTGATGAAGTGCTTGGTGCCGTTGACCACATAGTCGTCGCCGTCCCGCTCGGCACGACAGGTCATGCCGCGCACATCGGAGCCGGCACCGGGTTCGCTCATGGCGAGGCAGTCGACCCGCTCGCCGCGGATCGTGGGCAGCAGGTACTCGTCGACCTGGTCGCCGGTACAGGCCTGGAGGATGTTGGACGGCCGGGCGACGATGTAGTGGAGGGCGTACTGCGTCCAGCCGAACGCACGGTCGACCATCGCCATCGTGGCGTTGTCGAGGCCCCCACCGCCGAGCTCGGCCGGCATGTTGGCGGCGTAGATGCCTGCGGTGAGCGCCTTGTCCCTGATCTGTCCGACGAGCTCCGGTGGCACGTCGCCGAGCCGTTCGACCTCGTCCTCGTGCGGGACGAGCTCACGCTCGACGAACGTGCGGACCGTGTCGACGATCATCTCCTGTTCGTCGGATGGTGCGAAGTCCATGGCGTGCTCCCGGGGTCAGCCGAACGACATCACACGCCCCACCTGGGGTGGGACGGGAAGGTCGGCGTGGGCAGAGGCGGCCGCTGCCAGGACGGCTGCGGGTCGACCGTGGATCGGTGCGGTGTGACCGGTGTCGGTGTCGACATGGAGCAGCATCTGCTCGGTCGTGGCCAGCAGTTCACCGGTCTCGGCGTGCTCCATGGCGTGGAACAGGTGGAGCCGCTTGGCATCGACGCCGAGCACCTGGGTCGTGATCCGGAGCGGATCGCCGAGCGACGCCTCCCTGAGGTAGTTGATGTGCGTCTCGACGGTGAAGAACGTGCTGCCGGAGTCCCGGTACTCCTCGTCGATGCCGATGAAGCGGAACAACTTGTCGGACGCCCACCCGAAGGCGGTCAGGAACGCCCATTCGGACATGTGGCCGTTGTAGTCGACCCAGTCGGGCTCGACCTCACCCCGGTAGAGGTCGAGCGGGGCAGCCACGTCGTCGCCCTCGGCCCACGGAGCCGCGATCGACGCTGCATGGATGCGGGCCTCCCGCTCGGCGACGATCCGACCCGCCCCGAGGTCGAGCGGGCGCAGGGCGCGCATCACGTTGATGACGTAGTCGTCGCGCAGGCGCTCGAGTTCGGCGATCGGACGCCCATCGGCCTGTTCCAGACAGCCGTCGGCCATCGACTCCACCAGGTCGTCGGTGAGCTCGGGGGCGACCAACCTCGTCCACGGCAGCTTCAGCGTCGGACCGAACTGGCGAAGCATGTGTCGCATGCCCTGTTCACCGCCGGCCAGGTGGAAGGTGAGGTTGGTGCCCATGCCGGCCCAACGCAGTCCGGGCCCGTAGGTGACGGCGTCGTCCAGTTCGGCCGTCGTGGCGACGCCGTCGTTGACGAGGTGGAGGACCTCACGCCAGAGCGCCTCCTGGAGCCGGTCGGAGAGGTAGCCCTCGATCTCGGTGCGTACGAGGAGCGGATACATCACGAGGTCGTCGTAGTGGACCCGGGCCGCCTCCACCGCTTCCGCGGAGGTCTGCCCGCCGGCGACGATCTCGACCAGGGGCAGCAGGTGGACGGGGTTGAAGGGGTGGCCGATCAGGACACGTTCGGGATGCTCACAGCCCTCCTGGAGGCGGGTCGGAAGCAGGCCGGACGAACTCGAGGCGATGACGACCGAGGGGTCCGAGTGGGCGGCTAGCGCCTGCAGGAGGGGCCGCTTGACGCCCTCGTCCTCGGGAGCGTTCTCCTGGATCCAGTCGACGCGCTCGGCCAGCTCCTCGGCGGTCGCCGTGAAGTCGAGGCGACACCGGTCGGCGCCGGGGAACAGTCCGAGTCGTGTCGCAGAGGGCCACGCCCGCTCGACCGCCGCTCGCAGGCGCTCCTCGGCTCCCGGAGCGGGATCCCAGGCCACGATGTCGTGCCCGCGGGCCAGCGACCGGACCGCCCACCCTGCACCGATCACGCCGGTTCCCACGACCCCGATGGTTCGCCTCACGTCGGTCATTCGCGTCGTGCCCCTCCTCATCATGGCAGCGTCGATGCAGGTGCTCGGGCGGTTCAACCCAACTCGAGGGTCTTGCGGGCGTCGGCCGGCGTCTGGACCGAGGCGCCCATCAACTCGACGATCCTCACCGCTTTCTCAACCAACTGGGCGTTGGTGGCCAGTACGCCCCGTTCCAGGTACAGGTTGTCCTCGAGGCCGACCCGCACGTGTCCGCCGAGCATCACCGACTGGGAGACCATCGGCATCTGCATCGCCCCGAGGCCGAAAGAGGTGAACTCGGCCTCATCGGGAAGGCGGTTGACCATCGCCAACAGGAGGCCGATGTCGAGCGGTGTGCCGTAGGGGATCGAGAGGCAGAGCTGGAACCAGTACGGGGCATCGATCAGCCCCTCCCGGATCATCGTCTCGGCGAACCAGAGGTTGCCGGTGTCGAAAATCTCGAGCTCCGGGCGCACGCCGAGCTCCCGGAGCCGCTGGGCCATGATGCGGAGCATGTCGGGGGTCGAGACGTAGACCTCGTTGTGGTTCCCGAAGTTGAGCGATCCACAGTCCATCGAGCAGATGTCCGGGCGGATCGCCTCGACGTGCGCCAGCCGTTCGGCGCCGCCCACCATGTCGGTGCCCTCCTGCCAGGCCATCGGGTCGTCATCGGGGCCGACCACGAGGTCGCCACCCATGCCGGCCGTCAGGTTGATGACCACCTCGTCGTCCTTTTCGCGGATGCGCTCCACGACTTCCTGGTAGTGGGCGACGGTCCGGACGCCCTTCCCGGTCTCCGGGTCGCGGACGTGGCAGTGCACGATCGCTGCACCCGCCCTGGCGGCACCGAGCGCCGACTCGGCGATCTGCTGCGGCGTCACCGGCACATGTTCACTGCGACCGGCGGTGTCGCCGGCTCCGGTCACGGCACAACTGATGATGACGTTCCGGTTCATCCCACGCACGGTCATCACGGGCCCCTTTGTCGGTAGACGATGTGCCTGGTCCCGGCCAACGGCCATTGCCACAGGTCTCTCCATTGCCAGTCCGGAGCCGCCTGCGTAGGCTTCGGCGCCGGTCCGCGAAGGCTACCCCGGTGCCCGCATACGAGATGCCGGCGTCGACGTGCCCAAGGAGCAGAAAATGAAGATCCTCTTTGCCGATTCCCTCACCGACGAATTCGTCGACCGACTGCGTGCCAGGGGCGACGAGTGCGAGGTCCGCGACGACCTCACCGCCGATGACCTGCCCGGTGCGATCAGCGGGGTCGACGTACTCGTCGTCCGCAGCACCAGGGTCACGGCCGACACCATCGCCAACTCCGACCGTCTCGGCCTGATCGTCCGATCGGGCGCCGGCACCAACACCATCGACTGCAAGGCAGCCGCCAACGCCGGCATCTATGTCTGCAACGTGCCCGGCAAGAACTCTCTGGCCGTCGCCGAACTCACGATGGGCCTGCTGCTCGCCATCGACCGGCACATCGCCGACGCCACCGCCGACCTCCGGAGTGGCACCTGGAACAAGCAGGCGTACAGCAGCTCCGACGGCGTCTTCGGCAAGACCCTCGGCATCATCGGCGTGGGCGAGATCGGCATGGCGGTCGCCGAGCGGGCCCGCGGGTTCGGCCTCACCGTCATCGCCGAGCGCAAGCGGGGTCGCAGGCCGGAGACCGAAGCCCGAATCCGTGCGGCCGGCGTCAAGCTCGTCGACGGCCTCGACCAGATGATCCGCGCGTCCGACATCATCTCGGTCCACGTGCCCGGCGATGACTCCACGGCCGGCCTGGTCGATGCCGACTTCCTCGACAAGATGAAGCCGGGCGCCATTCTGCTCAACACCAGCCGCGGCGAGATGGTCGACGAGGCTGCCCTGATCGCCGCCATGGACTCCAAGGACATCCGCGCCGGCCTCGACGTCTTCTGCGACGAGCCCTGTGACGGCGCCGCCGTGTTCACCTCGGCGCTCGCCCAGCATCCCAACGTGGTCGGCACCCACCACGTCGGTGCATCCACGCAGCAGGCGCAGGACGCCACGGCTTCGGGCTCGATCGACGTCATCGAGGCCTACCGGGCCGGCGACCTGCTGAACTGCGTCAACGTCTCCCCCACGCGCATCGGCACCGCCACGATCATCATCCGCCACTTCGACCGGGTCGGCGTCCTCGCCAGCGTCCTCGAGGTGCTGCGGGCCGCCGACATCAACGTGCAGACGATGGAGAACCGGGTCTTCCAGGGCTCCAACGCCGCCATCGGCATCATCGACGTCAGCGGCGAGGTCACCGAAGAACTCGTCCGGGACCTCGCCGCGCTCGAGCACGTCATCCAGGTACAGGCCTCGGACCGCGACGCATGAGCGGCCAGGAGGTCCTCCGTCCCTTTCCGGGGCTGGTGGTCGATCCCGACTGGGCGAACCGGGTCATCTCCGGCCCGTACGACGCCTACACCCCGGCGCAGCGTGAGGCCATTGCCGCCGAGAACACGTACAGCTTCCTGCACGTCACCCGCTCAGAGGAGGACATCCCGCCGGAGCGGCGCGATGACATCGACGACTTGATCGGCTACTGCGCCGATTCGATGCGCCGACTCTACGACGTCGGGGCCTACCGGTGCCACGACGAACCCGTGCTGTTCCTGTATCGAATGGGGATCGACACCTCGGACGGTCGCCACGTCCAGACGGGGATCATGGGTCTCGTGCCGGTCACCGAGGGCGGCGACCGGCGGATCCTGCGGCACGAGGCGGTACGGCCCGGTCGAACCGACCTGCTGGCCCGCCACCTGCTCACGGTCGGCGCCTCGTCGAGCCCCATCTCACTCACCTTTCGCTCGGACGACGGCATCGAGGCGGTCATCGCCCGCTGCTGCGAACAGCAGCCGGTGCTCGAGTCGCTCCACGAGGGTGTCGACCAGACGGTCTGGGTGGTCGGCGGCGATGACGCCGCCGCACTCATCGACGCCTTCGGGCGGCGCACCCTCTACGTGACCGACGGCCACCACCGCCTGGCGGCGGCCGTCGATGCCCGGTCCCGGGTCGTCGACCGGCCCTCCGACGGCCCCCTCGAGTGGATCCAGGCCGTGCTGTTCGCCGACAAGCAGATGCTCGTCCTCCCCTTCCACCGGCGGGTCGGCGATCGGGCCGGCCGGAATGCCGACGAGCTGGTCGGGGCACTCGGCGCCAGCGGCACACTCACGCCGGCCGATGGCGCCCAAGCCGCACGGCCACGGGCCCCGGGCTCGGTCGGCGTCTACCTGGCCGGCGACTGGTACACCCTCGAACTGCCCGCAGCAACGGGCGAGCGCACCGTGGACGCCCTCGACGTGTCGAGGCTCCAGGACGGAGTCCTGGGTCCCGTCTTCGGCATCATCGACCCCGGCAGCGACCCGATGATCGACTACGTGCCCGACCCCGTCGGCGTCGACACCCTGGTCGAACGCTGCGACGAGGACGGCCGCGTCGGCTTCGTGCTGCACCACACGTCGGTCACCGAACTCATGGACGTCGCCGACGATGGCGACCTCATGCCGCCCAAGTCCTCCTACTTCGAGCCCAAGCCCCGCTCCGGGTTGTTCGTCCGTCGACTCGACCGCGAATCGGACAGCGTGGAGGCGCCCGGGTCGTGACCGGACCCGTCCGCCTGCGGTCCGACTCCTGTTCGCCCGTCGGCAGGATGGGCCCGTGACCCCGCCGGGCGTTCGACGGGCGCTCCTCCAGTACCCGCTCGGTGGTGAGCGGCAGTGGGTGGCGTTCGACGCTCCCGTCGACACGATCGTCGCCGAGGAGTTGCACGACGTCCCCGACGCCATGCGGGCCGCCGAGCGGGCCGCCGCCTCGGGACGCTGGGTCGTCGGCATGGTCTCGTACGACGCCGGGCCGGCCTTCGACGAGGCGATCCGCGCCGCCCGGGTCCGCCGGGTGCCGTTGGTCTCGTTCGGCGTCTTCGATGCACCGCTGCCGGCGACCAGGCCCGCCGCCAGCGGCGGCTACCACGTCGGCCCCTGGGTGCCGAATCGATCGCATCCCGCCTACCTGACCTCGATCCGGACCATCCGGGAACTGATCGCCGCCGGGGAGACCTACCAGGTGAACTACACCATCCGGTTGCGCTCGCCGTTCAGCGGCGACCCGCTCGGCCTGTTCGCCGACCTGGTCCGGGCACAGCGGGCGGACCACGCCGCCTACCTGGACCTCGGCGACCGGGCCGTGTGCTCCGCCTCGCCCGAGCTGTTCGTCCGGCGCAGGGGTCGTCGGTTCGTCTCGAAGCCGATGAAGGGCACGATCGGACGCCACCCGGACCCCGAATGGGACGCCCTGGCCGCCCTGCACCTGTCCCGCTCCGAGAAGGACCTGGCCGAGAACACGATGATCGTGGACATGGTCCGCAACGACCTGAGCCGCATCGCCGATTCAGGCTCGGTGAAGGTCCCCGCCCTGTACACGGTCGAGACCTACCCGACGCTCCACACCATGACCTCCACCGTCGTCGCCGACTCGGATGCCGGACTCTGTGAGGCCTTCGACGCCCTCTTCCCAGGTGCCTCGATCACGGGGGCTCCCAAGGTCCGCACGTCCGAGATCATCGAGGCGCTGGAGGGCGACGGCCGAGGCGTCTACACCGGGGCCATCGGCACCGTGGCGCCCGACGGCTCCATGGAGTTCAACATCGCCATCCGGACGGTCTGGGTGGACCGGGAGCGGGGGCAGGCCGAGTACGGCGTAGGCGGCGGCATCGTCTGGGACTCCGACCCGCACGAGGAGTGGCGGGAGGTGGAGCACAAGAGCCGCGTCCTCGGCCGTGCCCGCTCCGACTTCCGACTGCTCGAGACCATGGCCTGGACGCCCGAGGGCGGTGTCGCCCTGCGTGGACGCCATCTCGCACGGCTGGAGTCGTCGGCCGACCACTTCGACATCGACCTCGACCTCCCGACGATCGACGCCCTGTTCGACGGTGTCAATGCGGACGGTCCCCGGCGGCTGCGTCTGCTCGTTGCGCCGGATGGCAGCGCCGACCTCCAGGTTCTCGACCAACCGGACAGCGTCGACAGCCCCTGGGCGGTGCCACTCGACCTCGAGCCGGTGCCGAGCGAGCATGAGTTCCTGTTCCACAAGACGACCGTGCGCGAGGTCTACGACAACGCCCGACACCGCTTCCCGGATGCCCCCGACGTCCTGCTCTGGAACGAGCGTGGCGAGCTCACCGAGACCACCACGGGCAACCTGGTCGTCGAACTCGACGGCGAGCTGGTGACGCCACCCGTCTCGTGCGGCCTGCTGCCCGGGACGCAGCGAGCGGAGCTGCTGGACACCGGGGAGGTCGTGGAGCGCGTCGTCCGCCGCGACGACCTCGCTCGTGTCGACGCCGCATGGATGGTCAACTCCGTGCGCGGCTGGGTGCCGATCGAGGTCGATTCGGCGGCCAGGCCCGCCGGGGTCAGCCCCTTCGGCGCCTGATCTCCTCGGTGATCGCCGGGATCACCTTGTGCAGGTCGGCGATCACGGCCCAGTCGGCCCGCGTGACGATGTTGGCCTCGCGGTCCGTGTTGATGGCCAGGATGTGCTTGGACGCCATCGCGCCCACCCAGTGCTGGATGGCGCCCGAGATGCCGCTGGCGATGTAGACCTGCGGCGCGATCCGGGTGCCGGTCTGGCCGACCTGGTCGGAGTGGGGACGCCATCCGTTGTTCGTGACCGCACGCGAGCAGCCGACGACACCGCCGAGCTCTGCGGCCAGTTCCTCCAGCGGGGCAAATGCCTCGGCGGAACCCACCCCGCGTCCGCCACCCACCACCACGGGGGCGGTCGAGAGCGTGATGCCCCTGGAGAGCACGACCCGGTCGGTCACGACCGTCCGGGCGAGTGAGGCATCCAGGTCCGGGGAGAAGGCGGCGACGGTTCCGGCGGCAGGTTCCGACGCTGGAGCAGCCTCGACGACATGATGCGCCACGGACACGATCTTGTGGTCGGCGGTGAGGGTGGCGTCCTCCAGCAGGGACCCTCCCCACTGGACCCGGGTCAGCGACCAGGTGTCGCCGGAGGGATCGACCTCGCGGCAGTTGGCGACGAACGGCTCGTCGAGTCGTGCCGCCAGTTGGGCGAGGACCTCGTTGCCACGGTCCGTGCCACAGGCGGTGACGACCGATGCCCCGCACGAGGCGACCAGCTGGGCAAGGGTCTCGCCCCACGCCTCGGGTCCGAAGTCCGTGAGCACATCGTGCGAAGCCAGGTGGACGACAGCGGCGCCGTAGGCGGCCAGCTGGCCAACGGCCCCTTCGGCACCCTTGCCGATCACCACGGCCTCGCAGGACACGCCGGCAGCTGCCGCCAGGTCGCGTCCGAAGGTGAGGGCCTCGAGCGAGGCATCGGCGAGGGTGCCTCGGTCGTGGTCGCAGAGGACGAGCATCGTCATGCCAGGACCCCCAGTTCCTCGAGGACGTCGACCACGGCGGCGGCCGCCTCCGGGCCCTCGCCGAGGATGACGGTCTCGCTGACCTGCTCCACCGGTCGGTGGAGCCGCTCCCGGAGCTGGCCACCCGCCTCCGTCGACTGCTCGATGGTCACCAGGGCGGCCTTCTTCGAGGCCAGTCGCCCCTTCATGGTCGGGTACCGGGGCAGGTTGATGCCCTCCTTGACGCCGAGCACGGCGGGTGTCGGGACCTCGTAGACCTCGAAGCCACCATCGATCTCGCGGCGGGCGGTCACCGATCCGTCACCGACGTCGATGCCCTTGATGCCGTTGACGATCGGGCGACCCAGCGCATGTGCCACACGGACGCCGACCTGGAAGCCGCCGGCGTCTGCGGACTCGTTCCCGAAGAGCAACAGGTCGAAGGCGCCCTCGGCGGCCTCGATCCCGCTGATGGTGGCCGTGAGGGCGGCTGCCGTCCGTTGCGGGTCCCAGTCGACCTCCTCGATCGGCACCAGCACCAGGCTGTGGGCACCGACGCTGGCAGCGTAGCGGAGCTGCTCCTCGGCCTCGGCAGGGCCGAGGGTCAGCACGGTGACCTCGCCTCCGTGCGCCTCGGCGATCTGGACGGCCTCCTCGACGGCGCACTCCTCGTGCGGGCTCGTGGTGAACCCGAGGTGGGCGGTGTCGACGGCCCGGCCGTCGGCGGTGATGTTGATCTTGGCGCCCGGTGCGGGCACACGCTTCACGCAGACGAGGATTCTCATGTGGGGATTCCCTGCTTCGGGTTCATGGGGAGCCGACCGGGGTCAGCCCTTCATCCGCGAGTCGTCCGGGTCGAAGACGGCGCCGGTCGAAGCGACCTTCACCGGGTAGAGCTCGTTCATGTACATCACCTGGAGGTCCGTGCCCGGGGTGGCCAACTCGAGGGGCAGGTGCGACATGAGCAGGAACCTGTCGACGGAGGGGCCCGGGCCGGCCGAGGTGACCCGGCTGACACGTCCGTGCGAGTCGACGATGCGGTCGCCGTCGAGGGTCAGGATCGGCTCGTTACCACCCTGCATGTACCGCTGGCGACCTCGGCCATCGGTGTGGTCCTCGACGGTGAGGGTGCAGACGGCGATCTCGGGCTCGCCCTTCCCGCGGGCGGCCAGGTAGGCCTCCCTGCCGATGAAGTCTGCGGCCTTGACCCTCGGGCGGGCGAGGCCGACCTCGAGTGGGTTGTATTCGCTCTCGAGCTCTGCGCCCATGAGCCGGTAGCCCTTCTCGAGGCGCCCGGATGTGCCGTAGACACCGCCACCCGTCGCGCGGATGCCGAGGTCGGCGCCGGCCGTCATGAGGCTGTCCCACAGCGCGGGGCCGTTGTCCCAGTCGGTGTAGACCTCCCAGCCGGTGTCGCCGACATAGGAGATCCTGAACAGCGAGACGGGCACCTTCGTGCCACCGCAGTCCAGTTCGATGTCGATGATCGAGCCGTAGGGGGAACCCCCCTGGCCGAGGTCGTGGTCGGTCAGCTGCGAGAGGACCGACGGGGCGTTGGGGCCCCAGAGGCCGAGCGTGGTGATGTCCCTCGTGACGTTGCGGAACGACACCGATCCGTCGTTGGGAAGGTGGCGCCGCACCCAGAACGAGTCGCGGCCGCCGTCGAAGACGCCGGTGACGATCCGCACCCGGTCCTCCGCCATGCGCATCATCGTCAGGTCCGAGTGGAAGCCGCCGTCCTGGTTCAGCCACGGCGTGTAGATCGACCGGCCCACGGGCACGTCGACCTTGTTCACGGCGAGGTAGTCGGCGTACTCGACGGCGCCGGGTCCCTCGAGCTCGTAGATCTGGAACGAGCTCAGGTCGACGACGCCGCAGTTCTCACGCAGGTTGAGGTGCTCGCCCGTCGTGATGGGACTCCACCAGCGGTTGTCCCACTCGACCTCGCGTTCTGCGAGGCCGTAGCGCTCGACGAGGTCGGCGTTGGATGCGAACCACTGCGGGCGTTCCCAGGTGCGGGCCTGGAAGAACATGGCGCCCAGGTCCTCCTGGCGGGAGAAGTAGGGACCCACCTCGAGGTTGCGCCGACCCTCCCACTGCTCCTGGGGGTGGACGATCCCATAGGTCTTGTTGAAACTCTCCTCGGCGCGCGACCAGATGTGCTCGTCGCTGCACTCGTCGGTGTAGAAGCGGGCGATGTCCGCCCCGTGGGCGTCGATGACTCTCGGATAGCCGTAGGTCATCCACTCGGCGACGACCTGGGCCATGCCCGGGCCCTCCTTGACCCAGACGGCGGCGGCCGACCAGAGGTTCCGGACCTCGCGGGTCTCGCCCAGACAGGGCATGCCGTCTGGTGTCAGCGAGAGCAGGCCATTGATGGCGTACTTGATCTCGGCGTCGCCGAGCATGTCCATCAACTCGATGGCGGTCTCCATCTGGTCGTCGAAGTCGTCCGGGGTGAAGGGCATCTCGGTGGGTGACAGTGCCGCCTCTTCATTCGAGGGGATCTCGTCCGGGTGGTGGAGGATCGGGCGGTGGCCGTAGGAGCCGACCTCCATCGAGCCGGCCGACTGGCGCTCGTAACACAAGGTGTCCATGTCGCGGACGATCGGGTAGCCGATCTCGTTGTTGGTCTCGGCGAGGATGTCCATCGGCCCGACATCGGCCATCTGGTGGACGGTGGGCACGAGCGGGATCACGGCCCCGGCCATGTTGGCGATGCGGTTCGACCAGACACCGCAGGCGATGACGACGTACTTGGTCTCGACGGTGCCCTTGTCGGTGACGACACCGGTGACCGTCCGATCGCCGGCGTTGGGACCGTCCTCGGTGAGGATGTCGAGCACCTCGGTGTTGGCGAACACCCGGCAGCCGGCCGTCTCGATGGCCTCCCTGCGCATGGTGGTGCCGGTCTCGAGCGAGTCGACGACCGAGACGGTCGGACAGTAGAAGCCACCCAGGATCACGTCCTCGTTGATGAAGGGGACGAGCTCCTTCACACCGGCCGGGGTGAGCATGTGGGCCTCGATGCCCCACGCCCTGGCGGAGGTCATGCGCCGGTCGAGTTCGTGCATGCGCTCCTCGGTGCGGGCCACCTCGATGCCGCCGGAGTCGACCGAGAGCTTCATGTCCCGGAACTGGTTGGCGCTCTGCTCGCCGAGCAGGGCCATCTCCTTGTTGTGGTCGACCGGGAAGATGAAGTTGGAGGCGTGGCCGGTGGAGCCGCCCGGATTGGGCAGCGGGCCCTTGTCGATCAGCACCAGGTCGGTCCAGCCCAGGCGGGCGAGGTGGCCGACGAGGCAGTTGCCGACGATGCCGGCACCGATCACGACGACGTTGGCGCGTTCGGGGAATTCACTCATGCAGGTGCTCCAATTCGCAGCTGCGGCCGACCTGGCGGCCGACCCGGATGAAACGTGGAGTAGGCGGTGCGACCGTAGACGACGGCCCTGTGCAAAGCACGCGAGAGGCTATCCACGACTCGGGAAAGCCAACCGCATCCCGGGAAATCTTTCGACAACCGGAGCACACGCGTACATAGATGGATGTCCGCTCTCTCCACCCTTCGATTTCAGGTCCGGAAGGTGGTGCGCAGGGACTCGAGGCCACCGTCGACGGCAATGACCTGGCCGTTCACGTAGCGGGCGGCCGGCGACGCCAGGAACACCGCCATGGCCGCGATGTCGCGGCCTTCCACGAACGTCCGCATCGAGACCTGGTCCTCGTAGTGCCCGCGGATCTCCCCCGCCCCGACACCTGTCGCGGCGGACTCGGCGGCGATCACCCGATCCATCCGGACGCCACCCACCGACCCGGGACAGAGGGTGTTGGTCCGGATGCCGAACTCACCCAGCTCCATCGCCAGCGTCGCCCCCAGGCCGACCACCGCCCACTTCGACACGGCGTAGGGCGAGCGCAGTGGGAAGCCGACGACTCCGGCCGTCGACGAGGTGTTGAGGATCGCCCCGCCACCCGCCTCCCGCATCAACGGCGCCACCCTCCGGCAGCACAGGAACATCGATCGCACGTTCACGGCCATCGTCTGGTCCCAGGCCTCGACTTCGACCTCCTCGATCGGACCCGTGGGACCGGCGATGCCGACGTTGTTGCAGAGCACGTCGACCGACCCGAGGGACGCCAAGGCATCATCGAAGAGGCGGTCCACGTCCGCCGGTCGCGAGACGTCGCCCCCGGTGAAGCCGACGCCGTCCGGCAGATCGTCGCCGTGTCCGGGAAGGTCGGCCACGTGCACCCTGGCGCCGGCCTCGAGGAATGCGTCGACCATGGCGCGTCCGATGCCGGACGCCCCTCCGGTCACCACGACGCGTTGTCCTTCGACCTGCTCGCCAACCGGGGTCCGACCCATGGCAGCGGAACCTACTTTCCCCGAGCCGTGCCCGGACTCAGCCCGTCACGATCAGGCCCACGGCGCTGACGGTGCCGCAGAGGCCGACCACCTGCCACCAGAAGAGCCGCTCTCCCCGGAAGAGGATTCCACAGACGACGGTGACCGCCGCGTACTGGGTGCCCGTGACCGCGATCGGCGCCAGGTCGCCGTGCTGCACGCCGTAGACGAAGGACAGGGCGCCGACGCCGGCACAGGCGGCACCGAGGGCCGCTGTCATGAACACCGAGCGACCGGGGAGGATCGGCTCCCGAGCAACGAGGCAGGCCCCCGCCACGAAGCCGAAGGCCACCATCCGCTGGACCACGACAGGCCAGAAGCCACTCTCGACGCTGAGGTGATCGAGGACGATGAACAGCGAGCCGTAGCCGACGCCCGCACCGATGCTGTACAGGAGCCCACGACGGAGGTCCCCGACGAAGTGGGGTGCATACGAGATCGCCAGCACCGAGACCACCCCGACGACGATCCCCGTCACGACCCGGGGGGCCGGTACACCACCGGTCGCAAGGTCCACCGTCACGGGGAGGGCAACTGCGATCACCGCCGCCGGAGGCCCGACGACCCCCGCCGAGGCCGAGGCGTAGCCGAGGTAGAGGCAGAACAGGGAGACCACGGCGAGGATTCCGGTGAAGGCTCCGAGCAGCATGTCGCCCGACCGCCATTCGCTCCCCAGCAGGATCGCTCCGGCGACCGAGACCGGGGTGGAGACGAGGAACACCACGGCCAAGGTCTGGCGGAGGCCCCCTCGTTCGGCTGCCCCTCGCGACAGGTGGTCGCCGATGCCGATGCCGAGCGACGCAGCGACGCCGAACCCGGCGGACATGGATCAGGCCACCCGTCGCCCGGAGCAGTAGGTGTGGCCGGCTCAGGCCAGGTGGCCGAGGGCCTCGGACACCGCGACGGCGGCTGCCGAGACCCGACCGGCGATGATGTCGCGCAGCGACTCCTGGGGGAACCGGTAGCTCGGCCCATGGCTGTGCAGGGCGCCGATCACGGCACCCGTGCTGTTGAACAACGGCGCCGCCACCGAGTTGATGCCCTCGGAGAACTCCTCGAGCACCCAGACGAACCCGTCGGATCGAATCTCCTCCAGGCGCTCTCGAATCTGATCGGGATCGACCATCGAGTCTGGTGTGTAGCGATCGAGGGGTCGGTCCAGGAACCGGTCGACGGCCGTCTCCGGCCAGTGCGCCAGGACCACCAGTCCCGACGGCACGACGTGCATCGGGAGGCTCGTCCCGCTCCAGTCGCGGACCTGGACCGGATTCGGACAGTCGACCTGTCCGACGTAGTGGACGTCGTAGCCGGCGGGAATGGCCAGGCCCACCGCCTCGGCGACCACGTCGACCAACTCGAGCATGTACGGCTGTGCCACGGCCAGGAGGCTCTGGGTCGGGTCGACGCTCGTCGCCATCGTGACGATCGACGATCCGATGCGGTAGCCGGTGCCGTCGGGATCGCGCTCCACGGCATGGCACCCCTCGAGCGTGGCGAGCAGTCGGGCGACCGTGCTGGTCGGGAGGCCGACCTTGCGAGCCAGGTCGCTGATGCCGGCAGGTTGGCGCGCCAACTCCTCGAGGAGTCCGAAGGCCCGGTCGATGCTCTGGACGGTTGCCATCATGTGCTCCGGTCCGAAAATCGCGACCGCCGGGGTGGTGGTTCGCGGTTTCCACTGGCGATAGTATTTCACGATACAGTCTCTTCCCGCATCTCGGGAAGGTTTCCTCCGACATCCACTCGGTGGAGCCATCCCGGTCTGTGGGAGCCACAACGTTGTCCCGGTCAACGGCGACCGGGATCCCGACCCGCGATGGAGTGTGTGACGATGGCTGAGGAACTGCTCGACGACGAAATCGTCCTGGCCGAACTGTCCGACGGGGACCTGACGGCACAGATGCACGACGACCTCTACGACGGTCTCGCCGACGAGATCGTCGAGGGGACCGAGATCCTGCTCGAACGGGGATGGGACCCGTCGCGCGTCCTCAACGACGCCCTGGTCGCCGGCATGCGGATCGTGGGCATCGACTTCCGGGACGGAATCCTCTTCGTCCCCGAGGTGCTACTGGCGGCCAACGCCATGAAGGCCGGCATGGCCATCCTCCGTCCACTCCTCGCCGAGACCGGTGCCCAGCCGATCGGCAAGGTGGTCATCGGCACCGTCAAGGGCGACATCCACGACATCGGCAAGAACCTGGTCGGGATGATGCTCGAGGGCGCAGGCTTCGAGGTCTTCGACCTCGGCATCAACACGGACGTCGAGCAGTTCCTCGCCGCCCTCGACGAGCACAAGCCCGACATACTCGGCATGTCGGCCCTGCTCACCACGACCATGCCGTACATGAAGGTCGTCATCGACACGTTGATCGAGAAGAGCCTCCGCGAGGAGTACATAATCATCGTCGGCGGCGCCCCGCTGAACGAGGAGTTCAGCGAGGCCATCGGCGCCGACGCCTACTGCCGTGATGCCGCCGTCGCCTCAGAGACCGCTGAGCGCCTCGTCGCCCAGCGCCGCGCCGCGGCCTGAGCCCACATGTCCGGTCGTGTCGACGCCCCGCCGACGTCCGAGCGGCGGGTCCTCATCGTCGCCTGTGGAGCCCTCGCACGGGAGCTCCTCGAGGTCGTACGGGCCAACGGCCTGCACGGAATCGACGTCGAGTGCCTGCCCGCCTCGTACCACAACACCCCTGACCTCATCCCCGACGCCGTCGCGGCGCGGGTCCTTGAGTCCAGGGACCGGTACGACGAGGTCTACGTCGGCTACGCCGACTGCGGCACCGGCGGCCGGCTGGACGCAGTCTGCGAGGAACTCGGCGTCGAACGCCTGCCCGGCGCCCACTGCTACCAGTTCTTCACCGGCACAGCGGCCTTCACCGAACTCCAGGACGCCGAAATCGGGACCTTCTACCTCACGGACTACCTGGTCCGACACTTCGACCGACTCGTGATCGGGTTCCTCGGCATCGACCGCCACCCCGAACTCCGCGACGACTACTTCGGCAACTACACCCGGCTCGTCTACCTGGCACAGGTCGACGATCCGGGACTCGTCAGCCGCGCCGAGGCCGCCGCCGACCGGCTCGGCCTCCGGTTCGAACACCGTCCCACGGGCTACGGCGAACTGGCGACCAGCGTCGTCGCCCTCGGCACCGCGCGGCCCACCCCCGACCCCCTTCCGATCGCCTGATCCATGGCCGCCCGACTCGTCACCATCTACTGGCGCGACATCCCCGCCCAGGTCACCGCCCAACAAGGGAGGACCCGGGAGAAGGCCCTGCTCGACGCCCGCTTCCAACACGCCATCGATCGTGCCGCCATGGTCGCCGGCTGCACCGACTCCGACAGCTATGTCGCCGAGTGGCGACGCGAGTCCGGCAACTGCAACGGCGACCTCGCCTCGTCGGTCGCCGCCGAGGCGGCTCGCATCGACGCCGAGTACTCCACCGACCGGCTCGAACGCCTGGTCCGCGCCGGCGGCGTCGACCGGGCCGACTGACGCGCTCCATCTCTCCCAACCTTCCACCCATCTTCCCCATTCGACTCCCGGAGAATCCTCGATGACGGACACCGTGCTCAGCTCTGCCACCAGGGATGTGGTGATCGGCTTCGGGCGACCCTTCGTCATGATCGGCGAGCGCATCAACCCGACCGGCCGCAAGCTGCTGGCCGAGGAGATGAAGGCCGGCGACTTCAGCCGGGTCGAGGCGGATGCCCTCGCCCAGGTCGAGGCCGGCGCCCAGATGCTCGACATCAACGCCGGGATCCCGCTGGCCGACGAGCCGGCGATGCTCGCCCGGGCCGTCAAGCTCGTGCAGTCCGTCACCGACGTACCGCTCTCGATCGACTCGTCGATCATCGAGGCGCTGGAGGCCGGCCTGTCCGCCTACGAGGGCAAACCCCTCGTCAACTCCGTCACGGGCGAGGACGAGGTGATGGAGCGGGTCCTTCCCCTGGTCGCCAGGCACGGAGCCGCCGTCGTCGCCATCTCGAACGACGACACCGGGATCTCCGAGGACCCCGACGTCCGCTTCTCGGTCGCCAAGCGGATCATCGAACGCGCCGCCGACCACGGCATCCCCGCAAGCGACGTCGTCGTCGATCCCCTGGTGATGCCGATCGGTGCCATGGGAAGCGCCGGCCAGCAGGTGTTCACCCTCGTCCGACGACTCCGCGAGGAACTCGGCGTCAACACCACGTGCGGCGCATCCAACGTCAGCTTCGGCCTCCCCAACCGGCACCACATCACCGGCACGTTCCTCGCCATGGCGATCGGCGCCGGCATGACGTCGGCGATCATGAGCCCGCTCCACGAGGAGGTGAAGACGGCCATCCAGGCCGCCAACGTCCTCGCCGGCTACGACACCGACTGCGCCGCATGGATCCGCTCCCACCGCGACCCGTTCATCGGCACAGACCGCGAGCGCCGCGGCCGTCGCCGTCGCCAGGCCTGAGACCCCGGCACGACGAACCGATGAGCGACGACGACCACCTCGTGGTCTTCACGCCGTCGGGGCGCCGCGGGAACGTCTCCTCCGGCACCACGGTGCTCGACGCTGCCCGACGGTTGGGCGTCGACATCGACTCGGTCTGCGGTGGCCGCGGCATCTGCGGACGCTGCCAGGTCGAGCCCATGTTCGGCGAGTTCGCCAAGCACGGCATCACGGCCGACGCCTCCCACCTCTCCCCGCCGGGCACCGTCGAAGTCGACTACCGGGGTCGGCGACCGCTGACCGAGGAGAGGCGACTGAGTTGCGCCGCCACGATCTGCGGGGACCTCGTCGTCGACGTGCCCGCAGAGAGCCAGGTCCACCGACAGGTGATCCGCAAGGACATCGACCTGGGCGACATCGAGCTCGACCCGGTGCTCGTGTTGCGCCTGGTCGAGTTCGGCGAGGGCGACGACCTGCTGGCGGCCCTGGGCAGCCAGTGGGGCCTCACGGGACTCGAGTTGTCCCCCGGCCTCGACATCGTGGCCGACGGGTCGGGCCTTGCAACCGTGGCCATACGGGACGACAGCCAGGTCGTGGCCGTCTGGCCGGGGCTCCGCGACCGGGCGCTCGGCGTTGCCGTCGACGTCGGTTCCACCACCCTGGCCGGCCACCTGTTCGACCTGGCAACCGGCACGGCACTCGCCACCGCCGGGACCATGAACCCCCAGATCCGGTTCGGCGAGGACCTCATGAGCCGGGTCTCCTACGTGATGATGAACCCCGGAGGGGAGGTCGAGCTGACCCGGGCAGTCCGCACGTCGCTCGACGAACTCATCGGCCGGCTCTGTGAGGAGGGTGGCGCCAAACGCGACGAGGTCCTCGAGCTGGTCCTCGTCGGCAATCCGATCATGCACCACCTCCTGCTCGGCCTCGACCCGACCCCGCTCGGAGTCGCCCCGTTCACCCTCGAGATCTCCGAGGCGGTCGACCGGACGGCCACCGAGCTCGACCTCGAGGCCCACCCGGCTGCCCGTGCCCACGTGCTGCCCTGTATCGCGGGGCACGTCGGAGCCGACACCGCCGCCGTGGTCCTCGCCACCCGACCCCACGAAGCCGACGGTGTCCGACTCGTGGTCGACATCGGAACGAACGCCGAGATCGTGCTCTCGGGAGACGGCCGCACCCTGGCCGCCTCCAGTCCCACCGGCCCGGCCTTCGAGGGAGCCCAGATCAGCGCAGGCCAACGTGCGACGCCGGGCGCCATCGAGCGCGTCCGAATCGATCCGGAGACCGGCGAGCCCCGCATCCGGGTGCTCGGGGTCGAGCCGTGGTCCGACGAGCCCGGCTTCGACGAGGCAGTGGCCCAGACCGGCGTCACCGGGATCTGCGGCTCGGGGATCATCGAGGTCGTCGCCGAGATGTACCTCGCCGGCCTCATGACCGCCGACGGCGTCATCGGCGGAGCGGACACCCGGTCCTCGCCGCGCATCGAACCCGACGGCCGCACGTTCGCCTACCTGCTCCACGGCCCCGACGACGGGCCCCGGATCCTCATCACCCAGAACGACGTCCGGGCGATCCAGCTCGCCAAGGCGGCCCTCTACGCCGGCATCCGGCTCCTGATGGACCACCTCGGCGTCGACCGGCTCGACGGCATCGCCCTCGCCGGCGCATTCGGCAGCAACATCGACACCGTCCGGGCGACGGTCCTCGGCCTGATCCCCGACTGCGCCCCCTCCGAGGTGGTTGCCGTAGGCAACGCTGCAGGTGCCGGTGCCGCCATCGCACTGCTCTCGGGTACCGCCCGACGAGAGATCCAGCGGGTGGTCGGCGACATCGAGAAGATCGAGACCGCACTGGAGCCCGCCTTCCAGGAGCACTTCGTCGACGCAATGGCCGTCCCCCACCGCACCGCCGACTACCCGGGACTCTCCACGGTCCTGGACCTTCCCGAGCGCCCGTCGACCAGCAGCGCCACCGACAATCGAGGGCGCCGACGACGCCGCCCCACACGAGAGGAAGCCAACCAATGAGCGATGCACCCCGTCGCCGATCCGGAGGCCGGGCAGCCCGTCAGGCCGCCCGGGCGGAGACTGCTGCAGCCGACGTCCACCCCTTCCTGATCCGGACCATGTCGCCGTTCGAGGTCGTGTCCGAGGAGGGCCTGTCCCTCATCGAGGAGAACGCCGAAACGATCCTCGAGGAAATCGGCATCGACTTTCGCGACTACCCGAGTGCGCTCCAGCTCATGAGTTCGGCCGGCGCCGAGGTCGACGGCGAACGGGTGCGGTTCCCCCGGGGCATGTGTCGGGAGATCATCACCACCAGCGCTCCCGCCGTCTACACGCACCACGGACGCAACCCGGAACGCAGCGTGCAGGTCGGCGGCAATGCCACCGTGTTCGTGCCCGCCTACGGCTCGCCCTTCGTCCACGACCTCGACGATGGCCGCCGCTACGCCACGATCGACGACTTCCACAACTTCGTGAAGCTGGCATACCAGAGTCCGCACATGCACCTGTCGGGGGGCACGGTGTGCGAGCCGGTCGACATCCCGGTCTCCAAGCGGCACCTCGACATGGTGTACGCCCACCTCCGTTTCAGCGACAAGCCGTTCATGGGGTCGGTCACCGCGGCCGAGCGGGCCCAGGACTCGGTCGACCTGGCCAGGATCGCCTTCGGCGACGACTTCGTCGAGGGAAACACGGTGATGACGAGCCTGATCAACGCCTCGTCGCCCATGGCCTGGGACGCCACGATGCTCGGTGCCGCCGAGGTCTACGCGCGCAACATGCAGGCGACGATGATCAGCCCGTTCATCCTCGCCGGCGCCATGGCACCCGTGACGGTCGCCGGTGTCGTCACCCAGACCCTCGCCGAGGCGTTGGCCGGCATGACGTTCGTCCAACTGGTCCGGCCCGGCGCCCCCGTCGTGTTCGGCTCGTTCGCCTCCTCCATGTCGATGCAGACCGGGGCCCCGACCTTCGGCACGCCGGAACCGGCGCTGGTGCTCTACACGGTGGCGGCACTGGCCCGTCGTCTCGGCGTCCCGTTCCGATCGGGCGGCAACCTCTGCGCCTCGAAGGTCCCCGACGCCCAGGCTGCCGCCGAGAGCATGGCCACCCTGATCCCGGCGCTGATGGGCGGCGTCAACTTCATGCTGCATTCCGCCGGTTGGCTGGAGGGCGGCCTGGCCATGGGCTACGAGAAGTTCGTCATCGATGCCGACCAGTGCGGCCTGATGGCCAGGTTCGTCGGCGGCGTCGACCTGTCGGAGAACGGTCAGGCCATGGACGCCATCCGCGAGGTCGGCCCGGGTCAGCACTTCCTCGGTACCGCCCACACCTACTCCAACTTCGAGACCGCCTTCGCACGCTCGGAGGTCGCCAACAACGACAGCTTCGAACAGTGGGAGGAGGACGGCAGCCTCGACGCCGCCCAGCGGGCCAACGGGATCTGGAAACGGGTGCTGGCCGACTACGAGGCGCCAGCCATCGACGAGGCCGTCGACGAGGCCCTGCTCGACTTCATCGCCCGGAGAAAGGACGTCCTGCCCGACTCGTTCGTCTAGGCCTCCCGTCCACCAGTATCTGCCTTCTCAAGGACGGTTCTTTCCTGCAGGTGGACAGTTTGCCGTCCCTTCACTACGCTCACCCCGGCCCAAACCGCCCTCCCGTCCTGCGGCTCGCCGCCGGGCCCCCTTCGTTGTCCATCAAGCCAACCCGACCTGAGAGACCCAACGATGTCCTTCCCCTCTGACCTCGAGATCGCCCGCCAAGCCACGATCCGTCCGCTGGACGAGATCGCCGACACCGCCGGCATCCCAGGCGAATACCTCGAGCCCTATGGCGACGGCGCCGCCAAGATCAAGCTCGATGCCATCGAGGCGATGAGCGACCGCCCGAGGGCGCGCTACGTCGTCATCTCGGCGATCACCCCCACACCGCTCGGCGAGGGCAAGACCACCACCACGGTCGGCCTCGGCCAGGGCTTCAGCCACATCGGCAAGAAGGCCACCATCGCCATCCGCCAGCCCTCCATGGGCCCGACCTTCGGGATCAAGGGCGGCGCCGCCGGTGGCGGCTACAGCCAGGTCGTACCGATGGAACTGTTCAACCTCCACCTGACCGGCGACATGCATGCCGTCACCGCTGCCCACAACATGTGCTCGGCGATGCTCGACGCCCACCTCTTCCACGGCAACGAACTCGAACTCGACCTCCACAACATCACCTGGCGGCGGGTACTCGACATCAACGACCGGGCCCTGCGCAACATCGTGGTCGGCATGGGCGGTCGCCTCGACGGCATCCCCCGGGAGACCGGCTTCGACATCACCGCCGCCTCCGAGGTCATGGCGGCCCTCGCCCTCTGCACCAGCCTCCAGGACCTGCGCGCCCGCATGGGCCGCATCGTCGTCGGCTACAGCAAGGCCGGCACGCCGATCACCGCCGAGGAACTGCAGGTCGCCGGCTCGATGACCGTCATCCTGCGCGAGGCCATCAAGCCGAACCTCATGCAGACCCTCGAGGGCACGCCGGCGCTGGTCCACTGCGGTCCGTTCGGCAACATCGCCACCGGCAACTCGTCGATCGTGGCCGACCAGATCGGCATCCACACCGGCGACTTCCTCCTCACCGAGGCCGGCTTCGGCGCCGACATGGGCGCCGAACGCTTCTTCAACATCAAGTGCCGCGCCTCGGGCATCGCCCCCGACGCCGCGGTCCTGGTCGCCACCGTGCGCGGCCTCAAGGCCCACTCCGGCAACCACAAGATCGTCGCCGGCAAGCCGCTGCCCGAGGCACTCCTCGTCGAGAACCCCGACGAGGTCCACCAGGGCGGCGACAACCTGCGCAAGCAGCTCGAGAACATGCAGATCCACGGCGTCTCCCCCGTTGTCGCCATCAACGTGTTCCCTGGCGACCACGACGTCGACATCCAGGCCATCCACGAGATCGCCCAGGAGTACGGCGCCCGCGCCGCCACGACCACGCACTTCGCCGACGGTGGCTCCGGTGCCGCCGAGTTGGCGGAGGCGGTCGCCGAGGCGGCCGACGAGCCGTCCGACTTCCATGTGCTCTACCCGGACGAGATGTCGCTACGCGACAAGATCCGCACCGTGGCCGAGAAGGTGTACGGCGCCGACGGCGTCGAATTCTCGCCTGCCGCCAACAAGCAGATCGACACCTACGAGGCCAACGGCTTCGGCAACCTGCCCGTCTGCATCGCCAAGACGCACCTCTCACTCTCGTCGGACCCGGCCCTCAAGGGAGCGCCGACCGGCTGGACCCTTCCCGTGCGCGAGGTGCGGGCCTCGGTCGGCGCCGGGTTCGTGTATCCGATCTGCGGCGACATGCGCACGATGCCCGGGCTCGGCAAGACGCCCGGCGCCGCAGGGATCGACATCGACGAGCACGGTGAGATCGTCGGCCTCAGTTGAGCCGGACAGCCGCGTCGGCCCGTTCTACCGGCCGGACGAATCGTCCTGTACATCGGCCCGGCGACGTTCCGCCGCCCGGCCACGGCGCCACGAGGAGGTCGCGTCACGATGAGTGAAGTTTCGGATTCCACTCCTTTCCGCAAGGGCCCCATCCGCTCACAGGCGGAGAAGGCCACCCATCGGCGGCTGCTCGAGGGAATGACCTACGAGCTGATCCCGCTCAAGAACGTCCACGACCAGGCGATGTTCCTACCGGAGAATTCGACGATCTCGGTGACCTGTTCACCCGCCAAGACGGTCGATGACACGCTCGACCTGTGTGGCACATTCGCCGACGACGGCCACACCACGATCCCGCACTTCGCCGCCCGCATGGTCGAGGACGAGGCGCACGTCGACCGCATCGTGCAGCGGGTCAACGAGCAGGGCATCAGAAAGGTGTTCGTGATCGGCGGTGACGCCGAACCGCGTGGCCCCTTCAGCGACGCTGCCGGATTCCTGCGGTCGTTCCTCGATCGTCGGCCCGACATCGACGTTGTCGGCATCGGTTCATATCCCGACGGCCATTCCACAATCCCCGAGCAGGTCCTCGTCGATGCCCAGATCGAGAAGCAGGAGATGATCGCCGAGGCCGGCCTCGAGGGCTACATGGCCACGCAGATGTGCTTCGACGCCGGAACAATCCGCAACTGGCTGATTCGTCGCCGGGCCGCCGGCGTGACGCTTCCCTGCCACCTCGGCGTGCCCGGAGCGGTCGACCGGACCAAGCTGCTGACCATCTCGATCCGGCTCGGCATCGGCCACTCCGCCCGCTACATGAAGAAGAACCGGACCTCGGTGATCCGCCTGCTCTCCCCCGGCGGGTACAACCCCAACAAGTTGGTAGCCCCGCTGTCGGCCGTCGCCGACGAACTGGAAATCGTGGGCATCCACTGCTTCACCTTCAACGCCGTCGACACCACCGAGGACTGGCGCCAGAAGAGCCTCAGAAAGCTCGCCCCAAACGGCACGAACTGAGCGCTGCGAACCTTTTCCTTCGATCCAACCCGTTCATTCCCACCGTCAGCAACTGGCGTCCCAACGTCTGCGTCGCCGGGCCGGGTTTCGGCTCGCAAGCAGCGCCGAACTCCCGACCCGACACCGCTCGCTCGTCAACGAATGCTCACCGCCGCTGCGAACTGGCGTCACCACCCCTATTGGGTACTCCTCGTGGACCGGCACCTGCCAGGCGTGGCAATCTCCTCCATCGGTGTCCACCACGACGACGTCACCAACGGTCGTGGCCACCCCTCCTCGCAGGGAAATGGGGGTTGCCTGTCAGCGAGGTCGGCAAGGCCGTCGATCCGGGCTTCTCCGGGCACCCGCCGGCAGGTTGGGGGCAGGACGTGGCAGAATGGACGCCGAAGCAGGCTCAGCGGAGCGATCAGCGGGAGGCGCCTGCATCCAGGGAGGAGCCACAAACATGCTCAAAGAGGCAGCCAGGAAGGCCTGGGCGTTCATCAGGCTGGTGCGAAACACCAGACCTGTCCAGGACAAGGCATGGAGGACGTCGGCGGAGCGCTCTGCGTACAAGGCCGCAGGCATGTACCCGGGCCACTGGAAGAAGCCCTCCCGGAAGGGCGACAAGCCGTGGGCTGCCTACAAGCCCAAGAAGGGTCCCTGAGCACCAGCCCGGACGGCCCCTCTGTGACCGGCAACCGGTCCTGAACCACACCACACAAGTGGCCAGTGACGGGCCGCTGAGGCACGGGGACTCAACGCATCGAGTCAGCAGAAGGTGCGGAAGCAGCACCCCCGCCAGCCAAACTCCCAGCCAGAGCGGGTCCGAGGAAACCTGGCTTGTGTAGACAAACCCTGGGTGACAAGAGCGCAGAGGCACCCCCTCGAGTCTGCGAGCGGCCAGTGTCGGGTGCCTGAGGAAGCGAGCGTTCGGTTTGCGAGCGAGCAGGCGCCCGGCGATGGCCCACCCCCGTGGCGAAAGTAGGTGAAGACCAGCAACGACCGCTCAACCAGAAGTTGTGAAGGATCTCCCGAACTCAACGCCCCTCGAACTCAGCCGGGCGCTTCGCTATGCCGAGGCACAGAACCTCATGCCGTCGTGTCAGCAGAAGGTGCGGAACAAGAGCCCCTCCTCCCAGCCAGAGCGGGTCCGAGGAAACCTGTCTTGTGTAGACAAGCCCTTGGCGACAAGGGCACCGAGGCACCCCTCGAGTCTGGGAGCGGCCAGTGTCGGGTGCCTGAGGAAGCGAGCGTTCAGTTTGCGAGCGAGCAGGCGCCCGGCGATGGCCCACCCCCGTGCAGAAAGGAGGCCAGACCAGAAACGGTTACACCACCACCGGGCGAGCAGATTCAGCGTGGGAAAAGATCTCGGGGCCAGTGCCGGAATGTGTCGGGTGCCTGAGGAAGCGAGCGTGCTGTCTTCCAACGGACGATGCGGGAATGTCGCCGGGGTGGGGGCCCCGGCGACGCTGCGATGAGCCCCTCGGGGAGAAGAGCCGAGAACCACGCCGCCCGGCGATGGCCCACCACCGTGCAGAAAGGAGGCCGCATGGGGCCGGAGCAACACCGATCGGACAGAATGACCACCATGACCACCATGACCACTTCGTTTCCGTTCCTCCTCGCTTCCGGCCGGATCGGGGGGATGGAACTCCGCAACCGGGTCGTGCTCCCGGCGATGGACCAGAACAACTGCACCGACGAGGGCCTGGTCACCGACGAGACCATCGCCCACTACGAGGCCCGGGCAAGGGGTGGAGTCGGGCTCCTGATCGTCGAGACATCTGCTGTCTCGTACCCGTACGGGGCGACCGCCCGCCACCAACCCGCACTCTCGCACGACGGCGCGGTCCCGGACCTCCGGCGGCTCGCCGCTGCCGTCCACGCCCATGGTGCGAAGATCGTCGTTCAGATCTGCCACCACGGCAAGACGTCGAGCGTCGACGTCTCCGAGGGGAGGCCGGCGTCGATTCCGTCGCTCCCACCGCCGCCGTCGGACCCCCGGGGGATGATGGCCGACACGACGATGGACGAGTTGTTGCGGATGGCGACCCTCACCGGCGGTCAGATGGCCACCTACGCGGAGGCGACGGCCGGACAGCTCGAGGACATCGTTCGCGATTTCGCCGACGCCGCCGCACGGGTGCAGCAGGCCGGATTTGACGGGATCGAGGTGCACGCCGCCCACGGCTACCTCCTCTCCACGTTCCTGTCCCCGGCATGGAACCGCCGGGACGATGCGTACGGCGGTTCGCTCGAGGGCCGGACCCGACTTCTCGTCGAGGTCGTCGCCGCGGTGCGCGACCGGTGCGGTACCGACTTCGCAGTCATCGTGCGCCTCGACGGCCACGAGTACGGCGTCGAGAACGGCATCACCATCGATGACGCCGCCGGCCACGCCAGGGCTGCGACTACTGCCGGCGCCGATGCCATCCATGTCTCGGCCACATCGTCATCGGGAACTGGCATCGGGTTCACCGACGCACCCCTTCCCTGGCAGCCCAACCAGTACGAGGGCCTGGCCCGGGCCGTGAAGGCGGCGGTCGACGTTCCCGTGCTCGCCGTCGGTCGGATCCGACCCCCGGATGCCGAACGCATCCTCGGCGAGGGCGGCGCCGACTTCGTGTCGATGGGCCGGCAACTCCTGGCCGACCCCGACCTGGTCCGCCGCCTCGACGTCGGCAGGCCCGACCTGGTGCGCCCCTGCATCAACTGCTTCGTCTGCGTCGCCCAGAACTTCTGGAGCGGTCAGCCCGTCTGTGCGGTCAACGCACGGCTCGGTCACTACGACGAACCCGACCCGTCACCAGCAAGTTCGCCACGGCACGTCGTCGTGGTCGGGGGTGGACCGGGTGGCATGGAATGTGCCCGGGTCGCGGCCGGACGGGGACACCGCGTCACCCTGCTCGAGGCCGCCGACCGACTCGGCGGTACGGCACGCTTCTCGTCGCTCACGACCCCGCTGAACGGCGAGTTCGTCGACTTCCTCCGTGCCGCGATCGCCGATGCCGATGTCGACGTCCGGACCGGCGTGCGGGCTGATGCCGAGGTGATCGCCGCATTCGCACCCGACGCCGTCGTGGTCGCCACCGGTGCCCGGCGGGACCGGCCCGACCTGCCCGGCATGGACCTCCCCCACGTGCTGTCCGGCGACGACCTCCGGGCGTTGCTCACCGGCGAAGGCGACCTCGGTGCACGCCGCCCCGGACTCCTGGCGCGACTGGCCCTCGGGGCCGGCCGGCTCCTGGGGCTCACCGGCAACATGGGCCGGGTCCGGTCCCTCTCCCGGCTCTGGATGCCCATCGGCCGCCGCGTCGTGATCATCCACGGCGACCTTGTCGGCACCGAGTTGGCGCACTTCCTCGCCGAGCGGGGACGCACGGTTCACGTGCTCGAGCCCGGCGCCCAGCCGGCGAGCGCCATGGCCCACCCCCGGCGGTGGCGGACCCTCCACGAATCCCGGAACGCCGGCGTGGTGTTCCACACCGAAGCCGAGACGACCGCAATCTCCCCCACCCAGGTCGAGTACCGACAGGGCGATGCGACCCTCCGGCTGGATGCCGACACGGTGGTCATCGCCGGCGGGGTGCGGGCGGACCGCGCGCTCGCCGACACCCTCCTGGCCGTCGGCCACGAGGTGCACGTGGTCGGCGACGCCGCCGAGGAGTGGTACATCGAAGGCGCCGTGCGCAGCGGCCACCGGGTCGGCGCTGCGCTCTGAGCCCCGTCTCGCCCCGGTCGGGCGACCGTCGGTATCGTCCGCCCCATGACCGATGTCCGGACCGCTCCGTCCTGGAACCCGTTCGACCCCGAGTTCCTCGTCGACCCCTACCCCACCTATGCGAGGCTCCGGGACGAGGACCCCGTGCACCGGACGCCGATCGGCACGCTCCTCGTGTCCCGCTATGACGACGTCCACCGCGTGCTGCGCGACACCGAGACCTCGGTCGGCCGGTTCGAATCCCGAACCGAGGTACCCGAGCACATGCTGCCGCTCCAACAGGTGCGCGCCGAGCGGGTCCCGTCGATCCTCGGGCTGGACCCCCCCGACCACACCCGGCTCCGCGGGCTCGTCCAGCGGACCTTCACGCCCCGGGCGATCGGCCGGATGCGCGACCAGACCACTGCCATCGTCGACGACCTGCTCGACGAACTCGCCGAACACGGCGAGATCGACCTGATCGGCGAGTACGCCTTCGTGATCCCGTTCGCCGTGATCCACTCGATGCTCGGCCTCCCCGAGACCGACGTGGCGAAGGTGCGTGCCTGGTCCCACGCCCTCACCCAGACACTCGAACCGTTCCTCACCCCGGAACAGGTCTCCGCAGCACTCGAGGGAGGCATCAGGATGGACGCCTACCTCACGGATGCCGTTGCGCAGAAGCGTCGGGAACCGGCCGACGACCTGCTCACGCACCTGATCGAGGTCGAGGAGGAGGGCGACCGCATGAGCGAGGAGGAACTCCTCTCGATGCTGTCCCTCCTGTTCGTGGCCGGACACGAGACCACGGTCAACCTCATCGGCAACGGGACCCACGCCCTGCTCCAACACCCCGACCAGTTGGCACTCGTCCGCGATGACGAATCGGTGGATGCCAATGTCGCCGACGAGCTCCTCCGCTGGGACAGCCCGGTGCAGACTTCGGGACGCCGCCTCCTGCACGACACCGTGATCTCCGGTGTCGAGGTCGCTGCGGACGAGTTGGTCCTGACCGCACTCGGCAGCGCCAATCGGGACCCCGCCTTCTGGGGCGACACCGCCGACACCCTCGACGTCATCCGGAAGGACGCAGCCCGGCACGTGTCGTTCGGCAGCGGCATCCACCACTGCCTCGGCGCTGCCCTTGCCCGCATGGAGGGAGAGATCGCCATCACCCGTTTCGTCCGGCGCTTCCCCGAACTGGCCCTGGCGGGCGAACCGACCTTCAACGCCCGGATCATCCTGCGGGGCCGTAGCACCCTGCCGGTCCGCCTGGGAGCGCCCGCCTAGGACTCGACCTGGGACTGGGGCGACGCCATCGCCATGCGCCCCGGGCAGGCGATCGCACAGAAGGCCGCTCCGACGAACATCGTGACGGCCATGAAGGCCCACACCCGGTCGAAGGCGACCAGGAGTTGTGGAAGAGCCGCATCGAAGACCGCCACCCCGACGGCCACCCCGACGGCGAACCCGAGGGTCGAGGTCGTGCGCAACGTGGCACTTGCCATGCCGAATCGCGCCGACGGAACCTCCCGGAGGCCGAGCGAGCTGAACGTCGCGAACGTGCACGACACGCCTATGCCGAGAAACAGCAGCGCCGGCAGGACGTCGGAGGCGTAGTCGGACTCGGCGCCCACCCGCAACCACAGCCAGGCCGGTGAGAGCCCGGCGGTCGTGCACCCGAACACCAGCAGGTTTCGGTGGCCGACCCGGTCGGCGATCGAACCCACCGGGCCACCGAGCACCGCTGCCAACGCAGGGCCGGGCACGACGCCGAAGCCGGCAGCCAGCGGCGACCACTTCCACAACTCCTGGAGGAGGAGCGTGTTGAACAGGATGATGCTGATGAACGAGGTGGTGAAGAAGACCTGCCCCGCTGCGGCCGACCAGAACGACCGGATCCGGAAGAGGCGCAGGTCCAGCAACGGGCTCGGATGTCGGGCGGATCGCACCACGACATACACGAGGAGCGCTGCGCCCAGCAGTGCCGCAACAAGCGTCGGAGCGGACGCGTAGCCCCACCCGCCACCCTGCACGATGGCGACCAGGACCAGCGCCACGCCGAAGGTGCCTGCGGGAACGCCGACCATGTCGAAGCGGCCGGTCGCATCTGGGTCCCGGCTCTCCCGGACGAACCGGGGGGTGAGCACGAGGATCAGGGCGCCGAGCGGGACGTTGACGAGGAAGATCCAGCGCCAGGAGAGCACGTCCAGCAGGATCGCCCCAGCCGACGGTCCGATAGCCGCTCCGAGGGCGGCCGAGGCGCCCCAGATGCCGAGCACCATCGACCGGCGCTCGAAGGGGAACTCGGGCAACACCATCGACAGCGACGTGGGGCCGATCACCGAGCTGCCGATCCCCTGGAGCACGCGTGCCGCTATCAGGAACTCGGTCGACGGCGCCAGCCCGCTGCACAGCGACCCCACCACGAAGATGGAGACGCCGATCATGAACATCCGGCGCCGACCGCGCTGGTCGGCCAGGCGTCCGGCGAGGAGCAGGAAGGCACCGACCGCCACCGAGTAGCCCGAGAGGACCCAGGACAGCCCCGCCTCGCTCGCACCGAGGTCGCGTCGGATCGAGGGAAACGCCACGTTCACGATGGAGACGTCGATGACCGACAGCAGCGCCGCCAGCGTCGACACCGCGAGTGCCAACCACGCCCGCCGCTCGACCGCCGTCCCCTCCCCTGGCTGCATCCCGGCGACGCTACGAGCGGACCCCGGGCCATGACGAACCCTGCCCGATCGGCTCAGTGTGCGGTGTGCACCGGGACCTTCGAGTAGCCGGCCACGTTCGACATCTGGACCCGTTCGCACCCTGTCTCGTCGACGACGAAATCCGGTACACGTGCAGCCATCTCCCCGATCGCAACCCGGCTCTCCAGCCGGGCCAGGGCGGCTCCGAGGCAGGCGTGCACCCCGTGCCCGAGGCCGATCGCCAATGCCTGCTCCCGTCGGACGTCGAACCGGTCCGGGTCCTCGTAGGCCCGTTCGTCGTGGGTCGCCGCGCCCGTCAGCAGGAAGACCGGCTTGCCGGCAGGGATCGTCACCCCGTGCCACTCGCTCTCGACCGCCGAACACCTTCCCTGATACTGCGACGGCGGCCAGTAGCGCAGAATCTCCTCGACGGCGTCGGCATGGAGTTCGGGGTCCTCCTTCACGAGTCGCCACTGGTCGGGATTCCGATGGAACAGGACGGCGGCGTTGCCGACCAGCTTGGTGACCGTCTCGCTCCCCGCCGCACCGAGCAGGGTCCCGAAGGCGGCGATCTCGATGTCGTCGAGCGAGGCTGTTCCCCCGTCACCCGTCTCGACCTCGGCGGCGACGAGCGCACTCAGCATGTCGTCGCCCGGGCACCGCCGCTTCTCGGCGACCAACTCGAGGAAGTACATGGTCTGGGCGATTCCCGCCCCCTGGGCGGCGGCGCCTCCCGTCGCCTCGCCCTCCTCGCGTCGGAGCATCGTGTCGGTCCAGTGGCGGATCTGTTGGCGGTCGCCCTCCGGCACCCCGAGGATCGCCGAGATCACCTCGACGGGGAAGGGGCCGGCGAACTCGCCGACGAGGTCGAAGGACGGCTCGCCCACGAGCGGCTCCAGGTATCCGACCACGATTTCCCGGACCAGGTCCTCCCAGGAGGCCATGGCCCTGGGGGTGAAGGCCCGGCTGACGAGCTTGCGGTACCGGGTGTGTTCCGGCGGATCCATCATGATGAGCGACCCCGCCACATCGGCCTCGGAGTCGCTGAGTTGTTCATAGGTGAGCCCCCGACTGGAGATGAAGGTGTCATGGTCGCGGTGTGCGGCCACGACATCCTCGTAGCGGCTGAGGGCATAGAAGTCGTACTGCTCGCTGTGGTAGCAGGGGGCCTCGTCGCGCAGTCGGGCATACGTGTCGTACGGGTCGTCGAAGAAGTCCCGGCTGAAGGGGTCGAACTCGACGGTCATGGGGCGTCCTCCCGGCGCTCGTGATCCTCGTCCGGCACCAGTGGCCGGATCATCGACTCCTGGGTGAACGATGCGACCATGTGGCCGTCGACATCGAACACGTTGCCGGTTCCGAATGCCCGGGCGCCGGCGGCGACGGGGCTGCACTGGTCGACCAGGCACCAGTCGTCGAGCCGGAAGGGCCGGTGGAACACGACCTGGTGGGCGGTCACCGCCGTCGCCAGGCGCACCGTCGAGTCCGCCTGGCTGAGACCCTCATGCGGGCGCAGCGCCGTGCCGATCACGGTCAGGTCCGTGGCATGGGCGAGCAGCGCCTGATGGACCGCAACTTCGTCCGGAAGGTCACGGTCAACCCGGGTCCAGAAGCTGAACTCGGCCGGCCCGATGCCACGATCCCCAAGGTCCACCCCGTCGACGACACGACACGGCCACGGCACCATCGAGAGGTCGGTCGGCTCTGCCTCTTCTGGACGCCCGACGTCCGGCGCCGGGTCCCCGTGCTCCGGTCCCTCCTCCGCGACATGCAGCGAAGCCTGGGCCACGAGGCACACCCGATCACCCTGCGTGCCGGTGATCCGCCGCGTCGCGAAGGAGCGCCCGTCGTGTACCGCCTCGACCTGGTACTCGAGCGACTCGTCGAGGCTCCCCTCGCGGGGAAACATGCACGACAGGGATCGCACCGTCTTGTCCGGTGCCGAGGCGGCCGCCAGCACCACCGCCTGGGCGAGCAACTGTCCGCCGAAGATCCGCCGGTAGTCCATCTGCAGGTGGGGTGCCGTCCAACGGCCCTCCCCCAGGTCCCCAAAATCGAGGCATGCAAGCAGTCCGTCGAGGTCCACGAGGCCCATGGTGTCACCCGCCCGACTTCTCGAACAGCCGGGACACGACGACGTCGGCGGCATCGTCCGCAGGCCCCTCCCAGGCCACGGTCCCCTTGTCCAGCAGCACGACGTGCTCGCACAGGGCGAGGGCATGGCCCACATGCTGCTCGACGATGAGCATCGCCGTCCCGGAGGCCCGGATCGCCTCGAGCGTCGCATAGATCTCGTCGGTGACGATCGGTGCCAAGCCGAGGGACAGCTCGTCGGCGACCAGCACCGGTGGAGCCTCGACCAGCACCCGGGCCATCGAGAGCATCCTCTGCTCGCCGCCGGAGAGGGTGCCTGCCACCTGTCGCCGCCGTTCGCCGAGGCGGGGAAAGATCGAGTAGGCGCGCTCCAGGCCGTCGTTCAGACCCTCCGAGCCCAACAGCCGTTGGAACGACAGCGTCAGGTTCTCCTCGACGGTGAACGTGGCGAACACTGAACGGCCCTCGGGGGCATGGGCCACACCGGCGCGCGCGTAGCGGAACGTCCGTTCACCCGTCAGGTCCCGGCCATCCACGTGGACCGAGCCCGATGACGGCACCAGCAGGCCACTCGCCACCCGGGCAACCGTGGTCTTCCCGGCCCCGTTGGCGCCCAGCAGGGCCACCGCACCACCCGTTGGGACGCTGAGCGTCACGCCGAAGAGCGCCCGGAAGGGGCCGTAGCCGGCCTCGACCGCCCGGAGCTCGAGGGCGGGAGTCATGAGCCGCTCCCCACCTCGACGTCGCCGAAATACGCCTGGCGGACTCTCTTGTCGGCCATCACCTCGGCTGTCGGCCCCTCGGCGATGAGGTGCCCGAAGTCGAGCACGTACGTCCGTTCGGTGAACGACGCCACCAGTTCCACGTCGTGCTCGACCAGCAGGACGGCGAACCCCCGGTCTCCCTGCACCTCGCGCAGGGTCGCCGCCAGGGCGTCGGTCTCTTCGCGGTCGAGGCCTGACGACGGCTCGTCGGCGAGCAGCAGGCGGGGTTCGGTCATCAGTGCCCGTCCGACCTCGACGAGCCGGCCCTGGCCGAGGCTCAACGCCTCGACCGGATCGGCGGCCAGGTCACCGAGGCCGAGCAGTTCGAGGACCTCGTCACACCGGCGCCGCTCGTCGGCGTCCGAGCCACCCCGACCGAACAGGTCACGCAACAGCGAGCCCTCGCCGCGACGGATTCGATCGGCGAGCAGGAGGTGCTCCCGCACCGTCATGTCCGCGAACAACTCGATGCGCTGGAACGTCCTGCCGATCCCACGTCGGGCCCGTCGGTGGACCGGCAGGCCACCGATGTCCTGGCCGTCCAGCAGGACCCGCCCGGCGTCCGGCCGGAGCATGCCGAGCACGCAGTTGAAGAACGTCGTCTTGCCGGCGCCGTTGGGTCCGATGAGGCCCACCCGCTCGCCGGCCTCGACTCGCAGGGAGACATCCTCCAGCGCACGGATGCCGGAGAAGGACTTCCGGACTCCGGTCGCCTCGAACAGGGTGGTCATGGCCCCTCCCCCCCGTTCGCGTCCTGCGACGATGCCCGCTCCCTCCGGGCCGCCAGTCGTGTGTCGATGCCGACCGTCGCCCGCCGCTTGCCGTGCTCGACAAGGCCCTCGGGATGCCGGGCGAACTGGATCGAGGCAAGGCCGAACAGCACGAACCGCCACTTCGGCGACAGCGGGAAGAAGCCGGGCAGGTGGCCCCTCGTGATCCAGGCGAGCCCCGCGCCCTGCAGAATCACGGCATTGAACAGCGAGAACGCCGCACCGGCCTGGGCCGCACCCTCCACGGTCCGGGCACTCAGGGTGACGACGAGCACCACCCAGAAGAGGGCAGCGGTCGGCGTGAAGTTGTTGCCGTAGTTGACGTTCTCCTGATGGATCGCCAACAGCCCTCCACCGAGGCCGGCGATCGCCGCCGAGAGGGCGAACGCGACCATCCGTGCCCGTGCCGGCGACACCCCGATCGATTCGGCCGCCAACTCGCTACCCCGGAGGCCGCGCAGAGTGAGCCCGGTCGTCCCCTCCCGGATCCGGATCACGAGGACGCTGACCACGGTGAAGACCACCACCACGAGGACGAGGAAGCGCCGGTCGTCGGCGAAGTCCCAGGGACCGAGCACCGGTCGGGGGACCCGGTGTCCCTGCAACAGCGACGAGTCGCCGCCACCCACCCACGAGAACTTGAGCATCACGGCATCGAAGAAGAAGGCGAACGCCAGCGTGGCGATTGCCAGCCAGATGCCGCCGAGTCGCAGGACGGGGATCGACAGGAGTGCGCCCACCACGGCTGCGATGACAGCGCCGACCAACGCCGCTACGAGGACCGACACGTCCCAACGGTCCGCCAACTGGAAAACCGTCAGGGCGCCGATGGCGGCGAAGGTCCCCTGGCACAGCGAGATCTGTCCGGCTAGGCCGGTGATGATCGTGACCGAAAGGAAGATGAGCGACATGATCGTGGCCTGGGTGACCAGGTGGACCCAGACGACATCGCCGCGGAACCAGACCGTCAGGCCGACCAGGAGCAGGAAGCAGACACCGAAGACCCGGGCCGCCCTGGTCAGCACCTTGCTGCGGGTCGTCGACACCAGCGAGAGTGGCGGCGGGTCGACGCCCGACAGCGGATCGGCGGCAGCCGGCGACCGGCGGATCGCCGGCCACAGCACGAGCACGCCGAACAGGACCACGAACGGCATCGAGGGGGTCAGGTTGTCCTGGAACGGCTCCAGCCAGGGAAGGTCGACCGACCACCTCGGGAGGAACGTCCGGAACAGGGCGATGAAGATCCCGAGCCCGAGGCCCCCGAGGAGCGCCCGGGGAAGGCTCACGAGTCGCCCGATCGCCGCTGCGGCGATGGCCACGACCACGAGGTGGAAGAAGTCCGGCGCCATCAGGGTGTTGAACCGGGGAGCGATCAGCACGCCGGCCATGCCTGCGAAGAAGCTGGACAGCATCCAGGCCACCGAGGACACACGGTCGGAGTCGATCCCGGCCAACTCGGTCATCCGGGGGCTCTCGACGACGGCGCGCATGGCGAGGCCCAGGGAAGTGAACCTGAACAGGGCGCCCAGGCCCAGCATGGCGACGACCGCCACGCCGAGCGCAACCAGCTCGTCCCGGCTGAACGGGTAGACGCCGAGCGGGTCATAGAACACGTTGGCTCCGTCGGGAACGAGGCCCCCGGGCGTCTTCCCGGCGACGCCGGAGAAACCGGTCAGCGTCTCGAAGAGGCTCGGCAACGCCACCGACAACCCGATCGCCACCACCAGCTTCGAGACCGCCGAGGCCGTCCTGAGGTGCCGGAAGATCAGCCGCTCCATGAGCAGGCCGATCAGGGGCGCCAGCACGAACACCGCCAAGACCAGTGCCGGGACCGTCGACCACCCCCACTCGACACGTGCCTGGAAGTACATCGCCGCCGAGACGAAGGCCTGCGCCCCGAACGCCAGGTTGAAGACCCCCGAGGTCTTGTAGGTCAGGACGAAGCCGAGGGCGACGAGGGCGTACACCGCCCCGGGTGGGGTCCCCTGCAGGACGGCGCGGAGGACATCGGCTCCGGTTCCTGCTGCAAGCACCATGGCCGTTGGGTGTCGCCCGGTCAGCCCCCGAAGGAAATCTGCTGTGGCTCCGACCACGCCTGATCTGCATTGTCCCAGCAGATCCACGGGGTCGCCGGATCAGCGACCGTCTCCATCGCCCCACCGCTCATTCGCAAGGACGCTGCGCACTCCAGCAGGTAGCCGTTGGACTGGTCGTCCGGGGTCGTCGGCACGTGCTGGCGGGTCCAGTCGATCGGCACGATGAGACCGCCTGCGTCCCAGGCGGTCCGACCGTTCATCTCGGCGATCACGGACGCACGATCGAATTCGGGACC
>JARQPW010000021.1 GCA_029577135.1 Acidimicrobiales bacterium
GCCAACGGGCCAACGCCAACTGGAAGGCCCGACTCGAGAACTATGAGCAGCCGCCCCTCCCCCCGGGGGTCGACGAAGCGCTCGACGAGTACGTCGCTAAGAAGAAGGACGCCGTCCCCGACGCGTGGTACTAGAAACCAGCGGCAGGAACGCCGCGGGAACCCACGGGAACCCACGGGAGCAGGAGAGGGCCAACACCATGAAGACACAGGTCGACGCTGCGGTCATCGGCGGCGGGGTCACCGGGGTGAGCATCCTGTACCACCTCGCCAAGATGGGCATGCCCGACTCGGTGCTCATCGAGCGCTCCGAACTGACCGCCGGATCCACCTGGCACGCCGCCGGGGTCATCCACACCATCAACTCCGACCCCAACATCGCCCGCCTGCAGGCGTACACGCTCGCCCTCTACGACGAGATCGAGGCCCTGTCGGGCGTCTCGTGCGGCGTGCACCTGCCGGGCGGCATCTACCTGGCCTCCACGCCGGAGCGCCTCGACTACCTGAAGCTCGAACGGGCCAAGGCGCGCTACATGGACATGGATGCCGACTTCATCTCCATGGACGAGGTGAAGCGGCGGAACCCGCTCATCAACACCGACGAGTACCTGGGCGCCCTCTTCGAACCGGCGGACGGCCACGTTGACCCCTCGGGCGTCACCAACGCCTACGCACAGTCGGCCATCCACCACGGCGCCGAGGTCTACCGCAACAACCCGGTCCGCGACCTGACCCAGCGACCCGACGGCGCCTGGGACATCCACACCGAGGGCGGGACCATCACCGCCGAGGTGGTGATCAACGCCGCCGGCCTGTGGGCCCGTGAACTCGGCCGCATGGTAGGCATCGAACTGCCGCTGCTCCCCATGGAGCACCAGTACGTGATCACCGAGGAACTCCCGGAGATCGTCGAGCACGGCACCGAGCTCGCCGTGACCATCGACTACGAGGGCAACCTCTACACCCGCCAGGAGGGCAACTCGCTGCTGCTCGGCACCTACGAGAAGGCCGGCAAGCCGTGGGCGGTCGACAGCACGCCCCTCGACTTCGGGATGCGGCTGCTGACCCCCGACCTCGACCGGTTCGTCGACCGCCTCGAGGTGGCCCAGAAGCGGATGCCGGTGCTCGCCGAGACCGGCATCGCACGGGTCGTCAACGGGCCGTTCACGTTCGCCCCCGACGGCAACCCGCTGATCGGGCCAGTGCCCGGCATCCCCAACTACTGGGTGGCCGCCGCCGTGATGGCCGGCTTCTGCCAGGCCGGCGGCGTCGGGCTGTGCCTGGCCCAGTGGATCATCGACGGCGAGCCCGAGATGGACGTCTACGCCATGGACGTGGCCCGCTTCGGCGACTTCGCCTCGAGGGACTACACGTACCTGAAGTCGCAGGAGAACTACCGCCGCCGCTTCATGATCACCTACCCCAACGAGGAGCTCCCGGCGGCCCGGCCGTGGCGGACCACCCCCTCCTACGACGCCCTCGACGCGCAGGGCGCCGTGTGGGGTGCCTCGTTCGGCCTCGAGCACGCCCTCTGGTTCGCCCCCCAGGGCATCGAACAGGCCGAGACGCCGACCTTCCGCCGGTCGAACGCGTTCCCGCATGTGGCCGAGGAGTGCCGCGCCGTGCGCGAAGGCGTCGGCCTGCTCGAGATCGCCAACTTCGCCAAGTACGAGGTGGCAGGTCCCGGCGCCGAGGCCTTCCTCGACGGCATCCTGGCCAACCACCTGCCGAAGCAGGGTCGCCTGGCACTCAGCCCGGTCCTCACGCCGGAGGGCCGACTGGCCGCCGACCTCACCGTGGGTCGCCTCGACGACGAGCGGTTCATGCTGTTCGGATCCGGCGCCATGCCGGCGATCACGATGCGGCTGTTCCTCCAGCGGCTCACCGACCTGGGGATCCCCGGCGACCAGGTCACCGTCACGAACCGCAGCAACGAGCTCATGGGCTGGATGATCGCCGGCCCCGACTCACGCGAGCTCCTGGGCCGCCTGACCGACGCCGACGTCTCGAACCACGGACTCCGGTTCCGCGACCTGCGGGAGATGGAGGTCGGAGGCGTCCCCACCATCACCGCACGGATCTCGTTCACCGGAGAGTTGGGCTACGAGGTCTACTGCGCCGATGAACACCAGGAGGCCCTGCGTGCGGCCATCGTCGCCGCCGCCGACGGACTCGACCTGCGCATGTTCGGCGGACGGGCCTTCCTGTCGATGCGCTTCGAGAAGGGGTTCGGCGTGTGGAACCTCGAGTTCCGGCCCGACTTCACCCCGGCCGAGGCCGGTATGGGCCCGTTCGTGAAGGTCGACAAGGCCGCCGACTTCATCGGGAAGGAGGCCGCCCGGGCCGAACTCGAGGTCGGACCACAGCGTCGCCTCGTAACCCTCGTGATCGACGTCGGCGACCCGGGTGGCGGCGGCGTCGCCGACGCCATCCACGACGAGCCCGTGTTCCACGGCGGCGAGTGTGTCGGATTCGTCACCTCGGGCGGCTATGCGCACTACTCGCAGGCCAGCGTCGCCCTCGCCTACGTGCCCACCCGCCTGGCCGACGAACCGGCCGCCGCCAACGGCTTCGAGGTCGAGATCCTGGGCCACCTCCAGCCGGCGCGACTCGTCACCGAGCCCCTGTACGATCCCGCCGGCGAACGGATGCGCGGCTGAGGCCCGCCGGACGCCGGTACCGGAACGAGCGATTTCCCTCCCACCCTGGCCCACCACGACGAACACGAAGGACCCGAATTCTCCTATGAGCGAAACGCCCAATGACCGGTACGACGCCATCGTCATCGGCGCCGGGGTGATCGGCGCCGCCGTCGCCTTCGAGTTGGCGAAGAAGGGCTACTCGACCCTCAACCTCGACAAGCTGCCCGCCTCGGGCTACGGCTCGACCAGCAACTCGTGCGCCATCGTGCGCGCCCACTACTCCACCTACGACGGCGTCGCCATGGCCTACGAGGGCTTCTCCTACTGGAAGGACTGGCCCCGCTACCTCGACGCCGAGGACGAGCGCGGCCACGCCCTCTACATGCAGTCCGGCACCGTGCTGTTCATGCTCGAGGGCGGCCACCACGAGAAGGTGCTGCCGCTGTTCGACCAGGTCGGCGTCCCCTACGAGATCTGGGACAACGAGACGCTGGGCGAGCGGATCCCGTTCTTCGAGCACGGCACCCACGGCGAGCCCTGCCGCCCCGAGGACGACCGCTTCTGGGCCGAGCCCGAGGGCGAGCTCGTCGGCGCCCTCTACACGCCCGACTCCGGCTACGTGAGCGACCCGCAGCTCGCCACCCACAACCTGCAGCGCGCCGCCGAGGCCAAGGGCGGCGAGTTCCGGTTCAACGTCGAGGTGGCCGACATCCGCCGGGCCGATGGCCGCATCGCCGGCGTCACACTCGCCGACGGCACCGAGCTCGACGCCCCGGTCGTGGTCAACGTGGCCGGTCCACACTCGTTCGTCATCAACAGGATGGCGGGCGTCTACGACTCGATGAACATCAAGACCAAGGCGCTACGCCACGAGGTGCACCACGTCCCCTCGCCGGCAGGCATCGACTACGAGCGCGACGGCCTGCACACCTCGGATTCCGACCTGGCGATCTATGTGCGCCCCGAGTCCGGCAACAACATCCTGATCGGCTCCGAGGACCCCGCCTGCGACCCGCAGGTCTGGGTCGACGACCCCGACGACTACGACGACGTCGTCTCCGACGAACAGTGGAACGCCCAGGTGCTGCGGCTGGCGCGCCGCATGCCGAGCCTCGGCATTCCCAACGAGAAGAAGGGCATCGTCGACCTCTACGACGTGTCGGACGACTGGATCCCGATCTACGACCGCACCGACCTGGACGGCTTCTACGTGGCCATCGGCTCGAGCGGCAACCAGTTCAAGAACGCCCCGGTGGCCGGCTACTGCATGGCCGAACTCATCGACGCCGTCGAGCACGGCCACGACCACGACGCCGACCCGCTCGTCGTCACCGGCGTGTACACGGGCCTCGAGATGAACATGGGCTTCTACCGGCGCAACCGGGAGATCAACCCCAACAGTTCGTTCTCGGTCAACGGCTGACGCGGGCGACGCCCCGCCGCTCGCGACCCCGAAGCGGGGGTGGCGCTCAGGCCTCCTGCGCCTCCCAGCGCCCACCCCGGATGAGGCGCAGGGCGGCCCGGGTGTGTTCCACCGAGAGGCTCTCGTGCGGACCGGGGATCTCCTCGAGGGGGCCGTCGTCGGCGTCGAACTCGAGCTTCAGGGCCCGGCTCATCACGCCGTGCATGGCGTACGTGCACACGATGTAGGTGAACTCGAGGATCTCCTCGTCCGACAGGTGGGCACGCAGTTCCTCGAACGCCTCGTCGGACACGTTGCCGCAGTCCCGGGTGATGCCGTCGGTGTAGGCGAGGACGGCTCGCTGCGGGGCGTCGAAGCAGTCGGCGTCCTCCCAGTGCGAGATGGCGCGGATCCTTTCCTCGGACAGGCCGACGGTGCGGCACGACTTGCAGTGCTGCGAGTAGACGAAGCGGCTGCCGACGTTCCAGCCGGCCCGCGTCTGGCCGAGCTCCCGCAGCACCGGGTCGACGAGGCGGCGTTCGGACCGGTAGAGGCCGATGCCGGCGCAGGCGTGGTCGAAGACGTCGGGAACGAGGGCGAAGACGGTCCACCAGTCGCCGGGGGTGCCCGTGTCGGTGCCCGGCTCGTCGACCGGGTCGCGGTCGCCGAAGATGAACTGGAAGATCGGCTCGGCCCCCGGGTGGAGGTCGGCGCGACGGACCTGGCGGAGGCGGGGCACGTCAGGCGTCCCGTGGGGCCGGCCGGGTCGGCAGCGGATCGAAGCCCCGCAGTCCGGCCGGGTCGAGGGGACGAAGGAAGGTGGACTCGTCGGTGGACTCGGTGCCGCTGAGCCGGTCCGAGGCCGACCCGGGATCGTCGCCGAAGCCACCCGTGTCGCGGCAGAACTCGACCATGATCCCGTTCGGGTCGAGGTAGTAGAGCGACACGCACCAGCCGTGGTCGACCTCCATGAGCGGCACGATGTCGTCGGCGGCCAGGCGCTCCTCGGCCTGTCGGGCACGCTCCTCGTCGGCGGCGAAGGCGACATGGTTGACCCAGACGGGCAGGCCGTTGCCCGTGGAGACCTCGGTCGAGTAGTCGTCCAGCTCTCCCACGCCCTGCACCTCGAAGAAGGCGATGCAGGTGCCGTCGCCGGTGTCGAAGAAGAGGTGTCGGAAGAAGCCGTCGTCGCCGACCTTCACCTCGGTGTGGACAAGCGGCATGCCGAGCAGGTCCTCGTAGAAGTGCCGGGTGGCCTCGGCGTCTCGGCAGGCGTAGGCGACGTGGTGGAAGCCCGTGCGGCGCATTCCTTCGTCCCTCAGGCCATCGTCCATCAGGGGGATTGTCGCGCCGGTGGACGTGTCCAGACCCAACCGGGGAGGCGTGGGCGTGCCCCGCCCGGGTCAGTTCAGGGCTTCGATCCGTCGCTTGACGTCGTCGATCTCGGCACGGAGTTCGTCGAAGCGGAGCTGGATCTCGGCCTTGATCTCGCCGGTGATGGTGTCGACCTGGGCCTCGACCTCCACCTTGACGTCGTCGGCCACGCCGCCGACCTGTTCCTCGACGCTCTTCTCGACGTCGACGACGATCTCCTCCACGATGGCCTCGATCTCGGCACGGATGTCGGCCTCGATCTCCGAGGCCTTCTCCTCGACCTCGGCCTCGATCTCGTCCTTGAGCTTTTCGATCTCGGCGTCGAGGTCGTCGATCTCCGCACGCACCCAGTCGACGGCCCGGAGGACCAACACCCCGCCGACCACGGCGACCACCATGGACAGCGCTCCCAGGGCGAGTCCCGCCGTGGCGAGACCCCGGGCGTCGCGTCCCTTGCGGCGGCCGAGGGTGCCGTAGACGATCGCCAGGACACCGAAGACCGCGGCCACGGGGAACAGGATCGGGACGAGACCGAAGCCGATGCCGCAGATCGCCAACGTGACCGAGGCGACGGCGAAGCCGGAGCCCGGCTGGCGGAGCACCACCACACGGGTGGGCGCGCCGTCGTCCAGCAGTTCGTCGAGTTCGTCGGGCGTGACGGTCTCGTCGGCCTCGTCGACCTCTGCAGCCAGGTCGTCGTCATCCATGGCGCAGGAACCTAGTGCGGCCGGGCCGAGCGTCACGGGCCGCGTCTACCCTTCTGACGGAGGTGAACGTGACCGAGATCCCCGCACTGGGACAGCGCCTGTCCGAAGCACTCGAGTTCGCCCGGATCGCCCACGGCGGGCAGCTCCGCAAGGCGACCCCCATTCCCTATGTGAGCCACCTGTTGGTGGTGGCCGGCTATGCCATCGAGGACGCCGCCTCCGACCCGGCGCTCCACCATCGCACCGAGGCCATTGCCGTGGCGGCCCTGCTGCACGACACCGTCGAGGACACGAAGGCAACCGTCGAGACGGTGCAGGCCGACTTCGGCGACGAGGTGGCCGGAATCGTGGCGAGTTGCAGCGACGCCCTGGGCGAGCCGAAGCCTCCGTGGCGCGACCGCAAGGAGGCCTACCTGGCGCACCTGCGCGAGCCGGACGTCGACGACGCCGTGCTGTGCGTGGCGCTGGCCGACAAGCGCCACAACTCCCGCTGCGTGCTCGAGGACCTCCGCACCCAGGGCGCATCGGCATGGGACCGCTTCACCGTCGGGAGCGACGAGCAACTCTGGTGGTACGGCTCACTGGCCGACGTGTTCCTCGAGCGTCGGCCCGGTCGTGCCGCCCAGGAACTGGCCCGCACCGTCGCCGCCATCCGGGAGCTCGCCGGAGCCTGAAACCCGACCTCGGCCTGTCACAGCGGTGGCGTACGGTGTTCATGACGGTCTGAGTGTCCGTCGATCTACAACTCATCCAGAGGATCCGAGGGGCCTGGCCCGCTGAAGATCCGCCAACCGACCCGCCGGCAACGGCAGGCACGGTGGCCCCGCCAGGACCGATGAGGAGGGCACCATGCCTGACGATCCCACCCCCACCACCCCTGTGCCCGAGCGGCCGCCGTTCACCACCGAGGATGCACAGCGCTACCGGGATCGGCTGTCCGGGCCCCTTCGGGGCCGGGGCGAGACCGGCGAACGTTCGAGCATCCTGCGGATGCTGGCCGAACACCCCGAACCCCTGGCCCGGGTGATCGCCGCCGAACGGTCGGACAGCAGTGTCCAACTTCGCACACTGGCCAGCGACCGCCACCGGACGGTTCGCCTCGCCGTGGCGTTCAACGAATCAGCGCCCCGCACCGCCCTCGAGGTCCTCGCCGAAGACCGGACCCGGCCCGTGCGCCTCGCGGTGGCCGGCAACGGACGCACGTCGCCCGATGTCCTCGAGCAACTCGGCCGTGTCCGGGACCACGACTTCCGCGAGGCCGTGGCCGGCAACTGGTCCGCCCCTGTCGAGGTGCTGGTTCGGCTCGCACGCGACCGGATCGTGCGGGTCCGCCTCGCGGTCGCCGACAACCCCTACGCACCTCCGGAGGCCGTCGAGATCCTCATGGACGACGAGCGGATGTTCCCCATCGCCGCCATCCTCGACAACCCCGGGGCATTCGGCGATGTCGGTCTCCGGCACCTGGCCGGGTCGCCGTTCCCGCGGTACCGCTGGGCCGCCGCCGAGAACCCGAACACGCCACCGGACGTTCTCGATGCCCTCGCCTCCGACGTGGAGCGCGTCCCGGGCCGCTACATCGGACACTGGAATCCCATCCGGATGGCTGTGGCGGCCAACCCCGGGACCCCGGTCGAAGTCATCTCCCGTCTCGCCACGGACGACCACGCTGACGTGCGGTGGTTCGCCGCTGCCAATCCGAGAACCCCCATCGACGTGCTCGAGGCATTGGCCGGAGATGACGACTCGAGGGTTCGGTGCTTCGTCGCCGAGCACCGGACGAGTACTTCCGTGCTTCTGGGTCGCCTGGCTGGTGACCTCGAACCCGATGTCCGCCGGAACGTCGCCGCCAACCGCCGCTGTCCCCTGGCTGCCCTGCGGCGCATGGCAATCGACGAGGACGAACACGTTCGGAAGGCCGTGGCCGCGCACCCGAAAGCGGACGAGGACCTGCGGCTGCTGGCCGTACCGCCGGAGCCCGAACCGGAGCCGGTGCCCGACCGGCGCCCCCGCGCCCACCGCCGAACCCGGCCGGCGCCCAGTCCCGAACCCACACCGACCCCGTGCGACGGCGAAACCTGCGCCAACGTCATCTGCTTCGGCGACGTCCACGTCGGCGACGACATGTTGTACCCCGACGTGGACTTCACCCTCGCTACCTGGTCCTACGAAGGGGACTTTCCCGGCAGCGCCGGCAGCTTCGAGCTCTACGGCTTCGACGGCCTGTACTGGTCCCACGACGACCACGGATGGCATGCCATGGGCCGTTTCGACTCCGACGAAGAGGCGATCACGGCATGGAGAACCGCCAACTGCATCGACGAACGCGAACAGGAGGCCGCCGCCGAGGAAGAGGCGCAGGTCCAAGAGTGGCTGCACTCACTCGAGCCAACTGCCTGTCATGGCGAATGCAAATGGGAGATCTGCATCGACGGCTGGCACATCCATGTCGATGTCATCGAGCACATGGAGCCCTGCAACTACTTCCCACCTGACGAGCCGATGAAGGAGGACCCGACGCACCAGCTCTTCGGGCAGCGGGGCCTCTACTGGCGTTCCACCGGCGACGGCCACGAGGGACTCGGGCGATTCTCGAACGACGACGACTTGCTTCGGGCCTGGCGAGATGCCCGCCTGCGGGACCAGGAATCGGGCACAACCGGGGTCGAGGGCGAAGAAGACAAAGGCCTCGACGCCGACTGAATTCTCCTTGTCACAGCAGCCACGTACCCCCCACTACTGGGGATTCCTTCGATCACCCCCCCATACAGGAGCCACGTTGACCACTCACGAAGAAGCCACGAACCAGGCATCCAGCACCAACCACTCGAACAGCGCCGATCCTGAACGGGTCCGACTGCGGCAGTTGCGCCGCCTCCTGGAGGACGTCGGCCTCGACGGCGTCTTCGGCCACGACTGGGCATCGATCGACCCCGAGACCGGGAACTACAGGTTCCGCGACATCGAGCCGGAAAGGATGCAGGCCATCATGTTCCGCCTCGACGAACTCTGCCTCGAGCGCCGGGGCGAGCGGCGCTCGCACCGGCGGACCACCGAGGCCGACCGGGCCGCCCGTCGGGCGGTCGCCCCGGTCGCCGTGCCCGACGTACCCGTCGAGGTGACCGTCGGCCCTCACCTCGGGGGCCAGGTATGAGCACCATCGAGGTTCCCATCGAGTCCGACGAGTGGGAACGCATCGTGCGCGTCGCCAAGGCCACGGCCTGGGACGACCGGGACAACCCGCCGGTCCTCCAGCACCCCTTTCCCGGACTGGGGGTCGATCCACAGTGGCGGCTGCGCTGCATCGACGGCACCCTCGTCGAGGTCCGGCACGACGTGCCGTGGATCGAGCCGTTCGCCGTGGCGCTGCCCACGCGTCTCGTCATCCACGGCGCAGTCCTCGCCGACCTCGAGGGTGTGTGTGTGCTCACGATCGACGACAAACGGTACGCAACCGTGCGTGGGGGCAACGGCTCGAACTCGGTCCACGACCTCCTGCCGGTCCCATCCGGCTACGAACTCCCCAATCCCTGGCAGCCGACCGCTTCGGCGACCGTCGAGGCCGCCCGCCTGTTCCACTGCCTGTACCCGGCATCGCTCCCACCGACCGGGCTCGAGCAGGCGGAGCCGCCACCCCTCGAGTTGGGCATCAGCGATGGCGAGATCGGGTTCCTGGCCGACTGGTCGATGGCGGGGGGCCACAAGGCCACGTTCCGGACTTCGGCGGCAACCGACGGCTCGGCCCGACTCGGGTTCTGGCCCACCGGCCTCACCGACCTGGTCAGGGGCGCGACACGGGGCTCGGAGACGGTCGCGCTCGCGGTGTTCGACGAGTGGCTGCGGGTCACCACCGACGACTGGACCGCCTGGGTCCCGCCGACGGACCTCGTCTGCACCAGGTGGATCCCCCACGCCACGGAGATCCTCGAGAAGGCCGGCGAGTCCGTGACGCCGATCGCCGAGGACGCCTTCTCGGTGACGGGGAACCCGGCGGTACGGGTCACCTTCCACGACGTGGTCGACCAGCAGGTGCTGCGGATCTCGACGGTGCTCGCCAGCAACGTCGAGGACGACCTCGACGTGCGCCGGCGCATCGACGGCATCGTGCACTCGCGGCCCGGCCTGAAGGGCTGGTTCGAGGAGGGTCGTGTCGTGTTCGCCATCGACCTCGACGTGGCCCGGGTCGATGAGCTGCCACATACGCTGCGTCGGTTCCGTTCACAGTTGCACGGCTTCGACCTGCTGCTGTCGATCGGTGACCCGCTGCCCGACCTGTTCACCGAGGCCGGCCTGGTGGAGTGACGGGGGGCGATCCGCCCCTATTCGATGCGCATTCCGGAGACGGCCCTCGAGATCACCAACTGTTGGATCTGTTCGGTGCCTTCGAAGATGTCGTAGATCTTCGAATCCCGGTGCCAGCGCTCGACCGGGTGCTCGGTGACGTAGCCGGCGCCGCCGAGGATCTGCATGGCCCGCTCCGTCGCCCACACCGCCACCCGGCCGGCCTTGAGCTTGGCCATCGACCCCTCGGCGTTGACGAACCCGCCCTGCTTCGCCAACCATGCCGCCCGCCACACCAGCAGCCGGGCGGCGTCGATCTCGGTCGCCATGTCGGCAAGCATGAAGGCGATCGCCTGGTGCTGCACGATCGGCTTGCCGAACTGCACCCGCTCCTTCGCGTAGTCAAGGGCGTACTCGAAGGCGGCACGGGCCACGCCGACCGCCTGGGCACCCACGGCGGGCCGGGTCGCCTCGAAGGTCTGCATGGCCGCCTGGGCGTTGCCCGGCTTGCCCTCCCGCACGCGGGCCAGGCGCTCGTCGAGTCTCTCCTTGCCGCCCAGCAGGCAAGAGCCGGGGATTCGAACGTCGTCGAGGACGACCTCGGCGGTGTGGCTGGCACGGATCCCGTGCTTCGAGAACTTCTGGCCCTGTGAGAACCCCGGGGTGTTCGGTGGGACGACGAACGAGGCGTGGCCCCGGCTGCGGAGCTCCGGGTCGACGACGGCGATGACCACGTGCACGTCGGCGATGCCGCCGTTGCTGATCCAGGTCTTGGTGCCGTTGAGCACCCACTCGTCGGCCGCCTCGTCGTAGACGGCCCGGGTGCGCATGGCCGACACGTCGGAGCCGGCGTCGGCCTCCGAGGAGCAGAAGGCGCCCATCTGGAGGTCGCCGGGGGTGCCGTAGCACTGGGGCACCCATTCCATGATCTGCTCCTGGGTGCCTGCGGCGGCGATGCCTGCGGCGGCGAGGCCCGAGCCCATGATCGCCATGCCGATCCCGGCGTCGCCCCAGAACAACTCCTCGATGGCGACCGGGAGGGTGAGGCCGGTCTTGTCGTTCCACATCCCCTCGGCGAGGAACTCCCAGCCGTAGAGGCCGATCTTTGCAGCCTCCTCGATGATCGGCCACGGGGTCTCCTCGCGGCGGTCCCACTCCTCGGCGGCGGGCCGGACGACGTCGGCGGCGAAGTCGTGGACCCAGTCCCGGAGTTGGACCTGGTCGTCGGAGAGTTCGAGGGAGAAGCCGCCCATGGGAGGAGCCTCGCGCGTCGACGGTGTCCACCTCCCACCGAGGACGGTGGACTGCGGCCTGCTTCCCGGGCTGCTGCTTCGAACCGGCCGGCCGGATCCGACGATGCGGTGGACCTGCGGCAGCCGGTCCGCTACGACCCGAGCATGTCCCGGGCGACGTCTTCGTAGAACACCGTCGACAGGCGCAGGGACTCGACGTCGATGCGCTCGTCGTTGCCGTGGAAGCGCCGGGCGAACTCCCCCGAATCGATCTCTGGGCTGAGGAGGCCGGCTCCGTAGGCCACCGCACCGAGTTCCCGGAAGACGCGTGCGTCGGTGAACCCCACGACGAACTGGGCGCTCAACCTTGCGCCCGGAAAGTGGCGCGAGGTCGCCCGCAGCAACGCGTCCCACAGCGGCGTGTCGGTTCGGCTGATCGACGCCCGGTCGTCGATGATCGGCGCCACCTCGACCTCGTCGGCGAGGTCGCCCAATGCCACGTCGAGATGGTCCTGCACCGCGGCGGCGTCCTCGCCGGGCAGGGTCCGGATGTCGACTTCGAGCACGACCCGGTCCGGAATCACGTTGGTCTTGCCGGTCATCTCGGCGGCGTTCACGGAAAACGTCGTGTGGGTACAGGCGTGCAGGTGCCCGGCGGCCCCGACGTTGGGGAGCGTCGCCAGGAAGTCGTCGATCCGATCCGCGTCGAGCAACTGCTCCTTCATGTCCTCGGGCAGGCCCAGGTCGGCGACCTGCGACCGCCACAACTCGTGGAACCGGGGCGCTGGGCGGTAGTCGGCGAGCCGTTGGGCGACGGCTGCGGCCTTGACCAGGGCGTTGTCCGTCCGGAACGGCATCGAGCCGTGGCCGGGCGCGCCCCGCACCGTCAGGCGCCGCCAGGCGACACCCTTCTCCCCCACGTTCATCGAGACGACGGGCGCCTCGGAGGTCCCGACGTGGAGCCCACCGTTCTCGGTCAGGACGTAGTCGGCACGGATCGAGTCGAGCTCGTGCTCGGCCATCCAGCGGGCGCCGTGGGCGCTGCCGTGCTCCTCGTCGGCCACGGCGAAGAAGATCAGGTCGCCACGGGGACGAAAGCCCGAATCCGCCAGGCGTCGGAACGCCACGGCCTGCGAGGCGGTGAGGTTCAGCATGTCGACGGCACCACGACCCCAGACCTCGCCGTCGACCAACTCGGCGCCGAACGGGTCTCGCGACCAGCCGTCCGGGCTCACGGGCACCACGTCGGTGTGGCCCATCAGGCACAGCGAGGGCGCACCCGGGTCCGAGCCCTCGATGCGGGCCACCAGCGAGACCCGCCCCGGCGTGGGTTCATAGCGCTCGACGTCGAGGCCCGATGTCGAGAGGTAGCTCCCGAGCGCGTCCGCGTTGCGGACCTCCTGGCCCGACTCGGGGGTGCCGTCGTTGACGCAGGCGTTGCGGATCAACTCCTGGAGCAGTTCGATCGTGGCGCCAGCCGCCCCGGTCGGATCGTCGCGCATGCCTAGAACCTAGGGCAGGGTCCGCCTCCACCCCGTGCCGATAACCTCGGACTCTCATGAGCGAGCGAGCGACTCCTCCGACCAACGCGCACGCCCCTACGCCACGGATCCCCGACAAGCCCACATTGGAGGGCCTCGAGGACCGTTGGGACAACGCCTGGGAAGCCGCAGGCACCTACCGGTTCGACCGCTCCCGCACGAGGAACCAAGTTTTCTCGATCGACACTCCTCCGCCGACGGTGAGTGGTTCGCTCCACGTCGGGCACGTGTTCTCGTACACCCACACCGACACCATCGCCCGCTACCAACGGATGGCCGGCAGGGAGGTCTTCTACCCGATGGGGTGGGACGACAACGGCCTCCCCACCGAACGGCGCGTCCAGAACTACTACGGGGTCCGCTGCGACCCGAGCCTGCCCCACGACCCGGACTTCGTTGCACCGTCCGACGCCGGCGACCCCAAGGCCATCAAGAAGCGCGGCGACCACGACATCTCCCGGCGCAACTTCGTCGAACTCTGCCACCGCCTGACCCTCCAAGACGAGAAGGCGTTCGAGAAGTTGTGGCGACACCTCGGGCTTTCGGTCGACTGGGCGCAAACGTACGCCACGATCGACGAGCGCTGCCAACGGGTCGCCCAGAGGGCGTTCCTACACAACCTCGAGCGCGGCGAGGCGTACCAGGTCGAGGCTCCGTCGCTCTGGGACGTCACCTTTCGCACCGCCGTCGCCCAAGCCGAACTCGAGGACCGCGAACGCCCCGGCGCGTACGTCAACCTCGCCTTCCACCTGCCTGACGGCGACGATCTCCTCATCGCCACCACGCGGCCCGAACTCGTGGTGTCGTGCGTCGCCCTGGTCGCCCACCCGGACGATGAGCGCTACCAACCCCTCTTCGGCACGACGGTGAGGACTCCCGTGTTCGGGGTCGAGGTCCCGGTCCGGGCCCACCACCTGGCCGATCCGGAGAAGGGCACCGGGGTCGCCATGATCTGCACGTTCGGCGACACCACCGACGTCACCTGGTGGCGCGAACTCGACCTCCCAGTGCGGGCCGTCGTCAACCGCGAGGGCCGCTTCCAGGCAGACCCGCCGCAGGGCGTCGACTCGGAAGCAGGCACGGCCGCCTATACGCGCCTAGCCGGCAAGACCGTGTTCTCCGCCCAGCAGGAGATGGTCGAAATCCTCCGCGAGACCGGCGAACTGGTCGGCGACCCCGAGCCGATCACGCATCCGGTCAAGTTCTTCGAGAAGGGCGACAAGCCCCTCGAGATCGTGACCAGCCGGCAGTGGTACATCCGCAACGGCGGACGCGACGCCGAACTCGGGGCCGCCCTCGTGGCCCGCGGCGCCGAGATGCAGTGGCACCCCGCCTACATGCAGACCCGCTTCACGAACTGGATCGACGGCCTCAACGGTGACTGGCTGATCAGCCGGCAGCGGTTCTTCGGCGTGCCCCTCCCCCTCTGGTACCGGCTGGACGAACACGGCGAGCCGGTGTGGGACCAACCGATCGCGCCCGCCGAGTCCGACCTGCCGATCGACCCCACGGCGGACACCGCCCCCGGCTTCGACGAGTCGCAGCGCGGCCGACCCGGCGGCTTCGTCGGCGACCCCGACGTCATGGACACCTGGGCCACGTCGTCGCTCACTCCACAGATCGCCTGCGGCTGGGGCGAGGACGACGACCTGTTCTCCCGCACCTACCCGATGGACATGCGACCCCAGGCCCACGACATCATCCGGACCTGGCTCTTCTCGACCGTGGTCCGCTCACACTTCGAGGAGGACACGGCGCCATGGCGCCACGCCGCCCTCAGCGGCTGGGTGCTCGACCCCGACCGCAAGAAGATGTCGAAGTCCCGGGGCAACGTGGTCACTCCGATGGGCCTCCTCGAGCAGTACGGCTCCGACGCCGTGCGCTACTGGGCCGCCAACGGCCGACCCGGCACCGACACCGCCTTCGACGACGGCCAGATGAAGATCGGCCGGCGCCTCGCCATCAAGATCCTCAACGCCAGCAGATTCGCCCTCGGGTTCGGCGGCGACGCCCCCCTCGGAGTCGACCCGTCGTTGATCACCCACCCGCTGGACCGGGCGATGCTCGCCCGCCTGGCACGCCTTGTCGACGAGGCCACGGCCGCCTTCGACAACTTCGACTACGCCCGGGCGCTCGAGCGCACCGAGAGGTTCTTCTGGGGTTTCACCGACGACCACGTGGAGTTGGTCAAGGCACGCGCCTACGAGGGCGACCCCGCCGACCGGGACTCTGCCCGCCATGCGCTGCGGCTCGCAATCTCGACGCTGCTGCGACTGTTCGCACCGTTCCTCCCGTTCGTGACCGAGGAGGTCTGGTCCTGGTGGCAGGCCGGATCCGTTCACCGTGCAGCGTGGCCCCAGGCCGATGAAGTCCTCGAGGCCGCCATCCACGACGACAAGCCAGGCGATCCCCGGGTCGCCCTCGTGGCCGCCGAGGCGCTCGCTGAGATCCGCCGCCACAAGACCGCCGCCAAGAGGTCGGTTGCCACGACGGTCACCTCGTGTCGCCTGTCCTGCCCCGCGGACCGGATCGAACACCTGCGCCTCGCCCTCGACGACGTCGCCGCTGCCGCCCGGGCCGGTGCCATCGCATTGGTCGAGATGGAAGATGGCGAGGGAACTGCGATCACCGGAGCCGTCGAACTGGAGGAGCCGTCCGCCCCATGACCTCCCAGCCAACCGAATTCGAACACCTTCTCGTCACCTGCGACGGGCGTCGGGGCACGCTCACTCTGAACCGCCCCGAGGCGCTCAACGCCCTGTCGAACCAGACGATGGCCGAGATCATCTCGGCGGCCGACTGGTTCGACCACCAACCCGACCTGCGCGTGGTGGTGGTCGAGGGAACAGGCCGGGCATTCTGCGCCGGCTTCGACCTGGGAGCGTTCGGTGACGAGGGCACATCACCAGCTGGTGGCCGCGTCCCCGGCGACACCGGCCGGCTCATGGCCGAGGCCCTCGAGCACATGGCCCCGGTCACGATCGTCCGGCTCCACGGCCACGTGGTCGGTGGTGGGCTCGTGCTGGCGGCCGCATGCGACCTGCGGGTCGCCTCCGAGGACGTGCGCTTCTCGATCCCCGAGGTCGACCTCGGCATCCCCCTCGCCTGGGGCGGCATTCCACGCCTTGTCCGGGAGATCGGCCCGGCGCTCACCAAGGAACTGGTCATGACCTGCCGGCCCTTCGGCGCAGACGAGGCCAGAGCCGCCGGATTCCTGAACCGGGTGGTGCCGGCAGAACAACTCGACGACGAGGTCGAAGCGCTCGCCGAAGCCGTCGCGTCACGGCCCCGCTTCGCCGTGCTAGCGACGAAGGCGCACACCAACGCAGTCACCGAGCAGATGGTCGGCTTGGCTCGCTCGTGGTCAGACGCCGACGGGCTGGCCGGCGGGCTCAGGGACGCAGAGGGAAGGGCGGCAAGAACGCAGTACCTGGAGAAGCGCAAGGAGAAGCGCCGGTAGCAGGGGGGCGAAGTCGGGTCCGTCTTCCAGCCGGTATCGGCCGATGGCCGGGATGGGGTACTGCCGGAACGGCACGTCGCCGCCCTCGTGAACGCTCAGCAGTGTCTCGAGGTAGTGGTCGAGGTCGGACATGCCGTAGCCGGGGGTCGCCGATGGTGGTGCCCCGTCCCGGTGAATCAACTCGACCGTCTCCTCGATGCGTCGACCCAGGCGCTCGTCGCCGGCAAGGTGCGGGTTGAGCACCCGCAGGCCGAAGCCATGCCCGACTCCCACGTCCGGCCGGTCTCGAGGTCGATGCGGGGATCCCACTCGGCCCCCTCCACGGCGGTCCCGGAGCACCAGTGGACCATTGAGCGGCGTCGGGTCGGGAGTCCGGCGATGCCTGCGAGCCGGGACCCGGCCCGGCGACGCAGACGCCGGGACGCCAGCTGCAAACGTTCAGCAACTCAACAGTGGGCCGAATCTCCCGGGGCAGCCGGGGCTGGTCGGTGGAGGACTCCTCCGGTCACTTCGATCTCGGCGACCTCATTGCCCGCGTCACGTCCGGTTCCGTCGAGCAGCATGCTGTGGACATCAGGTGTCGGCCCGGGGAAGACGAGGGTGACCGGCCCGCCTTCTGTCAGATTCCCCAGGTTCCGGAGCGTGCCGGCGCCGGGGGTACAGCGCAGGACCTCGCCGTCCCAGACGACGGGCACGTGGACGACTTTCGCAGAGTTGCTTCCGCCGCCGTCGGCACCGACGGTGACCAGGAAGCAGGCACTGCCGTATTCCTCGAGGCGGGCGGCCAGATCGTCGGTGGTGACGGGAATGCTCATGCCCGGAAGCGTAGCGCTTGGCATGAACAAGATTTTTACGTATATTTTCCTGTATGAACCAATTTAAGATTGGAGAAGCAGCGCATCTGCTGGGGATGAGCACCGACACGGTGCGCCGCTGGGTCGATGCAGGGCGCCTCCCCGCCCACCGGACCGAGGGCGGCCACCGCCTCATCGACGGCACCGACCTGGCCCGCCTGGCCCAGGAACGGGCCGAGGCACCCGATGGGAACCATGATGGCGATGCTGCAGCGCTCTCGGCACGCAACAGATTCACGGGCCTCGTCACCCGGGTGCTACGCGACGGCGTCATGGCCCAAGTCGAGGTCCAGGCAGGCCCCCACCGGGTCGTGTCCCTGATCTCCGCCGAGGCGGTCGACGACCTCGGCCTCGAACCCGGCGTCCTGGCCGTCGCCGTGGTCAAGGCCACCAACGTCGTCGTCGAGCGGCCGCGTTGAGATGCGCACCGGGCCGCTCCTCCTGGCCGGCCTCCTCCTCGCTGGATGCGGCGGCGGTTCCGGAGACGATGTCCACGACCTCACCGTCTTCGCCGCTTCGTCGCTGACCGCCGTGCTCCCCGAACTCGCCGAGGCGTGGTCCGAACAAACAGGCACCCAGCCGATCCTCGTGTTCGGGGGTTCGAACCACCTTGCCGCCCAACTCCACGACGGCGCCCCCGCCGACGCGTTCCTCACCGCGGACCCCGGGCTCATCCCCGTTGGCGTCGTGGACGTCCACTTCGCCTCCAACCACCTCGTGCTCGCCGTGCCGGCCGGAAACCCGGCACAGGTCACCGGCCCCGACGACCTCGGACGCGACGACCTGCGCGTCGCCGTCTGCGCAGCCGAAGTCCCCTGCGGAAGGGCGACCCACGCCCTTGGACTCCCCCTCTCCCCCGACACCGAGGAGATCTCGGTCCGGGCCGTCGTGACCCGACTCGTCCTCGACGAGGCCGACGTGGGCATCGTCTATGCCACCGACGTCCTGGCCGTCGAGGGGATCGACGGGGTCCACGGCACGGACCTCACTCCGGCGGGGGTCGAGTACCGGGCCGCACCCCTGACGGCAGCAGGCAACCGGTTCGTGGACTTCCTAGCCTCGGACACGGCCCTGGGGATCCTCCGCAACCACGGATTCAGCGAATGAGACGCCTGCTGCTCGCCTTCGCCGGGTTGGCCGTGGTGCTGCTGGCGCTGCCGATCGTCGGCCTGCTGCAACGGATGCCGTGGTCTTCGTTGCCCGAACTGCTCGGGGACGATGTCACCCTCGACGCCCTGCGGGTCTCGTTGGTCGTCAGCCTCGTCGCCGCCATTGTCGTCCTCGTGCTCGGCACGCCCCTCGCCTGGGCGCTGGGACGAACCGACCTGCCCGGCCGACGCATCGTGCGGGCGCTGGTCGTACTGCCGATGGTGCTGCCCCCGGTGGTCGGCGGAACGGCGCTGCTGTTCGCCCTCGGACGGCGGGGCCTCGTCGGCCAGTGGCTGGACCGCTGGTTCGGCCTGACACTGCCCTTCACGCTCGCGGGGGCGATCGTGGCCGCCACGTTCGTCGCACTCCCCTTCTACGTCATCGCCGTCGAGGGGGCACTCCGCACGGCCCGACGTGAGCTCGACGACCTGGAGGGCGTGGCCTCCACCCTGGGCGCCCCGCCACTCACCGTGCTGCGCCGCATCACGCTGCCCCGACTCCTCCCCGCCATGGGTGCCGGCCTGGCGCTGGCCTGGGCTCGGGCGCTCGGAGAGTTCGGCGCCACGATCACCTTCGCCGGCAACCTCCCGGGCCGAACCCAGACGCTGCCGCTGGCAACGTTCCTCGCCCTCCAGTCGGAACCCGAACGGGCCCTGGCCCTGAGCCTCGTGATGCTCGTCGTGGCCCTCGCCGTCCTGCTTCCGCTCCGCGACCGTTGGCTGCCCGGCCGATGAGCGCTCTCTCCCTGGCCGGCATGACCCGGATGGGCGACCTCCAACTCGACGTCGACCTCGTCGTCGAGCCCGGCGAGACCGTTGCCGTGCTCGGACCCAACGGCGCCGGCAAGACCAGCCTCCTCCGACTGCTCGCCGGGCTCCTCTCCCTCGACTCCGGGGCTCTCGCCATCGGCGGCGCCACGGTGGACGAGCCCGGCACCGGCGCATTCCTCCCCCCGCACCTTCGCCGTGTCGGCTGGGTGCCCCAGGATCGCCTGTTGTTCCCGCACCTGAACGTGGCCCGCAACGTGGGCTTCGGACCCGGTGTCGACGCTGACCGGGTCGCCGGCCTGCTGGACGCCCTCGACCTCACCGGGCTCGCCGACCGCCGGCCTGATGAATGCTCCGGCGGGCAGGCCCAGCGGGTCGCCCTCGCTCGGGCGCTCGCCACCGATCCGGACGTCCTCCTGCTGGACGAGCCGTCAGCGGCCCTCGACGTCGAATCCCGCCACCTCATCAACGGCGTTCTGGCCTCGGGCAACGCAACGGCGACGCTGCTCGTCACCCACGACCCCGTCGAGGCGGCCACCCTGGCAGATCGGCTGGTCGTCCTCGAGAACGGCGCCGTCTCCCAGTTCGGCAGCCCCCGCGAGGTCAGGAGCCGTCCCAAGACCCGGTATGCCGCCTCGCTGGCCGGACTCAACCTGCTCGAGGCCACGGCCTCGGGCACCGTCGCCGTGACGGCGCTCGGAACCCGTGTGGTCCTGGCCGAGCCCGCCGAAGGCCCGGTCCACCTCGTGGTCCCCCCGACCGCCGTGGCCCTCCACCGCTCGGCTCCCGACGGCAGCCCCCGCAACGTCTGGCAGGCAACCGTCGCCGACCTCCAGCCGGCCTTCGAAAGGGTACGCGTGGTGCTCGACGGGCCCCTGCCTGTCGTCGCCGAGGTGACGCCGGCCGCCGTCGAGGGGCTGGGGCTGAAGGTCGGCTCGAAGGTCTGGGCGGCCTTCAAGGCCACCGAGGTCGCCTGCCACGCCATCTAGGCTCGCCGCGCATGTCCGATCCCGAGCGCGCCCTCGACCGTTTTCGCCTCGACGACCGGGTCGTCATCGTCACGGGTGCCAGCAGCGGCCTCGGCGAACGCTTCGCAAGGGTGGTCACCGGCGTCGGGGCCAGCGTCGTGCTTGCCGCCCGCCGGATCGACCGACTCGAAATGCTTGCCGCCGATCTTCCCGACGCCCTCGCCGTCGAGTGCGACATCACCTCGCTCGATGGGCCACAGCACCTGATCGACGCCACGATCGACCACTTCGGCCGCCTCGACGTGCTCATCAACAACGCCGGCATCTCGCGCGTCATCCCCGCGGTCGACGACGACCTCGACGACTTCCGCCACGAACTCGAGGTCGACCTGATCGCCCCCTACGAGTTGGCTCGCCGGGCCGCCCGCTGGTGGATCGACAACGACCACCCGGGCGTGGTCGTCAACCTCGGCTCGGTGCTCGGCGAGGGGTCGGGCGGGAAGCTGCGGGTCCCCGGCTACACGACGGCCAAGGGCGGCCTGCACAACCTCACCAGGGAACTCGCCGTGCAGTGGGCCCGCAGGGGCATCCGGGTCAACGCCCTCGCCCCGGCCTGGTTCGAGACCGAGATGAACAGCGACGAGATGTTCCACACCGACAGCGGCCGCAACTATGTCGAATCCGGCACGCCGATGGGGCGTGGCGGTGAGCCCCACGAGCTCGACGGCGCCCTGCTCCTGCTGGCCTCCGATGCCGGCTCCTACCTCACCGGCCACGTCCTGCTCGTCGACGGCGGGTGGACGGCCTCCTAGATCTCCAGCGATTCCCTCAGGAATTCGAGTTGGATGAGCAGGAGGTTCTCGGCGACTTCTTCTTGCGGGGTCATGTGGGTCACGCCCGACAGCGGCAGCACCCGGTGGGGGCGGCCGGCCTCGAGGAGGGCGCGTGACAGCGCCAGCGTGTGGGCGGCGACCACGTTGTCGTCGGCGAGGCCATGGATCAGCAGCAGCGGGCGCGTCAGGGAACGAGCCTCGGCGCAGAGGTCCGTGCGCTGGTAGTTGGCGGGCTCCTCGTCGGGGTGGCCGAGGTAGCGCTCGGTGTAGTGGGTGTCGTAGAGGCGCCAGTCGGTGACCGGTGCGCCGGCGATCGCGGCATGGAACACGTCGGGGCGTCGAAGCACGGCCAGCGCCGCCAGGTAGCCGCCGTACGACCACCCGCGGATTGAGACCCGCGAGAGGTCAAGGCGCGGATCCGCCTCAGCCAAGGCGTGGAGGGCATCGACCTGGTCCTCGAGCACCGGGCCGGCAAGGTCGCCGCGCACCGCCCGCTCCCAGACGGGCCCCCTGCCGGGCGTGCCCCGTCCGTCGACCACGACCACGGCGAAGCCCTGGTCGGCGAACCACTGCGAGGCGAGGAACTGCCCCCGGACCCGCTGCACCCGTTGGGCGTGCGGGCCGCCATAGGGGTCGAGCAGGACCGGCAGCAGCGAGCCGTCGTGGTCACCCGGTACGAGCACCGCCGCATGCAACTCCCGCTGTCCGACCACGTGGAACGCCGGGGTCGGATCGACCAAGGGTTCCTCGGCGAACGAGGCCACGAGATGCTCCCCCACGGTCAGCCTCGACCCGTCGAGGTCAGCGACCGACACCACCAGCACACCACCGCCGACGGCCGCCGCATGCACGCCGCCACCCGACGCCAGCACCTCGACCGAGCCGTCCCGCTCCAACGCCAGCACGTCCATGTCCAATGGGTCGGTCGACACACACGCCACGACCCGGTCGCCGTCGACCCCGACGATGCGTCGCACCTGCAGGCCGTCCGCAGAGACCGCCTTGCCGTCGACGACCAGACGGCGGGCACCTCCCCGGTCCTCGACGGTGACGAGGGAGTCGTCCCACCGGCAGGGCGCTCCGGGCACCAGTTCCACCCAGTCGTCGTCCTCGATCCGGTACACCTCTCTCGTCGAACCGGTCGACGCATCGACCTCGAGGACGGCGAGGGTGCGCTGGTCACGCGACTGGACCACGAGCGTCGGCGGCGTCCCCTCCCTCCACTGCACGTCGGCCAGGTACTCGAACTCGCCGCCCCGGCTCCAGTCGACGTCGACCACGGTGCCATCGAGGGCGACGACGCCGAGTCCCACAGCTGCGTTTGCCGTGCCGGCCGACGGATACCGGATCGCCTTCGGCTCCGACCACGGCTCGACGGGCGAGGCGATCCACCACTCGTCCACGGACGTCACGTCCACCCGGGCGACCAGGAGGTGGCCGGCGTCGGGCGCCCACCAGTGGCCGCGCATCCTGCCCATCTCCTCGGCGGCCACGAACTCGGCCGACCCCCACGAAACGGTGTCGGTCGTGCCGCTGATCAGGCGCTGGTCGCCACCGGCGCCGGTGACCCGGACGCCCCGACCGGACACGTAGGCGACCGACGCCCCGTCGGACGAGAGGCGCGCGTCGAAGGCGTCTCGATTCGACGGGAGTTCGACGACCCGCCCCTCGTCCACGTCGGCGATAAAGACGCGCCCGGCCAGCACGAAGCACACCCGGGACAGGTCCGGGAGTCCGTCGTAGGCGACGATCCCCTCACCGACCTCCCGCGCCCGCTCCCGTCGAGCCTGCTCCCGGTCGGAATCGTGGCCCCCATCGGACAGCAGCTCGGCCGGGTCTGCGACCAGGCGTTCCTCCCCGGTCACCGGGTCCATCAACCACAGGGAGTTGACCGGATCGTTCCCCGCCGCCGACCGCAGGAACAGCACCCGCGAGCCGTCGTCGGCGACCGACACGGTCCGCGGCGCACCGCAGGTGAACCGCCGGGTGCGGGCGTGCTGCCTGGGAAAGCCCTCCATCGGCGGGAGAATACGCGTGGGGCGGCTTGTCCCCGACCTCCGGGCGCTGCGACGATGCCCGGATGCAACTGGGCCTGACCCTGGGATACTGGGGCGCACAGCCGCCGACCGACCTGGTCCCGCTCGTGCAGGAGGCCGAACGCCTGGGCTTCGACGCCGTGTGGACCGCCGAGTCCTGGGGGTCCGACGCCTTCACGCCCCTGGCCTACGTCGCCGGCCACACTGAACGCATCCGACTGGGCACCGGCATCGTGCAGATGTCGGCACGCACCCCCACGGCGACCGCCATGCACGCCGTCACGCTCGACCATCTCTCGAATGGACGCCTGATCCTCGGCCTCGGCGTCTCGGGCCCGCAGGTGGTGGAGGGCTGGTACGGCCAGCCGTCGAACCGGCCGCTGGCCCGCACCCGGGAGTACGTCGACGTGCTGCGCCGCGCCTTCGCACGAGAGGAGCACCTGCGCAACGACGGCGAGTTCTGGCCGCTCCCCTACACGGGGGACGGATCGACGGGCCTCGGCAAGCCGCTCAAGGTCATGACCCATCCGCTGCGCGCCGACCTGCCGATCTTCCTCGGCGCCGAGGGCCCGAAGAACGTCACGCAGACCTGCGAGATCGCCGACGGCTGGCTGCCGCTCTACTACTCGCCCTGGCGACCCGAGGTCTACGCCGACCAGATCGCCCACCGGAAGGAAGGCTTCGAGATCGCCGTCAACGTCTCGCTCAAGGTGACCGACGACGTGGAGGCCGCCCTGCTCCCGGTCCGGGCCAGCCTGGGCTTCTACATCGGCGGCATGGGTGCCAAGGGCCAGAACTTCCACACGAAGCTCATGGCCCGGATGGGCTTCGAGTCCGAGGCGCTGCGCATCCAGGACCTGTTCCTCGAGGGGCGGCGCGACGAGGCGATCGCCGCCGTGCCCGCCGAATTCGCCGACGAGATCAGCCTCGTCGGACCGCCGGAGCGCATCCGGGAGCGTCTCTCCGCCTGGGAGGACAGCGCCGTCACCATGCTCAACGTGGGAGCGCGGTCACCGGCCGACCTGCAGGCCGCCGCCGAACTGGTCCTCGGCTGAAATCCATCCGGGCGCAGGGGACTAGGTTGCCCGCCGTGTCTGGGGCGACCACCATCCGTGCGGCCGTCTGCCGGGGGATCGGCGAACCGCAGAGCATCGAGCAGCTCCTCCTCGCCGCACCCGGACCCGACGAGGTCCGCGTGCGGATCGACGCCTGCGCCGTCTGCCACTCGGACCTCATGTACACCGACGGGGACTGGACCACCGACTTCCCACTCGTGATGGGCCACGAGGCGGCCGGATGCGTCGTCGAGGTCGGGCCTGGCATCGACGACATCGGCGTCGGCAACCAGGTCGTCGTGTCACTCGTGCGGTCCTGTGGTGAGTGCCCGGACTGTCTGCGCGGCCACCACGTGACCTGCTCGGGCGACTTCGGCCTCGACCGGCACGGTCCGCTCACGGACGGCACCGGGTCGCCGGTCGCCCAGGGGCTCAACACCGGCGCCTTCGCCGAGCAGGTCGTCGTCCACCGTTCGCAGGTGGTGCCGCACCCGGCCGACGTGCCGCCGACCTCGGCCTCGCTGTTGGCCTGCGGCGTCCTCACCGGCGCCGGGGCCGTGCACAACACGGCTCAGGTGCAGGCAGGCGACGTCGTGGTGGTCGTCGGCTGTGGCGGGGTCGGAATCGGCGCCATCCAGGGTGCACGACTGGCAGGGGCGGAACCGATCGTGGCCGTCGACCCGCTCCCCGACAAGCGGGAGTCGGCACTGGTCCTCGGTGCCTCACATGCCGTCGACCCGGTCAGCGGTGATGTGGCTGCCGTCCTCCGGGAGGCGACCGGTGGGCGCCTTGCCGATCACCTGTTCATCACCACGGCGGCACCTTCGGCGCTGAACGGCGCCGTCGAACTCCTGGCCCCGATGGGGGCGCTCGTGCTCGTGGGCATGCCCCCCGACGGAATCGCGTTCGAGATCGACCCCACGATGCTGGCAGCCGCCAACCAGCGGATCCTCGGCTCCAAGATGGGCACGGTGCGACTCGCCGACGACATCCCCCGGCTCATCGGCCACTACCTGGCCGGCGACTTCGAACTCGATGCGCTGGTGACCACGACCCACCCCCTGGAGGACATCGACCTCGCCTTCGACGAGGCCCGTCGTGGCGAGGTCCTACGCACGGTCATCCTCCCCAACGGGCATGCTTCCCCCGACCACGCCACGCCCGCCGACGACAGGGAGGCCGACGGATGATGATCGACCAGGTCGAGACGTTCGTCGTCGGCAACCCGCCGCCCCGGCGCGGTGGCCGCTACTTCATCTTCGTCACCCTCACGACCGACAGCGGCATAAAGGGCGTCGGAGAGGCCTACGTGGCCACCTTCGGACCACACCTGGTCGCCCAGATGATCGAGGACGTGGCCGACCGCTGGCTGGTCGGCCAGAGCCCCTTCGACGTGGAGGCCTTCTGGAGGCGGGCCTACGGCAGTGGCTACTCGTCACGGCCGGATCCGACGCTGTGCGGCGTGGTCAGCGCCCTCGAGATCGCCTGTTGGGACATCATCGGCAAGGAGACCGGGCGCCCGGTCTACGACCTGCTGGGCGGCCGGGTCCACGAGGCGCTGCGTTCCTACACCTATCTCTATCCGGGCGACGAGGACGCCTACGCCCCCAAGGACGGGCCGAACCTCTACACCGATCCGGCGCGGGCCGCCGAGGCCGCCGTCGCCGCCGTCGAGCAGGGCTTCACCGCCGTCAAGTTCGACCCGGCCGGTCCCTACTCCGTCTACGACGGCCGCCAGCCGTCGCTCGAGCGCCTCGACCTCTCCGAGCGCTACACCGCGGCGATCCGCGGGGCGGTCGGCAGCCGGGCCGACCTGCTGTTCGGCACCCACGGCCAGTTCACGCCCTCGGGGGCCCTGCGACTGGCTCGTCGCCTCGAGCCGTACGACCCCCTGTGGTTCGAGGAGCCGGTCCCGCCCGACGACGTCGAGGGCATGGCGTTCGTCGCCCGCGGGACCTCGATCCCCATCGCCACGGGCGAGCGGCTCACCACGGTGTCCGAGTTCGCCGCCGTGCTGCGGGCCGGCGCCGCCCAGGTCCTCCAGCCGGACCTCGGACGCAGTGGCGGGATCCTGCAGGGCAAGAAGATCGCCTCGATCGCCGAGGTCCACCACGCGGTGCTCGCCCCGCACTGCTACTGCGGTCCGGTGGTCGCCGCCGCCAACATCGCCCTCGCCACCTGCACACCCAACTTCCTCATACTGGAGTCGATCGGGACCTGGGACGGCTTCCACGCCGATCTGCTGGAGACCCCTATCCGCTGGGAGGACGGCAACGTGGTCCCCTCCAGCGAGCCCGGCCTCGGCGTGGTGCTGAACGAAGACGTCGCCCGCTCCCACCCGTACGCGGGCGACGAGCTCCACCTGCTGCCGGAACCCGATCCGATGCCGTTCTCCGAGGGGCTCGGGTGAACGAACGCCGCGGCCGGCTCAGCGGCCGGGCCAGGACACGCGACGTCGTCGCCGAGCAGCCGCCCTGGGAACAGCCCCGCATGCGCTTCGACCCGATCCGGGCCGTATCCGACGACGAACTCGAGGCCATCCACCAAGCCTCGCTGCGGGTCCTGCGGGAGACCGGCATCGACTTCCTCGATGACACCGCCCGTCGGCAGTTGGCCGAGGCCGGCGCCGACGTCGACGGCGACCGGGTGAGCTTCGACCCCGAACTCGTCGCGCAGTTGATCTCGACGGCGCCAGCCCAGTTCACCCTCCACGGCAGGGACCCGATACGCGACCTCGTCCTGGGCGGTGACCACATCGTCTACACGTCGGTCGCCAGCCCCCCGTTCGTGACGGGACTCGGCCGCGACCGCCGCAACGGCAACCGGGAGGACTACCGGAACCTCATCAAGATGGGCCAGGTCCTCAACGCCGTCCACACCGTGGCCGGCTACCCGGTCGAACCCATGGACCTCCACCCCTCCGTCCGGCACCTCCACGCCACCCACGACATGCTCACTCTGTCCGACAAGTTCCCGTTCGTGTACAGCCTCAGCCGGCAGCGCAACCAGGACGCCATCGAGATGGTCCGGATCGCCCGTGGCGTCGACGAGGCCACCATCAACGACGAGACCTCGATCTTCTCGGTGATCAACGCCAGCACGCCCCTGCGCTACGACACGGTCATGCTCCACGGCATCCAGGAGATGTCGGCCGCCAACCAGCTCATCGTGATCACCCCGTTCACGCTTGCAGGAGCCATGGCGCCGGTAACCGTCGCCGGAGCACTCGTCCTCCAGAACGCCGAGGCACTGGCGGGCATCGCCTACACGCAGGTCGTCCGGCCCGGCGCGCCCGTCTCCTACGGGGGGTTCACCTCGAACGTCGACATGCGCTCCGGGAGTCCGGCATTCGGCACGCCCGAGTACTGGAAGGCCTGCCTCGTCGGCGGCCAACTGGCCCGCCGATACGGCGTCCCGTACCGGTCGTCGAACGTCAACGCCTCGAACAGCGTCGACGCCCAGTCCGCCTACGAGAGCGTGATCGCCATCTGGGGCGCCGTCATGGGCGGCGTCAACCTGCTGCTCCACGGCGCCGGCTGGCTCGAGGGCGGCCTGCTGGCCTCCTACGAGAAGATGGTCATCGACGCCGACCTACTCAACATGGTCACCGAGATGCTCCGGCCCATCACCGTGGACGACGCCGCACTCGCCGTCGAGGCCATCGCCGAGGTCGGACCCGCCGGCCACTTCTTCGGCACCTCCCACACCCAGGAGCGCTACTCCACCGAGCACTTCCAGCCGATGGTGTCGTCCTGGACCAACTTCGAGAACTGGGACGAAGGCGGCCGCCTCGAGGCCCACGACCGGGCCGAGAGGCTGGCCCACCTGATCCTCGCCGCCCACGAGGAACCGCCCATGCCCGACGACCGCCGGACCCAACTCGACGAGTTCGTCGAGCGCCGAGTCGCCGAGGGCGGCGTCGAGACCGACTACTGAGCGGCACCGAGTCCTCTCGCATGAAATCCCAGGCGCAGGCCGTCGTGATCGGTGGCGGCGTCGTCGGCGCCAGCGTGCTCTACCACCTCACCGAGGCCGGCTGGACCGATGTGGTGCTGCTCGAACGCAGGCACCTCACCGCCGGTTCCACCTGGCACGCCGCCGGCGGCATGCACACGATCAACGGCGACCCCAACGTCGCCGCCCTCCAGCGCTACACGGTCCAGCTCTACCAGGACCTCGAGAAGCGCTCCGGTGAGTCGTGCGGCATCCACCTCACCGGCGAGGTCATGCTCGCCGACGACACCGACCGCCTCGACTGGCTCCGAATGACCCACGCCCGGGGCCGCTACCTCGGCATGGAGACCGAGATGATCACGCCGTCCGAGGCAAAGCAGCTGATCCCCTTCATGGAGGAGCAGCACTTCGTGGGCGCCCTCTGGGACCCCATCGGCGGACACGTCGATCCCACCGGCGTCACCAGGGCCTACGTCGCCGCGGCAAGGCAGGCCGGTGCCGAGGTCGAGCAGAACACCTGGGTCCACACGATCGAGCGGCGCACGGACGGGACCTGGGACCTCCACACCGACAAGGGCACCATCAACTGCGAGCACTTCGTCAACTGTGGCGGCCTCTGGGCCCGCGAGGTCGGGCGCATGTGCGGCATCGAGCTCCCGATCCTCGCCATGGAGCACATGTACTTCCTGACCGAGCCGATCCCCGAGATCGCACCATGGCTGGAGGCGACCGGCGGCCATGGCTACGGCGCCATCGACTTCGGTGGCGAGATCTACCTCCGGGTCGAGGGCGAGGGCCTGCTCCTGGGCACCTACGAACAGGCCTGCGTCCCCTGGTCGGTCAGGGAGACCCCCTGGTCGTTCGCCGACGAGCTCCTCACCCCCGACCTCGAACGCCTCGCCCCCTCGCTCGAACTCGGCTTCGAACACTTCCCCATCTACGCCGACGCCGGCATCCGGACCGTGGTCAACGGACCGTTCACCTTCGCCCCCGACGGCAACCCGGTCATCGGCCCGGTCCGCGGCCAACCGGGGCACTGGGTGGCGTGTGGCGTCATGGCCGGGCTGAGCCAGGGAGGCGGCGTCGGCCTGTCGATGGCCAACTGGATGACCACCGGCGATCCGGGCTTCGACATCTGGGGCATGGACGTGGCCCGCTTCGGCGACTGGACGACGCCCTCCTACACCCGCACGAAGGTCATGGAGAACTACAGCCGGAGATTCCGGATCAGCTTCCCCAACGAGGAGCTGCCCGCCGGCCGGCCACTCCACACCTCACCGATCCACGGACGCCTCACCGACGCCAATGCGGTGTGGGGCTCCTCCTACGGCCTCGAAAGCGCCCTCTGGTTCCAGACTCCCGGCCAGGAGCCGATCGAGGAGGTCACGTTCCACCGCTCCAACGCCTTCCCCGTGGTGGCCGAGGAGGTCCGGGCGGTGCGCGGGGGCGTCGGCCTCATCGAGACCACGGGCTTCGCCAAACACGAGTTCACCGGACCGGGCGCCCGGGCGTTCCTCGACCGGGTCATGGCCAACCGCATCCCCGCCCCCGGCCGCATGGCGCTGGCCCCGATGCTCAACCACCAGGGTCGGCTCATCGGCGACTTCACCGTCGCCACCCTGGCCGACCCCTTCGACGGCACCGAGCGGTTCCTCGTGTTCGGCTCCGGGGCGGCCGAGGGCTACCACGAGCGCTGGTTCCGCGCCCACCTCCCCGGCCTCCGTTCCGTCGCCTACCGGCCCCTCGGCCACCAGCTCACCGGCCTGTCGATCGCCGGACCGAGGGCCCGCGACGTCCTGGCAGCACTCACCGATGAAGACGTCTCGAACGAGGCGTTCCGGTTCCTCGATGTCCGGCACCTCGACCTGGCCATGACCGACACCCTCGTCGGGCGCATCACGTTCACCGGCGACCTCGGCTTCGAGTTCTGGGTCCCCGCCTCGCTCCAGACCCGACTATTCGACCTGCTCATGGAGGCCGGAGAGCCGCACGACATCCGTCCGTTCGGGCTCAGGGCCCTCGACTCGATGCGCTTCGACAAGGACTTCGGCGCCTGGGCCACCGAGTACCGGCCCATCTACACCCCCGGCGAGGCCGGAATGGACCGGTTCGTGAAACCCGACAAGGGTGAGTTCATCGGACGGGACGCTGTGCTCGTCGAACGCGAACGGGGCCCCCAGCGCCGCCTCTGCGCCTTCACGCTCGACGATGCGCTCGCAGCCGACGTACTGGGCGACGAGCCGATCTGGCATGACGGCGAGGTCATCGGCTGGGCCACCTCCGGCGGCTACGCCCACTGGTCACGGGCATCGTGTGCGCTCGGCTACGTCCCGGTCACCATCGCCGACGCCACCGACTTCGAGATCGAGGTCCTGGGGGTGCGACGAACCGCCACGCGTCGGAACGAGCCGATGTTCGACCCCGCAGGGTCGCGGATGCGAGGCTGACGCGCTCTCGTCGGGCAGGATCGATCCCAGAAACAGTAGGAAGGACAGCCAGGATGACCATGGATGCACCGCCGGGGGCCGGAGCCAGGATCCGGGCGCGCTTCGAGGACCCCCTCGTCCAACGAGCGGCCACCGAAGGCAACCGCGTCATCCTGGGGCCCGGCGAGCCGGCCATCTCGGAATGGGCAGCGGCCGACCTGACGCTTCCCGACATCGACGCCATGCAGCACTACCGGGTGGATCGCATCCGCGAACAGCTGGTGACCCGGGACCTCGCCGGGGCCCTGCTGTTCGACCCGATGAACCTCATGTACGCCACGCACGCACCGAACATGCAGTTGTGGTTCCTCCACAACGAGGCCCGCTGGCTCTGGGTCCCCACCGAGGGCCCGATCGTCCTGTTCGACTATCCGGCCTGCGAGTTCCTCTCGGCCCACAACCCGATGATCGACGAGGTGCGCCCGACCACCTGTTTCACCTACTTCCTGGCAGGCGAACGGAGTGAGGAACAGGCGAAGCGCTTCGCCGCGGAGATCGCCGACCTCGTCCGTACCGTCGGGGGTGGCAACTCCCGGATCGCCGTCGATCCGATTCCGGCCACGGCCTCGGACGCCCTCCTCGACGAGGGGCTCACGCTCAGCGACGCCATGGCGGTCATGGAGGTGGCCCGGTCGATCAAGGGGCCCGACGAGATCCTCGCCATGCGCTGCTCCGTCGAGGCCTGCCGGGCGGCCTGCCGGAAGATGTTCGAGGCGCTGCGACCCGGAATGACCGAGCAGCAACTCTGGGGCCTGCTGTGGGCCGAGATGTTCACCCGGGGCGGCGACTGGATGGAGTGCCGACTGCTCTCGGCCGGCGTGCGCACCAATCCCTGGTTCCAGGAGTGCAGCAGCCACGTCATCGCAGATGGCGACCTGGTCGCCTTCGACACCGACATGGTCGGGTCCTACGGGATGATGACGGACATCTCCCGAACCTGGATCTGCGGCGATGTCCAACCGAACGCCCAGCAACGCCACGCCCTCGGACTGGCAAGGGAGCAGGTGGAGCGCAACATCGACCTGCTCCACCCCGGGATCACGTTCCACGAACTCTGCCACAAGGCGTGGGCGCTTCCCATGGACGAATACCGGCACTACCCGGTGCTCTTCCACGGCGTCGGCCAGTGCGACGAATGGCCGGCGATCCCGTTCCCGGAATCCTGGGAAGCGGGCGGCTACGACGGCGTCATCCAACCGGGCATGGTCCTCACGGTCGAGTCGTACGTCGGCGCCTACGCCGGCGGGCAGGGGGTCAAGCTCGAGAACCAGGTGCTGGTCACCGAAGACGGCCACGAGAACCTCTCGCCCTGGACGCTCGAGGCCGACACCTTCGACGTGCTCTGAGCGACCCCACCGCCGACTCGGAGCCGGTGGCTACCCACCGGTAGCCTCCAGCGGTCCCCTCGAGAACGCTGGAGAAACCATGAGCGAGTCCACCAATCGGATGTGCGAGGGCCGCGTCGCCATCGTCACGGGCGCCGGCCGCGGCATCGGCCGCGAGCACGCCCTGATGTTGGCCGAACAGGGCGCCAGGGTCATCGTCAACGACCTCGGTGGCGACGAGGCCGGCGGCGGCGCCGACCTCACGCCCGCCCAGGAGGTCGTCGCCGAGATCGAGGCCATGGGCGGCGAGGCAGCCGTCAACGGCGGCAACGTCGCCGACTTCGCCGCTGCCGGCGCCATGGTCGAGCAGGCCATCGACACCTGGGGCCGCCTCGACATCCTCATCAACAACGCCGGCATCCTCCGCGACCGCATGGTGTTCTCGATGTCCGAGCACGACTGGGACGCCGTCATCGCCGTCCACCTCAAGGGCACCTTCGCCCCGTCCCACCACGCCGCCGCGTACTGGCGCAACCACGTCAAGGGTGGTGGCGAGCCGTTCGGCCGCATCATCAACACCGCCTCGCCCTCGGGCATCTACGGCAACGTGGGCCAGACCAACTACGGCGCTGCCAAGGCCGGCATCGCCTCGTTCTCGATGATCGCCGCCCAGGAACTGGTCCGCTACGGCGTCACCGTCAACTGCCTCGCCCCCACGGCCGTCTCCCGCCTCACCATTCCCCTGATGGGCGGCGAGGAGAATCTCTCCGAGTCGGCCATGGAAGCCATGTCGCCCCGCTGGATCGCCCTCATCGCCACCTGGCTGTGCAGCGAGGAGGCCCAGAACGTGACCGGCCGCATGTTCGACATCCGCGGCAGGCACCTCGGCATCGCCGAGGGCTGGCACCTCGGCCCCACCGCCGAACAGCCCGACGAGCCCGGCGAACTGGGCCCGGTCGTGGAAGGACTCATGCAGCAGGCCCGCCTCAACGCCGACATGTCCGGCGGCGACCACGAAGGGCCCGGCTTTCCTTCGCAGGGGTTGTAGGACCCTTCTGCACCGCTGGGCGGACATCGACTCGAGCGCGAGCGGTGTCGGGAACCGGGATCAGCTGGCGGGATTCAGGTGCCGCATGAGGCCTCGGATGTCGTCGAGGGCTTCGATGTCCAGGAGGGCCTGCTCCAGTGCTGCGGCGGCGTCCGGTTCGAGCAACCCGTCCACGCACGAATCGAACTTGGCGAGGAGTTCGTCCTCGCCGAACGGAATTGCGGCGCTCCCCCGGGGGTGCTCGACCGTGCGATCCAGCGTGCGGCCGTCATCGAGCCGGACCGTCACGTTGTCATGGCCTGCGGGTTCGGTGAGCGCCTCCATCCGGACCCTCGGCATCAGCGCCCGTACCTCCTCGTCGGCCAAGGCCGCCGGCGTGAAGTCGGCGACGACGACCGCACCACGGTGCAGGGCCACCGCCAGGCAGTACTCCATGCTGAACCGCGCCTCGAGCTCGTCCTCCGGCTGCGGGAACTTCAGGAACCCGATTTGGCTGTCCGGGATGCGGGCGATGACCTCTTCCACCTCGTCTGAGGTGAACCCGTGCTCGGACCGCAGGGACAGCAGCCCGTCGATGACGGACGTCGTGTAGCTGCAACACGGGTAGGGCTTCACGCAGAGGCCGTGCTCCACGATGGCGAGCGGATTCCCGAGCTTTGCCAGGGGGCCGTCGAAGCCGGGGGCGTCGGCATCCGCCAAGAGCCGCAGGGTTCCGAACTCGCCGTCGAGGGCATCGTCCGACCCGGTGGCACCCACGGCGGCCAACGAAGCGGCCAGCACGCCGTTGTGTGCAGCCAGGCCGGTGTGCAGGTGGACGGTCGTCGTACCGAGCTGGCACTTCGAGCCGGCTGCGAGGCTCGTGGCGATGGAGAGGGAGTGACCCGTGGCCAAGGCGTCGAGGCCCATCAGGCGTGCGCAGGCAACCGAGGCGGCGAGCGTGCCGATGGTGGCCGTCGGGTGGAAGCCCTTGTGGAAATGCGACAGGTTGAGGGCCTCGCCCAGGCGCAGTTGCACCTCGACACCCACGATGTAGGCGTCGAGCAGCGACCGTCCCGTGGCACCGCGCTCCTCGCCGAGCGCCAGGAGGGCGGGCAGGATGACAGCGCTCGGGTGGCTGGCAGCCGGGACGTCGTAGTCGTCGAAGTCGAGGGCATCAACCGCTGTGCCGTTGGCGAGTGCCGCCCAAGGGGCCGGTCGGCGTTCGGAGTCCCCCGCCACCGTGGCCGCCCCCACACCCCATCCGGCGACGGCCTCACGTGCCGCGATGCTCGCCGGGTCCCGGGCGCCGGCGACCAGGCAGGCGACGGTGTCGAGGCACCCAGCTCGGGCCCGACGGTAGGCCTCGTCCCCATGATCGTCGGAGACGCCCGTCGCCCAGTCGGCCAGGGTCGAAACGGCGCTCACAGCATCAGCCCCAGACCCTTTCGGCGACCCGGAGGAAGTTGCCGCCAAGGATCCCGGTCACCTCAGCGTCGGACAAGCCCCGGTCCAGCAGTTGTTCGCAGATCCCGTGGAACTGTTCCGGGTGGGCGCAGGTGATGCCGGGTGTGCCGTACTGCTGGCCGGGCGGCCAGTAGTCGGGGCGGCCGCTGACCTCCTCGGCAAGGTCGAACGCCACGTGGACGTGGTCGAGACCGATGCCGACATGCTCCGGACCCACGAGCTCTACATAGTGGCAGACGTGTTCGACCAGGCGGTCGGTCGAACTGTCGTTGTCGCCGAGGAAGATGCCCAGCCCGGTGACCCCTACGACGCCACCGGTGGCCGCACACGCCAGGGCCTGGTCGTCGGTGATGTTGCGCTCGTGGTCCCACAGCGCCCTCGCATTCGAGTGTGAGAAGACCACGGGGTCGGTGGAGACCTCCATCGCCTCCATGGTGGTCTGGTGGGCCGAGTGCGAGCAGTCCACGATCATCCCGACGCGGTTCATCTCGTGGACGACCGCCCGACCGAACTCGGTCAGCCCCGTGTCCTCGTCGTGGCAGCCGCCGCCCGCCTCGTTGTTGAGGTTGTAGGCGAACAGTGCCTGGCGCACGCCCAGTCCGTGCAACAGGGCGACCATTCCGAGGTCCCCGTTGAGGGCACACATGCCCTCGAGGTCGAAGGCCACCGCCAGCCGTCCCTCGACCTTCGCCCGGCGCACGTCGTCGGCCGTTCCGGCGATGAGGTAGCGGTCGGGGTGCGACCCGATGAACCGTCGGTAGGCGGCGAGCACGGGGAACGCCTGCTCCCACGACGGAATGTCATAGGCGACGTTGAGCGAGACGAAGTTGACGCCCGCCTGCCGCCAGTTCTCGAGACCGGCAAGGTCGGTCCGCGGGTCCGGATACACCCCCGCATGCGCATCCCACACGACTGCCGAGTCGTAGACCTCGTCGGCACGGGCCCGGGTCGGCGTCGTCCGGATATCAGACATCGCGGCACCCTAATCCTGCATTCCGGCCTGGTGCCGCCGAACACATCCTCCTCCCAGCCGAGTCAGAGAGCAGGCGTCGACCCCTCGTGGACCGGAAGGGGGTGATCGGTCGGAAGAACCGGTCACGCCGTGGACCCAAAGTGGTCCCGGAGGCAGTTCACGGAAGGTGTGGAGCACCCGTGGAAGAGCGAGCGGTGTCGGATCGGGAATTCGGCGATGCTTGCGAACCGAAACCCGGCCCGGCGACGTAGGCGTGTGGATGCCAACCCGCTTCGAGCCCGCGCTGGGGAATCAGCGCCCTTCGAATTCTGCGGGGCGCTTTTCGAGCCAGGCCAGACCGGCCTCGCGTACGTCATTGGTACCGAAGTTCGTGGCCTGGGCATGCCCCTCGGCCTCGAGCGCCTGACTCATCGACGTCTGCGCCCCGTGGTTCAACAACGCCTTCGACATCGAGAGCGCCAGGGGCGGACCGGCTGCGATCCGGGCCACCACATCGTCGACATGGGCGTCCAGGTCGGCGTCGGGGAGGACCCGGTTGACGAGTCCGATGCGGTCCGCCTCGACGGCGTCGATCACCTCGGCCAGCAACGCCAGTTCCTTGGCCCGGTGCAGGCCCACCCGTCGCGGCAGCACCCACGAGCCGCCGAAGTCGATCGACAACCCACGCCGGGCGAAGATCTCGGAGAACCGGGCGTTGTCGGAGGCGTAGACGAGGTCACAGCCGAGTGCGAGGTTCAGCCCTGCGCCGGCGGCCACCCCACGCACTTTGGCCACGGTGGGGTGCTGGAGCTCGTGAAGCGCCATCGCCGACTCCTTGATCCGCCGCATGTTCCGCAACGGAACCACCGGAGTCGCCCCGGTAGCCCGGGCGGCCTGCGGGCCGACGTCGGCGCCCGAACAGAAGTTGCCCCCGGCCCCCGTGACCACGACGGCTCGCACGGTTTCGTCCCGGTCGAGATCGCGGCACAGGTCGCCGAAGTCGGCGAACAACGCCGAGGTCATGGCGTTCATGACTTCGGGTCGGTTCAGGGTCACGGTGACGACGCAGCCGTCCCGTTCGACGAGGAGTTGCTCGCTTGAATCGGGCATGGCCGGACCCTACCGGGGGCCCGGTTCCGAAGCCGTGGCGGGCCGTCGGTAGGGTCGGGAAGTGGACCTTGCCCTCACGGCCGACCAGGAGACCCTCCGCGGGGTCTTCGCCGACTTCTTCGCCTCGGAGGCGGGTCCGGACCGTGCACGTGCAGCCGAGCCGTCGGGTGTCGACGGTCCCGCCTGGGAGCGCCTCCTCGAGACCGGGGCACCCGGCATGGGCCTCCCGGAGTCCCTGGGTGGCGGCGGCGCCTCGTTGGCCGACCTGGCCGTCGTCGCCGAGGAACTCGGAGCGACGATCGCACCCCTTCCGCTGATCGAACATGCAGTGTCCGCCCGTCTGCTGGCCTCCATCGGCGCCTGTCCCGACCCCGTGGTCGGGGGAACCGAGATCGCGACGCTGGCCCTGCATCCGGCACAGGACGGCACCAGCCGGCTGGTCCCGGCGGGCGCCGTGGCACGACACGTCGTGGCGCTCGATGGTGACCGCCTCGTGCTGGCATCCGGCGACGCACCCGGGACGGCCCTCGGAAACCACGGCTGCCTGCCGCTCGCCCACCGCCCGCTGGATGGCGCCGCAGTTCTGCTCGAGGGCCCCGAGGCCCATGCCGCCCACGCCCGTGCGCTCGATGAATGGCGCACTCTCACTGCCACAGCGCTGGTCGGGATCGCACGCACCGCCCTCGACCTGGGCGTCGGGTATGCGAAGGAACGTCAGCAGTTCGGGCAACCCATCGGCGCCTTCCAAGCGGTCCAGCACCTCCTCGCCGACCTCCCCGGACTCGTCGACGGCGCACGCCTGCTCGCCGCCAAGGCGGCCTGGGCCGGCAGCACCGATCCCAGCGGAGCGGACGGCATCGTCGACCTCGACGACAACGACATCACCGACTTCGCCACCCTGGCCGGCATGTCGCTGGTGGTCGCCGGCGAGGCCGCCGCCACCGCCACGGACCGCTCCCTGCACGTCCACGGCGGCTACGGATTCGCCGAGGAGTACGACATCCAGCTCTTCTACCGGCGGGCCAGGGCCTGGTCGCTGGTGTTGGACGACCCGGCACGCGAGTGTCGTCGTATCGCCGACCTGCTCCTCGGAGCTGCGTGATGGACTTCTCGCTCTCGCCACGCACCGCCGAGTTCCGCACCGAGGTCATGGCCTTTCTCGACTCCCACCTCACCGACGAGATCATCGACACGATGCATCGGACCGGCACGTTCAACGACAAGCCTTTCAACGCCGCCCTGGCCGATGCCGGCCTCCTGGCCGGAGCCGTACCCGGCTACGGCGACCGCGACCCGATCGAGCTCTACGTGCTGTTCAACGAACTCGAGAAAGCCGGCGCCCCCTATGACGGACTCGCCGTCAGCATGCTGGCGGCCGGTGTCATCAACGCCGTCGGCACCGACTTCCTCCGTGAACAGGTGCTCGAGCGGCTCCTGACCGGCCGCTTCAACTGTTGCCTCGGCTACAGCGAGCCCGACCACGGCTCCGACGTGGCCGCCATCACGACCCGTGCGGTCCGGGACGGCGACGAGTGGGTCATCAACGGGCAGAAGATGTGGACCACGATGGCCCACGAGGCCGACTGGGTGATCCTCCTCACCCGCACCGAGCCCGACGTACCCAAGCACAAGGGCCTCACGATGTTCCTCGTCCCCATGGACACACCGGGCATCGAAGTGCAACCGGTGCCGACCATGGCAAGCGAGCGCACCAACGCCACCTTCTACGACGAGGTCCGGATCGGGGACGAGTGGCGCCTCGGCGACGTCAACGGCGGCTGGTCGGTGATGGGCGTTGCGCTGGCCTTCGAGCGCGGGGTCATGGGAGGCACCAACCCGGCCGTACCACTCCTCCGGCACGTCCGGGGTTGGGCGGCCGACGCCCCGTCGCCCGACGGTGGGCGCATGATCGACGACCCGCTCCTGAGGGAGCGCATCGCACGCACCGCCATCGCCAACCAGGTCAGCCAACTCCTGACGTTGCGGGCGGCGTGGATCGCGGCCACGGGTGGCCTACCCGGCCTCGAGGGTTCGATGGCCAAGCTGTATGCCACCGACCGCTACCAACAGGCGGTGGGCTGGTTCCAGCAGATGGCCGGAGCCGACGGCCTGCTCGGCTTCGGCACCGACGGGGCGGCCGCCGACGGCTGGATCGACTACGACGCCCGCCATTCACCGGTGACCAGCATCTACGGAGGCACCACCGAGATCAACCGGAACAACGTGGCGGAACGCCACCTCGGCCTCCCCCGGACACGATGACTGCCGAACCGCTCGTCCTCGTCGACGACCCCCGCCCCGGCGTCCGGCGTCTCACCCTGAATCGGCCCGAGAAGCGTAACGCCATGGACAACGTCCTCCGGGCCGAGTTGTTCGCCGCCCTCGAAGCCGCCGATCGGAACGACACGGTCCACGTGACAATCCTCCGCGGCGCCGGATCCTGCTTTTCGTCCGGCTACGACCTCTCCTCCGACCTCAGCGCCGATCGCCCGTACCACACGCCCGACGGCCCGGCCGCCTGGGCCCACCATGTCACGAAGGGCTGGCTCTGGATCTGGGATCTGGCCAAGCCCGTCATCGCGCAGGTCCACGGCTATGCAATGGCCGGCGGCAGCGAGTTGGCGGCGGCCTGCGACCTCGTCTACCTCGCCGAGGACGCCACGATCTCGCATCCGGTTCTCCGCCTGGCCGGTACGCCCGACTTCGCGGTCCATCCCTGGCTGGTCGGCCTGCGCAACGCCATGGAGATAGTCCTCACCGGTGATCCGGTCGATGCCGCCGAGGCGGTGCGGATGGGCTACGCCAACCGCTGCTTCCCCGCCGACGAACTCGAGGAGCGGGTCCTCGACCTCGCCGAACGCATCGCCGGCGTGCCGAGTGGTCTGCTCCAGATCAACAAGCGCTGGGTCCACCGAGCCATGGAGGCGATGGGTGCCCGCACCGCCATCCGCTCGGTGCCCGACCTGCAGGGGCTGGCGCAACAGGTTCCCGAGGTCCGGGAACTGCTCGGCGACCTCACCGACCAGGTGAAGCGGACGGCTGCAGAGGCCCGGGCGGACGAGGGCGCACCCTCCGACTGAGCCGGGCGGCTACTTGGCGGCGAGGACCGCCTCGGCCGCCGTCGACGGATCGTCCTCGTAGACCTTCTTGCGGTGGAACTCGACGAGCAGGGGCCGCGACGAGGCGAACAGGAAGAACCCGCCGCACATCGTGAGCAGCACGCCGGCACCCGAGACGTACAGCGGTGGGCTCACCCGCATCGTCGAGGCCGCCCACGACATGCCGATCAGCATCACGCCGAGGCCGAGACCACCGGTGAGCGCACTCCACCGCCACTTCCACCGGTCGCCGTGGCCGAACACCCCGGCGGCGGGCAGCATGAAGACGGAGCCGATCAGTCCGGTGACCAGCGCCAGGCGGCCGAGTCCGGCGCCGGTCAGCGGGCTTCCGGCGCTATCCACCGCGGACTCCCCTATGACGCGCCAGCCATCTGTCATTCCGTCGACGACGATCTTGCTCGACAGCCGGGCCTTGTTGTAGATCCGACCGACCTCGAGGGTGTTCAGGGGTGCCTTGCTCGGATCGTCCCTGGCCTGCTGCTGGAGGCGCTCGACCTCGACCTGCTGCTCTGGCGAGAGCTGCCCCGAGAGGCGCTCGTCGAAACTCCACCCGGAGAAGGCGCCGACGCCGATGATGAACACGGCCACGGATCCCGATAGCACCCGGGCCCATCCGACCCTGCGGCTGAGCGGACGGAGTGGAGAGTACGGGGCGACCAGGAGGGCCATGACCGATCCCACGGTCGCCACTGCCGCCGCAGCCAGGGCCAGGTACGCCCCGATCCCGTGGCTGTACGACACGGTCTCCGGTGCCGAGCGTGCCACGACATGGGTCAGCACGGTGAACAGCATCGCGATCGACGCCAAGGTCGCCCCATCGGGGCTGAACCACCGGGACCCGCTTCCGGGACGTCGGAGGAACACGACGGATCCCATCAACAGGAAGATGCCGATCCCGAAGGTGAACCAGCCGACCGATGACCCACCGGAGGCGGCGAAACCACCGAACGCCTGTCCGGCAAGGTCGTTGTCGGCGAAGCGGGCATGTCCACTGAGATGACCGGCGTCCCTGCTCCAGGTCATGAACAGCGACAGGATCGCCATCGCACCGCCGACGCCGCTGAGAAGCATGCCGATTCGCTCCCGACCGGTTGACGGGGCGTAGTTCTCATCCTCGCTGTCGTCCTTCGGCTTGAGCGAGGCGTCGTCGACGCCCTTGAGCAGGGCTTCCGGATCTCTGCGGTGCGCCCAGGCCTGGTGGATCCTGCCGAACATGTTGCCGCCGTCGGAGACTTCGGGCTGGGAGAGGCGGTCCAGCACCACGGCCACCAGGAACAGTGCCAGGCCCGACGACGCGGACGCGGCGATGTCGAGGTTCTGTACAGCCCTGTAGACGAGGCGGCCGAGGCCGCCGGCACCCATGATGGCGGCGATGCCGATCATGGCGATCGACATGAGCAGGGTCTGGTTGAGGCCGGTCATCAGGGCCGGTCGGGCCAGCGGGAGCTGGACGTCGACGAGGACGCGCAACTCCGTGGCGCCGTAGGCCCGGCTGGCCTCGACGACGTCCTCGGGCACCTGCCTGATGCCCAGGTTGGTGAGTCGGATCAGCGGTGGCAGGGCGAACACCATGGTCACCATCGTCCCGGGCACCACGCCGATGCTCCAGAAGAAGATGACGGGCAGCATGTAGACGAACGCGTGGACGACCTGCATCGCGTCGAGGATCGGACGGACCACGTTCCAGACCGAGTCGATACGACCACAGATGATCCCGAGCGGGATGCCGACGATGGCGCACAGGATGACCGCCACGAGGACCATCCCGACAGTACGGACGGTCTCAATCCAGTAGGAGGTTCCGAGCAGGCCGCAGAAGGCCATGGCGAGACCTGCAGCGACGCCGACCTTGGGAGTACGAACCAGTGCGCCGATGACCACGGTGGCCAGGACCACCCAGACCCACGGAATCTCGATCAGGAATTCATTGACGAAGTTGTCGAGGAGGAAGGCGAACGGCCAACGGATGGCGTCGAGCAGCCAGGAGAGGTTGGCGTCGATCCAGTCGACCATCTGGTCGATCCAATCGCCGAATGGGACCTCCCACTGGTCGAGGATCGTGGAGTCGAAGATGCCGATATCGTCGGCCTGGACGCCGGATTGGGCCAGCACGCTGCTCACAGGAACACCTCCCGCTCAAAGCCGTCTATGAGCTGTTCGACGCGGCCCATCTCCTCCATGATCTCCCGGGGCTCGAGTTCGCCGATGAGGCGTCCGGCCTCGTCGAGTACGGCGATCGGATAGCCGCCGCCGGCCGCCGCGTAGACCTCGTTGAGTCGTGCTGTCGCCACTGTCGTTGCGAACTCGGAGCGCAGGACATCGGACATTGCGGTGGTGCCGTGAGCCAGGGCGATCCCGGCATCGACCACCGAGAGCAGCCCCGTGGGCCGACCGTCGGCGTCGACTACGAAGCCGCCCCGTCGCTGACCGAGCCGGTCGACCGCCGAGGCGAGGGAAGCGGAGACGTCGAGGATGACCGCATCGTGCATGATGTTGACGACGTCGATGACCCGACCCTGGTCGACGTCCTGGGTGAATTCGGCGACATAGCCGTCGGCCGGCTCGGTCAGGATCTCCTCGGGGGTGCCGATCTGGACGACGTAGCCGTCGCGCAGGATGCACACCCGGTTGCCGATCCGCAGCGCCTCGTTCAGGTCGTGGGTGATGAACAGGATCGTCTTGTGGAGTTTCTCCTGGATGATCATCAGCTCGTCCTGCATCTGGCGGCGGATGAGCGGGTCGAGGGCACTGAACGCCTCGTCCATGAGCAGGATCGGCGGATCACTGCACAGCGCCCGGGCCAGTCCGACACGCTGCTGCATGCCTCCGGAGAGTTCTCCTACGGCGTTCTGGGCGTACGCCTCGAGGCCGACCATCTCCAGCGCCTTCAGCGCTGCTGCGTCACGTTCACCCTTGGACACACCCTGCACCTTGAGGCCGTAGCCGGTGTTGTCGATGATGTTCCTGTGGGGAAACAGTGCGAAGTGCTGGAAGACCATGCCCATCTTCTCGCGGCGGAATGTCTGGAGGACCGAACCGCGTAGCTCCTGGACGTTGATGCCGTCGACGGTCACCTGGCCTGCAGTGATGTCATGGAGCTTGTTGACGGTACGTATCGCCGTGGACTTACCGGAACCCGACAAGCCCATCACGACGAAGATCTCACCCTTGTTCACGGTGAACGAGATGTCCTTCATGCCGACCACGTGGCCGGACAGGCGCTGAACCTCGTCCTTCTCCACCCCCGCCCGGGAGAGGTCGTACGCCCGGCCACGAGGGTCCGGGCCGAAGATCTTGTAGACGTGTTCGAGCGAGACGATCGGCTCGCTGTGTTCCGTCATTCGAATCCCCTTTGATTGGATCGTACTTCGCAGACAGGGTGGTCTGCGGCCCGTTGCACTCCCGGACCCGGGCGCAAAGGTAGCACTCCGGAAATTGCTGGTCCTGCGACGTGGAGAGGGGGCGGGGCCTTGCGGCCCCGCCCCCCGTCTCACGTGTTGCTCAACAGGTTGTTACCGGGTTCAACCGACGGTGGCGGCTTCGAGCCAGCCGGCGACGACGTCGACGTTGTCGTCCATCCATCCGGCAGCGAGCTGCTGGACGTGAGCCTCGGAACCGTCACCTGCGGACTGCTCGACCTGCAGGATCGAGATGTCCAGAATCGACGGACGAATCTGCACCAACAGGTTGTGGAGGTACGGATCCGCCTCGAGCATGTCGATACGGGCCGACACCTGGATGTCGGCAGCCTCCCAACCCAACTGGCACGGCTGCGTGCACGTCTCCGCCGGAGCGTCACGGAAACCGTCGCCCTGCGCATGGTTCTCACCACCCGGCTTGCCCAACGGGTTCGAATCGTCAAGAACCGAGTCCTCTTCGATCGACAACCAGTACACGTCCACACCCGGCACCATCTCGACCACATACGACGAAGG
>JARQPW010000022.1 GCA_029577135.1 Acidimicrobiales bacterium
GACCAGACGTGACTACGGAACCCAGGTTCGGGCGGGTGCTGACCGCCATGGTCACTCCGTTCGCCGAGGACGGGTCGCTCGACCTCGACGGCGCCGCCAAGTTGGCGGCCTGGCTCGTCGAACAGGGCAACGACGGTCTGGTCGTCGTGGGAACGACCGGCGAGGCGCCGACGCTCACGCACGACGAACAGGTCGAGGTCGTGGCAGTGGTCGTCGAGGCGGTCGACGTGCCCGTCATCGCCGGCGCCGGGAGCAACGACACCCGGTCGGCCGTCAGGAACACCGAGCGCTGCGCCGAGGTCGGCGCCGCCGGCATCCTGAGCGTCACGCCGTACTACAACCGGCCCTCCCAGGCGGGGCTGATCGACCACTTCACCGCCGTTGCCGGGGCCTCGGACCTCCCGGTGATCCTCTACGACATCCCGCCCCGCTCGGGCCGCAAGATCGAGACCGCAACGTTGTTGCGCCTCGCCGACGAGGTCGAGACGATCGTGGCCGTCAAGGACGCCGCCGGCGACGTGGCCGAAACCGCCCGCCTGATCGCCGCCGCCCCCGAGGGATTCGAGGTCTACAGCGGCGAGGATTGCCTGACGCTGGCGCTGCTGGCCGTGGGTGCCGTCGGCACGATCAGCGTGGCCTCCCACTGGATCACGCCCGAGATGGTGAGCATGTTCGCGGAGTTCTTCTCCGGCGACCATGCCGCCGCCCAGGCGTCGAACCGTCGGCTGATCCCCTCGTACGACTTCGAGTCGGGCGACCTGCGGCCCAACCCCGTCCCCAGTAAGGCCATGATGAAGGTCCTGGGCCTGCCGGGCGGCGACTGCCGCCTGCCGATGGGCCCGGAACCCGAAGGCCTCCAGGACGAGGCCCGACGGTTGCTCGCCGACCTCGGCCGCGGCTGAGTCGGATCGGATCCCGGGTCCCGTGGCCGCCCCCGTCACCCTCACGTTCCTCGGGGGCCTCGGAGAGATCGGCCGCAACTGTGCGGCGTTGGAGTGCGAGGGCCGCATCGTCCTGCTCGACTGCGGACAGCTGTTCCCCGACGACCTGCCGGGCGTCGATGCGGTGCTTCCCGACTTCAACTGGCTGCTCGAGCGGGCCGACCGGCTCGAGGCCTGCCTCGTCACCCACGCCCACGAGGACCACATCGGTGGCCTGCCCTACCTGCTGCGCCACGTCGAGGTCCCGATCTACGGATCGCCGTTCACGCTCGGAATGGTGTCGGGCAAACTCAAGTCAGCGGGCATCCGCCTCCCCGAGATGGTGGCGCTGGGCGACCACGACCGGCGCCGGGTGGGTCCGTTCGACTGCGAGTTCCTGCCGGTCACGCATTCGACGCCGAGCGGCCTGATGACCCTGTTCGGGACCCCGCAGGGGCTGATCCTGCATTCCAGCGACTTCAAGTTGGATCCGACGCCGGTCGACGGCCGGGTCACCGACCTTCCCCGCCTGCGGGAGCTCTCCGCCGATCCGGGAATCCGGCTGCTCCTGGCCGACTCCACCAACGCCGATTCGGCCGGATCGTCGACCAGCGAGTCCTCGATCGGGCCGGTGCTCCGGGGCGTGTTCGACGACAACGAGGGGCGACGCCTGATCATCGGCGCCTTCTCCAGCCACGTGCACCGCATCCAGCAGATCGCCGACGCAGCCCTGGCCACACACCGGACGCTCGTCGTGCTCGGCCCCTCGATGGTCCGCAACGTCACCCTGGCCCGTGAGCTCGGCCTGCTGCGGGTGTCCGACAAGATGATCGCCACCGCCGACGGCATCGACGACCTGGACCCGGCGCGGACCTGCGTGGTGTGCACCGGCTCCCAGGGCGAGCCGCGGGCGGCCCTGGCGCAGATGGCGCAGGGACGGCACCGGAACCTGACCGTCGGCGAGGGCGACACCATCGTGTTCTCGTCGCATCCGATCCCCGGCAACGAGGCGGCGATCTCCCGTCTCCACAACGCCCTGGCCAGACGAGGTGCGCGACTGGTCCACAGCGGGCAACTCGGCGTCCACACCACGGGGCACGGAAAGCGCGAGGAGTTGCGCGAGCTGCACGATGCGGCCGACCCGGAGCTGTTCATCCCGGTCCATGGCGAGTACGCCCACCTCGTCGCCCACCACGAGTTGGCGCTGGAGCGGGGCATGCGGCCGGAGCGGGTCGTGCGCTGCACCGACGGGGACCAGATCCGGCTCACGGACCACGGCCTCGAGCCGGTCGGCAGGGTCTCCGACGAGTACGTGATGGTCGACGAACGCGGGCAGGCATTGGGCGAGGACCTGGTCGACGAGCGGCGTGCCCTGTCCGGCGAGGGGTTCGTCCTGGTGCGGGTCGTCGTCGACGGCAAGCGGGGCCGTCTCGCCGAGTCGCCCTTCATCGAGAGCCGCGGCTGGGTGGACGCCGACGAGCGGGGGAAGTGGCACGCCGAGGTGGCGGCCGCCGTCCGTGATGCCGTCGAAGCGGCCCTTGGCGACGGAGAGCGCGATCCCGCCGAACTGGCCCGTCGTGCACGCCGGGCCACCGGGAAGTTGGTGTCGTCCCGAACCGGCCGTCGACCCTCGCTCGTTCCGGTGGTCGAGGTGCGCTGAGACCCGGCAAGGGTCCGCGGGGATCTCGGAAAGGCTGGCTGACCTGCCGCGATGCGGGTCGGGGCACCCCGATCCGGTCACACCCCGGTGGTACGTTGAAGGGGCCATGAGCACCAAGTCCGCGCGCCCGAAGACGGGTGCCAAGTCCCGCAAGGGCACAGGGACCGGGCCCGGTTCGTCGCCGGCCCGAACCGACGGCGATCCCCTCACCCGGCGCATGTTGCGTGCGGCGTTCGCCGACCGGGGCAGCGAGCTGCTCGGCCTCTGCCTGGTTTTGGGCGGCCTCCTGGCCGGACTCTCCATCTACTTCGACCGGGCCGGCGTGGTCGGCCGGGTGGTGGACGACGCCGCCAGCTGGTCGGTCGGCCTCACCAAGCTGGTGCTTCCCGTGGCAATGGTGCTGCTCGGCTTCGCCATGTTCCGCGAGCGCTACGAGTTCGGCGAGATCACCAAGCGGATGCCCGTGGGCGGCGTGCTCTGCCTTGCCGGTCTCACCGGACTGATCCACCTCGGTCGGGACACGCCCGGCATCGACGACGGCGCCGACGCCCTGGGAGGCGCCGGTGGCCTCATCGGCCTCGGCGTCGGTGGGGGGCTCGACGCCGCCGTGGCCAGGTGGGGTGCGGTGCTCATCCTCCTCGGCATTGTGCTCGTGGGGCTTGCCGTCATCACCCGCACCACCGCCCGCCAGGCGGTGGCCGGCACGGTGAGGGGCCTCCGACCGGTCGGCCGGGCAGTCGGCGACGCCTTCAAGAGCCTCCTGACGCCACCGGGAGACCCCGATGCACCGGTGCTGCACGTTCCCGAACCGGCACCACCCGTTCCGGAGCCCGCCACCGAACCGGAGTCGACATCCACCGAGGCGGCCGCCGACGAGGCGACGGATCCGAAGCGCCGCAGGAAGAAGCGGACGGGCCCGGCCGACACCGAACAGACGGGCGAGCAACTCACGATCGAACTCGGTCCGGCGACCGCCGGGTCCCCCTGGAAGGTCCCGACCACGAGGGGCCTGGCCCGCAGGGCGACCCACGACGTCGATGCCAGGGCGGTCGAGGCGCGAGGCGTCCGCCTGGTCGAGGCGCTGGCGGCACACGGCGTCGAGACCCGCCTCGTCGACATGACCGTCGGCCCCACCGTCACCCGCTACGCCCTGCAGGTCGCCGAGGGCGTCAAGGTCGCACGCATCACCAACCTCGCCAAGGACATCGCCTACGAGCTGGCGGCCGCAGACGTGCGGATCCTCGCCCCCATCCCCGGCCAGCGGGCCATCGGCATCGAGGTCCCCAACGAAGAACGCGAGATCGTCGTCCTCGGCGACATCCTGGCGTCGGCCGAGGCGGCCAAGGCCACCCATCCGCTCGAGGTGGCCATCGGTCGAGACATCAACGGTCGACCGGTGATGCTCAACCTGGCGACGATGCCCCATATCCTCATCGCCGGCGCCACCGGTGCGGGAAAGTCGTCGTGCATCAACGCCCTCGTCACCTCGATCCTGGTCCGCTCCACGCCCGATCAGGTGCGGTTGATCCTGATCGATCCGAAGCGGGTCGAGATGGGGCAGTACGAGGGCGTGCCGCACCTGCTCACGGCGCCGGTCACCGATCCCAAGAAGGCGGCCAACGCCCTGCACTGGGCGGTCAAGGAGATGGAGCGCCGCTACGACGTGCTGTCGCAGTGCGGCTTCCGCGACATCACCGGCTACAACGGCGCCTTCGACCGCGGCGATCTCGAGGCACAGCTGGGCCTCACCGACGAGGACGGCGAGCCGACCCGCTACCAGAGCATGCCGTTCATCCTGGTGGTCGTCGACGAGCTCTCCGACCTGATGATGGTGGCGGCCCGCGATGTCGAGACCTCGATCTGCCGGCTGGCCCAGATGGCACGGGCCGTCGGCATCCATCTGGTCGTCGCCACCCAGCGCCCGTCGGTCGACGTCATCACCGGCCTCATCAAGGCCAACATCCCGGCCCGGCTGGCGTTCGCCACGTCGAGCCTCGCCGACAGCCGGGTCATCCTCGACCAGCAGGGTGCCGAGCGCCTGGTCGGCATGGGGGACATGCTCCTGCTCGGCCCCAGTTCCAGTTCCCCGAAGCGCATCCAGGGTGCCTGGGTGGGCGAGGACGAGGTGCGTCAGATCGTGCGGGCCTGGCGCAAGCAGGCCAAGGCCATTGGCGCCGCCGGCCAGCAGGGCGAAGAGGTCACCGACGAGACTCCGGTGGTGGACAGCACCGCCGCCGGCGGTTTCGTGGGTGAGGGTGACGGCAGGTCGATCGCTTCCGGTGCGCCGGCTGGCCTCGTCGACATCACCGCCGAGCACCGGCGGCCGGTCGGTCGCTCACCCGACGACGACGAGTTGCTGGAGGAGGCCCGGCGACTGGTCGTGTCGAGCCAACTGGGTTCCACGTCGATGCTGCAGCGCAAGCTCCGGGTGGGGTTCGCCCGGGCGGGTCGTCTCATGGACCTGCTCGAGGAGGCCGGCGTGGTCGGCCCCTCCACCGGCTCCAAGGCCCGCGAGGTGCTCATCGAGGCCGAAGGACTCGATAATCTCACCGAACAGGGCTTCTGAGGTGCCGGCCGGCGGCCGGTAGCGTCGGGTCGTGGTCTTCAACATCCTGCTCCTTGCGCTCGGCGTGGCCGGGCTGACGATCGCCGCCGACCGCTTCGTGGTCGGGGCGGCACAGGTGGCCGCCCGATTGCGGGTTTCGACGGTGGTGACCGGCGCCCTCATCATCGGTTTCGGCACGAGCGCCCCGGAACTGGTCGTCTCGACCCTGGCGGCGCTGACCGAGGGGGCCGAGGGCACGGCACTGGCGATGGGCAACATCGTCGGCTCGAACATCGCCAACCTGACCCTTGTGCTGGCCATCCCGGTGTTGCTCGTTGGGAGAGTCATCCTGGAGGAGGGCGCCAAACGTCAGGTTGCGTTCTCCGCAGTGGGTGTCACGGTTTTCGCGTTCTTCGCCGGCTGGGGCGAACCGGCGATCTGGAAGGGCATCGGGTTGGCTGCGCTTGCGGCGGTGGCCCTCGTCATCGTCATCCGGTTGCGTGACGACTTCGGCGGCGTGTCACCCCCCGACACCACGCAGGGGTTGAGACCGTGGATCTGGACAGCGCTCGGCTTGGTGGGAACGGTTGGCTTCGCCCTTCTGGTGGTTCGCTCGGCGACTTCGATCGCCGACACAATGGGTTGGACCGGGGGCTTCGTGGGGTTCGGCCTCGTGGCCTTGGGCACCTCACTGCCGGAACTGGTCACGGTGCTGGCTGCCGCCCGTCGGAACGAGACGGGGTTGATCATCGGTAACCTGCTGGGGTCCAACCTCTTCAACAGCCTCACCGTGGGGGCGGCGGTGTTCCTCGCGAATGGCGGTGAGGCGTATGGAGACGTCGCGAGATTGCCGGTCTGGACGTTGCTCTCGATGGTGGTGGTCTCCTGGGGTCTGATCCTCGGGCTGATTGGTTGGGGGAAGAAGGACTATCGAACCATCAAGGTGTGGGAGGCCTCCATCCTTCTTGCCGTCTATGTCGGAGTTCTCGGCTTGATGGTCATCACAGGTGCCACGGCCTGAGCGTCGATCCGGGCGGCCGGGCGCCGAGCCCGTAGCCTGATCCGATCATGGGCGCTGGGACCTACCACCTCGTCACGCTGGGCTGTCCGAAGAACCAGGTCGACTCGGACAAGCTCGAGGGCGTGCTCGCCGCCGACGGACTGTCGCCGGTGGGGGAGGCGGCCGACGCCGATCTGATCGTGGTCAACACCTGCGCCTTCATCGACGAGGCCCGCCGGGAGTCGATCGACGTCGTGCTGGCGCTGGCCGACGAGCGGCGGGCGGGCGCCCGGCTGGTGGTCACGGGCTGCCTGGCCGAGCGCTACGGAGATGAACTCGATGTCGCCCTGCCGGAGGTCGACGGGGTGGCCGGTTTCGGCGTGCCGGTCTCGCTGGGCCGGCGTCCTGAGGTCGACGGGCCGCCGATCCCGTCCTTCGACCTGTTGAACCTGCCCCGGCCGCCGTCGAGCCGCCCGTGGGCGTACGTGAAGGTGGCCGAGGGCTGTGACCGTTCGTGCGGCTTCTGCGCCATCCCCAGCTTCCGGGGCCCGCAGCGCAGCCGGTCGGTCGGGTCGATCCTCGCCGAGGTCGATGCGTTGGATGCCCGCGAGATCGTGCTGGTCGCCCAGGACCTGGCGTCGTTCGGCCGCGACCAGGGCGTGGGGGAGCGTTCGATCGTGCCGTTGGTGGCGAAGGTGGCCGAGAGGGTCGGCCGGGTACGCCTGCTCTACCTCTATCCGTCGGACCTGACCGACGGGCTGGTCGACGCCGTGCTGGCCACCGGCGTCCCGTATTTCGACCTGTCGCTCCAGCACGTGTCCCGGCCGCTGCTGCGTCGGATGCGGAGGTGGGGGGACGGCGACCGCTTCCGGGAGCGCATCGACCGGATCCGCAAGGCTGAGCCCGGGGCGGTGTTCCGGTCCAACTTCATCGTGGGCTACCCGGGCGAGACCGAGGCGGACCACGACGCCCTGCTGGCGTTCGTGGAGGAGGTCGGCGTCGACTGGTGCGGGTTCTTCGCCTTCAGCGAGGAGGAGGGGACGTACGCCGCCGGCCTCGACGGCGCCGTCCCGAAGGGGCTGGTCGCCGAGCGGCTGTCCGAGTTGGGCGAACTCCAGGACGGCATCACGTCCAGGCGGCGCGACGACCTCATCGGCCGTGAGGTCGAGGTGCTCGTGGACGAGCCGGGCGTGGGACGCACCTGGCGGGAAGCCCCCGAGATCGACGGCGTGGTCGTGGTCCCGTCCGACCTTCCTGTGGGAGGCTTCAGCACCGTGACGGTGACCGGGGCGCTCGGACCCGACCTGGAGGCGGCGTGAACCTGACCAAGCACTTCGGCACGGTGGTGAGCCCGGCCAACCTGGTCACGCTGTTGCGCCTGCTGCTGTCGCCGGTCCTGTTCGCCATGGTGCTGGCCGCCGAGGACCGGGGCGGCGTGTCGTGGGGGGCGTTCCTGCTGGGTGCCGTGCTGGCCGGCTCCGACCTGGCCGACGGGATGCTGGCCCGCCGGCGGGGCACGGTGAGCCGCTGGGGGGCGTTCCTCGATCCCTTCGCCGACAAGGTCGTCGTGATCGGCGTGGCGGTCTGCCTCGTGATGGTCGACCGCTACGGCTGGCTGCCGGTGGCGCTGCTGGCCGTGCGGGAGGTCGGCATCACGTTCTACCGGCTGTGGTTCGTGCGGCGGGGGCTCGCCGTGCCGGCCCGCAGGTCGGCCAAGTGGAAGACCACCGTGCAGGGCGTGGCCCTGCTGCTCGCGGTGGTGCCGCCGCTCGAGGACGCCGACCTGGTGGTCGAGGCCTCGCTGTGGCTGGCCGTGGCCTTCACGCTGGTCACCGGCATCCAGTACCTCGCCGACGGCAGCCGCGCCACCAGCACCACAGGCGCCTGAGTCGGCGGTTCCGGGAGTCATCGTGCGTTGCGAGGTCGTCGCCGTCGGGACCGAACTGCTGTTGGGGCAGATCGTCGACACCAACTCGGCGTGGATCGGCGAGCAACTGGCACTGGCCGGCATCGACTGTCACCGCCACACCGCCGTGGGCGACAACCGGGAACGGATGCTGGCCGCCTTGCGCGAGGCACTCGAGCGCTCCGACGCTGTGATCGTGACCGGTGGGCTGGGCCCCACCCAGGACGACATCACCCGTGAGGTCGTGGCCGAGGTCATGGGCGTCGGGCTGGAGCGCGACCCGGAGATCGTGGCCGAGATCGAGCGGCGGTTCTCGGGGCGGGGCCGGCAGATGCCGGCCAACAACCTGCGCCAGGCCGACGTGCCCGTGGGTGCGACGGCCATCCCCGAGATGCCGGGCACCGCTCCGGGCCTCGTGTGCCCGATCGGCGACCCGGTGGGGGGAAAGGTGCTCTACGCGGTGCCGGGCGTGCCGCGGGAGATGCAGGCCATGCTCGAGGGCACGGTGCTGCCCGACCTGCATCGCCGGGCCGGCAGCGACGCCGTCATCCGCTCACGGGTCCTGCGCACCTGGGGCCGCTCGGAGTCCGGGCTGGCCGAGGTGCTGGCCGACGAGATCGACCGCCTCGACACCGAGGGTGGCCCCACGCTGGCGTTCCTCGCCAGCGGCATGGAGGGACTCAAGGTCCGTATCACCGCCAAGGGCGCCGACGAGGACGAGGTGGCGGCGGTGCTGGCCGACGAGGAGGCCCGGGTACGGGAGATCGTCGGACCGATCGTGTTCGGGGTCGACGACCAGAACATGGAGTCGGTGGTGCTCGACGAACTGGTGTCGCAGGGACTCACGCTCGCCACGGCCGAGTCGCTCACCGGTGGGATGGTCGGCACCCGGCTCACGGACATCCCGGGGGCCAGCCGGGCCTTCCGGGGCTCGATCGTGGCCTACGACGGCGACGTGAAGCGGGGCCTGCTGGGCGTGCCCGAGGGACCGGTGGTGTCGGAGGCGGCCGTGGTCGCCATGGCGGAGGGGGCCTGCCGGGTGCTGGGTGCCGACGTGTCGGTGGCGGTCACCGGCGTGGCCGGGCCGGACCCGCAGGAGGGCGAGAAGCCCGGCACGGTCTGGATGGCGACCAGCGTCGACGGCGCGGTCGAGGCATGGAAGGTCGTGTTCCCGTTCGACCGCACCCTGACCCGTCAGTTCACGGTGATCACGGTGCTCGACGCCCTCCGCCAACGCCTGATCGCCCGCCGGGGGGGCTAGGGGACGGGTTCCGTGCGGTTGTTCGTGGCGGTCTGGCCGTCGGAGGAGGTGGGGGAGGCGCTGGCGAGGTTGCCGCGGCCCGAGGCGCCGGGCCTGCGGTGGACCCGGCCCGACCAGTGGCACGTGACGTTGCGGTTCCTGGGCGAATCCGACCCGGACGAGGTGGCTGGCGCACTTGCCGATCTGGCGGCGCAGCGGGCCGTCGCCGGGCTGGGGCCGGCGACCCGCCTGCTGGGGAAGCGGATCGTGGTGGTGCCGGTGGACGGCCTTGACGACCTCGCGGGAACTGTCGTCGCGGCGACGGCGGGGCTCGGGGAGCCGCCCGAGGACCGGCCGTTCACGGGGCACCTCACGCTGGCGCGGGCCAGGGGGCCGGTCCCCCCCGGCACCGTGGGCACGCCGATCACCGGGGGGTTCCCCGTGGGCGCAGTGTCCTTGGTGCGCAGCCGCACCCTGCCGGAGGGCGCCGTCTACGAGACGCTGGAGCGGTTCAGCCTCGGGTGATCAGGCGTCGCGGGGGTCGAGGGTGAGGCACGCCGAGTTCATACAGTAGCGGTCGCCGGTCGGCGGGGGGCCGTCGGGGAATACGTGGCCCAGGTGGGCGCCGCACGAGGCGCAGGTGACCTCCGTGCGGACCATGCCGCGGCTCGTGTCCTGGTGGTTGTCGACGAGCCCCTCGGTGAGCGGCTCCCAGAAGCTGGGCCAGCCGGAGCTTGAGTCGTACTTGGTGTCGCTGTCGAAGAGTGCCTCGCCGCACACCACACAGCGGTAGGTGCCGGCACGCTTCTCGTCCCAGTACTCACCGGTGAAGGCCTGTTCCGTGCCGGCCTCCTGAGTGCAGTGGTACTGCATGGGGGAGAGGCGGTCGCGCAGTCGCTCGTCCGTCTCGGGCGTGGTTTCGGGGCGGTTCATGGTCCGACGGTACCGGATCGTCGGAAATGCTTGCATCGAACGTCTGTTCGCACTTACACTGCTGTCATTCGGGTCACCGGACCACCGGTTTGGACCGGCTGTCACACCCCCTTCGTAGGGTCCCCCCAATCGATCAGACAGATCCAGCACGCGAACAGAACCGGACAGATCCCGGAGCTGAGGAACGGAGCACACCATGAGCAAGGTTCGCAAGAACACCGGCGCCGCCCCCGTCACCAACGTCGACGGCGAGGGTCGGGGCAAGGCCCTCGACCTGGCGCTGACCCAGATCGAGAAGCAGTTCGGCACCGGCGCCGTCATGAAGATGGGCGCCAAGGCCTCGCTGGCCATCGAGACCGTCTCCACCGGGGCGCTGGCTCTGGACCTGGCGCTCGGCATCGGTGGCCTGCCCCGCGGGCGGGTGGTCGAGATCTTCGGCCCCGAGGGGTCGGGAAAGACCACCCTCGCCACCCACGTCGTGGCCGAGGCGCAGCGCAACGGCGGCATCTGCGCCTACGTCGACGCCGAGCACGCCATGGACCCGGTCTACGCCCGGGCCATCGGCGTCGACGTCGACGAGCTCCTGATCTCCCAGCCCGACACCGGCGAGCAGGCCCTCGAGATCACCGACATGCTCATCCGCTCCGGGGCGCTCGACGTGGTCGTCATCGACTCCGTGGCGGCGCTCACCCCCCGGGCGGAGATCGAGGGTGAGATGGGCGACGCCCACGTGGGCCTCCAGGCGAGGCTCATGTCGCAGGCCCTGCGCAAGCTCACCTCCAACCTCAACAAGTCCCAGACCATCTGCATCTTCATCAACCAGCTGCGCGAGAAGATCGGCGTCATGTTCGGCTCGCCCGAGACCACGCCCGGCGGCCGGGCGCTCAAGTTCTACTCCTCGGTCCGCCTCGACATCCGCCGCATCGAGGCCATCAAGGACGGCGTCGAGATGGTCGGCAACCGCACCCGGGTCAAGGTCGTCAAGAACAAGTGCGCCCCGCCGTTCCGGCAGGCCGAGTTCGACATCATGTACGGCAGGGGCATCAGCCGCGAGGGCTCGGTGCTCGACCTGGGCGTCGACCTGGGCGTCGTCGACAAGTCGGGCGCCTGGTACACCTACGGCGGCGAGCAGCTCGGCCAGGGCCGCGAGAACTCCAAGAAGTTCCTCGCCGAGAGTCCCGAGCTGATGGTCGAGATCAGCGACCGGATCTGGCGCCAGGTCAATCCGGTCGAGTCCGAGGAGGCACCGGTCGTCGACGAGGCCACCGGCGAGATCACCGGCGGCGCCTCCGACAACAGCGCCTCCGACAACGGCGCCTTCAGCGAGGCCGACGACCTGCCCATCAGCCTCGACAGTTGAGCGCCCACCGGTCCCGGCCGTCACACGGCGGCCGGCCCGGCCGTAGCCTGTCGGGCGTGGACGCCACGCCCCCGGACGCAGCCCTCCCCACTGATGGCGCCCCTGCCGGCCGCGCCCGGACCTATGCGGTGCGGACCTACGGGTGTCAGATGAACGTGCACGACAGCGAGCGCATCGCCGGCCTGCTCGAGGCCGACGGGCTGATCGAGGCCGCCTCGGAGGCGGAGGCAGATGTCATCGTCCTCAACACCTGTTGCATCCGGGAGAACGCCGACAACAAGCTCTACGGAGCCCTGGGCAACCTCAAGGCGCTCAAGGAGGAGAGGCCCGACCTGCAGGTGGCCGTGGCCGGTTGCCTGGCCCAGAAGGACCGCGAGCTCATCCAGCAGCGGGCCGCACACGTCGACGTCGTGTTCGGCACCCACAACGTGCACCGGGCCACCGAGCTCCTCGCCCACGCTCGACGGCACGGACCCGTGATGGAGATCCTCGAGGAGACCGTGCGCGACGCCGCCGACGCCTTCCCGTCTGCGCTGCCCACGAAACGCGACGCCGACCACTGCGCCTGGGTGACCATCCAGATTGGCTGCGACAACTCGTGTGCCTTCTGCATCGTCCCGGCGGTGCGGGGACCCGAGATCAGCCGCCCCTTCGGCGAGTTGGTGCTCGAGGTCGAGGGTCTGGCCTCAGACGGGGTCACCGAGGTCACCCTGCTGGGACAGAATGTCAACTCGTACGGCCGCGACCTCACCACCAGGTTGCGGTCGATCGACGCCGGGTCCGCCGATGCCTTCGAGGCCGGTGAGCGCTGGGTCCTCGAGGGGCGCCGCCGTCCCCGACCCCTGTTCGCGGACCTCCTGCGCGAGGTGGGCGCCGTCGAGGGCATCCGCCGTGTGCGCTACACCAGCCCGCACCCCAAGGACCTACGGCCCGAGACCATCGCCGCCATGGCCGAGACGCCCTCGGTGTGCGAACATCTCCACCTGCCGCTCCAGTCCGGCAGCGACCGGGTGCTGGCCGCCATGCACCGCGGCTACACCGCCGAGCGCTACCTCGAGCGCCTGGCCGCCGCCCGGGCCGGCATCGAAGACCTTGCCGTCTCGACCGACGTCATCGTCGGCTTCCCCGGCGAGACCGATGCCGACTTCGAGTCGACGCTGGAGGTGGCCGCCGAGGCCGGGTATGACTCGGCCTTCGCCTTCGTGTTCTCGCCCCGACCTGGCACCGAGGCAGCCGACCTCGAGGATGAGTTCGTCGACCATGCCCTCTGCGTCGAGCGTTTCGAGCGGCTCCAACGGGTTCTGCGTCGCTCGTCCCGCCGCAGCCACGAGGCCCGTGTCGGTCGGACCGAGGAGATCCTGGTCGAGGGCCCCTCCAAGCGGGAGCCCGACCAGGTCACCGGCCGAACCCGGCAGAACAGGCTGGTGCATCTGCCGGCCGCCGAGGGCCTGCGCACCGGTGCCTACGCCGACGTCCGGATCACGGGTGCCGCGAGCCACTACCTGTTCGGTGAACTGCTCGAGGTCACGGCATCGCCACGCCACCGCCGCCGGATCCCGGTCGCCTCGCTTTGAGGATGGGTGGGGGAGCGGCCGTGGTCCACCCCAACGCAGGGTCGGGACAGGGGTCGGCGTCCGCCCACCCAAACGGGCACCTGGTCCTGGTCGGGCCCACCGCCTCGGGCAAGTCGGCCCTGGCCCTGGAGGTCGCCCGTCGGCGACCGGAGGTCGAACTGGTCTCGATGGACTCCATGGCGCTCTATCGGGGCATGGACATCGGAACGGCCACGCCAGGGGCCGGTAGGCGGGCCGAGGTGCCCCACCACCTCCTCGACGTGGCCGACCCCTCCGAGGAGTACACGGTCTCGACGTTCCAGGCCGCCGCCCGGGCGGCCCTCGAGGACATCACGGGGCGGGGCTGTCGGGCGGTCCTCGTCGGCGGCACCGGGCTCCACATCCGGTCGGTGGTCGACGACCTCGAGATTCCGGGCCGCTACGGGGAGGTACGGGCCGAACTGGAGGCCGAACCCGACACGCTCCTCCTGTACCGGCGCCTCTCCGATTCGGATCCGGTGGCGGCTGGGCGCATGGAGCCGACGAACCGTCGCCGGGTGCTGCGGGCCCTCGAGGTCACGCTCGGTGCCGGGCGGCCGTTCTCGTCCTTCGGACCGGGCCTCGACCGGTATTCCGAGACGCCGTTCACCCAGGTCGGCCTGCGCCTCCCTCATGACCTCCTCGACCAGCGGATCACCGAACGGTTCGCCCGGATGATGGACGAGGGATTCCTCGAGGAGGTCGTCGGCCTGCTGGCGGGGTTCGGCGGCTTCTCCCACACCGCCGCGCAGGCGCTCGGCTACCGGGAGTTGGCGGCGCACCTGCGCGGCGAGTGCACCCTCGACGAGGCGGTGGAGGATGCGGTGGCCGCCACGCGCCGGTTCGCCCGTCGGCAGGAGCGGTGGTTCCGCCGGGACCCCCGGATCACGTGGCTCGACGTGGGGGAAGACCCGCTGGCCGTGCTCGACGACCTCCTGGCGTCGTTCGACACCTGCGCACCGTGAGCGTCCGGGAACCGGGGGTGGCGGCGGCTCGCCGGTGGGTGAGAATGGCACCGTGCGGCTGACCCACCACCACGGCCTCGGCAACGACTTCCTCGTCGCGCTCATCGACGAGGTGCCGGCCGATGCTCCCGACCTGGCCCGGCGCCTCTGTGACCGCGAGCACGGCATCGGCGCCGACGGCCTTGTCTTCGGGACGCCCTGGACCGGCTCCTCCGAGGGCCTCTCGTTCACGCTCGTGAACAGCGACGGCAGTCCTGCCGAGGTGAGCGGCAACGGGATGCGCTGCTTCGCCCAGGCCGTCGCACGGGCCACCGGTAGCACCGGCCTGGAACTGACCGTCGACACGCCGGCCGGCCCCCGCCGGATCGTCGTCGACGGCGGCCCCGACGATGTCGAGGTCTCCGCCACCGTCGACATGGGTTCCGCCGGACCCGGGCACGACACCGATGGCCTGACCGTCGACCTCGGTGGTCCGACCCCGATCCGCAGCGGCACGGTCGACCTGGGGAACCCGCACCTGATGATCCAGGTTGAGGACGTCGATGCCGTCGACCATGGAACCGTGGGGCCGGTCGTTGAGGCGTTCTTCGAACCCGAGGGGTGCAATGTCCACCTGGTGCAGGTGCTCGACGCCGCCACGATCCGCCTCCGCCCGTGGGAGCGGGGCGCCGGCCTCACCGAGGCCTGTGGCAGTGGTGCCTGTGCCGCCGTCCACCTCTTCCACGCCTGGGGGCTCGTCGGAACCGACGTGGAGGTCCGGATGCCGGGCGGTTGTGCGGTCGTCAGTCTGGGCGCCACGATCCGCCTGACCGGCTCGTCCGTCCACATCGGCGACCACGCGATCGCGCATGGCTGACGACTGGGACGACGGCCTGGTCGAGGAGAACCTCGGGGCCGACGAAGGGGCTCCTGACGAGTCGGCGCACCGTGGCGCCTTCGGCGAGTTCGGCGGCGAGACCCGTGGCCTCATCGACCGTGCCTTCCGTGAGCGCATCGTGCTGGCCGGCGTGGCGCTGGGCCGCGTCGACCCCGACGAGGTCGACGCCTCCATGGACGAACTGGCACGCCTCGTCGACACGGCAGGCGCCGACCCCGTGGCCCGGGTCCTCCAGCAACGGGACGCCCCCGACATCGCCACCTACGTCGGCAGCGGCAAGGCCGCCGAGATCCGCGACATCTCCGAACACCACGACGCCGACACCGTCGTGTTCGACAACGAGCTCACGCCGGCGCAACAGGGCAACCTCGAGACCATCCTGAAGCGGACGGCGCTGGACCGCACCGCAGTGATCCTCGACATCTTCGCCCAGAACGCCAGCAGCCTGGCCGGTCGGACACAGGTCGAGTTGGCACAGCTGCGCTACCGCCTGCCTCGCCTGCGGCGCTCGGGCCGGACCTTCAGCCAACAGGCCGGCGGCATCGGAACCCGCGGCCCGGGCGAGACCCAGCTCGAGGTCGACCGGCGGCGCCTCATGCGCAGGGTCCGCAGGCTCGAACAGGACCTGGTGCGCATCCGGAGGAACCGGGCCACCCAGTCGAAGAGGCGGCGCCACACCAGCAACCGCTCGGTTGCCATCGTCGGTTACACGAACGCCGGCAAGTCCACCCTTCTGAACCGCGTGACCGACGCCGGAGTCCTGGTCGAGGACCGCCTCTTCGCCACGCTCGACGCCACCACACGGCGCCTGCAGCTCCCCGGTGGCGAGGCCATCTTCCTGACCGACACCGTCGGCTTCGTCCGCAAGCTGCCCCACCAGCTGGTCGAGGCCTTCCGTTCGACGCTCGACTTGGTGGTCGACGCCGACCTGTTGGTCCATGTCGTGGACGCTTCCGCCCCCGATCCCTACGGTGACATCGACGCCGTTCGGGCGGTCCTCCGGGAGATCGGCGCCGACGCCGTGCCCGAGCTCTACGCCTTCAACAAGGCCGACGCCGACCCGGTGGCGGCCGCCCGGCTGGCCGAGCGGGAGGAGGGCGCCGTGGCGGTCTCGGCGGTCACCGGGGAGGGGATCGAGGATCTCCTCGCCACCATCGGGCGACGCCTGCGGGCATCCACCCGAGTCGTGTCGCTGTTGGTGCCGTTCGACCGGGGTGATGCCCTGGCCATGGCCCATCGTGAGGGCGAGGTGCTCGACGAGTCGTCGGACGAGGCGGGCTGGCGCCTGTGGGTGCGCCTGGACGAGGGTTCGGTGGGGCGGCTCGCCGAGTTCGCCTCCGGCGACGACGGCGAGGCCGGGCGGTGACTGAGGTGGCCTCGGGCGATCCGGGGAGCGCCGGCGGGTACGTGCCGCCGCCCTACCCCTATGACCTGCTCGACGAGTCCCGGGCCGTCGCCGAAGGCCTCCCCGGTGGTGCCGTCGACCTGTCGATCGGAACGCCGTGCGACCCGGTGCCGGCCGTCGTCGCCGAGGCACTGGGTGCCGCCACGGACCCGGCCCGGCCCTACCCTCCGTCGGTTGGGAGCGCCGACCTGCTGGACGCCGTCTGCGGCTGGTTCGACCGGCGCCTCGACGTGGTCCTCTACCCGGCGCAGGTGGGCGCCTGCATCGGGTCCAAGGAACTGGTGGTTGGCCTCCCCCAGGTGCTGCGGCTCCGCGATCCGTTCCGCGACACGGTCCTGTACCCGTCGATCTCGTATCCCTCCTATGCGATGGGTGCCGACCTGGCCGGATGCCGGGCCGTTCCGGTATCCGTCGATGCCGACTGGCGGCTGGACCTGTCGGCGATCGACGAGGCCGATGCCGAGCGGGCCCTCTGCCTCTGGGTCAACACTCCGGGCAATCCGGCCGGTGCCCTCGACGACCTCGGTGCGGCGGCGGAGTGGGGGAGGGAACGCGGCGTCCCGGTCCTCAGCGACGAGTGCTATGTCGAGTTCACGTGGGACGGCGAGCCCCGTTCGGTGCTCCGGTACGGCTCCGACGGGGTCCTGGCCGTGCACTCGCTGTCGAAGCGCTCGAACCTGGCCGGCCTGCGGGTCGGCTACTACGCCGGCGACGCCGAACTCGTCCACTACCTGCGTGAGGTCCGGAGGCACCAGGGCTTCATGATCCCCGGCCCGGCCCAGGCGGCCGGAGCGGCGGCGCTCGCGGACCAGGCCCACGTCGAGGCCCAGGCGGCCCGCTACCACGGACGCCTGGAACGCCTCGTGGGTCTCCTCGGCAACCTGGGAATTGGGGCGACCATGCCGCAGGGCGGCTTCTACCTCTGGGTGGCCGCACCGGACGGGGACGCCTGGGCCCTCACCCGCCGGCTGGCCGAGACGCTCGGCATCGTCGTGAGTCCGGGAGAGTTCTATGGACCGGACGGCGCCGGCCACGTCCGGATCGCCGCCGTGGCCACCGACGACCGGCTGGACCTCGTCGCCGAGCGAGCCGGCCGTGTCTGACCCCAGACACTGACGCTCGATGCTGACACCAGGCAAAGCAACCCGATGGCCGGGGGGCCGGTCGGTAGCCTGTCGACCATGTCCGACCTGCAGTCCCGCATCGAAGAGCTCTGGGCGAACCGGGATTCCCTGGAGCCCGACGACGCCGACGCCAACGCCACCATCCACGGGGCGATCGAGCTGCTCGACCGTGGCGAAGCCCGCGTGGCCGAACCCGGCCCCGACGGCGTGGTCGTCAACGAGTGGCTGAAGCTGGCCATCCTCCTGTTGTTCAAGCAGGCGAAGATGGAGACCAGCGAGGTCGGCCCATTCGAGTTCGTCGACAAGATCCCGCTCAAGCGCGACTTCGCCTCGCGCGGCGTGCGGGTGCTGCCGGGCGCCATGGCCCGCTGGGGCAGCTACCAGGGCTCCGGCGTCGTGCTGATGCCGAGCTTCACGAACATCGGTGCCTACGTGGGCGACGGCACCATGGTCGACACCTGGGCCACGGTCGGCTCCTGTGCCCAGATCGGCCGCAACGTACACCTCTCGGGCGGCGTCGGCATCGGCGGCGTGCTCGAGCCGCCCACCGCCGTTCCCGTGGTCGTTGGCGACGAGTGCCTGATCGGGAGCCGCTGCATCGTGGCCGAGGGTGCCCGGGTGGGCGACGGCGTGGTCCTCGGTGCCGGTGCCGTCCTCACCGGGTCGATCCCCGTCATCGACGCCCAGACCGGCGACGAGTTGGGCCGGGGCGAGATTCCGCCATGGTGCGTGGCCGTGCAGGCCACCCGCCTGAGGTCGTTCCCGGGTGGCGAGTTCGGGCTGCCGTGCGTGCTGGTGCTGCGGCACCTCGAGGAGGGGGAGCGCCACGACAAGTCGGCGCTCAACGACATCCTCCGCACCCACGGCGTCACCACCTGAGCGCGCCCGGATCCGACGAACCGTCACCGCCCATGACCGACCTCCTGGCCCTCACCGCCGAACTGGTCGACATCCCGTCGGTCAGCTTCGACGAGGCCGCCCTCGTGGCGCACCTCGAGGCCGGCTTGCGCGCCGTACCGGGCCTGGCCGTCGATCGGATTGGCGACAACCTCGTCGCCCGAACCGGCCTCGGTCGGCCGCACCGGCTGGTCCTCGCCGGCCACACCGACACCGTCCCGGGGACCGAGGGAGGAGACGGGCAGCGTGCCCGCATCGACGGCGACACCCTGTGGGGGCTGGGATCGGCTGACATGAAGGGCGGTCTGGCCGTCATGCTCGAACTGGCTCGCAGTATCGTCGAGCCGGCGGTGGACGTGACGTGGGTGTTCTACGCCCGCGAGGAGGTCGCCCGCGAGTACAGCGGCCTGTTGGAGGTCTTCGCCGAGGTCCCCGACATGTTGGCGGGTGACGCGGCGATCCTTGGCGAGCCCACGGCAGGCGCCATCGAGGCGGGCTGCCAGGGCACGATGCGGTTCGAGGTCCGGCTCCGGGGCGTGCGGGCCCACACGGCCCGACCGTGGATGGGTCGCAACGCCATCCACCGGGCCGGGGGCCTCCTGACGGCGCTCGACGCCTACGGGTACCGGGAGCCCGAGGTCGACGGCTGCCGTTACCGCGAGGTGCTCCAGGCCGTGCACGTCGAGGGCGGCGTGTCGGGGAACGTGGTCCCCGACGAACTGGTGCTGCAGGTCAACCACCGCTACGCACCCGACCGCAGCGCTGCCGAAGCGGAGGCCCACGTACGCGACGTGCTGACGCCGTTCCTCGACGACGGCGACACGGTCGAGCTCGTGGACCACGGCGGGGCGGCCCTCCCGGGGCTCGGGCACCCGCTGTTGGCGACGCTCGTGGAACGGTCGGGGCTCGAGGTGCGGGCAAAGCTGGGCTGGACCGACGTGGCGTTCTTCAGCGAGCACGGGATGCCGGCGGTGAACTTCGGGCCGGGGGACCCGACCGTCGCCCACATGGCCGACGAGCACCTCGGGCGGTCGACGCTGGAGGCGAGCTTCTCGGCGTTGCGGGAGCTCCTCGAAAGGGGCGTCTGAGCGCCGACTCCCGGAGGGGAGGGGAACCGGCGCTCAGAGCCGGCGCAGGACGGTGACCACGCGGCCGAAGATCGATACCTCGTCAGCCGGGTAGCGCAGGTCCTGGTGGTCGGGGTTGGACGCCCGCAGCAGGATGTGGCTGCCGTCGCGTCGGAAGTGCTTGACGGTGCCTTCGCCGTCGTTGATGCCGGCCACCACGAGGTCGCCGTCGTCGGCCGTGGGCTGGGACCGCACCACGACGAAGTCGCCCTCGAAGATGCCGGCGTCGATCATCGAGTCGCCACGGACCCGGAGCATGAACAGTTCGCCGTCGCCGGTGAAGTCGGCGGGGAGGGGGACCGATTCCTCGACGTTCTCGTGGGCGAGCACGTCGGTGCCTGCGGCCACGTCGCCGACCAGCGGGACGTGGCGCACGGTGCCCCGGTCGACGGGTGCACCGGAGGCCGGATCGAGGCGGACCTCGATGGCGCGGGGCTTGCTGGGGTCGCGCCAGAGGTAGCCCTTGTCCTGGAGCGTGCCGAGGTGTGAGTGGACCGTGGAGGGGGAGGTGAGGCCGACCTCGTCGCCGATCTCGCGCACCGACGGCGGATAGCCCCGCTCGCGGGTGTGGCGGTCGATGAGTTCGAGGATCTGCTGCTGGCGGGGGGTGAGCGTGGTCCCGGTCATGGTGGCCTCTCTTCCTGGGTCTGCCTGGGTTCTGGGTTGCGATCGGGTTGGGGGTTGACATCGAACAGGTGTTCGATAGAGTGTATCGATATCGAACGGATGTTCGTCGTACACATGTTCCCCGAACAGGCGTTCCAAGTCAAGCACCCTCGAAAAGGACTGTCACACCCCACGGAGAGGATGAGCACCATGACCACGACCTTCGTACCCCACCCCACCGTCACGTCGCGGCTCGACCTCCGTCCCCTCGGCACCCTCCGCGTCGCCCCGGCCGGCGTCTACCGGCGGCGCCGGCTGGTGGCCGCACTCGTTCTGGCCACCACGGTCTTCAGCGGCACCCTCGTCGCCGACGAGTTGGCCGGCCGGGCCACGGGCACGCCGGGTGGTGCACCCGCCGGGGCGGTCGGCGAGCCGGTCGTCTACGTCGTGCAGCCCGGCGACACCCTCTGGGCCATCGCCGAGAGGTTCACCCCGGAGGGAATCGACGTGCGCCACACCGTCGACCGCCTGAGCGATGCTGCGGGCGGGGCACTGCTCCATCCCGGCCAACGCATCGTGCTGCCGGTCGGTGGCTGACGCTGGCGCCCTGTCAGCAGGCGAGGTAGCGGCAGAAGAGGAAGTCGTCGGCGGCCAGGACATGTGCCAACCGCAGCGACGTCGGGGTGGGCAACGGCGCTCCTGCCAGCAGTCCCGATCCACCCCCCACGACGAGCGGCGACACGCTCAGGCAGAGTTCGTCGACCAGGCCGGCGGAGCAGAGTTGGGCGACGAGGCCTGGTCCGCCCTCGCACAGCACGATCCCCACCCCCCGGTCGTACAGGTCGGCCACCACGGCGGCGACGTCGAGCGCACCGTCAGTTGCTACGACCTCGGCCACCCCGGAAAGGCCCACGAGCCGGTCGGGCGGCACGTCGGTCGACGTGTAGACGAGCGGTGGCGGGTCGTCGGGATTCCGATCGGCGAACAGCGCAGCGGACGGGTCAAGGTCGGCGCTGCCCGACACCACGGCCAGCCGGGGGCGCACTGCCTGGCCCCGGTCGGCCCGGCGTTCGCCCACCTCGACGACGGGCGTGCGGGGCGGGCCGTAGCCCTCGGTCCGCACGGTCCCTGCGCCCACGAGTACCACGTCGGCCAGGCCGCGCACCACGCCCAGGAGCCGATGGTCGGCCTCGCCGCCCAGCGGTCCCGATCGTCCGTCGACGGCGGTGACCCCGTCGACCGAGGCAACCATGTTCACGAGGACCCACGGTCGCCCCGCGGGGGCGGGACGGTCGACATCGTGGTAGGCCGCGACCGGGTCGACGTCGTCCATGTCGGAGCGGGGGAACACCTGTTGCACGTCCCGACGGTACCCGTCGTCCGCCCACCCGGGGCTGGTGGGGGCCTGTGGACGGCTGTGGAGAAGTCGGAGTTCGTCCACCGCCATTTCCACAACTCATGCCCTTCCCGTCCACAGGACCACGTTCCTAGGGTGGTGGCACGAATGGGAGCGATGATCCCCGGGTCGGGTCATGCCCCGCCCGTAGTGTTGGGGGAGCCCGGACAGGTGATCGAGCGGAAGACGGTTGGACGAAGATGACCCTGATGCCCGAACGTGGAGTACTCGGCATCCAGCGGATGTTCACCGAGGCGGGAACGCATCCGTACGACGGCATCAGGTGGGAGCACCGCGATGCCCGCCTGGTCGACCACCGGGACGGCTCCGTCGCCTTCGAGCAGGCCGATGTCGAGGTGCCCACGACCTGGTCGATCAACGCCACCAACATCCTTGCCCAGAAGTACTTCCGGGGGAAGCTCGGCACGTCGGAGCGGGAGTCCTCGCTGCGCCAGGTCGCCGACCGGGTGGCCGACACCATTGCCGCCTGGGGCGAGAGCGACGGCTACTTCGTCGACGACGACGAGGCGAGCGCATTCGCCGACGAACTCAAGCACTTGATCGTCACGCAGAAGGCCGCCTTCAACTCGCCGGTCTGGTTCAACATCGGCGTGCCCGACACGCCGCAGCAGGCATCGGCCTGCTTCATCCTCTCCGTCGACGACCAGATGACCTCCATCCTCAACTGGTATGTCGAGGAGGGCATCATCTTCAAGGGCGGGTCGGGCGCCGGCGTCAACCTGAGCCGCATCCGCTCGTCGCGGGAGACCCTCAAGGGAGGTGGCGCAGCCAGTGGCCCGGTCAGCTTCATGCGGGGAGCCGACGCATCGGCGGGCACCATCAAGAGCGGTGGCAAGACCCGGCGGGCCGCCAAGATGGTCGTTCTCGACGCCGACCACCCGGACGTCGAGGAGTTCATCTGGTGCAAGGCCCGCGAGGAGCACAAGCTGCGGGCGCTCGAGGCCGCCGGCTTCGAGGTCGGCCTCGACGGGTCCGATTCCCACTCGATCCAGTACCAGAACGCCAACAACTCGGTCCGGGTCACCGACGAGTTCATGCAGGCCGTCGTCGACGACGCCGACTGGGACCTCACGGCGCGAACCGACGGCTCCGTCATCGACACCCTGGAGGCCCGTCGCCTGTTCAGCCAGGTCGCCGAGGCAGCCTGGGAGTGCGCCGACCCGGGTCTCCAGTTCGACACCACCATCAACCAGTGGCACACGGCCTCCAACACCGGACGGATCACCGCAAGCAATCCATGCAGTGAGTACGTCCACCTCGACAACTCGGCCTGCAATCTCGCCAGCCTCAACCTGTTGTCGTTCCTCGGCGAGCAGGACGGGGACACCGACGCCATCGGCGGGTTCGACGTCGAGGGGTTCCTGCACGCCGTCGAGGTCGTCTTCACCGCCCAGGAGATCCTCGTCGGCAACGCCGACTACCCGACGGAGCCCATCGCCGAGACCACCCGGGCCTTCCGGCAACTCGGCCTTGGCTACGCCAACCTGGGCGCCCTGCTCATGGCACTCGGCCTGCCCTACGACAGCGACGAGGGACGGTCGGTGGCCGCGGCGATCACCTCCTTGATGACCGGCCACGCCTACCGCATCTCGGCCCGCCTGGCCGACCGCATGGGGTCGTTCGCCGGCTACGAGGCCAACCGCGAACCGATGCTGCGTGTCCTCGACCAGCACCGCGAGGCGGCCGAACTTCTCGACGAGTCGGCGGCGCCGGTCCTCGTGGAGGCCGGGCGCGAGGCGTGGTTCGAAGCCTGCGCCCTGGCCCAACGGGTCGGGGTCCGCAACAGTCAGGCAACGGTGCTGGCGCCCACCGGCACCATCGGCCTCCTCATGGACTGCGACACCACCGGCATCGAACCCGACCTGGGCCTCGTCAAGACCAAGCGCCTGGTCGGTGGCGGCACCATGTCGATCGTCAACCGGACCGTTCCCCGGGCACTCGAGCGCCTTGGCTACGACGACGAGACAGTGGCGGCGATCATCGACCACATCGACCGGGAGCACTCGGTGGCCGGGTGTGCCGACCTCGAGCCCCGACACGCCGACGTGTTTGCCACATCGATGGGTGACCATGCCATCCACCACATGGGGCACATCCGCATGATGGGAGCCGTCCAGCCGTTCCTGTCGGGCGCCATCTCCAAGACCTGCAACATGCCCGAGGACGTCTCGGTCGAAGATGTCGAGGAGCTCTACCTCGAGTCATGGCGACTCGGCCTCAAGGCGGTCGCCATCTACCGCGACAACTGCAAGGTCGGCCAGCCCCTGGGCACGGGCAGCGAGGCCACCCGGCCACAGGCGGCGGTGGCCGACGCTGTCTCTTCGGTCGTCGCGTCCGAGCCGGTGCGCCGTCGGCTGCCGAGGTCCCGGCGCTCGCTCACGTTCGAGTTCCGGGTCGCCGACTGCAAGGGCTTCGTGACCGTCGGCGAGTACGAGGACGGTCGGCCCGGTGAGATCTTCGTGCGGGTCTCCAAGCAGGGCTCGACCCTGGCCGGGATCATGGACGCCTTCGCCATCTCCCTCAGCCACGGGCTCCAGTACGGCGTGCCGCTTCGTGCGTTCGTCGAGGCGTTCACGGGCATGCGCTTCGAGCCGGCCGGCATGACCGACGATCCCGACCTGCGGATTGCCACGAGCCTCATGGACTACCTGTTCCGGCGCCTGGCGGTCGAGTACCTCACGCCCGAGGAGCGGGCCGAACTCAACATCCTCACAACCGGCGAGCGCAGCCAGCCCACGCTCCCGGGTGTCGAGGAGGCCGCCACCGAGACGCGCCAGGGCCATGACGTGCCGCCTGACCCGCCGTCGGTGCCGTCCGTCGCCCAGTTCGCCGCCCAGTTGTCGACGGGGTCGGCGACCGACGCCCCGCTCTGCATGATGTGCGGCATTGCCATGCGCCGGGCCGGATCCTGTTACGTGTGCACCGACTGCGGTGCCACCAGCGGGTGCTCGTGATGCAGCGGGGCGCCTGATGGCCAGGCTGCGCTTCTCGTACGGGACCATGGGGTCGGGCAAGAGCACGCTCGCCCTCCAGATCCACCACAACCTGTCGTCCCGCGGGCTCAACGGCCTGTTGTGCAGCCAACTCGACCGGGCCGACGGCAAGGTCTCGAGCGCCCTCGGCGTCTCCGCCGACGCCGTCGAGGTGGGTCCACGACTCGACCTCTACGAGTTGGCGCTGGCGATGGTCGAGCGTCACGGCAGCCTCGACTACGTCGTCTGCGACGAGGCGCAGTTCTACACCGCGGCCCAGGTCGGCCAACTGGCGCGGGTCGTCGACGAGTTGGGTGCCGACGTCTTCGCCTTCGGCCTGCTCACGTCCTTCCAGGGGGAGTTGTTCGTGGGCACGAAGCGGCTCCTCGAGTTGGCCGACGAATCCGCCGAGACCCAGGTCGAGGCCCGCTGCTGGTGCGGTGGGCGGGCCACCCACAACGCCCGACTGGTCGATGGCGTGCAGGTCTACGACGGTGAGCTGTTCCTCGTCGACGATCCCGACGACCACCAGGTCACCTACGAGTTGCGTTGCCGTCGCCACTGGCTGGCGGGCGACAACGGCAACGCCACGCGGATCACGGCGCACGCCGCCGCCGTCGAGGGCTGACCCGACGGTCAGCGGAACGCCTCAGGGTCGGGGCACGTTGCGCAGGTGCCGGCCCACGTCGCCGACGAGGTCGAGCCGCGAGTAGTCCCGTTCGCAGAAGCGCCACTCGCCGTCCACCCGCTCGAAGCGGTCGTGGTAGCGGCCGGCGGCCACGGCTTGCAGCGGCCCGTCGTCGACCTGTTGGAGCACGGTGTAGGTGCTGCGGCAGGTGGCCGTGCCGTCGGCCTCGTCGATGTCGAGGATCGGGTTGGTCACGACGTGCTGCGTGCGCGGCGTGCCGTCTTCGTGGAGGATCACGATTGACCGCCAGAGGTCCAACAGCCCGTCGCGGTCGACCACCAGCGGGGCCTTCGGGTCGAGGACGATGCGGGCGTGGGCGAACAGGTCGGCACAGGCCTCGTGGTCGCCGGCATCGAAGAGTTCGGCATAGCGGTGGAGCAGGTTGGTGATGGCCGTGGCGCTGTCCATGGCGTCCTCTCTCAGTTGCCGGCGAGCGCCTGCGTGGTTTCCCAGAGATCCGGCTCGAGGTCGACGTCATCGGACGCCACCCGACCTGTACCCGGCAGACGGGTACCCGGCTGCTCGGCGATCGCGGCAGCCAGGGCGGTCAGGCGCTCGCTGAAGCCGTCGCCGCTGTAGCCCTCCGGGTCGATCACGACGTAGAACTGGCCGAGGTCGTGGGGTGGGCCCTCGGGTGCCTTGAGCGGGGGTACGTCGAGGCTGAGGCGGGAGCCGGTCAGGCCGGCGGCGAGGACCTCGACCATCAGGCCCAGGCCGTAGCCCTTGTAGCCACCGGCCGAGAGCAGCGAGCCGCCGAGCGCCGCATCGGGGTCGGTCGTCGGGTTGCCCTCGGAGTCCAGCGCCCATCCCGACGGGATCTCTTCGCCGGCCGCCGCCGCCATGGTGATGTTGCCGAGTGCGACGGCGCTGGTGCTGAAGTCGAACTGGAAGGCGATTCCGCCCTCCCCGTCGGGCACGGCCATGGCGAACGGGTTGGTGCCGAGCACCGCCCTCGAGCCGCCCGGTGGCGCAACCCGTGGCGTTGCGTTCGTGGCACCGATGGCCAGCAGGCCCTCGCGGGCGAACTGTTCGGTGAAGTAGCCGAGCGACGTGGCGGTGTGGGTGTGCTCGACCGAGAGGCCGCAGATCCCGTTGGATCGGGCCGAGGCGACGGCATGCGGGAAGGCGGCGGCGAACGCCGACTGGGCGAAACCGAGTCGTCCGTCCACGCGTACGGTGCCGGGGCGGTCGACCGACACGACCGGGTCGACGTCGCCGTCGATGCGGCCCGTCTCGAGTTGCCGGCAGTAGCTCTCGAGGTAGTAGAGGCCGCAGATCCGGTTGCCGTTGCCCTCGGCGACCCGGACGGCGTTGGCGACGTGTGCGGCGATGTCGTCCCGGCACCCGTGGCGCACCAGCGCCCGGTGGGTCGTCGACTCGATGGTGTCGAGCGATACCTGGGTCACGTCCGAGTCCTTGCCGGCTGCGGTCAGGAAGTGGGCTCGAGTACGGCGTCGAGAGCCGCCTCGGAAACGAGGAAGTCGGCTGCGGAGTCGCTGAGCCGCTGCCAGAGGGTGCGGTCGACCGGAAGGCCGTCGTGGTACGCCGCCTCCGAGGCGTCGTCGGTTCGGGAAGTCCCGGCACGGACCGGTTCCCCGACGGTGAGTTCCAGCGAGGGCACGGGGTCGGTGCCGGTGAGGCCAGCAGCACTGTCGGCGCCAGGGGTGCACCGGACGCCGCGCCGTTGGAGGTCTCGGAGCGAGCGGGCGATCACGGCCAGGGGTAGGGGAGGATCGAACGTGAGATGGGCGCTGCCGGTCGAGCGTGCGACGACCTCGGCGGCAGCCAGTCGGAACGGTCCGTGGGCTGCCTCGGCGAGGCGACCGTCGCCTGCGTCGACGATACTGACCCAGGCGGCGATTCCGCCCCCGTGGTGGATTTCGCAGAAGGCGATCTCGGTGGCGAGCCGGTCGGCCAGGTCGGGGTCGCAACCGTGGGAGCGGCTGGCGCGGTGGACCTGGTCGACGACCTCGCGCGGGGCGACCGTGATGGTCATCCGAAGACCTGGCCGAACAGCCGTCGCCAGTTCCCGCCGAGCACGGCGTCGCGCTCCTCGGGGAGGAAGCCCACCTCGTCGAGACCCTCGGCCAGCGAGGGGAAGTCTTCGGGGCCGCGGAACCAGTCTGGCCACGGAGGAAATGGGGGCACCTCTTCGGGGTTGCCGGGGCGGTCCCAGCGGCCGTTGCGCATCCAGCCGAGGGCGTCGGGCTGCCAGCCGACGACGGCGTCGGTGCCGATGGCCACGTGGTCGACCCCGACCTGTTCGGCGAGGTCGGCCAGCATCCGGCAGTAGGCGGAACGGGGTAGGTCGGCGCCGCCCATGAACAGCGGGTAGAGCGTGCAGCCGATCACGCCGTCCCGGGCGGCCAGGGCCTCGATGAGGTCGTCGGGCTTGTTGCGGGCTGACGGGCAGAACGAGGCGGGGTTGCCGTGCGTGACGGCAATGGGGTTGGCCGAGGCGTCGATGGCGTCGCGGCCCGTGACGTTGCCGACGTGCGAGATGTCGACCAGGACTCCGGCATCGTCGAGGGCGGCGACCATCCGGTGGCCGACACGGGTCAGGCCCCCGTCGTGGGGCTCCCAGCAGCTCGAGCCGAGGTGGTTGGCGACGTTGTAGGTGAGCTGGACCACCCGGATGCCGACGTCGGCGAAGATGCCGGCCATCTCGGGGTCGTCGCCGAGCATCGAACTGTTCTGGAAGCCCAGCAGGATGCCGAGTACGCCGTCTGCGACCGCCTGCTCCATCCCGGCCACGTCGGTGACGATGCGGACCACGTCGGCGTTCTGGCGGGCGAAGTGCCGCCAGGATCCGATCCGGGTCATGGCGCCGGCCGTGTCCTCCCAGACGCCGCAGGTCGCATGGACCACGTCGATGCCGCCGGAGCGAACCTGTTCGACGACCGGTCGGCTCCAGTCGTTGATCTCGAGTCCGTCGATGATCATGGGGATCCCTCCGTGGGACGCGGAGGCCACACCCAGTCGTCGGTGGTGGCCGGGCCGAGGTCGTCGATGCGGGGCGCGCCCTGGAAGAGCGTCACCCGCAGCCAGTCGGTGGACTTCGGCGAGAAGTTGTCCATGCCGTACATCGCCAGTTGGAAGCGTTGGAGTTCGAGGGGGAGGTAGTCGGAGGCGCAGGCGTTGTCGCGGGGCTCGCCATAGGGTTGGTCGCTGCCGACAAGACGCTTCACGGCGTTGCCGTGGCCGGGATGGTCGACGAGCAGCGTCCCGATCGAGATGTCGCCGGGGAGGTCGGTGAGGGTCCGGCGCAGGGCGTGGAGGCGGTGGGCCATGTCGATGGCGACCTCATGGTGGCCGGGGTCCAGGACCGTGCGCTCGGCGCGCCTCGGTTCGTCGTTGTTGTCGGAGACGACCCACCAGTAGCGGCGACCGGAGGGGGCGTCGAGGTCGAGGTCGTCGAGCCAGCCGTAGCGCTCGACGAGAAGGTGGCGCAGCGTGTCGACGGTGGTCAGCGGGTCGACCTCGACCTCCTCGTCCACCCGGAGGAGTCGGTCGACCTCGTCGTCGTCCAGACCCTCGTCGAGTTCGATGAGGAGTGAGGCCACCAGTTCGCAGGTCTCGACGTCGTGGGCTTCGGCCCAACGGAACAGCGCGTCGAAGGGCGCCGGTCCGTCGGCGACCTCGTCGAGTCGGGTGCCGACCAGCCGCGCACGCGCGGCGATGGAGGCGGGGCCGAGCCACGGTGGGTGGTCGCCGCCGCCGAGGGCCGAGAAGTGGGTGATCGCCCGACCGATCCAGCGTCGGAGGTCGATCAGGCGTTCCGGGGTGCCCGGCAGGGCCCGAACGTTGGCGAGTGCGAGCTCGCGCACGCCGGCCCAGGCGTTCAGGACCCTGGGGTGCTTGAAGGCGTAGGGCACGAGCCCCAGGCCGGTGGCGTTGCCGAGGCCGAAGTAGCGGCGCCACTCGCTGTCGAAGCGGGCCGCCGAGTCGCCGCCACGGGCCCTGGCGCAGTGCTCGACCTGGTCGTAGCCCAACTCGCGGAACAACCAGGCACACAGGAACTGGGCCCGGTACGGGACCCGGAGGGGGTGGCCCTCGGGGTACCCGAGGTAGGAGCGCATGCCGAACTTGCCGTTCCCGTAGAAGGCGGTGCTGCGCAGGATGTATCCGGCATCGGCCACCTTGTCGGCCTCGGGCTGGAGGCCGCCGGCGAGGCGGCCGACGAGGTAGTCGTAGAAGCGGACGCTGCGGTTGCCGCGGGTCAGCACCAGGACCCGCGGGTCGAGACGTGCGGACTCCTGGAGCGGCACCGACTCCCGGAGTTCTGCCAGGTAGGCGTCGTCGACGGCGCCGTCGACGAGGGCGCCGCTCACCTCCCAGGCTGATGCGACGACGCGGTCGGTGTGGAGGGACTCGTCGAGCGTGGTCGTGAAGGCGACGAAGTCGAACTCCCGGCCGTCGATGTCTGTCCGGTAGACGGCGTGGCCGCGGCCCTCGGCATCCATGTCGAGCACGACCAGCCGTGACCGCCAGCCCTCGCGTGCGGCACGTCTCAGCAGGGTGCGGGTGAAGCTGTAGCGGGTGAGGCGGGCGGCCCCGAGCTGGGTCGGGGCCATGACGACCTCGGGGGACCGCAACTCGGCGCGTCGGTCCGACAGGGCCTCGCCGAGGCTGCGGTGTCGGACAGCCGTCCCACTCATCGCCTGGTGCCGGGCCGGATGTAGGCGGTGCGGGTGCGGGTGAAGAAGTCGAGGGCGGTGTCGCCCTGTTCGCGGGCGGCGTGTCCCGAGGAGTTCTTCTCGCCGCCGAACGGAGCGTGGATCTCGGAGCCGGTGGTCGGTGCGTTGACCTTGATGAGGCCCGCCTCGAGCTCGTGGACGGCACGGTCGATGCGCCAGAGGTCGTTGGTGAAGATCGACGCCGATAGGCCGAACTCGGTGTCGTTGGCGAGGGCGAAGGCCTCGTCCTCGCTGTCGGCGCGGACGACGGTGCTCACGGGACCGAACACCTCGTCGCGGCAGATGGTGAGGTCTGGCGTGCCCGAGAACAGGGTGGGTGCGTAGTAGCAGGGGCCGTCGGGGGCGGTGGAGTTGACCACGATGGCCTCGGCGCCCTCGGCGAGTGCGACGTCGACGGCCTCGGCGACCTCGGTACGGGCCCCGGCCGACACCAGCGGTCCGATCTCTGTGCCGTCCTCGCGTCCGTCGCCGACCTGGAGGACCTCGACCGCCGCGGCCATTTGTTCGAGCAGTTCGTCGTGCACGTTGCCGACGGCGATGACCCTGCGTGTGGCCGTGCACTTCTGGCCGGTGGCGCCCATGGCACCGCCGACGGCTCCGGCAACAGCCAGGTCGAGGTCGGCGTCGTCGAACACGATGCACGGGTTGTGGCCGCCGAGTTCCAGTTGGACGCGGCCGTTGCGGGCGGTCACGACGTCGCGGATCCGCTGACCGACCGGCACCGAGCCGGTGAAGGTGACGCCGTCGACGCGCTCGTCGGCGACCATGGCGCCGCCCATCGAGCCCGGGCCGAGGACGAGGTTGAGGACGCCGTCGGGCAGCCCTGCATCGACGAGCAGTCGGGCGATGGCGACCGAGAGCAGCGGCGTGTCGCTGGCCGGCTTCCAGACGACCGTGTTGCCGGCGGCCAGGGCTGGTGCCAGCTTCCAGACGGGGATGAGCAGGGGGAAGTTCCAGGGCGTGATCACGCCGACGACCCCGAGGGGGACCCGCACGGTGCGGATGGTCTCGCCCGGCACGTTGTTCGGGAAGATGCGTTCGCTCGACATCTTGGCGATGGCCGCCTGGTAGCGGAACGTCTCGGCAGCCAGCGTGGCCTCGCCATGCGACTCGGCGAGCGTCTTGCCCTCCTCGAGGGTGCACAGCAGCGCCAGGTCGTCGGCGCGTTCGTCGAAGAGCCGGGCTGCCTGCTCGAGGATCCGGGCCCGAGCGCCGAAGGGGAGCGATCGCCACGAGGGCCGGGCCTCGACGGCGGCGCCGACGGCGTCGGAGGCGGTTCCGGCATCGCCGATCGGGTAGTCGCCGACCGGTTCGTCCGGATGGGCGGGGTTGAGGCTCAGGCTGGTTCCGGCGGCTCCCTCGGTGACCCAGTCGCCGGCGATGAGGTGTGCCCCGACTGGCGGAAAGGCGTTCATCCGGGGAGTGTAGGAGGGTGTCGACCCCGGGTCGGCAACTCCGGTCCCACAGCGGGCAGCAGGCTGCTCCGGCGGTATTCTGCGACCCGTGAGCGACTACCGGGCACCGCTGGCCGACATCCGCCTCGTCCTGCGCGACATCGCAGACGTGGAAGGCGTCTGCGACCTTCCGGGTTTCGAACACGTGGACGCAGACACCCTCGACGGCGTGCTCGACGAGTTCGGCCGCTTCGTCGAGGAGGTCGTGGCTCCTACCCATCGAATCGGCGACGCCGAGGGCTGCTCGGTCACCGACGGCGTGGTCACGGTTCCGAAGGCCTTCCACGACGCCTACGACCAGTACGTGGCCGCCGGCTGGGGTTCGGTCTCGCACGATCCCGACTACGGCGGCGGCGGCTTTCCGGGACTCTTCCAGACGGTGATGACCGAGATGCTGGCCACGGCCGGCAGGGCGTGGACGATGGGACCCCTGCTGACCGTCGGCGCCATCGAGGCCATCCGCGCATTCGGCGACGAACGCCTGAAGGAGGCCTTCCTGCCCCGCATGGTCTCCGCCGAGTGGACCGGCACCATGAACCTGACCGAGCCACAGGCGGGCTCCGACGTGGGCGCGATCACCACGAGGGCCGAGCCCCAGGGTGACGGCACCCACCGGATCTTCGGTACCAAGATCTTCATCACGTACGGCGAGCACGAGCTGACCGACAACATCGTCCACCTGGTGCTCGCCCGCACCCCCGACAGTCCGCCCGGCACCAGGGGGATCTCGTGCTTCGTCGTCCCCAAGTACCTCGTGAACGACGACGGCAGCATCGGCGAGCGCAACGACCTCACCTGTCTGTCCGTCGAGCACAAGTTGGGCCTCCATGCCAGCCCGACCTGTGTGCTGTCCTACGGCGACGCCGGGGACGGCGCTGTGGGCTACCTCATCGGCGAGGAGCACCAGGGCATGCGGATCATGTTCCGGATGATGAACAACGCCCGCCTCGGCGTCGGCATCGAAGGTCTCGCCGTCTCGGAGCGTGCGCTGCAGTTGGCGGCAGGCTTCGCCCGGGAGCGCCGACAAGGGCGTGCCGTCGGCGCCCCGAAGGGCGAGTCATCGCCGATCGTCGACCACCCCGACGTCCGGCGCATGCTGCTCACGATGCGGGCGTCGGTCGACGCCATGCGCTGTCTGCTCTACCTGAACGCCGCGATGCTCGACGTGGCCGCCCGCCACTCCGACCCCGACGTCCGGCAGGCGGCCGCCGATCGGGCCGAGCTCTACACGCCGATCTCCAAGGCCTGGAGCACCGACCTCGGCGTCGAAATGGCGTCGATGGGCATCCAGGTGCACGGCGGCTACGGCTACATCGAGGAGACCGGTGCTGCCCAGATTCTGCGCGATTCCCGCATCTCGCCGATCTACGAGGGCACGAACGGCATCCAGGCCATGGACCTGGTCGGCCGCAAGCTCCCGATGAACGGGGGAGCGGTCGTGGCCAACCTCCTCGACGAGATCGGCCGCCTCGACGCCGACCTGGCGGCGGCCGGAGACGACTTCGCCTCGATCCGCAGCGGCCTGGCTGACGGGCTCGACGCCCTCCGCGGGGCCACCGGGTGGCTCATGGAGCACGGCCTCGCCGATCCCCGGCATGCGCTCGCCGGGGCCACGCCCTACCTGCGCATGTTCGGAGACCTCCTGGGCGGCTGGCACCTCGCCCGCCTGGCCCTTGCGGCCAGGGCCCGGACCGACGCCGGCGACGACGATCCCGCACTGGCCGACAAGGTCGTGATCGCCCGGTTCTGGGCCGAGCAGCAGCTGCCGCTCGTCCGGGGCCGGCTCGGAGCGGTGACCGCAGGCTTCGATGACCTGATGGCGCTCGGTGCTGATCGCTTCGCCTCGTTCCTGACGTGATCGCGGCGATTCCGAGCCCCTCGACGGGCTCCTTCGGCCTGGGGCCGCTCGAGATCCGCGGCTACGGGATCATGATCGCCCTCGGCGTGATCGTGGCCGTCTGGTGGGCCCAGCGACGGTGGGTGGACAAGGGTGGGACCGCCGACCACATCTCGACCATCGCCATCTGGGCGGTGCCGGCCGGTCTCCTCGGTTCCCGCCTCTACCACGTCGCCACGGACTGGAAGCGGTTCCGCGGCCGCTGGGAGGACGTCCCGGCCGTCTGGCAGGGTGGCCTCGGCATCCCCGGAGGCCTGGCGGCAGGGGTCATCGTCGGCCTCCTGATCGCCCGGCGGCAGGGGATCTCGATGCCGCGGGTGCTCGACGCCATCGTCCCGACCCTGCCCATCGCCCAGGCCATCGGCAGGTGGGGCAACTGGTTCAACCAGGAGCTCTACGGGCGGCCCACGGACCTGCCGTGGGGTCTGAGCATCGACGCCGACCACCGGCCGGCGGCGCACCTGGCGGCCGAGACCTTCCATCCCACCTTCCTCTACGAGGGGCTGTGGAACCTGACGCTGGCCGCCGTCCTCGTGCGGGTGGACCGGCGGGGCGTCCTGAAACCGGGGCGCCTCATCGGCCTGTGGGTGTGCGGCTACGGGCTGGGCCGGCTGTGGGTGGAGAGCCTCCGGATCGACCACGCCTCGCTGCTCGCCGGCGTGCGGGTGAACATCTGGATGAGCCTCGTCGCCATCGTCGTCGGTGGTGCGGTCGCCGTGGCCGGCCGGAACTACCGTGACGCCGCATGAGGAACGTCTCCGGGGATGAGTACCAGCGCGTCGACCGCACGTTTGCGTTCATCGACCTCTCGGGTTTCACTGCGTTCATCGACTCGGAGGGCGACGGTGCGGCGCTCGATGTCCTGCACGAGTTCAAGTCGGCGGTGCGCCAGATCGCGGCGAGGAAGGGCGTCCGGATCGCCAAGTGGCTGGGCGACGGGGCGATGCTCGTCGGGACCGAGCCGGAGCGGACGGTCGAGGTCGTCATCGAGATCGAAGGCGTGATCGACATGAGCGGATCGCCCCTCAAGCTGCGGGCAGGGATCGCCAAGGGCCCGGTACTGTTGGTGGAGGGCGAGGATCACATCGGCGATGCGGTCAACCTGGCCTCGCGTCTCTGCGACTTGGCCAGGTCCCACGAGGTCCTTGCACCGGCGTCGCTCGTGTCGTCGCTCCTCGTCAACTCCGAGGTCGAGCCGGTCGGGGACCTCGAGATCAGCGGGTTCGCCGAGCCGGTGCCGGTCGTGAGGCTGCTCCCCGAGGGCGGCCACGTCGACGACTGACCGACGACTGCCGTGGCGACACCCTTCGAGGCGGCGATCGGGCGGGTGCTCGATGCACTGGATCCAGGTGAGGTCGTCACCTACGGCGAGGTGGCGGCGGAGGCGGGGTTTCCGGGAGCGCATCGTGCGGTCGGTCGCTTCCTCGCCACCCATGAGGGTCATCCGTGGTGGCGGGTCGTCACCTCGACCGGCCGGTTGGTCCCCGGATTCGAGGATGAGCAGGCACGTCGGCTCGCCGGGGAGGGCGTCCTCGTGCGGGACGGAAGCGTCAGGGAGGGTTGAGGGGTGCCGTTCCGGTAGGGTGGGGGCACCGTTCGGGCAGAGTCGACCGCTGGTGTGTCGACCTCGGACGACCTCGTCACCCGGAAAGCGGTGACGTGACCCGCTCTTCGTTGCGGGTGACGAACACGGCGGCCAGGCCGCCGGGAACAGGTGCACATGACCACCACCGGGTTTGCCGACCTGGGCGTGGACGCCAATCTGGTGTCCGTCCTCTCCGAACGGGGCATCGAGTCGCCGTTCCCCATCCAGTCCCTCACCATCGCCGACGGCCTCGCTGGACGTGATGTCTGCGGAAAGGCCAAGACCGGCTCGGGCAAGACGCTGGCCTTCGGCCTTCCGCTCCTGCAGTTGCTGTCCAAGGCCCAGCCGGGGCGTCCGACGGGCCTGGCTCTCGTGCCGACCCGCGAGCTGGCCGTCCAGGTCTGTCGCGAGCTCGAGCCGTTGGCAGCGTGCCGGGGCATTCGCATCCACGCCATCTACGGCGGGGCCCCCATCGAGAAGCAGATCAGCGCATTGAAGCGTGGCGTCGAGTTCGTGGTTGCGACGCCTGGCCGCATGATCGACCTCATCGACCGCAAGGAGGTCTCGGTGGCGGGCATCGAGCGGATCGTCATCGACGAGGCGGATCGCATGGCCGACATGGGCTTCATGCCCCAGGTCGAGTGGATCCTGCGCGGCATCGAGGGCAAGCACCAGACGCTGTTGTTCTCGGCGACCCTCGACGGGATGACCGCCGGTCTCATCAGCCGCTACCAGCACGATCCGGCGATGTACGCCATCGACGAGGACGAGCCCACCGTCGCGGAGATGGGGCACCGGTTCCTCGCCGTCCACCAGATGGATCGGGTACGCGTGGCGGCCGCCATCATCGAGTCTTCCAACCGCACGATCATCTTCACCCGCACTCGTTGGGGCGCCGACAAGCTGGCCCGGGCCCTCGAGGACGAGGGGGTCGACGCCGCCCCCATCCACGGCGACCTGCGCCAGGAGAAGCGGGAGAAGTCGTTGCGCGACTTCTCCTCGGGCAGGATCAAGGCCCTCGTGGCGACCGACGTCGCCGCCCGGGGCATCCATGTCGATGACGTCGACGTGGTCATCCACCACGACCCGCCCTCCGACGCCAAGACCTACGTCCACCGGTCCGGTCGCACGGCGCGTGCGGGCGAGTCCGGCCTTGTGGTGAGCCTGGTCCTCTGGAACGAGGAGCTTGAGGTTCGCAAGTTGATGCGGCGCCTCGGCATGAAGTATCCGATCGTCGAGGTCTTCTCCAACGATCCCCGGTTGGCCGACCTGAACGGCTGGGACCCGGCGGCCGACGCCGCCTGATCGACCTCCTGCTGCGGTGGTCCGGCCGGGGAGTTCCTCGGGGTCCGAGCCCCTGGACCTGTACGAGGCAGCCCGGGCGGCTGGTGCTGCCGCTGATCCCGAACGACTCGCCGACGTCGGGCGCCTCCACGAGGAGGCCATGCAGGACGGGGACCGCCAGAGCCGGGGCGCCTTCTACACGCCGGCCGACGTCGCCGCCTCGCTGGTTGCGGCGACCGTCGAGCGTGACCCGGTCGTCGATCCGACCTGTGGTGCCGGAGTGTTCCTCCTGGCCGCCGGCATCGGGTTGGCGGCACGGGGCGCCGACCCGCGTGGGGTGGCCACCACGCAGCTCTTCGGCGCGGACATCGACCCGGTGGCGGTCCACCTGACGAGGTGCGCGTTGGCGGGCTGGGCGGGGATCGACCCGGCCGAGGTCGGGGGAGTGGTCGAGGCGGATCCGCTGCTCATGGGCCGGTCGACGTGGCCGACGGCGCCCGCAGCCGGTTTCGGAGCGGTTGTCGGCAATCCCCCGTTCCTCGGACAGTTGCGTTCGGGCACGGCGTTCGATGCCGACCGACGACGGGTGCTGCGGGACCGGTTCGCCGACCTGGTCGGTGCCTACACGGACGCCGCCTGGCTGTTCCTCGCCCTCGGGATGGACCTGCTGGCCCCGGGGGGCCGGATGTCCCTCGTCCAGCCGCAGTCGCTGTTGTCGGCGCGCGACGCAGCGGCCGTCCGCGGGCGCCTACTCGGGTGGGGGAGGCTCGATGCGCTCTGGTTCGACCGGTCGGGCGTCTTCGCCGGGCGCACGGACGTGTGCGCGCCGGTGGTCGAACGGACGGCGGCCGACGGATCGGAGGTGAGGCTCCTCGTCGACCGTCACCTCGAGCCGGCGGGGACAGCGGCGGCGCCGACCGGAACGGGCGGCTGGGGCGGGTTGGTGGCAGCACTGCTCGGCATCCCGGAGGTGTCACCGGACGTCGACGGTTGCGTCGGCGACCTCGCACGGGTGACCGCAGGGTTTCGCCAGCACTACTACGGGCTCGTCGACGCCGTCGGTGAGGACGCGGACGTCGCCGGGGGTCGCCCCCTGGTCACGACCGGCCTCGTCGATCCGCTGCGTTGCCGCTGGGGATCGTCCCCGGCGAGGTTCGCCGGTCGCCGCTGGTCGGCACCGGTGGTCGACCCGGACGCCGTTGCCGACGGCCAGGTCGCCGCCTGGCTCGCCGAGCGGAATCGCCCGAAGGTGCTTGTCGCCACCCAGACCCGGGTGGTCGAGGCGATGGTCGACCACGAGGGAGGAGTGGTGCCACTCACGCCACTCATCACCGTCGAGCCCGACCCGGCCGACCTCTGGCACCTCGCGGCGGTGCTGGCATCTCCTCCGGTGTCCGCCCTCGCAGCAGTGTCGTCGGCCGGCGCTGGACGCTCGACCGGGCGGATGCGCCTGACCGCTCGCCAGATCGCCGCCCTGCCGCTGCCCGCAGACCGCAGCAGGTGGGATGACGGCGCCGAGGCCGCGAGGGCGATCCACGAGGCCGGTGCCGGAGCACCTGCGGGGGCGTGGCGACGCCTGGGCGAGGCCATGTGCGGGGCCTACGGGGTGCCGACGACGCCGCTCGTCGACTGGTGGTGGGCCGCCCATCCGGCGTCCCGGGCGACAAACTCCTGACCGGCGGGTGCCGCCACCCCCTACACTGTTCCGAAACATCACGAGCGGCCCGGCCCCGAGCCGGGTCCGGCAACCTGGGACGGACACCCAAGGTGCCCGCTCATCCCGGCAACGGGGTGGGGATGTGGTCCCGGTCGGGCGAACCGGACGGGGCAACGAAGTGTCCGGTGGAGGCGCCTGCGTCGACCCACCGGCTACGGGCCGGAGGTGTCCCCCCGCAGATGGGGAACGGACGGACGATGAGCGGAGACGAGGCTACGACAGGCGCGGGGCGCGACCTCGACCTGCCCCTCGACGCCCTCCTGCACCCCCGTGGGTACTCGGCGGACCTGCCCGTCACCGGTGCCTGGCAGCAGGACGACCCGGTCGGTGACCGCCGGTTCCACTCCGTCGGGCACGGCCGCCCCTTCGCCCTCGAGGGCGGCGGGATCCTCCCCGAGATCACGATGGCGTACGAGACCTGGGGCGAACTCTCGCTGGCTGCCGACAACGCCATCCTCGTCTGCCATGCCCTGACCGGCGACTCCCACGCACACGGCGGTGTGGGCGAGGCGCACAGCACCCCGGGTTGGTGGAACGGGGTCATCGGGCCGGGATGCGGGCTCGACACCGACCGCTACTTCGTGGTGTGCGTCAACGTCCTCGGCGGTTGCCAGGGGTCGACCGGACCGGCGACCCTCGACCCCGGGAGCGGAAGGCCCTATGCCTCGGCCTTCCCGCCGGTCACGGTGCGCGACATGGTGCGCTGTCAGGCCTCGGTCGCCGACCACCTGGGTATTGCCCGGTGGCTCACGGTCGTGGGTGGTTCGATGGGCGGCATGCAGGCCCTGGAATGGGCGGTGATGTACCCCGAGCGGGTGCGGTCGGTGGCGCCGATCGCCACCGCCTTGGCCGCCAGCGCCTGGCAGATCGCCTGGAGTGCCGCCGGCCGGACGGCGCTGGCGATCGATCCGAGGTTCCGCGACGGCGAGTACTACGATGCAGCGCCCGGCGACGGCCCGCATGCGGGGCTGGCTGTCGCCCGGTCGATCGCACAGATCCACTATCGGAGCGACGCGGTGTTCGGCGATCGGTTCGGCCGTGAACTGGTCGACCGGCGTCGGGTGTTCGGTCGTTGGGACCGGTTCCAGGTCGAGTCCTATCTCGACTACCAGGGCGAGAAGTTGGTGCGCCGCTTCGACGCCAACAGCTACCTCCTGCTGAACCGGGCGATGGACCTCCACGACGTGGCCCGCGACCGGGGCTCGCTGTCGAAGGCACTGGCGCGCCTGGCGCAGGTGCCGTTCCTGACCCTGAGCATCACCTCCGACATCCTCTACCCGGAGGCCCAACAGGTGGCCCTGCGGGACGCGGTCCGTGCAGCGGGCGGTCGCTGCGACCATCATGTGGTCCAGAACCCGGACGGCCACGACGGCTTCCTGCTGGCGACCGACGAGGTCGGCCAAATCCTGGGCTCGTTCCTCGAGGAGATTCAATCGAATGACTGATGACCAGAACACCGGGCACGAGCCGGAGACGTCGGCGATCCTGGCCGGACGCAGCGAGGGCGAGACGTCGCTGGCGCCCGTGCTGTACCCCACGTCGGCGTTCGAGTTCGCGACCATCGACGAGGGTCGTGGGATGGCGATGGCGGTAGGTGCCGAGCGCTACTACAGCAGGTACGGGAACCCGACCATCAATGCCTTCGAGGCGGCCATCGCCGAACTCGAGGGTGCCGAGGCCGCCCGTGCCTTCGCCTCGGGCATGGGAGCCATCAGCGCCGTGGTCCTCGGACTGTGCTCGTCGGGCGACCACGTCGTGGCGCAACGCCAGATCTACGCCGGGACCCAACTGTTCCTGCAGACGGCCTGCCCGCGCTTCGGCATCGACGTGACCTTCGTGGACGGCACCGAGCCCGGGGCGTTCGAGGCGGCCATCCGGCCCGGGAAGACGATGCTCGTCTGTGCCGAGACGCCGGCCAACCCCAAGCTCGACCTGGTCGACCTGCACGAGCTCGGGGCGATCACGGGGGCAACCACGGTCGTCGACTCGACGTTCGCCACGCCGTTGGGTCAGAACCCGCTCGCCCACGGCGTGGACCTCGTGCTCCACTCGGCCACGAAGGGCATCGCCGGCCACAACGACGCGACCATCGGCGTCGTGGCGGGCTCCCAAGACCTCATGTCCTGGCTGTGGGGCTTCGCCGTGCTGCACGGTGCCAACGCCTCGCCATACGACGCCTTCAACGCCCACCGGGGCCTCCGGACCCTCGGGGTGAGGCTCGCCCACCAGGCGGCAACCGCGCAGCGCCTCGCCGAGTACCTCGAGGGGCACGAGGGCGTCGAGCTGGTGCGCTATCCGGGTCTCGACTCGCATCCGCAGCGGGAGTTGGCGGTGCGCCAGATGCGCAGCTCCGGTGGGCTGCTGACCTTCGACCTGCGGGGTGACATCGACACCGGCTGCCGCTTCACGGAGGCCGTCCGGCTGGCCCGGCAGGCACCGTCGTTGGGTGGTCCCGAGACGTTGATCACCCATCCGGCCAGCACGACCCACGTGGGCCTGACTCCCGAGGAGATGGATTCCACAGGAATCGGTCCGGGCACGATGCGGGTGTCGTGCGGGCTCGAACACCCGGACGACGTGATCGCCGACGTCGAACAGGCACTGGCAGCCACCTCCGACTGAATTTTCGGGACACGCCCGCTCGGACTGGCTAGCATCGGTGGGCGAGGGAATCGAGGAGGGGTATGCGGGCAGTGAGGGCGAGGAGCGTGGTTGCGGCATTTGTGATCGCGCCGTCGCTGCTCCTTGGTGCACTGTGCCTGGCGACCTCCGCTGGAGCCCAGGTGACCACCGTCGAGACGGTTCCCCCCGAGGTCGACGAAGAGGGTCGCACCGCCGGCGACCGCGTCGACCAGATCGTCATGACGCTCCGGGTCATCGCCGGGCTGATGCTGGTCGCCTCGGGCGTCTACTGGTGGCAGACGCGACCGGACCGGGTGGTTCGGGCGGCCGTCGCACGTGGAGAGCTCGAGCGGGCTACCGCCCGGGTCGAGGCCGATGCGGCGGCAGCGCAGGCCGCACAGGACACCGGGTCGCCGGAGCCGGAGCCCGTGCCGGAAGAGGTCGAGCCGGAGCCCGAGTCGGAACGCGTGTCGGCAGAGGCCGTGCCGATCCGGTCCAGGTCCTCTGCTGACGTCCTCACCGACGTCGCGACCGCGACCGGTAACGGCAGGGGTGGCCCCGAGACCTAGGTTGGCATCGTGAGCGACGACCTGGACCTGGATGCGATGCTTCGGCGCTTCAAGGAGCGCGCCCAGGCGGTGCGGGACCGGCCCCTTCCTCCCATCGGTGGCGAGGAGCGGTTGCGGTTCATCGAGCAGGCGCAACTCGACTTCCAGGACTTCGCCATCATCGGCGACGCCGAGGCCAGCCTCGACGACGGCATCCTCACCCTGCGCGTCGACCTCTCGGGCGGCGACGGCGACTGATCGCCGTCGCGGTCCTCAAGCAGCCGCGTCGAAGGCCGCTCGGATCGCTTCGCCGTCGGATTCCCTGGCGATTCGTTCGTACATGCGTTGCCGGGCATCAGTGGCGACGAGGCGGGGTTGTTCGACCGTGGCCCAGTGGACGAGGCCGTTCCAGAACCGGTCGATGAGGACGTGGCCGGGCACTTGGCC
>JARQPW010000023.1 GCA_029577135.1 Acidimicrobiales bacterium
CAGCCTCGATGTCGTCGGCAACCGCTTCACCCGCGGCAGCCTCGATGTCGTCGGCAACCGCTTCACCCGCGGCAGCCTCGATGTCGTCGGCGGGAGCGACCACTCCACCCCGTTCTTCGATCAGTGCCTTCAAGGCGTAGGCCATGTTCTGCGGCAGCGCCTGCAGGAGACCGGCGAACTGCTGCATCGGGGCCGCAATGGCTCCCGCCAACTGGGCCAGCAGGACCTCGCGTGGGGCGATCTGCGCCAGGACGTCGATCTCCTCGGAGCTCAGGCGCTTGCCCTCGAGCAGGCCGCCCTTGATGAGAAGGTCGGCGTGGTCCTTGGCGAACTCGCGGAGTGCTCTGGCCACGGAGACGGGGTCGCCGGCCGTGCCGTCCTCGCGCTCGCCCACGAAGGCCATCGCGGTCGGTCCGACAAGCAGGTCCTCGAGGTCGAGGCCCAACTCCTGGACGGCGAACCGCATCAGGGTGTTCTTGTAGATCTTGTACTCGCCACCGGCATCGCGCAGCGCACGGCGCAACTCGGCGAGTGCGGGTACGTCCAGACCGCGGTATTCGGTCACCAGGACCGCTTCGGTCGACGACAGCCGTTCACGGACCTCGTCGACGACTGCGACCTTCCCGGCCCGGGCTTCGTTCACGTCCGACACTCTCGCTCACTTCCTCGGAACTTGTCCTGCTGATGGGTCCGATGCCGCCGTGGCGGATCGGGTTCGCACACCGAGGACCGGCGACGGACACGACGGTCCGGACCGATTCCGAGGCTCTCCTGCTCCGGCGGTCACGCCCCCTGGCGGCCAGGGGCCGGGACTCGTTCTGTGCCGTCCGGGCACAACCGCGAGGTCTTCGGTGAACGATTCGATTGTGGCGGGCAGGCTACCGGCACCTCGTGGTGGCCCAACCCGAGGGCTGCTACCCGTCGATGAGCACCGGGTCGATGCGGACGCCCGGACCCATCGTCGACGACACGGAGACCTTCCTGACGAAACGGCCCTTCGAGGCCGACGGCTTGCGCCGCATCAGTTCGTCGACGACGGCCCGCAGGTTGGCGAGGACGGCGTCGACCTCGAAGCCGACCTTGCCGATCGGGACGTGGACGTTGCCGTAGCGATCGGTGCGGAACTCAACCTTGCCACCCTTGAACTCCTCGACGGCCTTCGCCACGTCGTCGGTGACGGTGCCGGTCTTGGGGTTGGGCATCAGGCCGCGGGGACCGAGCACACGACCCAACTTGCCGACCGTCGACATCATGTCCGGCGAGGCGATGGCCACGTCGAAGTCGAGCATGCCGCCCTCGACCTCTGCGGCGAGTTCGCTGCCACCGACGTGGTCGGCGCCGGCCTCACGGGCTGCCGTGGCGGCGGCGCCCTGGGCGAAGACCGCCACGCGGACGTCCTTGCCGGTTCCGGACGGCAACGCCACCGTGCCGCGGATCATCTCCTCGGACTTGCGGGGATCGACGCCCAGGCGGATCGCCACGTCGATGCTCTCATCGAACTTGGCGCCCGGAAAGCCCTTCACCAGCTCGAGGGCCTCTTGAGCCGAATGCTGGTGCTCCCGGTCAAATCGTGCGACGGCATCCGTGTGCCGCTTTCCCTTCGCCATGTCGCCATTCCTCCTGGCTCCCTCGGTGTCGCGGTTGTCTCCGGCGGAGCGAGGTCCTCTCCCGTCCCGGAACCATCCGTTCGGATGGCCGCTGCGTTCGGTTTTCGAGTGGGGTGTGCAGCCGGTCAGACGACCGCGATGCCCATGCTGCGGGCGGTACCGGCAACCTGCAACCTGGCTCCCTCAGCGTCGATCGCGTTGAGGTCGGGCATCTTGACCTCAGCAATCTCGGCCACCTGGGACCAGGTGATCGAACCGGCCTCCTCGCGCCCCGGGTTCTCGGAGCCCTTGTCGAGGCCAGCGGCCTGGCGCACCAGGAACGACGTGGGTGGCGTCTTGGTGATGAACGAGAACGAGCGGTCCTCGTAGATCGTGATCTCGACCGGGATGATCTGGCCGCGCTTGTCCTCGGTCCGGGCGTTGTACTCCTTGCAGAAGTCCATGATCGCCACGCCGTGGGGGCCGAGGGCGGTACCCACGGGCGGGGCGGGAGACGCCGCACCGGCGGGGATCTGGATCTTGACGACTGCGGCGACGGGCTTGGTCTTCGCCATGTTCAGGGACTCGCTTCAGGATTCGGGGATCGGTACCGACGTGGGGCCACGCCGGCTCATGAGAACGGCCAAGTCTGGTCGGAGCCCGGGGCTTTGCCAACCCGCGGTCCGACCACCTTGGCGGCCGTCTGGGACGCCTAGAGCTGGGCCACCTGGGAGAACTCGAGTTCGACCGGGGTCTCCCGGCCGAAGATGTTGACCAGCACCTTGACCTTGAGCTGGTCCTCGTTGATCTCGATGATCTCGCCGGAGAAATCGGCGAAGGGGCCTTCCTTGACCCGCACCGTCTCGCCCTCGTCGAAGCCGAAGCGGGCCCGGGTCTTCCGGGGGGTCTCGGGACTGTCCTCGTCGGGGGCCTGGAGGAGGTTCTCGACCTCTCGCCTCCCGAGGGGCAGGGGCTTGCCGCCGGAACCCACGAAGTTGACGATGCCCGGCGTGTCGCGAACGGCGGTCCAACTGGTGTCGTCCAGGTGGCAACGGACGAGCAGGTAGCCGGGGAACATCTTCTTCGAGACGCTCACCTTGCGGCCGTTGCGGAACTCGACGACGTCCTCCATCGGGATGACGACCTCGTGGACCCGGTCCTCGAGGTGCATCGAGGCGATGCGGGACTCAAGGTTCTGGAGGACCTTCTTCTCGTAGCCCGACTGGGTGTGTACAACGAACCACTTGCCGGGTCGGTCGTAGGGGCTGTCCACCGGTGCCCGGGCCTTGGCCTCCTCGCCGAAGAGCTCGTCCTCGTTGACGACGACGGGGGCCTCCCCGACCACCGGGACGTCTTGCTCGGCCGGGTCGGCGACCGGCTCGACGCTGGTCGGGTCGGCCTGTGCCACCGCTGGGTCGACCGTGCCGGTGGGCAGCAGGTCGGCGACATCCTGGACCGTGAATTCGGTTTCTTCGTTGAGGCTCATCAGACGTCGAACAGTTCGAGGATGGAATTGGAGAAGAGCCAGTCGAGGCCGGCAACCAGGGTCGTGACGGCCGTGATGGTGATCACGACGACGATCGTGTAGTTGAGGGTCTCGGAACGGGTCGACCATGCCACCTTGCGCAGTTCGGCCCGGCACTCCCGGAAGAACTGGAGTGGTCTGGTGCGCTCCTCCCTCGACCGCTGCTGGGGGGCCTCGCGACGGGTGCGGATCGGCTCCCCGTCGGCATCGACCTCGCCCTGACGCTGCATCATGCGCCTCTGCTCGCGGTTCATGGACATGGGGTGGCCTTCAGGGGGTGGAGAGGATGGGTCGTTCGGTCGATCAGCCTACGGGCGGTTCCAGCCGCGCACTCCCCACGAGGATGTCGCGCAACGGACGCCGCCGGGGGAATCGCAGAGCAGGAGGTGTGATGGTTCACGACATCACATTCGCAGGGCAGGAGGGACTCGAACCCTCAACCGCCGGTTTTGGAGACCGGTGCTCTGCCAATTGAGCCACTGCCCTTCAGCCCGGCTCCCGGCCGGAGGGCAGGAGCGGAACCGGCCACAGGGTACCAGCCGCCTTTTCATTGACGAAGGCCCGTTTCCGCGGCCTGTGCCGGTCGGTCGAGGGTACGTCAGCGGGTCTCCTTGTGGGGCACGTGGGTGCGGCACCAGCGGCAGTACTTCTTGATCTCGATGCGCTCGCGCGTGTTGACCTTGGACTTGGTGGTGATGTAGTTGCGCCGCTTGCACTCCTGGCATTCCAGGGTGACGGACACTCGCTTGTCGGACGCCATGAGGTGGTCTCCGGGACTCGTTGTCGGGATCCATGGGGATCTATGGGGACTGGGGTCGGGGGCGGGCCCCGGTGCTGGACTCGGTAGCGACGGACAGATTCGAACTGTCGACCTCCCGATTATGAGTCGGGCGCTCTCACCAGCTGAGCTACGTCGCCAGCGAGCTCCCTGACAGAATCGAACTGTCGACCTTCTCCTTACCATGGAGACGCTCTGCCGACTGAGCTAAGGGAGCCCGACCGCCCACCGCGGTCGCCCAAAGGATGCCACGGCGGAGGGTGATCCCCAACGTAGCGGCTCGCCTTCGCGTGCTCCTCTGGTTTCTCGGGTCACTCGCGCTGGCGCCCGTCGATCGGTACATTCACGGCCATGCAGGTGCGGCTCGCCCGACCCGACGACGCTGAGGCGGTCCGGTCGATCTACAACCACGAGGTCCTGACCTCGACGGCCACGTTCGACCTCGTCGAGAGGTCGGCCGAGGACCAGTCGGCCTGGCTGGCGACACGGTCGGGGGCCTTCAGCGTGCTCGTCGCCGAACTCGACGGCGACGTGGTCGGCTTCGCTTCGCTCTCGCCGTTCAGGGAGCGGGCCGCCTACCGGACCTCGGTCGAGAACTCGGTGTACGTCGCCGAAGGCCACCGGGGGCGGGGGGTTGCCGACCGACTGCTGGGCGAACTCCTGGCGACCGCCCGCGACAGCGGCTTCCACTGCGTGGTCGCACGCATCGGGGGCGGCAACGAGGCGAGCGTGGCGCTGCATCTGAAGCACGGCTTCACCCTGGTCGGCGTCGAACGCGAGGTCGGACGCAAGTTCGGCCGCTGGCAGGACGTGACCGTGATGCAGGCGCTTCTGGACTGACGCGGATCGGACCCGCACGAGGCGGGTCCGATCCGAGACCAGAGCGTGGGCCGGGGAGGATTTGAACCTCCGAAGGCAATGCCGACGGGTTTACAGCCCGTTCCCTTTGGCCACTCGGGCACCGACCCGGGAGACGCGGAGGATAGCGGCGGGCGGCGCGGGTCCGGCGGGCCTCCGCCGGTAGCGTGCCGGCCATGGCTTCCTTCGACGTGGTGTCCCAGATCGACCTCCAGGAGGTCCGCAACGCCGTCGACCAGGCCGCCCGCGAGGCAGCCACCCGCTTCGACTTCAAGGGCACCGACTCGGTCGTCGAGTTGGCCGGCGACGCCATCAGGCTGGAGTCCGTCACCGAGGACCGTCTGGCCGCCCTCGTCGTGGTGCTCGAGGAGAAGTTGGTCCGACGCAAGGTCTCGCTCAAGACCCTCGACTGGGGCAAGGTCGAGCAGGCCAGCGGGGGCAGGTCCCGTCAGGTCGCCGGCCTCCGGGCAGGCATCTCGGGCGACCATGCCCGCACGATCAACAAGTTGGTCAAGGGCCTGGGCCTCAAGGGCATCCAGTCCCAGACCCAGGGCGACCAGCTCCGGGTGTCGGGCAAGAAGCGCGACGCCCTGCAGGAGGTCATCGCCGCCATCAAAGAGGCGAACCTCGACCTGCCCCTGCAGTTCACCAATTTGCGGGACTGAGCCCGGGGCCGCCGGGTCCCAGGAGACGAGTCCTAGGAGATGGGCCCACCCTGGATGGTCCCGCCGCGCCAGTTGCCTTCGCGCAGGCGGGTGACCCGCTCTGCCGTCGGCGGGTGCGTCGAGAACAACCTGGGGCCGCCGCCGCGCCGGCGGGCGTCGGCCTTGAGCGGGTTCACGATGTAGGCGGACGCCTGGTTGGGGTCGACCCCGGACGGGATGCGGGCGGCGGCGTACTCGAGCTTCTCGAGGGCCTGGGCCAGCGGCTCACCGTCGCCGATCAGCCGGGCGGCGGAGGCGTCGGCGTGGAACTCCCGCCTGCGGCTGATGGCGGCCTGGATCATCAGGGCGGCGACCGGGGCGAGGATGGCGAAGGCGATCTGGCCGATCGGGTTGCTGTTGCGGTTGCGGCCGCCCCCGCCGAACATCGAGGCGAACATCGCCATGCGGGCGATCATCGTGATGCCCATGCCGATGGCGGCGGCGACCGAGCCGATGAGGATGTCGCGGTTGCGGACGTGCATGAGCTCGTGGGCCAGGACGCCGCGGATCTCGTACCAGGTGAGGTTGTCGATGAGCCCCTGGGTGATGGCGACCGCTGCGTGGTCGGGGTTGCGGCCGGTGGCGAAGGCGTTGGGCTGCGGGTTGGGCGACACGTAGAGCTTCGGCATCGGCAGGCCGGCCGCCTGCGAGAGTTCGGTCATGACCCGGTGGTAGTCGGGGAACTGTGCCGGGTCGGCGGGCTTGGCCTTGGCGGAGGCGATGGCGACCTTGTCGCTGAACCAGTAGGCGCTGCCGACGATGACGAGGCCCAGCCCCAGCCCGATCACCAACCCGCCACTGCCACCGATGGCCCCGCCCACCACGACGAACAACCCACCCAGGAGGGCGAGCAGTGCGAAGGTCTTCATGCCGTTGATCATGGATGCGGTGGGGCTCCCGGGTTCGTGGGATCGCCCAATCATACGGCCCGCAACACGTCAGTTGGCATCGCGATTCTGTTGCCCCGCCCGGCTCGGATCGCCGGCACGGCGCTCGCCTCACGGAGGCGCCCGGCTCGGCGCCCCACCGACACCCCGTGCCTCCTCGACGATCATGGGCTGATTGCCAGGGGTCCGTCGTCGACTCAGATTGTGTCACCATTCCTGCGTGCGATTGCTCTGGATCCTGTTCATCCTCGCCATGGCCTTTGCCGCGCTGGCGGTCTGGGCCACGGCGGTGGCCGACGCCTGGCGGAACCGTGAACGGCAGTTGCCGTGGCTGATCGCCCTGGTGGCCACGCTCCCCGTCCCACTCCTCGCCGTCGGTGTCGCCATCGCCCACCACGTCCTCCACCGACGAAACCCCACATGAGCCTCGACCACACATCGGGTTTTTCCCCAGGTGGAGTGGTGTTCCCACCCTCTGGAGCGCCACGAAACCCCACGACCGCCAGTCGCAGCCGCAACGCGGGAGCCGGGTGTCGGTTTGTTCCGGAGGCGAGCGTCCCCGTGAGCCGAGGGAGTGACCGACGGCCGGCAACCCCCTGGAGTGCCCAGCAGACTCAGTCGTAGTAGCCAGAGTGCAGGTACACCGTGGGGACGCCTTCGGTGCGGTACATCGCCAGGTTGCGTGGATCGTCGTCCACCGCCAGCACCGGCTCGTAGCCGTCGGCCCTCAGGTCGGCGAGGAGCGCCCGCTTCACCTCGGGGGAGCTGATGTGGCCGGCATCGTCGCTGCGCATGGCCAGCAGGTCCCACCCCACGGCGTGGCGCTCCATCCAGTCGACGGTCGTGTCGGCCAGCCGGGCCGGGCGGGCGGTCAGCAGCACGATGGTCCGGCCGTCGCACAGCCCCTCGACCAGCCGGATGCCCTCGGGGATCGGTGGGTCGTCGACCGAGGCCTCGAAGAACGCCGCCCAGTCGCGCACGGCACCGGCCAGGTGGTGCTGTCGCCCGGAGGCGTCCGAGAGCACCCCGTCGACGTCGACGATGACGACCGCGCCGACGCCCGGCGCTCCGTCGCGCTCGATGCGGATCCCGGACGAGGCTCAGTCCTCCTCAGGGGACTCGGAGGCCCGTTCCCGGATCTCGGCGACCACACCGGCGTCGGCGAGCGTGGTGGTGTCGCCCAGGTCCCGACCCTCGGCGACGTCGCGCAGCAGCCGGCGCATGATCTTGCCGCTTCGGGTCTTGGGCAGGTCCGGCACGAGGAAGACGGCCTTCGGTCGGGCGATCGGGCCGAGCTTGGTGGCCACGTGGCGCCGGACCTCCTCGCCCAGTTCGGGGGTCGCCTCGTTGCCGCCGCGCAGGATCACGTAGCCGATGATGGCCTGGCCGGTGGTGGCGTCGGTGGCGCCGACCACGGCGGCCTCGGCGACGGCGGGGTGGTCGACTAGCGCCGACTCGACCTCGGCGGTGGAGATGCGGTGGCCCGACACGTTCATGACGTCGTCGACGCGGCCGAGCAGCCACAGGTAGCCGTCGTCGCCGACCTTGGCTCCGTCGCCGGCGAAGTAGCGGCCCTCGAAGCGCGACCAGTAGGTGTCGTGGTACCGCTCGGGGTCGCCCCAGATGCCGCGCAGCATCGCCGGCCACGGGCGGGTGATGGTGAGGTAGCCACCACCCCGCTCGACCGGGTTGCCCGCATCGTCGACTATTTCGGCGAACACGCCGGGGATGGCGTGGCAGGCCGACCCGGGCTTCGTCGTGGTCACCCCGGGCAGCGGCGAGATCATGTGGCCGCCGGTCTCCGTCTGCCACCAGGTGTCGACGATCGGGCACGAGCTCCCGCCGATGTGCTCGTGGTACCACATCCACGCCTCGGGGTTGATGGGCTCGCCGACCGTGCCGAGCACCCGCAGCGACGAGAGGTCGTGGCGGGCGGGGTCCTCGGCACCCCACTTCATGAACGTGCGAATGGCGGTGGGCGCCGTGTAGAGCTGGGTGACGCCGTAGCGCTCGACGATGTCCCAGAGCCGGTCCCTGGGCCAGTCGGCCCGGTCGCCGGTGCGGTGCTCGGGTAGCGGCGTGTCGGGCGTGCCCTCGTACATGATCGAGGTGCAGCCGTTGGCCAACGGCCCGTAGACGATGTAGCTGTGGCCGGTGACCCAGCCGATGTCGGCGGCGCACCAGTAGACGTCCTCGTTGCGGCGCACGTCGAACACGTACTTGTGGGTGTACGCCACCTGGGTCAGGTAGCCGCCGGTGGTGTGCATGATGCCCTTGGGCTTGGCGGTGGTGCCCGAGGTGTAGAGCAGGTACAGGAGTTGCTCGCTGTCCATCGGCTCGGCGGGGCAGTCGGGGGAGGCGTCGGCCATGAGGTCGTGCCACCAGAGGTCGCGCCCCTCGGCCATGGTGACCTCGGTGTCGCAGCGGTTCACGACGACGACGTGTTCGACGCTGGGCGCCCCGATGTCGAGTGCGGCGTCGACGTTGACCTTCAACGCCGACGGGGCGCCGCGGCGGTAGCCGGCGTCGGCGGTGATGACGAGGCGGGTCTCGGCGTCCTCGCAGCGGTCGACGATGGAGTCGGGTGAGAAGCCGCCGAAGATGACGCTGTGGGCGACCCCGATGCGGGTGCAGGCAAGCATGGCGACCGGCAGTTCGGGGATCATCGGCAGGTAGATGGCGATGCGATCGTCGCGTTCGAGGCCGAGGCCCTTGAGCACGTTGGCGAAGCGGCTGACCTCGTCGAGCAGGTCGGCGTAGGTGATCTCGCGGGTGTCGCCGGGCTCACCCTCCCAGAAGTAGGCGACGCGGTCGCCGTGGCCGGCGGCGACGTGGCGGTCGAGGCAGTTGGCCGACATGTTCAGCTTCCCGCCGACGAACCACTCCGCATAGGGGAGGTCCCACTGGAGGGTGGTGTGGAAGTCCTCGTCCCAGGCGAGGAGCTCACGGGCCTGCCGGGCCCAGAAGGCCTCGTAGTCGGCGGCGGCCTCGTCGTGGTGCGAGCGGTCGGACAGGTGGGCGGCGGCGGCGAACTCCGGCGACGGCGGGAAGGTCCGGTCCTCGACGTAGTAGTCCTCGATGGTGGGCTCACCCATGGCGCGACCTAGCTCTCTCGTCTCGACGCTGCGACCCGCCGACCCTAGCGAACGCGTCGGAGCAGTTCAGGAGCCGAGGCGGTCCACTGTCCACTCCAAGGCGGTGAAGGCGCCGAGGCCGGATTCGTCGAGGAGGGCCCCGGACTCCGTGATTCGGCTGCGGGCCCTGAGGGCGGCTAGGTCGCCGGTGGCGGCGCCCTCCTCCCAGCGGCGACGGCCCTCGTCGACGAGGTCGTCGATTCCGTGGACCCGGAGGAACGCCGCCTGCGTGGTGGCGGTCGGGCTGCCGGGGAGCTGGTCGACGGCGACCTCGACGGTCACGTCCTGACTGCCGGCGGCGTCGAGCGGATGGCCGCCGCGTTCGTGGCCCCGGTAGGTGCGCAGCCACTCGTCCCACGGGCGGCTGGCCAGGTCGGCAGTCGTCGAGGCGTAGTCGAACGCCAGGACCGCGCCCCGGTCGAGCAGGCCGAGGGCACGGTCGACCCATGCGACGGCTTCGTCCTGCAACGGGATCCGGGCTCCTTCGACGGGCTCGGGAAGGCCCCGAAGGTCGACCGCCTCCCCCATCACCTCGACGAGGTCGTCACCACCGACACCGACCCGGACCTCGTGCCAGGCGCCGTCGCCCGCCTCGAGTAGCCGGAAGGCCAGGTTGTCCAGCAGCTCGTTGGCCACGACCACGCCGGTGAGCGGCCCGTCCGGCAGGTCGGCCGCCGACTCGACTCCGGCTGGATGGTCGGAACGCAGGGCGTCGGACCGCTCGACCGCCACGTAGCGCCCGTCGGCCAGGCACCCGGGTGCAGCGGCCAGCACCGAGCGGGCCAACGTGCCGCGCCCTGCGCCCGCCTCGACGACGGAGAAGCCGTCGGGCCGATCCAGTCGCTCCCACACCTCGTCCATCCAGCGGGCCAGCACGGCACCGAACAGCGGCCCCACCTCGGGGCTCGTGATGAAGTCGCCCCGACGGCCGGCTGCCCCGCCCGATGCATAGAAGCCTCCGGCTTCGTCGTAGAGGCAGGCGTCGACGTACTCGTCGAAGCGGAGCGGGCCCTGCCCGCGGATCCGCGCCGTCAGCCGGTCGGCGGGACCGGCGATGTCAGCTCCCGAGGGCCAGCAGGCTGACGTGGGTGAAGCGGGCCACGACCTGGGGCACGACGCCGAACAGCAGCGTGACGCCGCCGCAGATGGCGAGCGCCGAGGTGAGCGACGGGGTGAACGGCACTGGGAGGTGGTCGCCCTCGGGTGCGTCCTCGGCCCACATCTTCAGGAGCACGGCGGCGTAGTAGTAGAGGGCGATCACGGTATTGACCGCTGCGACCACGGCGAGGGCGTAGCCCCACGGCTCGCCCGCCGTCGCCAGCACCCGGAAGACCTCGAACTTGGCGAACCAGCCGCCCAGCGGCGGGATCCCGGCCAGGGAGCCGAAGAAGATCGTCATGGCGACCGTCATCGCCGGGGCGTAGTGGAAGGCGCCCGCAAACGACTCGATCTCGGCGGATCCGCTGCGGCGGGCCAGCGTGATGATGACGGCGAAGGCGCCGAGGTTCATGGCGGCGTAGACGGCCAGGTAGGTGAGCGTCGCCGACAGGGCCTGGTCGCCGATGGCCCCACTGTGCCCGGCCACCGCCAGCGGGGCGATGATGAAGCCGGTCTGGGCGACGCCCGAGTAGGCCATCAGGCGCACCAGGTTGGTCTGGCGCAGGGCGATCAGGTTGCCGACCGTCATGGAGACGGCGGCGAGGATCCAGATCAGCGGCTCGAACACCTCGGGCCTCATATAGAAGCCGACGTAGACGAGCTGCAACAGGGCGACGAAGCCGGCGGCCTTGGAGGCCACCGCCAGGAACGCCGTCACCGGCGTGGGCGCACCCACGTAGACGTCGGGCGCCCAGGTGTGGAAAGGCGCCGCCGAGACCTTGAAGGCGAACCCGGCGACGATGAAGACGATGCCCATGGTGATGACCGATACGGACGAACCGGCACCGTTCAGCGCTTCGGCGATGTGGGTGAGTTGCGTCGAGCCGGCGACCCCGAACAGCAGCGACATTCCGTAGAGCATCACCGCCGAGGCGAACACGCCCATCAGGTAGTACTTGAGGCCCGACTCGTTGGACCGCAGGTCGCTCTTGCGCCAGGCCACCATCAGGTAGGCCGGGATCGAGAGCAGTTCGAGCGCCACGAAGATGGAGATGAGGTCGCGTGACGACGCCATCATCACCATGCCCATGAGCGAGGCCAGCAGCAGGCCGTAGTACTCGTTCTCCCAGTAGTCGCCCTCGGCCACGTAGTTGGTGGACAGCAGGATCACGACGTAGCCGGACAGGAGGAAGATGGCCTTGGTGACGAGCGCGAAGTCGTCGACCACGTAGGCCCCGCCGAACATGGTGCGGTCGGCGCCGTCGAGGGCGAGCGTCAGGATCGGGATGAGCGTGGCCAGCACGCCCAGCCCCGCCAGCGCCGCCGTGTAGGGCCGGGCCTTCTCGAGGAAGACGATGTCGACCAGCGTGATCAGGGCACCGACAGAGAGCAGCGTGATCTCGGGCGCGAAGGCGTGCCAGTCGATCGGCGGGCGCTCGAACGCCAGGGTCAGCAACTCGACGGACACAGGTCAGCCCCCCGCCGCCGCGTGGTCGGCATCGCCACCGTGGCCGTCGCCGACGGAGATGTTGTAGACGTCGGCGCAACCGAGCGCCTCGGCCTGGTCCGCCGTCAACTCTGAGGCGTTGACCGTGAGGCATTCGTGCAGCGAGGCATCGACCGCACCGTCGGACAGCCGGAACACGAGGTTCGGGTAGACGCCGATGGCGACGATCAGGGCCAGCATCGGCGCCCAGGCGATCCACTCCTCACGCGACGTGTCGGTGATGTGCGGATCGTCCGCGAACTCCTCCGGTGGCGTGCCGAAGGCGATCCGCTGGAGCAGCCACAGCAGGTAGCCGGCTGCCAGCACCGTGCCGACCGCGGCGATGACCATGAAGGTGCGGAAGGTCTCGACCGGCACGCCGTTGGCCGGGCTGTAGGCCGACAGGATCGCCGGGAACTCGCCCCAGAAGCCGGCCAGGCCGGGGAGGCCCAGCGACGCCATGACACACAGGCCGAAGATCCACCCCATGCGAGGCGCCTGGACGAGCAGGCCGCCCAGCCGGCTGATCTCGAGCGTGTGGTAGCGCTCCTTCACCGAACCGGCGAGGAAGAAGAGCATGCCGGTGATGAGGCCGTGGGCGACCATGCCCATGACGGCGGCGTTGATGCCGAAGTCGGTGAGCGTGGAGATGCCCAGCATCACGAAGCCCATGTGCGCCACCGACGAGAAGGCGATGAGGCGCTTCATGTCGGTCTGGGCGAGGCAGCTGAGGGCGCCGTAGATGATGCCGATGACCGCCAACATGCCGATCCAGGGCGCCCACTCGACGGCGGCCTCCGGGAGGATCGGGATGGCAATGCGGATGAACCCGTAGGTGCCGAGCTTCAGCAGCACGGCGGCCAGGATCACCGAGCCGACGGTCGGAGCCTCGGTATGGGCGTCGGGCAGCCAGGTGTGGAACGGGAACATCGGCACCTTGATGCCGAAGCCGAGCATCATGCCGCCGAAGATCCAGAGTTGGGCCGTGCGCGACACGCCGTGGGCCGCCACGGCGTCGGCGAGGTCGGTGAACACGAACGACTCGGCTCCGGTCAGGAAGAACAGGGCCAGGAAGCTCACGAGCATCAGCGCCGAGCCGAACAGCGTGAACAGGAAGAACTTGAGCGAGGCGTAGCGCCGGTTGGGGCCGCCCCAGACGGCGATCATGAAGAACATGGGCAGGAGCACGAGCTCGAAGAACACGAAGAACAGCACCAGGTCCTGGGCTGCGAAGGTGCCGACCATCCCGGTCTCGAGGACCAGGATCAGGATCAGGAAGGCCTTGGGGTTGTGGGGCTCCGGGAAGTGGTTCCAGCTGTAGACGATGCACAGCGGCACGATCAGGACCGTCAGCAGGATGAGCGGCAGTGATATGCCGTCGATGCCAAGCGAGTAGTGGCTCGAGATGACGTCGATCCAGACCTTGTCGACCGCGAACTGCAGCCGGTCGGTGTGGCCGATGTCGAACTCGATGAGGAGCAGCACGCTGACCAGCGCCACCCACAACGAGGTGACGAGGGCGACCAGCTTGTGCCGGTCCTCCTGGTCCCGGGGGATGAGGAGCATGACCGCCACGCCCACCATCGGTGAGAACGTGGCGACCGTGAGGCCCCAACCGTCGAGCAGATTTTCCATATCGGCCGTCTCCTAGACGATGACGATGAGTACGCCGGCGAGAACCATTGCAGAGGCGAAGAGGATCGCCGCGTAGTCCTGGACCTTGCCGGTCTGGATTTTCCGAAGTTCTCCGCCCGCGCCCGAAGAGGCCCGGCCGGAGTTGTTGACGATGCCGTCGACGACCAGTTGGTCGAAGCGGTGGTACACGAGGTTGCCCGCCTTGACGGCGTTCTCCCCGGCAGCATTCACGACGCCGTCGATGACGTCCTGGTCGATCTTGTAGGCGGCTGCCGCGACCGGACCCTTGGTGCCGCCGGCGATGACGTCGGTGTAGAGGTGGTCGAGGTAGTACTTCTGGACGAGGAAGGTGTGGCCCATCCGAGCCAGCGGGTACTTCGTGGTCAGGCCGTCCGGGAGCTCGGTGAGGCTCTCGCCGGCGGCCTTCGAGGCCGCCTCGACCTTGACGAAGTAGTACCAGCCCGCCACGGCGATGCCGGACAGGACGACCAGGGTCGACGCGGTCGCCAGCGACCAACTGGGGGTGCCGTGCGAGATGCCCGGGAAGTAGGAGGCCACCGGCTCGACGAAGTGGCCGAACCGCTCCTGGAGCGACTCGGGCACCAGCGGCAAGCCCTTCGGGAGGTTCCCGAACCCGGCCACGATGGCGAGCCCGGCGAGGATCCAGAGCGGCACGACGATGCGGGGGCCCGACTCGTGCGGCGTGCCGTGGCCGCGGAACTCGCCGAAGAAGGTGAGGTAGACGCAGCGGGTCATGTAGGCGGCGGTCAGCGCCGCGGTGGTCACGCCCATGACCAGCATGAACGTGTAGGCGCCGTTGCCGCCGGTGCCACCGAACAGGCCCCAGCCGCCCGTGCCGACGAAGATCTCGTCCTTCGACCAGAAGCCGGCCAGCGGCGGCAGTCCGGCGAGCGCGATCGAGCCGATCACGAACGTCCGGTAGGTGTGGGGCATGACCTTGCGGAGTCCGCCCATGTCCGACTTCATGTCGAACGAGTGCACGGCGTGGGCGGCCGAGCCCGCCCCGAGGAACAGGCAGGCCTTGAAGAAGGCGTGGGTGAAGAGGTGGAACAGGGCCGCCGTCCAGGCGCCGACGCCGAGGGCCATCACCATGTAGCCCAGCTGCGAGATGGTCGAGTAGGCGAGCACCTTCTTGATGTCGCGCTGCACGAACGCCAGGCAGGCGCCGATCAGGGTCGTGATCCCGCCGATCAGGGCCATGAGGTTGATCGAGCTGCCGCCGATCGAGAAGCCCTCGAAGAACACGCCGTACATGCGGGCGATCATGAACACGCCGGCCACGACCATGGTGGCGGCGTGGATGAGCGCCGAAACCGGCGTGGGTCCGGCCATGGCGTCGGGCAGCCAGGTGTGCAGGAGGAACTGGCCGGACTTCGACATGACGGCGGCCATCAGGCAGCAGGACGCCACCACTAGCGCCGTGTGCGAGAGCTGCCCGGTGCCGGCGAGGGCGTTGGTCTCGGCGATCGAGAACGAACCGAACTGGCCGGGCAGTGCCGAGCCGACGGTGAAGAACAGGATCGCCACGCCGATGATGAGGCCTATGTCGCCGACCCGGTTGGTGAGGAACGCCTTGAGCGCTGCATCGCTGTTGGGCTTCTCCTCCCACCAGTGGCCGATCAGCACGAAGGAGCAGACGCCCACCAGCTCCCACGAGACCAGCAGTTGCAACGTGTTCTCGGACACGACGAGCAGCAGCATCGAGGCGCTGAACAGTGACAGGAAGGCGAAGAAGTGCGTGTAGCGCCGGTCTCCGGCGACGTATTCGGTGGAGTACACGTGCACCAGCAGCGAGACGAGGGTGACGACCACGAGCATCATCACGGCCGGCCCGTCGACGAGGGTGCCGACCGTGAAGGCGACGTCGTTCATCTCGAACCAGGTGACGGTGTTGTGGACGCCGAGCGAGGGGTGGCCGGGGACATGGCCTTCAGCAGACTCGCCTTCGTCGGCATGGCCTTCAGCGGATTCGCCGCCGTGCTCGGCGACGGCGACGGCGACGGCCCGGTGGACCTCTTCGCCCTCGAAGTTGTCGCGGTGGTCGATCCAGGCGGCGGCGGTCAGGAGCGACAGCACGAAGGCCAGTCCGACGAAGGCGACCCCGAGTTCGGAGCCGCCCCTCGGCATCCGCTTGCCGAAGAAGAGGATGCCGACGAACGACAGCCCCGGCAGAAACGGGATCAGCCATGCGTTGCGCAGCAGCCAACTCCCGCCCTCGGTGATCCCGAGGGGCAGGCCGGTTGCCGTCGAGGCGGCGAGGGTGAGCAGTTCGGTCACGTCGTCAGCCCCTCAGCAGGTCGATCTCTGTGAGGTCGATGCTGCGGCGGTTGCGGTACAGCAACAGCACCATGGCGAGGCCCACGCCGACCTCGGCGGCGGCCACGGCGATGATGAACAGGGCGAAGATCTCGCCGTCGACGGTCTCCCGGACCGCCGAGAACGCCACCAGGTTGATGTTGACGGCATTGAGGATCAGCTCGATCGACATGAGGACGAGCACGCCGTTGCGACGGGCCAGCACGCCGTAGACGCCGATGGCGAACAGTGCAGCCGCAAGGAGGAGGAACTGGTTGAGCAACATGCCTCAGTCCGTCCTCGCCACGACGATTGCACCGATGAGGGCGGCCAGCAGCAGGACGGACACGGCTTCGAACGGGACGATGTACTGGCTGAAGATGGTGTCGCCGATTTCGGCGGTGAGGCTCGGGGCGCTGCGGTTCACGGCGGTGTCGCCGAACGAGTCGAGCACGGCTCCGCCTGTGACGACCAGCACCAGCACGCCGACCAGGGTGGCCATGCGACGCTTCTCGGTGTTCGCCTCCTCGTCCTCGCCCAGGGCGCCACGGGTGAGCATGATGCCGAACAGGAAGAGGACGACGATCGCCCCGATGTAGACGAGCACCTGCGTGACGCCGACGAACTCGGCGCCCAGCAGGATGAAGATCCCGGCCGCGCCGGCCAGCACGATCACGAGGTAGAGGGCGGCGTGGACGACGTTGCGGGTGGTGACCATGCGCAGGGCGGCCACCACCATCACGACGGACAGGATCCCGAACGCGATGTTCTGGGCGACGACGACATCGCCGCCCGTCAGCGGGTCCAAGCCCTGGAGTGCGGCCGGCACGGTCACCGCGGCACCTCGGGCTTCTTGGCCTCGCTGCCGGCCTCGTAGTCCGTGAAGTCGGGAACCGTCTCCATCCACTGCCCCAGCAGGGTCTTGTCGTGGAGCAGGTCGGCGATCTTGGGCTCCGAGTACTCGAACTCCGGTGTCCAGAACAGGGCCTCGAACGGGCAGACATCGACGCAGATGCCGCAGTACATGCAGAGCGCGTAGTCGATGTCGAAGCGGTCGAGGGCGTTCTTCTTGCGGGGCTTGCCGCCGGGCCGCCGCGGAGGCGCAAGGTACTTGTGGCCCTCGATGTAGATGCACCAGTCCGGGCACTCGCGGGCACACAGCATGCACGAGGTGCAGTTCTCCTCGTGGAGGGCGATGACGCCACGCGCCCGGGTCGTGGGCGTCTCCTTGACCTTCGGATACTGGACGGTGTGGGAGCCCTTGGTGAGGGTGCGCACCATCGTCCTCATCGTGACGCCGAGGCCCTTGATGAGGCCGGGGAGCTTGAGGGCAGGCATCAGAACACCACCTTCAGCACGCCGGTTGCGACGATGTTGATGAGTGACAACGGGATGAGCACCTTCCAGGCCAGCGTCTGGAGCTGGTCCTCACGGAACCGGGGGAAGGTGAACCGGAACCAGAAGATGAGGAAGGCGACCAGGATCACCTTGCCCATCAGGACCATCGGGCCGATGACGTTGAACAGGGTGTCGGTCGGGTCGAGCCCCGGTACGTACCAGCCGCCGAGGAACAGCGTTGCCGCCAGGGCCGAGAAGATGCCGGCCGTGGCGAACTCGCCGATGAAGAACATCAGGAACCGCATGCCGGAGTACTCGGTGAGGTAGCCGGTCACGAGCTCGGACTCGGCGACCGGCATGTCGAACGGCGGCTGGATGAGTTCGGCCTGGACGGCGACCAGGAAGATCGCGAACCCGAGGAACTGCGTGATGATGAAGGGGCTGCCGATGCCGCCGAAGCCGAAGATCTCGCCCTGGGCCTGCGCCATCACGATGCCCTGCATGTTGAGGGTGCCAGCCTGGATGACGACGCCCATGACCGCCAGCACGAGCGGCAGCTCGTAGGCGATGAGCTGGCCGGTGGCCCGCAGGGCGCCCAGCAGCGAGTACTTGGAGGCTGACGCCCAGCCGGCCATGAGGATGCCGATCACCGAGATCGACGAGACCGCCAGGGCCAGGAAGATGCCGGTGTCGACGTCGATGAACATCAGGTCTGGGCCACCGGGGATGACCAGCACCAGCAGGAACGTGGAGACCAGCACCACGTACGGCGCCGCCTTGAACACGACGCGGTCGGCCTTGGCGGGGATGATGTCCTCCTTCTGGAGGAACTTGCCGACCTCGGCGAGGAGTTGCATCGAGCCGTAGGGGCCGGCCTCCATGGGGCCGAGGCGGCTCTGCATGAAACTCATCATCTTGAACAGGAACAGGTAGACGAGCGTCCCGGCGGGGAGCAGCACGGCCGCCAGTCCGACGACCGCCCGGATGGAGGTCTGCTGCCAGTAGGCCAACTCGGCGGCGAGGATGAGGGTGTTCATGTGGACACCCCGTCCCTGGAGAGGCGAGACGTGTTCATCGGTCGATGTCGCCGAGGATGAAGTAGAGGCTGGCGAGGATCGAGATCACGTCGGGGACGTAGACGCCCTTGAGCAGCCACGGCGTGATCGAGACGTTGTTGAACGACGCCGAGCGGATCTTCACCCGGTACGGCACCAACTCGCCCTTGGAGACGATGTAGTAGCCCATGATGCCGAGCGGGTTCTCGGTCTCGACGTAGGCCTCGCCGGCAGGCACCTTGATGATGCGGGGCACCTTGGCCATGACCGGACCGGAGGGGATGCCGTCGAGGCACTGCCCAACGATGGTGCAGGCCTCGCGTACCTCCTGGAGGCGCACCCAGTAGCGGGCGAACGAGTCGCCGTCGGGGTGGGTCCAGACCTTCCAGTCCAGCTCACGGTGGACGAGGCCCATCTCGCTGTCGCGCCGCAGGTCCCAGTCGACCCCGCTGGCACGGATGTTGGCACCGGACAGGCCGTACGACAGTCCGACGTCGGCGGGGATCACCCCAATGCCCCGGGTCCGGGCCTGGAAGATCTCGTTGCCGGCGACCAGGTCCTCCATCTCGTCGCAGAAGGTCCTGATGCGGTCGAGGACGCCCCGGGTCTCGTCGATCCAGCCCTTGGGGAGGTCGTCCTTGAGACCGCCGATGCGGTCGAAGTTGGGGTGGAAGCGGCCGCCGGTGACAGCCTCGATCTGGTTCAGCACGAACTCGCGGTCTCGGAAGGCGAAGAAGACCGGCGTGATGGCCCCCAGTTGGACGCCCATGTCGCCGAGGAACAGCACGACGTTGGCGATGCGGGAGAGTTCGAACAGGGCGGTGCGGATCCACTGGGCACGGGGCGGGGCCTCGACCTCCATGAGTCGCTCTGCGGCCAGGATGAACGGGACCTCGTTGGCGAAGCTGCCCAGCCAGTCGATTCGGTTGACCAGCGTGGTGATCTGCGGGTAGGTGCGGACCTCGGTCAACTTCTCGTAGCCGCGGTGCATGTAGCCCATGACCGGCTCGGCGGCGATGACGCGCTCGCCGTCGAGCCGGACGATGATGCGCAGGGTGCCATGGGTGGCCGGGTGCTGTGGGCCGATGTTGAGGGTCATGCCCTCGGTCTCGAGTTCGACGTTCACCCGGGCGTCGGCGGCCTGGCCGGCGATGTAGGCGAGTTTTCTGGCGTCGGTCGTGGCGGTCATGCGTCGTCGCCCTCCCCGTCATCCCCCGACTCGTCGTCGCCGTCGCCCGGCATGAGCTCTACGTCGACGATGCCCGGCCAGGGCTTGATGCGCCTGGCCAGCAGTGGGTAGTCCTTGCGCAGCGGGTTCCCCTCGAAGGCGCCGGGCAGGTACAGGTGCACCTGGTTCGGGTGGCCGCGGAAGTCGATGCCGAACATCTCCCAGGCCTCCCGCTCGTGCCAGTCGGCGCCCGCATAGGCGGGGATCCACGAGTCGACCTCGGGCCGGTCGCCCGGGAGGTCGGCCTTGACGGTGACGCCGAGGCCGGTCGCCGGGTTGTGCACGCGGGCCAGCAACTGGAATCGGGTCTCTCCGCCGGTGGTGCCCCACTCCATTGGCCCCGGGTCGTTCGCCTCGGGGCCATCCACCTGGGCGTCCATGTCGCGCCCGAAGGGCGACGGCTGCCAGTCGATGGCCGAGAGGAAGTTGAAGTACGACATGCCGCAGCGGTCGCGCAGGGCGACGCCGGCAGCCAGCCACGAGTCGGCGGCTACGCGCACCCAGACGTCGACGCCGGGCTGCACCTCGCTGGCGACGAGCCCGTCGCCGAGGGCCTCGGCCAGCGTGGCCACGAGGTCGTCGCGTGCCGCATCGACGGCTGGCGCCTCGACGTCGTCGACCGGGTCCACGGTGTCCTCAGGAGACGACAATGGGGTCTCCGTTCCGACGTTCGCCCATGTCCTCGGACCGGATGCGCTCCTGGAGCAGCACGATGCCCTCGAGCAGTGCCTCGGGGCGTGGCGGGCAGCCGGGCACGTACACGTCCACGGGGATGATCTGGTCGACCCCTTTGGTGACCGAGTAGGAGTCCCAGTAGGGGCCGCCGCAGTTTGCGCACGAGCCCATCGAGATCACGTACTTGGGGTCGGGCATCTGCTCGTAGAGGCGCTTCACCGCCGGCGCCATCTTGTCGGTGACGGTGCCGGAGACGACGACGAGGTCGGCCTGGCGGGGCGACGCCGGGAACGGGATCACGCCGAGGCGCATCACGTCGTAGCGGGGTGAGCCGAAGGCGGCGCCCATCTCGATGGCGCAGCAGGCGAGGCCCCACTGGTACACCCAGAGTGAGTACTTGCGGCTGACGTTGAGCAGAGCGGTGAGTGGCTTCGGCAGCTTGCCGTTCTCGACGAGTCCCATGGTCAGTTCGTTGCCCCGTCCCTCAGATCCAACGCAGCAGTCGCTTGCGCCAGGCGTAGAAGAGGCCCAGGGCGAGGATGAAGATGAAGATGGCCATCTCGACGAGGCCGAACACGCCGTAGGCCTCCAGCCGGGCTGCCCACGGGAAGATGAACACGGCCTCGACGTCGAAGAGCACGAACATGAGGGCGAACACGTAGTAGCGGATGTTCGACTGGCTCCAGCGGTCGCCCTGCGGGTCGACGCCGCTCTCGTAGTTCATGACCTTCTGCTCGGTCTCCCTCTTGGGGCGGAGCAGGCTGCCGAGTCCGAGGAAGATGCCGACAAGCACGACGGCGAGGCCGCCGAACACCACGACGACCAGCCAACTGCGGAGGAACTCGGACACGAGGGGTGAACCTAACGGATTTCGGGAAAATGGGCGGGCGTGAGGAGGACCGGACGGCGGCGTCGCAGCGCTGCGGGAAGGCTAGCGGGCGGCACCGCCTTCGCTATGGGGAGCGGCTGCGATTCAGCAGCGTTGCCGATCATCTCAGCCACCCACCAGGACGGGCACGGCGTCCTTGGCCAGGTCGACGAGGGGGCCGGGGAGGACGCCCAGGAACAGCACCAGGGCGACCGACACGGCGAGGACGATGCGGGGTCCCCACGGGACCGGATCGACCTCCGCAGCATCGGACCCGTCGTCGAGGTACATCGCCACGAGGATTCGCAGGTAGACGAAGGCGGCCACGGCGGCAGCCAGCATGGCGACTCCGGCAAGGGCATAGGAGCGACCCTCGGCTGCGGCGGCGATCACGCCGAACTTGGCGACGAAGCCGGCGGTGAACGGCACGCCGGCCTGTCCCAGCAGCAGCACGGCGAAGGCGCCGGCCAGCCAGGGACGACGGGCACCGAGGCCCCGGTAGGCGTCGAGGCCGTGGCGGTCGTCGCCGGCACCTCCGACGACGGTGACCACGGCGAAGCTGCCGCAGGCCAGCAGCGTGTAGGCGCCGAGGTAGGCGAGCACGGCGGCCGTGCCCCGGTCGGAGGAGGCCTGCACGCCGACCAGCAGGAACCCGGCGTGGGCGATCGACGAGTACGCCAGCATCCGCTTGACGTCGGTCTGCACGACGGCCACGACCGAGCCGCCCAGCACGGTGAGGATGGCGAGGCCCCACACGGCGGGCTGCCACTCCCCCGACCATGACCCGAACGTCAGGACGAAGACCCGCAGCAGGGCGGCGAATCCGGCGGCCTTGACGCCGGCGGCCATCCAGGCCACCACCGGGGTCGGGGCGCCCTGGTAGACGTCGGGGGCCCAGGCGTGGAATGGCACGGCAGCGACCTTGAAGCCCAGGCCTACGAGCAGCAGGCCGAAGCCGGCCAGCAGCATGCCGTCCTCGAGCAGGACGGAGGTCGACAGGTAGCCGGCGATCCGGGCGAGGCCCGTGGACCCGGAGGCGCCGTACACCAGGGCGATCCCGTAGAGGAGGAACGCCGAGGCGAACGCCCCCAGCACGAAGTACTTGAGGGCCGCCTCCTGCGACTGGATGCGGCGCAGGTGCAGGGCGGCCATGACGTAGACGGCGATCGACAGCAACTCGAGGCCGAGGAACAGCACGATCAGGTCGTTGGCCGAGGCCATGACTACGCCACCTGCGGCCGAGAGCAGCAGCAGCACGTAGAGCTCGACGCCCGGCAGGTCCTCGCGGGTGAGGTAGGCCCGGGAGAGCAGCGCCGTGGCGACCACGGCAACGGCCAGCAGGGCGGTCACGAACACCGTCGAACCGTCGATCCCGACAGCGCCGGCCAGGAACGAGCGGGCACCCTCATCCTGCACCCGGCTCCAGAGTGGGACGACCGACACCAGCACGGCCAGGCCGGCCACGACCGTCCAGGTGGCCGGCAGCCACTCGGGCAGCCGCCGCACCAGCGAGGCGACGGTCAGCAGCAGCACGGCCGCACCTGCGAGGATCAGCAACGGGACGAGTGCCCACCAGAGCACCTCGGGCGTGGCCACGGTTCCAGCCTGGGCAAGCATCAGTGGCCCTCTTCCGAGTCCGCGGCGCCCTCAGGGGACATGCTGATGCCCATGCGGCTGGTCGGCTCGTGGAAGCCGTCGACGTGGCGTTCGATGTGCTCGACGAGGGCGTCCACCGCCGGCTCCATGCGCTCGATGACCGGCTTCGGATAGACGCCGAGCACCACGATGAGCGCCAACAGCGGGGCGAGGACCAGGCCCTCGCGTAGTCGCAGGTCGGGCACGTCGGCGTTGTCGCCCTCCGCGGGGCCGTGGAACACCCGCTGGTAGGCCCACAGCAGGTAGAGGGAGGCCAGCACCGCTCCGCCGGCGGCCACCACGGCGTACCAGCGGTGGGCGTTGAAGGTCCCGACCAGCACGAGGAACTCTCCGACGAAGCCGTTCAGGCCGGGTAGCCCGATCGACGACAGCATCACGACGGTGAAGACGCCCGCCAGCAGCGGAGCCGACTTCTGGAGGCCGCCCAACTTGGCGATCTGGCGCGTGTGGCGCCGTTCGTAGATCATCCCGACCAGCAGGAACAGGGCACCGGTCGAGATGCCATGGTTGACCATCTGGAGCAGGCCGCCCTCGATGCCCTCGGTGTTGAGGGCGAACGTGCCCAGGATGATGAAACCGAGGTGCGCCACCGACGAGTAGGCAACCAGGCGCTTGAGGTCCTTCTGCATCGTGGCGACGACGGCCCCGTAGACGATGCCGACCACGCCGAGCACGAGGAACACCGGGGCGAAGTGGTGCGTGGCCTCCGGGAACAGGTACAGGCCGAAGCGCAGGAACCCGTAGGTGCCCAGCTTCAGGAGCACCCCGGCGAGGATCACCGAGCCGGCCGTGGGCGCCTCGGTGTGGGCGTCGGGCAGCCAGGTGTGCAGTGGGAAGATCGGCACCTTTACGGCGAAGGCGAGCGCGAACGTGAGGAACACCCAGCGGGCGGTCTCGGTGGCGAGGCCCTGCGCCTCGGCGATGGCGACCAGGTCGAACGTGACCGCCCCACCGGTGGCGTCGGCGTGCAGGAACGCCAGGGACACGATGCCGACGAGCATCAGCGCCGAGCCGGCCATCGTGAACAGGAAGAACTTGGTGGCGGCATAGGTGCGGTTTCCGTGTCCCCACCGGCCGATGAGGAAGTACATCGGCACGAGCACGGCCTCGAAACACAGGAAGAACACCACCAGGTCGAGGCTGGCGAACACGCCCATGACCCCGCCCTCGAGGACCAGCAGCCAGGCGTAGTAGGCGCGACCGTCGTGTTCCGGGTCGGTGGCCAGGATGGCGATCGGGAACAGGACCCCCGTCAGGACGACGAGGAACAGCGAGATTCCGTCGATACCGAACAGCCACGACACGCCGAGGTCCCCGAGCCAGACGTGGCGGCTGGCGAACTGGAAGCCGTCGACTCCGGTGTCGAATGCGAACAGCAGCCACAGCGAGAGCGCTCCGGTCGCCATCGTGGCGAGCACGGCCACCAGCTTCAACAAGTCCGTGCGGCGGCGGGGCACGACGACGACCAGCAGGGCGCCGAGCAGCGGCACGACGATCAGCGCCGGGAGCACCGGAAAGGTGGGCGAGGCGGAGGCGAGCACGGGGGTCACCAGCTGGCCCTCGAGAGGAACCACAGCAGCAGGGCGACCGCACCGAGTGCTGCTCCGGCGGCATAGGTGCGCACCAGGCCGTTGTGGAACCGGCGCAGCACACCGGCCAGTCGACGCACCAATGCGCCGACCCCGTTGACGGCGCCGTCGACGATGCGCTCGTCGAACGTGGTGATGGCCTCGAAGCCGGCGCGGCCGGGACCGCCCATGAAGTCGCCCACCTTCCGGTCGATGGCCCAGGCATCGGCGAGCAGCGGTTGTTCGAAGATCCGGTGGTCGATGCGGCGACGCTCGTAGGCGGCAACGGCGACGGCGATTCCGACGAGGCCGCCGGCGACGGCGACGGCGGCCAGTACCCAGAGCATCCCCGCGCCGAGACCTAGGTGGGCCTCGTTGCCGAACAGCGAGGGCTCGAGCCACTGCTCGAGAAACTTGAGCGACGGTGCGAACGGAAGCTGCATGAGCCCGCCAGCGACCGACAGGATTGCCAGGACGACCAACGGAAGGGTCATCGTCCACGGCGACTCGTGCGGGTGGTGGTCGGCACGTGCGGCCACGGCCTCGGGCAGGTGGTCGGTGACGTCGTCGGTGTCGGGTGCGGCGTCGAGGGCGAGAGCGGGAACCCCGTCACGTTCCCCTGCGGCGGCGACGACGACAGCCTGGTCGGCGGCGGCGACGGCACGCGACGACCTCGCGACGGCCAACGATTCCTCGGCTGCCTCGACCGCTGTGTCTGCGGCGGCCACGGCGTCCTCGGCGGCGAGCACCGCCTCGGCGAGCGCCTCGGGGTCGGCGGCCTCGTCCGTCGATCCCCCGGACGTCGCAGCGCGGGCGGCCTCGATGGCCGAGGCATGTGCGGTCTCGGCCCCGGTACGGGCGGCGACCGCTGCCTCGAGGCCGGCGCGAGCCCCATCGACCGCTGCCGCTGCCGCCTCGAGGTCGGCTGCGACACCGGCGAGGCGGGCGTCCCATGCGGCGTCGACCTCGTCGGGACGGGCATCGGCGTAGCGGTGGCGGCCGAAGAAGGTGAGCACCACCTGGCGGGTCATGTAGAAGGCGGTCAGCACGGCGGTCACCAGGCCGACCGCCCACAGGGCGGAGCTCTCGTTCCAGGCGTACGCCAGGATCTCGTCCTTCGACCAGAAGCCGGCGAACGGCGGCACCCCGGCGATGGCCAGCCAACCGATGATGAACGTGGAGGCGGTGACCGGCATCCACTTCCGGAGGCCGCCGTAGTGGCGCAGGTCCTGGTCGCCGTCCATGCCGTGGATGACCGAGCCCGAGCCGAGGAACAGCAGGGCCTTGAAGAAGGCGTGGGTGACCATGTGGAAGATGGCCGGCACGTAGGCACCACAGCCCACGGCCAGGAACATGTAGCCGAGCTGGCTGACGGTCGAGTACGCCAGCACCTTCTTGATGTCGGTCTGCGCCATGGCGATGGTCGCAGCGAACAGCGCCGTGCCCACCCCCACCCAGGCGATGAGCGAGGGGACCCAGGCGGCGGCGTCGGCGATGATCGGGTTGACGCGGGTCAGAAGGTAGATGCCCGAGGTCACCATCGTGGCGGCGTGGATCAGCGCCGAGACCGGCGTGGGACCGGCCATGGCATCGGGCAGCCACAGGTACAGCGGGAACTGCGCCGACTTTCCGATTGCCCCGACGAAGAGCATCACGGCGATGAGGGTGGCCGTCGACTCGGCGACCTGTCCGGCATCGGTTGCGTCGAGCACCTCGACGTACGAGAGCGACCCGAACGTGAAGAAGGTCAGGCACATGGCGACGAGGACGCCCCAGTCGCCGATGCGGTTCGTGACGAAGGCCTTCTTCCCGGCGGAGGCGTTGGCCGGGTCGGTGAACCAGAAGGAGATGAGCAGGTACGAACACGCCCCGACGCCCTCCCAGCCGAGGAACGTGAACAGCATGTTGTCGGCCAGGACGAGGACGAGCATCGAGAAGGCGAACAGGTTCAGATAGGTGAAGAAGCGGCCGAAGTCGGCGTCGCCGTGCATGTACCCGATCGAATACAGGTGGATGAGGGCGCCGACCCCGGTGATGAAGAGGCACATCGTCAACGACAGCGGATCGGCGAGGAAGCCGACGTCCACGGAGAGGTCGCCGGCCGGCACCCAGGAGAACAGGGTGGTGACCGAGCGGCGGTGGTGCTCGTCACGCGACAGCAGGTCGACGACCACGCCGATCGTGGCGGCGAACGACCCGAACATTGCGACGGTCGCCACCCAGCCGGCGTTCGGCTCGCCGAGGCGGCGGCCGGCCACCAGCAGCACGGCGAACCCGGCCAGCGGGAATGCGGGGATCAGCCAGACCAGGTCGAGCACGGTCTAGCCCCTCGGCTTCGATGGAAGGCGCAGCATGCCCTAGCCCCTCAGTACCGAGAGGTCGTCGGCGGTCGCCCCGGCGCGTCGACGCATGATCGCCACGATGATCCCCAGGCCGACAACGACCTCGGCTGCGGCCACCACCAGCACGAAGAACACCGACACCTGTCCGCTCAGGTCGCCCAACGCGTCGCCGAGGCTCACGAACGTGAGGTTCACGGCATTGAGCATCAGTTCGACGCACATGAACATCACGAGCGGGTTGCGACGGACCAGCAGGCCGACGGCGCCCAACGTGAACAGGACGGCGCCCAACGTCAGGTACCAGGCGACGGTGACCTCCATCAGGCGTCACCCCCCGGTCCGGTTTCCCCGTCCTCGCCATCCGGGCCGGTGGACTCCGGCGACTCGGGCTCCGACGCCATGGCCTCTACCGGTAGGGGCTGGAGCGGGCCTCGGAGGCGGCGGACCAGCACGACGGCGCCGACCACGGCGACCGTGAGCAGCAGGGCGGTGAGTTCGACGGCGAAGACGTAATCGGTGAACAGCACCTCGCCCAGGCGCTTGGCGTTGTCACCGGCGTCGCCCAGCGGTGCGTTGGCCGTCGGCGCACCGGTCGGTCCACCCACCGCCACGAGCAGGGCCGTGAGGGTCGTTCCCAGGATTCCGGCGCCGATCACGATGGCGAGCGGCCGCTGTCCGGCGATGGGCTCGACGTCGAGGTCGTCGACCCGGTCGACACCGAGCAGCATGATCACGAACAGGAACAGGATGACGATGGCGCCGGCGTAGACGATCACCTGGACGGCGGCGAGGAAGGTGGCCTCCAGCAGCAGGAACAGCACCGCCACGCCGAAGACGGACTGGACGAGGAAGAGGGCGGCGTGCACCGGATTGCGGGCCAGGAGCACCCCGAAGGCGCCCGACAGCACCATCACGGCGCAGACGGTGAAGACGGCGACGTCCATCAGGCGTCGTCCACCTCGTTGTCCCCGTCCTCGTCGGCCCCTCCGCCCGACTGGCCCTGTTCCGGGGCGCGGATTCCGTAGCCGAGTTCACCCGACCAGGAGACCCGTCCGGCGTAGGCTGCAGAACCCGACGACGACGTGGCACGCATCCAGCCCGACGTGTCGGCATCCTCGCCCTCGCGCCAGTCCTCCCACGGCAGTTGCTGTGGCCGACCCGTCTCGCCGTCCACGAGGAGTTCGTCCTTGGTGTAGATGGCATCGGACCGGTTGGTGAACGAGAACTCGAAGAGCTTCGACTCGGTGATGGCCTCGGTCGGACAGGCCTCGACGCAGAGGTCGCAGTGGATGCATCGCAGGTAGTTGATCTCGAAGACGAAGCCGAAGCGCTCCCCCGGCGACACCGGGTCGTCGGGCGGGTTGTCGGCACCGCGTACGTAGATGCAGTCGGCGGGGCACACGCCCGCGCAGAGTTCGCAACCGATGCACTTCTCCATGCCGTCCTCGTAGCGGCTGAGGACGTGGCGGCCATGGAGGCGCTCGGGTTTGTCGCGCTTCTGCTCCGGGTACGGGATGGTGACCCGCTTCTCCCAGAGCTTGCGGAACGTGACGACGAAGCCGCGGAAGTAGCCCATCAGGCACCATCCCCGGCGTCGAGTACCTCGTCGGACTCGAACTCGAGGGCGAGCCTCTCGGCACGGGCCTTGCGGACGGCGCCACGCAGCATGGCGGCGCCCGCCCACAGCACGGCAACGCTGGCGAACACGACGACCAGCGGCGACCAACCCCGGTCGCGACCCACGTTCAGCGCCGCGATCAGGAGGAACCAGCCGAGTGCCAGCGGGATCAGGACCTTCCAGCCCAGGTCCATGAGCTGGTCGTACCGGATCCGCGGCAGGGTCGCCCGCAGCCACACGAAGGTGAAGAGGAAGGCCAGGACCTTGAGGGAGAACCACAGGGTCGGCCAGACCCAGGCGACCTGCTCCACGAGGATCGGACCGTCGGGGCCACCCAGGAAGAGGGTGACGGCGATCGCCGACATGGTGATCACGTTCATGAACTCGGCGAGGAAGTACAGGGCGAACCGGATCGAGCTGTACTCGGTGTGGAACCCGCCGACCAGTTCCTGTTCGGCCTCGACCAGGTCGAACGGCGGCCGGTTCAACTCGGCGGTGCCGGCCACGAGGAAGATGAGGAATGGCACGACGCCGGTGGTGACGACGTTCCAGTTCCATCCGGACTGGCTGGACACGATCTCGTGGGTCGACAGGGAGCCACCGGTCAGGAAGACGGTGGCGATGGCGAGGCCCAGCGCCGCCTCGTAGCTGATCATCTGGGCCGACGCCCGGACCGAGCCGAGCAGCGGGTACTTCGACCCCGACGACCAGCCGGCCAGCATCACGCCGTAGACGGCGACCGAGGAGAGGGCGAGGAACAACAGGATGCCCATTGGCGGATCGGCGACCTGGAGGAACGTGCGGTTCCCGAACCAGCCCACGGTTCCGTCTCCGGTGCGGAAGTCGCCGCCGACCGGCACGATGGCGAACACGAGGAAGGCCGGCACCAACGACAGGTACGGCGCCAACTTGAAGATCGGCCGGTCGGCGTTCTCCGGGATCAGGTCCTCCTTGAAGAACAACTTGATGCCGTCGGCGAGCGTCTGGAGGATGCCCCATGGGCCGGCGACGTCCGGGCCGATGCGGTTCTGCATGTCGCCGAGGAGCTTCCGCTCGAACCAGACCATCAGCATCACCGACACCATCAGCAGGGCGAACGACACGACCACCTTGAGCAGGACGATCAGGACGATCTCGAGGCCGATGGGGCCGAGCAGGAGCGGATCGGCGGCGATGACCATCAGACCGGCACCACCGTCAGGTCGATCACCGCAGCGGCGGCGTCGATGAGGTCGCCGGCCGACACGCCCTGCTGGTTGAACAGCACGTGGGCGGTGCCCTTGGCGACCCGGGCATCGGGGCCGACGACGACGCTGGCGTTGCCCTTCGGGCCACGGACCTCGATGCTGCCCCCCTCCGGCACCCCGAGCGAGGCGAAGTCGGTGGGCTCGAATGCGAGTCGGGTCACGGGTGCGAGGCCGGCCAACGACGGGCTGTGGGCGGTGAGCACGCCGCGGTCGTACATCGAGCGGGTGACCACCAGACGGTAGGAGTTCTTATCGTGGCTGGGCACCTCGAGGGGTGCCGGCCGGACCAACGCCGGGCCTCCCCGGACGAGGATGCCCTCCCGGGTCGCTGCGGCCATCGCCTCGGGATCGATGTGGGCATGGATCGGCGAGACGGTGGCGAGTTCGGCCCAGACGTCGTCGGGGGAGGCGATTCCGAGGTCGGTCCCCAACCGCCGAGCCAGGTCGACGGCGATCATCCAGTCGGGGCGGGCGGTTCCCGGCGGGGTCACCTTGCGGGCCACGACGCTCACCCGACCCTCGAGGTTGGTGACGGTCCCGTCGGTCTCGGTCGGGGCGGTGGCGGGCAGGACAATGTCGGCGCTGGCCACGGTCGGGGTGGCGAACAGGTCGAGGGCGATGACCGTGCCGGCCCCCTCGAGCCCGCGACGGGCCAGGTCGTTGTCGGGTACGTCGACGAGGAGGTCTGCGCCGAGCAGGACCAGGACGTCGACGCCGCCGTCCGCGGCGGCCTCCAGGGTGGCGAGCGCATCGCGACCCGGTGTGGCCGGCATGGTCGGCCAGGCATCGGCGAACCGTGAGCGGCCCTCGTCGAATCGGATCCGACCGGGGAGGAGCCCCGGGGCGAGCCCGAGGTCGAGGGCGCCGTGGACGTTGCCGCGGCGCAACATCGACAGGAAGCGGACGTCGGCGATCCGGTCGTGGAGGACGAGGGCCGCATCGACGATCGTGCCGGGTGCCTCGGCCAACGACTGCCGACCCACGAGCACCGTGACCGGCCGATCCCGGTCGAATGCCGCCTTGGAGACGAGTGCTCCGACGGCCTGGGCCTCCTCGATCGTCACGCTGCCGATGGGAGCGGTGCCGCCCTCTCCGAACATGGCTCGGACGACGTCGGCGGCCTCTCCGGGACGCACCCGCAACGAATGGGCGGCACAGTGCGTGAGGCCCGTGGACCGGGGTGACAGTTCGACCAGCGTGGCGCCGTCGTGGACGACCGCGTGGCGCAGTCGGAGGTAGAGAGCGCCCAACTCCTCCTTGGGGTCGGGTCCGAGCAGCACGATGACGCCACCGGGCGTGCAGGCCTCGTCGATGGTCGCCCTGGGCAGGCCGAGGACGAACTCGGCGGGCAGCCCGTCGCCCAACTGGGCGTCGACGTGGTCGGTGCCCAATACGCCCTTGGCGAACTTGGCCCAGGCGTACTGCGACTCGTTGGTGAGGCGCGCCCCACCCAGTACGGCGATCCGGTCGGAGTCGGCGTCGGACAATGCCGCGGCGGCAGCAGAGAGCGCATCGCCCCAGCCGGCCGGGACCAACTCGCCGGCGTCGCCGCGAAGCAGCGGTGTCCGGAGGCGGTCCTCGTGGTCGTAGGCCTCGAAGACGAACCGCTCCTTGTCGGAGAGCCATCCCCAGTTGACGGCGTCGGCGTCGACCCCCTGGAAGCGCAGCACGCGGTCGCGCGAGGACTGCACCGAGATGCGGCTCCCGACGCTGTCGACGACACTCGTGGACTCGACCTCCTCGAGGTCCCAGGGTCGGGCCTTGAACCTGTAGGGCGCTGCCGTCAGTGCACCGACCGGACAGACTTGCACGGTGTTGCCGCTGAAGTAGGAACTGAAGGGCTCTTCGGGGAAGGTGTTGACCTCGGTGTCCGAGCCCCGCCCCTGGAAGTGGATCAGGGCGTCGCCGGCAACTTCGGCGGCGAAGCGGGTGCAGCGGTCGCAGAGGATGCAGCGCTCCCGGTCGAGGAAGACGTTGTCGTTGACCGGGATGGGCTTCTCGAAGTGGCGCTTCTCCTCGACGAACCGGCTCTCGCCCGGTCCGAAAGCCATCGTCTGGTCCTGGAGCGGGCACTCGCCGCCCTTGTCGCAGACGGGGCAGTCGAGTGGGTGGTTGACGAGCAGGAACTCGAGGACGCCGTCCTGGGCCTTGCGGGTGCGTTCGGATTCGGTGTCGACCTGCATGCCGGGGGCGCACTCGAGCATGCACGAGGCCTGCAGCGCCGGACCCCGCCCGGTGTCGACCTCGACGAGGCACGCCCGGCACATCCCGACCGGCTGCATCCGCGGGTGGTGGCAGAAGCGCGGGATGTAGGTGCCGGTGCGTTCGCAGGCGTCGATCAGCAACTCCCCCGGGTTCGCCACGACGGTGCGACCATCGACGGTGATCTCCACGGTCTGCCCGTCGTCGCTCATGCCGGGGCCCCCTCGACGACCGGAGCCGCCTGGACGGGCAGGCTGTCGCGGCACGTGATCCTGGCCTCGAATTCGGAACGGAAGCGGCGCAGCGCCGACGTGATCGGCGCTATCGCCGATGGGCCCAGTGGGCAGATGGTGGTCTGCTGGGGTGGGAACGGCACGGCGTCGAAGCCCTCGGCCCCGTGTGCGGCGACTGGGTACGGGCCGGGGCTGATGTTGTCGCCGATGTCGAGCAGCAGGTCGAGGTCGGCCGGCCGTCCGTGGCCGTCGAGGATGCGCTCGAGGATCTTCTCCTCCCAACTGATGCCCTCCCGACAGGGCGTGCACTTGCCGCACGACTCGCGGGCGAAGAACCGCACGACCCGCAGGCAGGCCTTCACGACGTCGGTGGTGTGGTCCATGACGACCATCGCCCCGGAGCCGAGCATCGACCCGGCGGCACCGACGTCACGGGCCTCGAGGGGCAGGCCGAGTTGTTCTTCGAAGAACCACGGCGCCGACGCTCCTCCGGGGATGAACGCCTTGAGGTCGTTGCCGTCCCGGATGCCGCGGCAGAAGTTGTCACCGTAGAAGAGGTCGCGGAACGTGGTGACGCCCTGCTCGACCTCGTACACGCCCGGCCTCACGACATGGCCCGAGACGGCGAAGAGGCGGGTGCCGGGCGACGTCTCGGAGCCGTATCCCCTGTAGGCGGCGGCGCCGTGTTCGAGGATCCACGGCAGGTTGGCGAGGGTCTCGACGTTGTTGACGATCGTGGGCTTGCCGTACAGGCCGATGGCCGCCGGGAAGTACGGCGGCTTGAGGCGGGGCATTCCCCGGTTGCCTTCGAGACTCTCGATGAGGGCCGTCTCCTCGCCGACGATGTAGGCGCCGGCGCCCCAGTGGAGGATGATGTCGACGGAGAAGTCGGTGTCGCAGATGTTGCGCCCGACGTAGCCGGCTGCGTAGGCGTCGTTGAGTGCGGTGGCCAGCCGCTCCTGGGCGAGGGCCATCTCGCCGCGCACGTAGAGGAAGCACTGCGACAGGCCGAGGGCGTAGCAGGCGATCAGGCAGCCCTCGATGAGCTGGTGTGGATCGCGTTCCATGAGGAGCCGGTCCTTGTAGGTGCCGGGCTCGCTCTCGTCGCCGTTGACGACGAGGTAGCGGGGCCAGACGCCTTCGGGGCAGAACCCCCACTTGACGCCAGCGGGGAAGCCGGCGCCGCCGCGGCCCAGCAGGGTGGCCTCGCGGACCTCGGCATGCACGTCGTCCGGAGCCCGGCCGAGTGCAGCCCGCAGGCCTGCGTAGGCGCCTGTGGCGAGGGCGCGCCCGAGGGTGTAGGAGTCCTCGTACGGGAAGCGGCTGGTGAGCAGCTTCGGCCCCTCGTTGGCGACGAAGCCTGCGGCGTGGGGCACGTAGTCCATGCCGGCCGGGTGCACGGTCGTCGGCTCAGCCATCGGAGCCTCCTGCCGTGGCGGGTGAAGGCCGCAGCCACACGGGCGCCTCGCCGGCCTCCTCAGGGGGCACGACTCCGGCGCGGCGGTCGTCCGGGACGTGTTGGCGGAGGCGGCCGAGGGTGCCGTGTGCCGGCACGTGCCCGTCGTCGCCCTGTGCGCCCCGTGCCAACGGGCTGCGGCCGGCACGCAGGTCGTCGACGACGGCGTCGAAGGTGTCGGCGTCCGCCCGGTGGAAGTAGCGGTAGTTGACGGTGAAGCACGGTGCCTCGGTGCAGGCGGCGACGCACTCGACGTCCTCGACGGTGAACATCCCGTCGTCGGTGGTGCCTCCGGCGTGGACGCCCAGGGACTCCTCGACGTGGTGCAACAGCTCTTCACCGCCGAGCAGTTGGCAGGAGATGTTGGTGCACACGTTGACGACGTAGCGGCCGACCGGGTGGAACTTGAACATCTCGTAGAACGAGCCGGTTCCGAGGATCTCGGCGGGCGTGGCACCGGTGAGGTCGGCGATCTCGACCATGGCGTCGCGGGTCACCCAACCCTCCTGCTCCTGTGCCAGGTGCAGCAGCGGGATGACGGCCGACTTGGGGCGCGGGTAGTTGGCGATGATCTCCGTCGCCGTCCGGGCGTTGGCCTCGGTGAAGTACGCCATCAGCGGTCCACCTCGCCCATAATCGGGTCGACCGACGAGATGACGGCGACGGCGTCGGCGACGAGGCGGCCGTACATGAGGTGGGGCAGCGTCTGGAGGTTTGCGAAGCTCGGGCCGCGGATGTGCATGCGGTACGGCTTGGGTCCGCCGTCGGACACCAGGTAGCAGCCCAACTCGCCGCGGGGCGACTCGACCGCCCGGTAGACCTCGCCCTCGGGCACGTGGAAGCCCTCGGTGAAGATCTTGAAGTGGTGGATCAGCGCCTCCATCGACTCGTCGATGCGGGCGCGCGGCGGTGGGGTGACCTTCTTGTCCTGGGTCCGGTAGTCGCCGCCGGGCAGGAGGTCGAGGATCTGCTCGACGATGTGCAGCGACTGCCGGATCTCCTCGAGTCGCACGGCGAAGCGGTCGAAGGCGTCGCCGCACGTGCCGACGACGACGTCGAAGTCGACCCGGTCGTAGGCGAGGTACGGCTCGTCGCGACGTAGGTCCCAGTCGTAGCCGGTGGCCCGCAGGATCGGACCGGTCGCCGACAGCGCCAGGGCCTCGGCGGGCTCGAGGACGCCCACGCCCTGGAGGCGGGCACGGAAGATGGGCTGGTTGTTGAGCAGCACCTCGTACTCGTCGAGGCGGGGCGGGATGATGTCGAGCAGGTGCCGGACGTCGTCCTGCCAGCCGTCGGGGAGGTCGGCGGCGACGCCTCCGGGGCGGATGTAGTTGTGGTTCATCCGAAGGCCGGTGACCTTCTCGAAGAAGCGCAGCACCTCCTCCCGCTCGCGCCAGCCGTAGATCATCATCGAGACGGCGCCGAGGTCCATGCCGTTGGTGGCCTGGAAGAGCAGGTGGGAGGCGACCCGGTTGAGCTCGCACATGAGCATCCGGATCCAGGTGGCTCGCTCCGGGAGCTCGATGCCGAGCAGTTGTTCGGTCGCCAGCGAGAACACCAGTTCCGAGAACAGTGGCGAGGCGTAGTCCATGCGGGTGACGTTGGTGGGTCCCTGGAGGAAGGTGAGGTTCTCGCCCGTCTTCTCCATGCCGGTGTGCAGGTAGCCAATGATCGGCTTCGAGCGCAGGACGGTCTCGCCCTCCATCTCGAGCAGCAGTCGGAGCACGCCGTGGGTCGACGGGTGTGCCGGGCCCATGTTGAGGATCATGCGCTCGTCGGCCTGTTCGCCGGTGACCGGATCCCTGGGGGCGTGGGCCATGTCGGCGGCCTTGACCTCGGTCATCCGCAGGACGGCGCTGCCAGCGCGACGCCGGACGCGCACATCGTCACCCAGGTCGACCGGTGCGGTCGCCACCGTTACCTCCTCGGCGCTCACCTTCGCTCCGATGCGGCCTTGAACTGGACGGGAATGGCGCCGATCCCCTCGTCCTTGCGCAGCGGATGCCCCACCCAGTCCTCGGGGAGCAGGATCCGGCTGTGGTCGGGGTGGCCCTCGAAGGACACGCCGAAGAGGTCCCAGGCCTCGCGTTCCATCGCCTCGGTGCCAGGGAAGAGGTCGAACAGGGAAGGCACGGTCGGGTCGTCGGCGGGCACCTGGATGCGGAGGCGGACGCGTTCACGCCGGGCATGGTCGAACAGGCCGACCACCACCTCGAAGCGCTCGGGCTGGACGCCCTCGGGGAGGCCGCTGCGGCCGGGGTGGGTCAGGTAGTCGACGACGGTGAGGTCGGTGGCGGTGCGGTAGCCCTCGGCGCGCAGGGATTCGACCGTGGCGAGGTAGGCGTCACGGCCGGGGTACAGCACGGCCTGTCCGAACAGGGCCGTCGAGGCGACCGGTGCATCCTCGTGAGCCTCGGCAACGACGTCGGTCCCGCTCACGGAGCCTCCTCCGGTTCGGGTGCGGGCTGGTCGGATGCGGGCTGGTCGGATGCGGGCTGGTCGGGAGCGGGCTGGTCGGATGCGGGCTGGTCGGATGCGGGCTGGTCGGGAGCGGGCTGGTCGGGAGCGGGCTGGTCGGCGAGGTCGATGCCGGCGCCGGCGCCGGTCTGCTCGCGACGGCTCGTGAGCTCACCGGTGAGGATCTGGTCGTGCAGGGTGAGGATGGCGTGCATCAGGGTCTCGGGGCCGGGCGGACAGCCCGGGGCGTAGACGTCGACCGGCACCACCTGGTCGACGCCCTGCACGATGGCGTAGTTGTTGAACATGCCGCCGCTCGAAGCGCAGACACCCATCGAGATGACCCACTTGGGCTCCATCATCTGGTCGTAGATCTGGCGCAGTACCGGGGCCATCTTCTGGGAGACGCGTCCGGCGACGATCATGAGGTCGGCCTGTCGGGGAGAGGCCCGGAAGACCTCCATGCCGTAGCGGGCCAGGTCGTAGTGGGCGGCACCGGTGGCCATCATCTCGATGGCGCAGCAGGCCAGGCCGAACGTGGCCGGCCAGCAGCTGCGGGCCCGGGACCACTTGGCGAGGTCCTCGATGCGGGCGGTGACGAAGTTGTGCTCGAGGCCCTCGAGGCCCTCGTCGAGGACGCCGGAGACGTCGCCGAGGATCGGGACGCGGGCCATCAGGCAGCGCTCCCGCTCGTCGGGCCATCGACTTCGCGGCCCTCGAGGCCGACCTGGCGCACGCCTGGTCGAACCACCTCGCTCCCGAAGCGACGGGACGCCGCCTGGCGGACCTCGGCGATCGGACCCCACTCGAGGGCCCCGTTGCCGATGAGGTACACGAAGGACTCGAACACGGCGACCGAGAACACCAGCACTGCGACCAGGCCGAAGAGCCCGATGTCCCGGTGGGCCACGGCCCATGGATAGAAGAAGATGATCTCGATGTCGAACACGATGAAGATCATCGCCACGAGGTAGAAGCGCACCGGGAACCGCTCCGGCGCCTCCTGGGACGGGATGATCCCGCACTCGTAGGGGGCGAGCTTCCGGTCGTGGGGTCGCCGCGGCGCCAGGAGCCTGGACGCCCCGAGGCTGAGCGCCGCGAAGAGGACGGCGAGGACGAGCAGTGCCACGACCGGCAGGTACTGGCCCAGCACCTCAGACACCCATCCTGATGGCGAGGCTCGAGTGGGTGATCGCTGCAGCCACTGGCTCAGGGCCTCGCTGCTTCGAACTCCTTGCGGCGTGCCATGCCTTCCTTGTCCCTGACGTGCAGCCAGTAGCACAGGGCGAGAAAGACCATCAGGGAGCCGACCATGACGAGTGCCGGCCGTAGCCGGACGGACCCGAGGTCACGGACCATGATGACCGACACGACGGGCTCGACCTCGTCGACGATCGGACGGGGCGGAGCCTCGCCGGCGATCGTCGGCTGGTCGAGCACCCGCTGGAGTTGTACGACCGAGTAGCGGGTCGGGTGCGTGATGCGAGCCGTGTTGGCGATCCATTGGGTGATCCGGTCGATCCGGCTCGGATCCTCGGCGAGCCGGGGCTTGCCGCCGGTGGTGTAGGCATCGAGCAACTTGAACTCTGCGCTGCTGGCGAATCCGAGATCGGGGTGCGCCAGGATGTCGGCAACCGCCTGGGCCTGGGCATCACCGGCCTCGGTGGTGGGCAGCAGCCGCCATCCGTTGAGGTCGCCCCAGCCGGCTGCGTCGGTGAGATCGGGGGACACGGCGGCCAGTTCCGAGCGGGTCACGGACTCGTTGCGGACCTGGCGGTCGGACTGCAGTGCGGCGAGGTCGGCGGCGCTGAGGTCGGGGTTGTCGGCGGCGGTGGGAAGCGTGTCGTACTCGGCCGTCGCCCGGGCGTTGCCCGACAGGAGCACCAGTTCGTAGCCGGTGTTCAACTCGTCGGGGTTCGGCAACTCTCGGGCCTTGGGAAGGCCGCTGGAACGGAGGTCGCCCACGTTGATGTCGACCGTCTGCCACGAGGGGCTGTCGCCCTGCCAACCCTTGCCGTACATCCACCAGGTGGTGCTCATGATGAACATCCACCCGAAGAACGCTGCGAACGCGATCAGAGTGCCAACGCGGATGCCGGAATTGGAGGCGACGAGGAACCAGACCGAACCCATCAGGACGGCGACGCCGGTGAGCACGGCCAGGGTGCCGGCTACGTTCGGGTCCCAGACGATGCCGGCGAGCGTGGCGAACGTGCCCATCACCTGCTCCTCTCGTAGGCCACGACGGCTGCGACCTGTTCGGGCGTCAGGATGCGGCTGTAGATGGCGTCGCCCCCCGTGTCGTAGTCGACGACGTCGGCGTCCACGCGTCCGCCGAAGCCGGGCATCATGCCGGTGCCGTTGCGGGCGTTGCCGAAGCCGACCCCCACCTCGGAACCGATGCGGACGAACTCCTCCTGGCGGGCGGACGTCGGGAAGTGGGCCTCGACGCCCACGAGGCTCGGGCCGACGTGGCCCT
>JARQPW010000024.1 GCA_029577135.1 Acidimicrobiales bacterium
TCGCGTCCGGCCCGCTCCACGAACTCCGGCGTGACCTCGGTGCCGCCGCACGACAGCAGGCGCAACGAGGTCGTCCTCGCCGCCGTGAAGCCGGGGGCGTCCATCAGGCCGAGGAAGAACGTCGGCGGCCCGACCATGTAGGTCACTCGCTCGGCCTCGATGAGGTCGAGCGCCTCGGCGGGGTCCCAGCGGTCCATCAGCACGGTGCGCATGCCGGCCGCGCCCGGGAGGAGCACACCGTGCAGGAGCCCCGAGACATGGGCCAGGGGCGCCGGCATGAGGACCACGTCGCCTCCGTCCAACCCGTGGGCCTCGAGCAGTTGGCGGACCTTGCCGGCGAGGCCTCCGTGGGTGTGGACGACGCCCTTGGGCGCCCCCGTGGACCCGGAGGTGAACATGACCAGGGCGTCCTCGTCGGGCGCCGGTCCGGCAGCGGGGGGAGCGTCCCCGCCGCGGAGGTCAGCGGGCATGGCGGTGGCGGAGGCGCCGGCGAGCGGCAGCCCGCGGGAGGCGACGGAGGCGGCCGGGCCGAGCTGGTCGACGGCGGCCGCCACCTGGGCGGCGCCCATCCGGTCGTGCAGAGGAGCGGCGACCGCTCCGAGGCGCCAGCAGGCCCGGAAGAGCACCACGGCGTCGGGTCCGTTGGGGACTTGGAAGGCCACGGCATCGCCGCGGCCCACCCCCCGCTCGCGGAGCCCTGCCGCCGTCGACCCGGCCGCAGCATCGACCTCGGCGCTGGAGAGCCTCCGGCCGTCGGCGACCACGAGGTCGGCCCGGGGCGGCGCCGAGGCGAGGAGGTCGTGGAGGCCCATGGCGGGTGGGTCAGGAGGACCGGTGGTCAGCCGGCCCCGATGAGCCCGTCGGCGTTGTCGCGCATGATCTTGCGGATCTCGGAGTCGTCGAACCCCCCGAGCTCGTCGACGTAGGACATCGGTTCGGCGAGTCCCTCGGCGTGGGGGAAGTCGGAGCCGAAGAGCAGCCGGTCGATGCCGAGCAGGTCGCGCAGCATCACCATGTCGTCCTCGAAGTAGGGCGACACCCAGACGTTCGAGAGGAACTGCTCGACCGGGTGGCGCTCGAAGGCGAAGGGCATCTTGCCGTGGGCGCTGCCCAGGTGCCGGAGCAGTTCGGGCACCCACATGCCGCCGTTCTCGATCGAGAGGATGCGCAGGCCGGGGAAGCGGCAGAACACCCCGTGGCAGATGAGTGCGGCGAAGGTGTCCGAGATGGTGCGGTCGGCGAACGCCACCAGCGGGAACGCCGAGTGGCGGAACGCCTCGAACTGGGCGGGACCCGACTCCCAGACCTTGCCGTACTGGCTGGTGCCGCTCAGCCCGGCGTGGAACGCCACCAGGGTGTCGGCCTCCTCGAGTCGGGCCCACACGGGGTCGTAGTCGGCCATCCCCGGCGACTGGTAGCCGTTCGGCGTCGGCACCGGGCCCGGCACCATGACCACGAGGCGCGCCCCCGCGGCCAGCGCCCGGTCGACCTCGGCGACGGCCTCGGCCGGGTCGGCGAGGGTGAGCATCGGGGCGGCGAACAGGCGGCCGTCGCGGTCGAAGCCCCAGTCCTCGTCCAGCCACAGGTTGAATGCCCGGAAGGCGGCGTGCAGGGCGGACAGGTCGTGGCGGAGGGCCTCCTGCATGCCGACGCCGAGGGTGGGGAACAGGAACGCCCGCTCGAGGCCCTGCCCGTCCATCAGGGCAAGACGTGCGTCCCGGTCCCGGTAGCCGGGGGTGTCGGCGATGGATTCGAGGTCGCCGAACATGGTTGCCAGGTCCCGGCCCTCGGTGTTGCGCCCCCGGAAGTAGTCCTCGAGGCTGCCCGGGCGGGCGATCGGGTCGAAGGTCGGGTTCGGGATGAACTTGTTGACCCGACCACCGACCAGCAGGCGCCGCCTGCCGCCGATGTCGGCCCACTGCATGCAGCGCTTCGCCATGGACGGTTCGATGTGGCGGGTGAAGGCGTCCTCGGCCTCGTAGTAGTGGTTGTCGGCGTCGAAGGCCCGGAAGTCCGGTCGGGACATGGGGCGAGCGTAGTTGCGGGGGTGGTCCGGACGCGAGTCCGCCGCCGGTGCCGAACTAGGGTCGGCGGCAGTCGACGAGCGTCGGGGAGCACCGTGGAGCACATCCGCTACGAGGTGGAGGGACGGGTCGGGGTGATCACCCTCGACCGCACCGACAAGGCCAACGCCGTCGACCAGCAGACCCTCGACGAGATGAACGAGGCCTTCGAGGCGGCCGCCGCCGACCGGGAGGTCCGGGTGATCGTCCTGCGGGCCGAGGGGAAGCACTTCTGCGCCGGCCACGACATCAGCGCCAGCAACCAGGCGATCGGCGAGGGCGCCGAGGGACAGGCGCCGCGTAGCGCCGTCGACTGGCAGGACCGCGGGCTCCAGGCCATCTACGAGTGGGAGACCATCCACTACCTGGGCTACAGCCGGCGCTGGCGCGACATCCCCAAGCCGACCATCGCCGCCGTCCAGGGCCAGTGCATCGCCGGCGGCCTGATGCTCTGCTGGCCGTGCGACCTGATCGTCGCCGCCGACAACGCCCGGTTCTCCGACCCGGTGGTGCGGATGGGCATCGGCGGCGTCGAGTACCACGGCCACACCTGGGAGCTCGGACCGCGCAAGGCCAAGGAGATGCTCTTCACCGCCAGGCAGTTCACCGCCGACGAGGCGCTCGACCTGGGCATGGTCAACCGGGTCGTCCCGCTCGACGACCTCCTCGACGAGACCATGGCGCTCGCCCACGAGATCGCCGAGATGCACCCGTTCGGCCTGGCCCAGGCCAAGCGGGCCGTCAACCAGACGATGGACGTCCAGGGCTTCTACACCGCACTGCAGTCCGTGTTCGACATCCACCAGACGGGCCACGGCAACGCCCTGAGCGTCTCGGGCTACCCGATCCTCGTGAACCTCGACCAGATGAAGGGTGGCACCGGCGACAAAAGCGACAAGAGCGACGGCGCGGCCTGACCCCCGGCGTTGCGCCGGCGGTGCCGGTCGTCCATGATGCGCGCCGTGGCCGAACTGCAGGTACTCGACCGGGATGCGCCGCTGGCCGACATCCTCGCCGCCCTCGACGCCGACGGCGGGGTCGTCGTGCGCGACCTGCTGTCGGACGATGCGCGCCGGGCGATCGTCGACGAACTGGCTGCCGACCTCGAGGCCACCGCCCCCGGCTCCAAGAGCGGCATGGACCTCTGGGAGACCTTCCACGGCCGCAACACCGTTCGGTTCTGCGGCCTGGCGGCGCGCAGCCGGGCCTTCGTCGACCATGCACTCCTCAACCCGGTGTTCACGGCCGTGACAGACGAACTCCTGCTGGCCAACGGCGCCGACTACTGGCTCAACACCGGCCAGGTCATGGCCATCGGGCCCGGGGAGCCCGCCCAGTACCTGCACCGCGACGAGAACAACTGGCCCGAGGCGGTCGCCGAAGGCCGTGAGATCACGGTCAGCTGCATCTTCGCCCTCTCCGACTTCACGGTCGGAAACGGCGCGACCGTCGTCGTGGTAGGCAGCCAGCGACGGCCGCCGGGGCTGGTGCGAGGCGCCGAGACGTCACCCGACGAGGTCGCCCACGCCGCGATGCCGGCCGGCAGCGGGATGATCTACACGGGCAAGGTCATCCACGGCGCCGGCGGGAACAACAGCGACGGCTGGCGCTACGGGATGCACGTCAGCTTCGTCGTGGGCTGGCTGCGGCCCGAGGAGGCCAGCCCGCTGGTCGTGGACCGCGTCACGGCGGCGTCGCTGCCCGAACGGGCGCGCCAACTGCTGGGGTGGGGCTCGTACCACTCTGAGGGTGGCGGCCGGACCTGGCTGGTCGACTTCGAGGACGCCTCGCGCCTGTTCGACTGAGGCGCGGTCGGCCCGAGGAAGGGCGTCAGTCGATCGTGGCGTACTGCCCGCTCCCGCCGGGTGCAGCACTGTGGGCCTCGTCGACGGACGCCGCCAGGTCGCCGAGGAACTCGTCGACCACGGGCACGTTCCCGTTGCTGACGGTGAGGTGGAGGGAGTCGGGCGGGTACTGGCGGTCGATGTGCCAGCCCCGTGCGGCGAGCGCGTCGCCCACGGCGAAGACGTCGAGGTCCGGTTCGTCCGACGTGAACGTCAGGATCTGGTGCACCGGATCGCCCCGCAGCGACAGGCCGTCGATCGCCCGGACCCCGTCGCGGATGCGGTCGGCGGCATCGAGCGTGCCCCGGACCAGTCGGCGGTAGCCGTCGGTCCCGAGGTGCGACACGACGGCCCAGGCGGCGGCCATCGGGAGCCCCGCCCGGGTTCCCTGGAGGTTCGGCGTGGCGTAGAGCCCGCCCAGCCAGTCGTCGAACACGAAGGTCTGGTGGCGGCGCAGTTCCCTCGATGCGTGGAGCAGCACCGAGACCCCCTTGGGTGCGTAGCCCAGTTTGTGGATGTCGGCCGAGATGGTGGTGACCCCCTCGGCGCGGAAGTCCCAGGCGGGGGCGTTACGGCCCTCCATCTCGGCGAACGGCAGCACGAACCCGCCCATGCAGGCATCGACGTGGCAGCTGGCGCCCACCGACGCGGCGAGTGCTGCGATCTCCGGCACGGGATCGACCAGCCCGATCGGGTAGTCGATGGCAGACGCCACGACGAGGGCGGTGTCCGGTCCGACCTCGGCGGCCATGGCATCCACGTCGGCGGTCAGGTGGTCGGTGACCGGGACGCTGCGCACGGTCAGCCCGAACAGGTGGGCGCCCTTGTGGAAGGCGGCGTGGGCGCTGTCGGCCAGGACAATCTCGGGCCCGGTCACGCCCCGCTCGGCGAGCGCCCTCTCACGGGCGGCCTTGACGGCGAGGAGGATGCTCTCGGTGCCGCCGCTGGTGAGGAAGCCCGCCGCCCCGGGCCCGTGGAAGAGGCCGGCGACCCAGCCGCAGAGCTCCGACTGGATCGCACCCAGCGACGGGAAGGCCGCCGTGTTGAGGGCGCTCTCGTGGAGGTAGAGGCGGGCGGCCTCGTCGGCCACGGCCCGGATGTCGTCGCCGCCGTCGAACACCAGCCCGAAGGTGCGGCCCTCGGCCCAGCGGGCGTCCCCGGCCTGCTTGTCGGCCAGGTCGGCCAGGACGTCGGCGGCGGGTCGCCCCGTGGCGGGGAAGGAACGGTCGGTCATCGGGGTGACTGTAGGTGGCGGCCGAGGACATCTAGGGTCCGGGTGTGCGAGGTGTCGTGATGGCGACCGTGTTCCTGCTGGGGGTTCTGGTCGGGTGTGGTGGCGGGGGCGAGCAGGCCGTCCTCACGACGATCCCGATCTGGACATCGCCGAGTTCATCGGCGCCCTCGGTCGTCACGTCCACCTCGACCTCCACCACGACGACCACGACGACCACCACCCAGCCTCCTCTGCGGACGGCGACGCTGCTGTTCACGGGGGACCTGATCCCGCATTCGCCGGTGGTGGCTGCGGCGGAACGCATGGCCGGCGAGGCCGGTGGTGTCCGGGCCCATGACTTCCGGCCGCTTTTCGCCGACGTGGCCGACCGCATCGCAGCCGCCGACCTCGCCGTCTGCCACCTCGAGACGCCCCTGACTGACGACCGGTCGGCGATCTCCGGCTACCCCCGCTTCAACGGTCCGGCCGGCCTCGCCGACGACCTCGTCGCCATCGGCTACGACGCCTGCTCCACGGCCTCGAACCACGCCCTCGACAATGGCTGGATGGGGGTGCTTGCGACGTTGGCGATCCTGGACGCGGCGGGCCTGCCGCAGTCGGGCATGGCATCGAGCGAAGAGTCGGCGTCCGAACCGCTGCTCCTCGACGCCGCCGGGATCACCGTCGGGTTCGTGTCGGCCACCTTCGGGACCAACGGGCTGCCCAGGCCCGAGGCGACGCCGTGGATCGTGGCCGGCCTCGACGTCGATGCGTTGTCGGCATCGGCCCGGCGTGCCCGGGAGGCCGGCGCCGAGTTCACGGTGCTCGGCCTGCACTGGGGCTCCGAATTCCGCACGTCACCGACCGCCCTCCAGCGCGAGCAGGCCGAGGCGTTGCTGGCCGACCCGGACGTCGACCTGATCGTCGGCCACCACGCCCACGTCGTGCAGCCCGTCGGCAGGGTGGGGGAGGAGTTCGTCGTCTTCGGCCTCGGGAACTTCCTCACCAACCAGTCGGCCTCCTGCTGTGCGGTGGGGACGCAGGACGGCGTCATCGTCGAGGTGGAGTTGCAGGAGGTGCGGGGAGCGGCGAGCGGATCAGGCGGCGGCTCGACGATCGTCGCCCGGGGCGTCGTCGTGACGCCGACCCGCGTCGACCGCTCCGACGACCACCGGGTGGTGGACGTGGCGGCGGCGATCGAGGCGTCGGTCGCAGCCGACGAGGCGCCGGACGCCGACCTCGTGGCCTCGTGGTACCGGACGGCTGAGCGGATCCTCGCCGAGGAGCTGCCGGAGGGCCTGTTGAGGGTGCGAATGGGAGCCGGCTGAGCGCCCGTAGCGTGGTGCCATGACCGCGACCCTCGAGCCCCGCGTCTTCTCGTTCCCGCATCCCGTCGACGAGGTCAGCGCCCGACTCGTGGCGACGGGCGTGGTCGTTCAGGCCGCCCTGTACCTCGCCACCCGCTGGGACGTGCTGCTCGTGACGCTGGCCTACGGGTTCGTCGCCCGGGTCCTCACCGGCCCCACGCTCAGCCCGCTGGGCCGGTTCGTCACCGAGGTGCTCCGGCCCCCGCTGTCGATCGAGCCCCGGGAGGTGCCCGGTCCCCCGAAGCGCTTCGCCCAGGGCATCGGTGCGGTGCTCACCGTTGCCGCCCTGGTCGCCTCCTTCGGGTTCGGTGCGGAGGGGCTTGCCACCGGCCTGCTGGTCGCCCTGGTGGCGGCCGCCTCGCTGGAGGCCTTCGTCGGGTTCTGCCTCGGCTGCTGGATGTTCCGGCTGCTGATGCGCACCGGGGTCGTCCCGGCCGCGACCTGCGAGGCCTGCGACGACATCTGGTCCCGCTCCGGCTGACGCCCGAGCAGCCGACCGGTGGGACGACTACCTTCGACCGGCATGAAGTTGTCCGGGAAGAGCGGGTGGCGCAACTTCCGTAGACGAGGTGTGGCGGTCGCCACCCTGCTCCTCCTCGTCGGCGGGATCCCGTCGGCGCAGGCCTCACCCGGCGACCTCGACACCACGTTCTCCTCGGACGGGAAACTCCTCACCGACATCGGCACCACCGACAGCGGCCGCGCAGTGGCCATCCAGGCGGATGGAAAGATCGTCGTCGCTGGGTATGCGCTTGTAAGCGGCAGCTACGACTTTGCAGTGGCTCGATACGACGCAGACGGAGATCTTGACACCGGGTTTTCCAGCGACGGACTTGTGACTGTTGATCTCAGTTCCACCCACGAACTGGCTTTCGGGATTGCGATTCAGTCGGACGGCAAGATTCTCGTAGTCGGAACTACGGACTATGGCGGTGTAAATACTGACTTCGGCGTTATACGGCTTACTTCGTCTGGTTCGCTCGATACGACGTTTTCGTCCGATGGCATTGTTGACGTCGGTGTTGGTTCAGGCAACGACTACGCAACTGGTGTTGACATTGATGCTGACGGCGACATTGTCGTCGCTGGCTACGGGCATAACGGCTCCAACTGGGATGTGGGGGTCATCCGGTTGGACTCGTCGGGCAACCTGGACACGGACTTCTCGTCGGACGGCAAGGCGCTCTACGCCATCGGCTCGGGACACGACTACGGCTACGGCCTCGACATCGCCTCGGACGGCGACCTGCTGATCACCGGCAGCAGCCACAACGGCAGCGACGACGACGTCCTCGTCCTGCGCCTCGACGCCAACGGCGTGCTCGACACCGCCTTCGACACCGACGGCATCTGGACCGCCGACATCGGCTCGGGCACCGGTGACGTGGGCCGGGGGATCGTGGAGGCCTCCGACGGCGACCTGCTCGTCGGCGGCTCCTCCGACGACGGCGACGACGACGTCCTGGCGGTCCGGCTCACCTCGGCGGGCGTCCTCGACACGGCGTTCAGCGGCGACGGCAAGGCCACCGTGGCGATCGGCTCGGACAACGACGTCGGCTACGGCATCGCCGAGCAGGAGGACGGCAGCATTGTCGTCGCCGGCACCAGCCACGACGGCAGCGCCGAGGACATCGCGGTCGTGCGGTTCACCTCGGCCGGAGCGCTCGACACCGGCTTCAGCGGCGACGGCAAGCTGACCACCGACAGCGGCTCCGGCGACGCCTTCGGCTACGGGGTCGCCCTGACCTCGGCCGGCAAGGTCGTGGTCGCCGGCCAGGCGGTGGGCACCTCCGACACCGACTTCGCGGTCCTCGTCTACGAGGGCGCCACGGCGCCCGGTGCGCCGACCGCCCTGGGCGGAACCGCGGGTGACACGCAGGTGGCGTTGTCGTGGACGGCGCCGGCGTCCAACGGTGGTTCGGCGATCACGGGCTACAAGGTCGAGTCGTCGACGGACTCGGGGTCGTCGTGGTCCGACGAGGCCGCCGACACCGGGTCGACGGACACCTCCCATACGGCGTCCGGCCTCACCAACGGCACGGCCTACCTCTTCCGGGTCTCGGCCATCAACGCCGTCGGGACCGGCACCGCCTCGGGGACCACGTCGGCCACGCCGGTGACCACGCCCGGTGCGCCGACCGCCCTGGGCGGCACCGCGGGAAACGGTGAGGTCTCGCTGGGCTGGTCGGCGCCGGCGTCCAACGGTGGTTCGGCGATCACGGGCTACAAGGTCGAGTCGTCCACGGACTCGGGGTCGTCGTGGTCCGACGAGGCCGCCGACACCGGGTCGTCGTCCACCTCGGCGGTCGTGGACGGCCTGTCCAACGGAACGGCGGTGACGTTCCGGGTCTCGGCCATCAACGCCGTCGGGACCGGTTCGGCCTCCGGCGTCGAGACCGCCACGCCGCGCACCACACCCGGGCAGCCGACCAGCCTCGCCGCCACCGAGGGCAACACCCAGGTGGCGTTGTCCTGGTCGGCCCCGACGAGCGACGGGGGCTCCGCCGTGACGGGCTACAAGGTCCAGCAGTCGACCAACAGCGGGTTCACGTGGACGACGGTCGTGGCCGACACGGGCTCCACCTCGACCTCGTACACGGTCTCGAGCCTGGCCAACGGCGGCACCTTCGCCTTCCGTGTCAGCGCGGTGAACGCCGCGGGAACCGGCAGCGCCTCGTCGACCGTGACCGCGACACCGCGCACCACCTCCGACGCACCGACCGGCCTCTCGGGCACCCCGGGCGACCAGCAGGTGGCGCTCGCATGGACGGCGCCGGCCGAGTCGGGAGGGTCGGTGGTGGCGGGCTACCGGGTCGAGAAGTCCGCCGACGGCGGCTCCACGTGGTCGACCGTGGTCGCCGACACCGGATCGACCACGACCTCCTACACGGTGACAGGACTGGCCAACGGAACCACCTACGCCTTCCGAACCGCCGCCGTCAACGTCGCGGGAACCGGCAGCACGTCGGCGACGGCCTCGGCGATCCCGCGGACCACCCCCGGCAGGCCGACGGGCGTGGCGTCCGAGGACGGCGACGCGCAGAGTGCCCTGACCTGGACGGCACCGTCGAACGACGGGGGTGCGGCCATCACCGGGTACCGGGTCGAGCAGTCGGCGGACGGGGGGACGACCTGGACGACGGTCGTGGCCGACACCGAGTCGACCTCGACGGCCTACACGGTGGCCGGCCTCGCCAACGGCACGGCCTATGCGTTCCGGGTCTCGGCCGTCAACGCCGCCGGCCCGGGCAGTGCCTCGTCGACAGCGACCGGAAGCCCCGTGGCGCCGACCACCACCACGACCACCACGACCACCACGACCACCACGACCACGACGACCACCACGACCACCACGACCACGACGACCACCACGACGACGGTGGCACCCACGACCACGACGACGACGGTGGCACCCACGACCACCACGACAGTCGCGCCCACCACGTCCGCCCCGTCCGTCGGCACGACCACGGCGCCGCCCACCACCGCTGCACCCGCCACTTCTGCGCCGCCCACTTCTGCGCCGCCCACTTCTGCGCCGCCCGCTTCTGCGCCGCCTCCTGACGGACCCCCGCCGTTGCCGCCGATGACGATTATCGACGGCCGGCTCTACCAGGACGGCGGGATCCCCCTCCCGCCCTACTACCTGGGCTGACCCGGGCCCGCCTGAAGTGAGCACGAGCCGCTTCGGTGCACCTGAACGAGAATGGCGCGGATGCGAGTGCCTGCTTCCCGCTATGGTCCCCTCGCGCGAGTAGGCACCGGACGACGAGACGGGCTCCATGGAACTGGTCACCCACAAGACGCTCTACCTGGTCGCCGGGCGGGCGAGCCGTCTCCTCGCCGAGGAGATCGCCGCCGAGCTCGGTGAGGCGCTCGGTGAGCCGAACCTGGCCGAGTTCGCCAACGGCGAGATCCACTGCCGCTTCGCCGAGTCGATCCGCGGCTGCGACGCCTTCATCATCCAGTCGCACGGCAACTTCGAGGAATCGTCGATCAACGACACCCTCATGGAGCAACTGATCATGGTGGACGCCGCCCGACGGGCCTCGGCCAAGCGCATCACCGCCGTCTGCCCCCACTACGCCTATGCCCGCCAGGACCGCAAGTCCTCGGGACGCGAGCCCATCACCGCCAAACTGGTCGCCAACATGTTTGCTGCAGCCGGCGCCAGTCGCCTGGTCAGCGTCGACCTCCACTCCGGGCAGATCCAGGGCTTCTTCGACGGCCCCGTCGACCACCTCACCGCCATGCCGTTGATCACCGACTACCTGACCGGTCTCGACGGCGAGGTGGTCATCGTGTCGCCGGACGCCGGTCGGGTGAAGGTGGCCGAACGCTACGCCAACCTGCTCGACGCCGACCTGGCGATCATCCACAAGCGGCGGAGTTCGACCATGTTCAACACCGTCGAGGCCAAGGAGGTCGTCGGCGAGGTCGACGGAAAGGTCTGCGTGATCGTCGACGACATGATCGACACCGCCGGCACCATCTGCGCCGCGGCCGATCAGCTCACCAAGCGTGGCGCCTCACGGGTCGTTGCAGCCACCACCCACGGCGTGTTCTCCGGCCCGGCAGTCGAACGCCTGGAGGCTTCTTCGATCGAGAAGGTCGTGGTGACCAACACGCTTCCTTTGCCCGAGGAGGCGAACGGCGACCTCTTCGAGATCCTCTCCATCGCCCCGCTCCTCGCCCGGGCCATCAACGCCGTCTTCGAGGACACCTCGGTCAGCGAGATCTTCGGCGGCAACAACCTGGCCTGACGGACCGGCGCCATCACCGGTCGTCGCGGGACAATCCGCCGGTAGGATTCCCGACCGGTCCAGTGGGCCTCCGAATCACCGGATCCGCCCGGCCCCCTTCGCGTGAAGGCCCCCAGAAGTCACCCCGAGAGAAGATTCCTCCATGGACGAGATCGTGCTCACCGCGGCCACGGGCCGCACCGTCGGTACCCGGCCCAGCCGCCGCCTGCGCGCTACGGGCGCCATCCCCGCCGTCGTCTACGGCCTCGACCAGGAACCGGTGACCGTCACGGTCGAGTGGCCGGAACTGCGTCGTGCGATCACCACCGAGGCCGGCCTCAACGCCGTCATCCAGCTCGAGATCGACGGCGACCGGCACCTCAGCATCGTCAAGGACATCCAGCGTCACCCGGTGCGGCGCGATGTCCTCCATGTCGACTTCATCCGCATCGACCCCGATCGGGAGGTCGTCGTCGACGTGCCCATCGTGTTCGTGGGCGATGCCGAAGAGGTCACCAACAACGACGGCATGGTCGACCAGAACCTGTTCGCCCTGACCATCAGCTCCACTCCCGGCAACATCCCCACCGAGATCGAGATCGACATCTCGGCGCTCACCATCGGCGACTCCCTGCGGGTCGGCGACCTGGTGCTGCCGCAGGGCGTCAGCACCGAGGTCGACCCGGACGACGCCGTTGCCGTCGCCATGATCACCCGCTCGACGCTCGAGGCGATGGCCGCCGACGAAGAGGCCGAGGCCGCGGCCCTGGCTGCAGAGCTGGCCGAAGAGGCCGAAGAGGGCGAAGAGGCTGCCGGCGACGACGGCGAGGCCGACGCCTCTGACGAGTAGCGGACCGGGCCGGTCGTGTTCCGGCGTTCCCATTCCGGACGACCCCGGGGCGAGCGCAGCGGCGAGCCTGCCGCTCTGCTGGTCGTCGGCCTGGGTAACCCCGGGCGCGAGTTCGCAGGCACCCGCCACAACGTCGGCTTCATGGTCGTCGAGGCCCTCGCCGACCGCCACGGTGGCAGCCTGAGACGCTCCCGGCAGGAGGCGCTGGTCGCCGAAGTCCGGATCGACGGTGAGCGTGTGGCCCTGGCCATGCCGCAGACCTTCATGAACGAGTCCGGCCGTTCGGTCGGCCGGCTGGTCCGTCGCCACGGCATCGACGATCCGACCCACCTCATCGTCATCCACGACGAGCTCGACCTGGCGCCGGGCGCGCTCCGGCTCAAGGCCGGAGGCGGCCTGGCCGGCCACAACGGGCTGCGGTCCATCACCGCACACCTGGACACGCAGGACTACCTGCGGGTCCGCATCGGTGTCGGCAAGCCGCCGGACCCCCGCAGGGGTGCCGACCACGTGCTGAAGCGGCCCGGAAGGTCCGAGGCGACGGCGATCCAGATCGCCGTCGCCGAGGCCGTAGAAGCGGTCGAGGCCATCCTCGCCGACGGGATCGACGAGGCCATGGGCCGCTACAACGTCCGCCCGTGACGGGCGCCTCCCGGTGATCCTCGAGACCCTGCCGGGGCTGCTCGACGCCGAGCCGGCACTCGATGCGCTCCCGGGTCGCCGTCAGGTGACGCTGGCCGTCCCCGAACCGGTCAGGGCCGTCGTATTGGCGGCGATCGCAGGACGGTCGGAACGGTCGCCGCTCGTCGTCGCCGTGCCGACCGGCGCCGAGGCCGAGCGACTGGTCGCCGACCTCCGTGCCTTCCTCGGCGACGGGTCGGTCGAGTTGTTCCCTGCCTGGGAGACCCTGCCGTTCGAGCGGGTCAGCCCGGGCGTCGAGACCATGGGCCTGCGGTTACGGGTCCTGCACCGGCTGTCCGATCCGGCCGACCGCCCACGGGTCGTCGTGGCCTCGGGCCGGGCCCTGGTGCAGCGCCTCGGCCCCGGAGCCGGGGAGCAGCCTCCGGTCCTCATCGGCCCCGGCGACGTGGTCGACCAGACGCAACTGGTCGCAGACCTGGTCCGCTGTGGCTACCGGCGCGAGTACCAGGTCGAGCACCGCGGCGAGCTGGCCGTACGCGGCTCGATCATCGACCTCTGGCCCTCGACGGCCGACGCCCCGGTGCGGATCGACCTGTGGGGCGACGAGGTCGAACGGCTCTGCGAGTTCGGTGTTGCCGACCAACGGACCACGGTCCCACGAGCCGAGGTGGAGATCCTGCCGTGCCGGGAGGTGCTGCCCGACGAGGTCGTCCGGGCCCGGGCCGAGGCGCTCATCGCCGAACAGCCCTGGGGGCGCGAGCAGTGGCAGCGCCTGGCCGACGGCGAGGTCTTCGACGGAATGGAGTCGTGGCTGCCCTGGCTGGCGGGAGAGGAGCGGGTGCTGTTCGACCTGCTGGACGACGACGCCCTCGTGGTCGCGGTCGAACCCCGCCGCATCCGCGACCGCATCGATGACCTGCGGGCCGAGGAGGAGGACCTGGCCGGCACGCTGGCCGCCACCTGGGGCGCCGGCGATGTGAACTTCCCGCGGCTCCACACCGAGTGGGACCGCCTCCTCGCCCACACCGGGGCGCCGCTCTGGTTGTTCGAGGCGGTGTCGTCGGGGCCGACGGTCGAGTCGGTCGTGGCGACGGGGTGGGAGGCGGTCGGTTCCCGGGGCGAGACGTTGACCGGGCGCCTCGCCGGCCTGCTGGCCGACGGCTACCGGGTCGTGGTCGCTGCAGAGGGTGCCGGATCGGCCGGCCAGTTGGTCGAGCGGTTCCGCGGAGCCGGAATCGAGTTGGCCCCGGTCGCCCTGGATGCCACCGAGCTCCCGATGGGCGGTTCGGTGGTCGCGGCGCCGCTCGAGCGGGGGTTCGTGCTGCCCGCCAGCCGTCTGGCGGTGCTCACCGAGTCGGAGGCCACGGGTCGCCGCCGCACCCGCCGGCGCACGCGCCCCCGTCGTCAGGCGGCGGTGCGCGTGTTCGAGGACCTGGCGCCCGGCGACTACGTGGTCCACGAACAGCACGGTGTGGCACGCTTCGCCGGCCTCGTCATCCGCACGCCCGCCGGCATCGAACGCGACTACCTGCTGCTCGAGTACCGGGGGGACGACCGGCTCTACCTGCCCACCGACCAGATCGACGCCATCCGGCCCTACACGAGTGGAGACCGGCCGTCGCTGAGCCGCATGGGTGGCGTCGACTGGCAGAAGACGCGTGCCCGGGTGCGGTCGGCGGTCGCGGAGATCGCCCAGGAACTGGTGGTCCTCTACCAGGCCCGAAAGTCGGCCGAGGGTCGGGCCTTCGCCGCGGACACTCCGTGGCAGGGGGAGTTCGAACAGTCCTTCCCCTACCAGGAGACGCCGGACCAGTTGGCGGCGATCCTCGATGTGAAGGAGGACATGGAGCGCCCCGTGCCCATGGACCGGCTGGTGTGCGGCGACGTCGGCTTCGGCAAGACCGAGGTGGCACTGCGGGCGGTGTTCAAGGCGGTCCAGTGCGGCTCCCAGGCGGCCGTGCTCGTGCCGACCACGCTCCTCGCCCAGCAGCACGGCCAGACCTTCCGGGACCGCTTCGCCCCGTACCCCATCCGGACCGAGGTGCTGAGCCGCTTCCTGTCGAACGCCGAGGCGAAGGCCGTGGTGGACGGACTGGCCGACGGTTCCGTCGACGTCGTGATCGGCACCCACCGGCTGCTCTCCGGAGACTGCCGGTTCAAGGACCTGGGCCTGCTCGTCATCGACGAGGAGCAGCGCTTCGGCGTGCGCCACAAGGAGGCCATCAAGCGGCTGCGTGCCGACGTCGACGTGCTGACGCTCACCGCCACGCCGATCCCCCGCACCCTCGAGATGTCGCTCACCGGCATCCGAGACCTCAGCCTGATCGACACCCCGCCCGCCGACCGGCAGCCGATCCTGACCTACGTCGGCGAGTACGACGAGCGGGCCGTGGTCGAGGCGATCCGGCGCGAGCTGCTCCGGGAGGGGCAGGTGTTCTTCGTGCACAACCGGGTCGCCGACATCGAGCAGGTGGCGGGAGGCCTGCGCGAGCTCGTGCCCGAGGCGCGTGTGGTGGTCGCCCACGGACAGATGGACGAGGCATCCCTCGAGTCGGTCGTGCTCGACTTCTGGGAGGGCAACCACGACGTGCTGGTCTGTACGACCATCATCGAGTCGGGCATCGACATGCCGACGGTCAACACACTGGTCGTCGACCGGGCGGATCTGCTGGGCCTCGGCCAGATGCACCAGTTGAGGGGCCGGGTGGGTCGTGCCGGCCAGCGTGCGTATGCGTACCTGTTCGTGCCGCCCGACCGGTCGCTCACCGAGGAGGCCTACGAGCGCCTCCGCACGATCGGCGAGTCGACCGATCTGGGGTCCGGCTTCCGGATCGCAATGCGCGACCTGGAGATCCGCGGCGCCGGCAACCTGCTCGGCACCGGCCAGAGCGGCCACATCGCGGCGGTCGGCTACGACCTCTACTGCCAGATGGTGAACGAGGCGGTCGACGAACTCGCGGGCCGGATGCCCGAGGTGGCGCCCGACATCCGGGTCGAGATCCCGGTCGATGCCCACCTGCCGGATGACTACGTGTCGCGCAACGACCTCCGGATGGAGGCCTATCGCAAGCTCGGCACGGCGGGTTTGTCGCCGGGACCGGAGGCCGTAGAGGCCGTCAAGGCCGAGTGGGAGGACCGGTACGGGCCGCTGCCGACGCCCGTCGAGGCGCTCGTCGCCGTGGCCCGACTCAGGTCGCTCTGCGTGGAGCGGGGTATCACCGAGGTCGTCGTTGCGAGGGGCCCCGGCCTGGGGGGCCCCAAACACCTCGCCCGCTGTTCCCCGGTCGACCTGCCGCTCAGCAGGCAGACCCGCCTGGCGCGGCTCCACCGGCACGCCCTCTACAAGCAGGGACCCCGACAACTGCACCTGCCGTTGCACACCGGCACCGACGTCCCCGACCTCGCCACGCAGCTGTCCGAGCTCCTCGTCGACCTCGTGCCGGTGGTCCAACCGGCCGACGGACCCGTAGCCTCCTGACCTCGTGAGATCATTTCCCCTGCCCTCGATGCTCCGACGCGCCCTGCGCCCCCTCGTCGTCGTCCTCGCGGGCCTGCTGTTCGTTGCCGCCTGCGCCTCCGAGTCGACGGTCGTCAGCATCGGCGGCACCGACCTGGACCGTGCCGCCGTCCTCGAGTGGATCGAGGCCCGAGGTGGCATCGCCGCCGTCGACGAGGTCACGATCGAGGCGCAGGTGGCCGTCGACGTGCTCAGCGAGCTGGTCACCTACGAGGCGCTCGTCGACCTCCTGGCGGAGTACGGCGTGGTCGCCTCCGAGGCCGACCTGGCGTCGGCCACCGACAGGTTGTCGATGGCGGGGTTCGACGCGGCATCGTTGGCCATGGGACGGTTCTCCCGGTGGCAGGCCGCCCTCGATGCCGTCGAAGCAGGTGCTGCAGGTGCACGCGCGGCCTACGAGGCCAACGCCAACCTGCTCAGCCATGAACTCTGCACCAGCCACATCCTCGTCTCGACCGAGGACGACGCCGCCGACGTGATCGGCCTGCTGGCCGCCGGCAGCGACTTCACCGAACTCGCCCGACAAGTGTCCCAGGACCCGGGCTCCGGTTCGCAGGGCGGGGGCCTCGGCTGCGTGCCCGTGGGGGCCTTCGTACCGACGTTCGAACGGGCGACGCTCGGAGCCATCGCCGCCGGCGTGTCCCTGGTGGGCCCGGTGCCGAGCCAGTTCGGGTACCACGTGATCCGGGTCGACGAAGTCCGCCCCACCGATGCCTTGGCGTTCGAGGACCTCGGTGGCCGCGTCGTCAATGCGATGCTCGGCATCGCGACGATGACCAGGGAGATCTCGCTGGACGGCCGCTTCGGCACCTGGGACCCCGTCCTGGGAAGTGTCTCCCGGCCGGCGGCTCCCTCCAAGGGCTGATGGGCGGGTCGGACGAGTCGACCGGGGCGGCCGACCACCGCGCCACGCCCGGAATGCTCAACGCGATCGCCGGCTTCGTCGACCTGGTCGACATCCTCCGAAGAGAGTGTCCGTGGGACGCCGAACAGACGCACGCCTCGTTGCGGTCGCACCTTCTGGAGGAGGCCCACGAGGTCCTCGAGGCTCTCGACGGCCTGGACGAGGCGACCGGCGAGGGGATCGGGCACGTCTGCGAGGAGCTCGGCGACCTCCTCTTCCAGGTGGTGTTCCATGCACGGATCGCGGCCGAGTCCGATCGCTTCGACCTCGGTGACGTGGCCCGGGGGATCCACGACAAGCTGCACCACCGCCACCCGCACGTGTTCGGCCCGGGCGAAGGCTCCGGCAAGCCCGCCACGGATCAGGTCCTGGCCGACTGGGATCGCATCAAGCGCGAGGAGAAGGGCCGCGAATCCGTCCTCGACGGCATACCGGCGACGCTGCCGGCGCTGGCCCGGGCGGCCAAGACGGTTCGGCGGGCGGCGTCGGTGGACCTGTCTCCCGAGCCCCCGGTCGAGGGGCCCGCAGACGAGGCGGGGCTGGGGGAGGCGCTGCTCGACCTCGTGGTCTGGGCCCGCGAGGCGGGCCTCGATCCGGAGGAGGCACTGCGAGGCGCGGTGGCACGCCTCGGCGACCGTGTCCGTGCGGCCGAGGCGGGTTGACCGGTTCGAACGCGGAGCGCGCGCAGTTCTTCGACAATTCGCGCGCAACGTCCCCATCTGGTCCCGCATCTGGCGGTAACGTGGCCGGAGCAGGTGGAGGCGGTGCAACGTCGCATCGGGGTGCCCGGAATCCGACCAGCAACCCAGTGGGTGAGCCAGTGAGCAGCCGATCCAACGAGGCCAGGCGCGGGTCCGTGAGCCGTCGATCCGAATATCGGGGTGCCGCACAGTGAGCGGCATCGAGTTCGTCCTCGCCCGCCAGGTCCTCGACTCCCGGGGCAACCCCACGCTCGAGGCCGAGGTGCACCTCCAGAGCGGCGCATCCGGCCGGGCGATCGTCCCGAGCGGAGCCTCCACCGGCCGTCACGAGGCGGTCGAGTTGCGCGACGGCGACGACCGGTGGGTCGGCAAGGGCGTCACCACCGCCGTCGCCAACGTCAACACCGAACTGTCCGCGGCCGTGCTCGGCCTCGACGCCCTCGACCAGGGCTCCGTCGACCGGGCGATGATCGACGCCGACGGCACCGACAACAAGGGCCGCCTCGGCGCCAACGCCATCCTCGGCGTCTCTCTGGCCGTCGCCCGTGCCGCCGCCGAAGAGCTCGGCGTCCCCCTCTACCGATCCATCGGTGGCGAGCACGCCCACGTCCTCCCGGTCCCGATGCTCAACGTCATCAACGGCGGCGAGCACGCCGACAACAACGTCGACATCCAGGAGTTCATGGTCATGCCGGTCGGCGCCACCTCGTTCAGCGAGGGACTCCGCTGGGGCGTCGAGTGCTACCACTCGCTCAAGGAGGTCCTCTCCGGCCGGGGCCTCTCCACGTCGGTCGGCGACGAGGGGGGGTTCGCCCCGAACCTGGGATCCAACGAGGAGGCCGTCCAACTCCTGCTCGAGGCGGTCGAGGCCGCCGGACTCACGCCCGGCGACGACATGGCCCTGGCACTCGATGCCGCCTCCACCGAATTCTTCCGCGACGGCGAATACGTCCTCGCCGGCGAGCGCCGTTCCCTGTCACCCTCGGGCATGGCCGACTACCTGGCCGACCTCAGTGCCCGCTATCCGATCGTGTCCATCGAGGACGGCATGGCCGAGGACGACTGGGACGGCTGGGCGGCACTCACCGCTGCCGTCGGCGAGCGGGTGCAGTTGGTCGGCGACGACCTGTTCGTCACGAACACCGGGCGCCTGGAGCGGGGCATCGCCGACGGCATCGCCAACTCGATCCTGGTCAAGGTCAACCAGATTGGCACGCTCACCGAGACCCTCGAGACGGTCGGGATGGCCCACGCATCCGGCTACACAGTGGTCATCTCGCACCGGTCCGGCGAGACCGAGGACACCACCATCGCCGACCTCGCCGTGGCCACCAACTGCGGCCAGATCAAGACGGGCGCACCGGCCCGCAGCGACCGTGTCGCCAAGTACAACCAGCTCCTCCGCATTGAAGAGGACCTGGGCGAGGCTGCCGAGTACCTCGGCGGCGCTGCCCTCGCGGGGTACGCATGAACCCCGGGCTGTTGCGGCGGTTGGGCGTGCTGGGCCTGACGGTGCTGGTGTTCGTGGCCGTCCTCGGCTTGGGCGTGGTCCCCTTCCGTGACTGGCTGGACCAGCGCGAGAACCTGGGCGACCTCCGCGAGCAGGTCGCTGAGATCGATCGCCAGAACCGCGACTATGAGCTCCGGGTCGACGCCCTCAACACCGACGAGGAGATCGAACGCCGGGCCCGGTCGGAGTACAACCTCGTCCGGTCCGACGAGGAGGCCTACGCGATCCTGCCCCCGCCCGACGAGGTGGTGGTGATCCCCGGCATCTGGCCCTTCCGGAGCTGAACCTTCGGACGGCCCGTCGTCCGCCCGTCTGGTCGCCGGTGGGGGTCCAGGGGGTAGGAATTCCCGCGTATGAGCGGGAGCATCGAACCAGGATCCGGCGGCGACGTCGTGATCGAGGCCACCGACCTCGCGCGGACTTTCGGCGAGGTGGTCGCCGTCGACGGGATCGACCTGTCCGTCACCCGTGGCGAGGTCTTCGGGTTCCTCGGGCCGAACGGCGCCGGGAAGTCGACCACCATCCGGATGCTCACCACTCTGCTCCGACCGACCGGAGGGTCCGCCCGGATCGACGACCACGACGTGGTGGGATCGGCGGCGGCCGTCCGGCGGATCATCGGCGTGGCCCTCCAGGACTCCTCCATCGATCCGCTCATGACGGGGAACGAGCTGATGCGCCTCCAGGCGGTGCTCCACGGCATCCCCCGGTCGGAGGCGAGGCGCCGCTGCCCGGAACTCCTGGCGAGAGTCGGCCTCACCGGTGCGGCGGATCGGCGGGTGGCGACCTACTCGGGGGGCATGCGCCGCCGCCTCGACCTGGCGCTCTCCCTGGTGCACGAGCCCGGCATCCTCTTCCTCGACGAGCCGTCCGCCGGACTCGACCCCACCAGCCGACTCGCACTGTGGGAGGAGGTCCGGCGGCTGAACCGGGAACTGGGCACCACTGTCTTTCTCACCACCCAGTACCTCGAGGAGGCGGACGAGTTGGCCAGCCGGATCGCCATCATCGACCGCGGCCGCCTGGTCCGGGAGGGATCGCCGGAGGCGCTCAAGGCCACCGTCGGCTCGCCGACGCTGCGCGTGGACGTCGATCCGGTGTTCTTCGAGACGACCCGTCGGGTGCTTGCCGACTTCGGGCCCGATCGTCCGGCACGGGAGGGGCGGGTCTCCATCGGCCTTGACGGGGGAGCGGCACGGGTGGCCGAGGTCGTCCGGGCCCTCGACGACGCCGGCGTCCCGGTCACCCACCTGGAGCTCGATGCCCCGAGCCTCGACGACGTGTTCGCCGATGCGACCGGTCGTCGGCTGGAGGGGGCCGACGAGTGAGGCCCGACTCGGCGACCGGCCTCCGGCTGGCCGGTGCCCAGACGCTGGCACTGACCCGTCGCTCCGTCTTCACGGAGTGGCGCCAGCTCGGCAACGTGTTGCCGGGCATCGTGTTCCCCCTGCTGCTGGCCGCCGTCTACACGCACCAGTTCGAACGGGTCATCCTCCTCCCCGGCTTCCCGGTCGTCGACTCGTTCCTCGACTTCGTCCTCCCGGCCAGCCTCGTCCAGTCGGTGTCGTTCGGGGCGACCGAGGCCGGCACGGAGCTGGCCCGCGACATCGAGAACGGATTCTTCGACCGCCTTCGGTCGTCGCCCTGTGGGCGCCTGCCGCTGCTGCTGGGTCGTCTCGGCGGTGCGCTGGTGGTCGCCGCCGCCAAGGGTGTGTTCATCGTCGCGATCTTCCTGGCGTTCGGTGCCGAGATCGCCGGCGGCCCTGCGGCGGCCGTCGTGATCGTGGCCACGGCGGTCCTCCTCGTCCTCGCCATCGGAGGCCTGGGGCAGGTGCTGGCCATCCTCACGGGCAGCCAGGAGGCCGTCAACGCCACGTTCCCGCTGGTGTTCACGAGCATCTTCGTAAGCTCGGCGTTCTTCCCGACCAACCTGATGAGCGGCTGGTTCCGGCAGGTCGCCGAGGCCAACCCGGTGACCTGGATCATCGATCCCATTCGGCGGCTGATCCTCGAGGGCTGGTCGTGGTCGGATGTCGGACAGGCACTCGGGGTCCCGCTGGTGATCTCCGCCGTCACGGTGACGATGGCCGTCGTCACCCTGAACCGCAAGCTCGGCGCCTCGTGAGCGCTTCGGCGGTCGCCCACACCGAGGGCCTGGGGCATGTCGGAGGCGTGGCCTTGGCGATCTGCGGTCGTGGGATGCGTCGCATCAGGGCACGGCCGACCTTGATCATGCCGGTGCTCCTGATGCCGCTCATCTTCGTCATCAGCTTCACGGGTGCGTTCGGGTCGCTCACCCGGGTCGAGGGCTACGGGACCGACAACGTCTTCAACTGGATGGCGGTCTACGCGGCGCTGCAGGGTGCGGTGTTCGCCGGAGTGGGCGGCGCCTCGGCCACCGCCGAGGACCTCGAGAACGGATTCTTCGACCGGCTGCTGTTGACGCCCGGCAGCCGGGTGCCGATTCTGGTCGGGACGATGGCCTACAGCGCCCTGCGGTCGACGATCCCGACGACCGGCGTGCTCTTCGTCTCGGTCCTGGGTGGCCTCAGCCTGGCCGGCGGTCCGCTCGCCCTGTTGACGGTCTACGTGGCCACGGCGGGGATGGCTGCGGTGTTCTGCCTCGTCGGCCTGGCGGTCGTCTACCGCTTCCGCACGATGCGTTCGATGATCCTGATCCAGGTCTTCGGGTTCAGTTCGATGTTCCTGTCCACGGGCCAGGTTCCGATCCACTTCATGAACGGTTGGCTCCACGCCGTGGCCCGGGTGAACCCGATCACCAACGTGTTGCGGTTCGCCCGGCAGGGCTTCCTGGGCGACCTCACCTGGGCGATGACGTGGCCGGGCCTCGTGGCCCTCGGTGGCATGTCGTTGGTCTCCGGGACGCTGGCCGTCTGGCAGTTGCGTCGGCTCGCTGCGTAGTTGGTTGCCTGTCCGATCCGCCTGAAGCGGGGGCAGGCGACGCGGGCTGGCTCGGACAGGATCCTCGTCACGGGGCGCCGTCGCCTCCCGGCAGGCTCTCGAACCTCCGCATGGCTACGTCATCCCGGATGGTGTGCGGGTACAGTCCGCGGCGCTGGGCGAGAAGTAGCAACAGCAGAAACGAGCGCGTCGCAGGGAGGCTGCCGGTGCAGGTGTCGATGACCATCAACGGGACGCTGGTTTCCCTCGACGTGGAGCCGCGCACGCTTCTCGTGCACTACCTCAGGGACCATGCCGGGTTGACGGGCACCAACGTCGGCTGCGACACGTCGTCGTGCGGTGCCTGCACGGTGCACCTCGACGGAGAGGCCGTGAAGTCGTGCACGGTGCTGGCCGTCCAGGCCGACGACCGTGAGATCACTACCATCGAGGGTCTCGCCGACGGTGACGTGCTCCACCCGATGCAGCAGGCCTTCCACGAGTGCCACGCCCTCCAGTGCGGCTACTGCACGCCCGGGATGATCATGGCGGCGGTATCGCTGCTCGACGAGGTGCCGAACCCGACCGAGGCCGACGTACGCGAGGGCCTCGAGGGCAACCTCTGCCGCTGCACCGGTTACCACAACATCGTGCAGGCGGTCCTGCAGGCGGCGGGTGGCGACGGGGGCGGCCGGTGATCCCGGCTGCGTTCGACTACGTACGGGCCGAGTCGGCCGGGCACGCCCTCGAATTGCTGGCCGAGCACGGCGACGAGGCCAAGCTGCTGGCCGGCGGCCATTCGCTGATCCCGCTCATGAAGTTCCGACTCGCCGCGCCGGCCGTCGTGGTCGACATCGGGCGTATCACCGAGCTCTCCTATGTGCGTGATGCGGGCGACCACCTCGCCATCGGCGCCCTCACCCGGCATCGCGACATCGAGATCAGCGAGCTGGTCGGCACGCAGGCCGGCCTCCTGGCCGCTGCCACGTCGAAGGTGGGCGACCCGCAGGTCCGCCACCGGGGAACCATCGGCGGGGCGCTGGCCCACGGTGATCCCGCTTCGGACATCCCGGCTGCGCTGCTGGCACTCCGGGCGACGATGGTGGTCGAGGGGCCCGACGGACAACGCGAGGTGTCGTCCGACGACTTCTTCACCGGCTTCCTCGAAACCACCATCGGGGAGCAGGACCTACTCACCGAGATCCGGGTCCCGAAGGTGCCGGACGCCGGCTGGTCCTTCCAGAAGTTCAACCGCCGGGCGCAGGATTGGGCGATCGTCGGCGCAGCGGTCCTCGTCAACGGTGGCTCGTGCGGTGTGGGCCTCGTCAACATGGACTCCCGCCCGGTGCGGGCCGCGGGCGTGGAGTCGGCCATTGCCGGAGGAGCCGACGCCGCCGACGCGGCCGCGTCGGCCGCCGACGGCCTCGAACCGCCCGCCGACCTCAATGCCGGCGTGGAGTACCGGCAGCACCTGGCACGGGTCCTGACCCGCCGGGGCCTCGAGGAGGCCGGGGCCTGATCGGGATGGCACGGGCCGTCCCGTAGCCTGAGCACATGGCAGGGAACGTTTCACCATTTTCGCCGCATGACGTCGCGTCGGTCGACGATGTCATCGCTGCGCTGGCGGCCCAGAGTTACCTCGCCGACGAGGGACTCGCCACGGCGATCTTCCTTGCCCTGCGGCTGCGCCGGCCGATCCTGCTCGAGGGCGAGGCCGGTGTCGGCAAGACCGAGGTCGCCAAGGCCCTTGCCACCTGGTCGGGCGGTGATTTCATCCGCCTGCAGTGCTACGAGGGCATCGACGCAGCCCAGGCCGTCTACGAGTGGGACTACTCGAAGCAACTGCTGCACCTGCGTGCCGCCGAGGCCGCAGGCGCCACCGAGGGCGTCGCCGTCGCCGACCTCGAGGACGCGCTCTACGACGAGAGGTTCCTCGTGCGCCGGCCGCTCCTCCAGGCCTTGTCCGCCTCCGTCGCCGATTCGGGCACCCCGTCGGTGCTGCTGATCGACGAGGTCGACAGGGCCGATGACGAATTCGAGGCGTTCCTCCTCGAGATCCTCTCGGAGTACGCAGTGACGATCCCCGAAGTCGGCGAGTTCCGCGCCGAGGTGCCGCCGGTGGTGGTCATCACCTCGAACCGCACCCGCGATGTCCACGACGCCCTCAAGCGGCGCTGCCTCTACCACTGGGTCGCACACCCGTCGGTCGAGCGCGAGGTCGAGATCCTCCGGGTGCGGGCCCCGCACGTGCCCCTGGCGCTGGCCCGCGACGTGGCGCTGGTCGCGGCTGAGTTGCGCGACATGGGCCTCTACAAGCCGCCCGGCGTCGCCGAGACCCTCGACTGGGCCGAGGCCCTGGTGCTGATCGGAGCCGACGACCTCGACCCCGAGGCCATCGAGTTCACCGTCGGCACGCTGCTCAAGTACCGCGAGGACCAGGAACGGGCGCGGGCCCGCGGCTTCGGCGACATCCTGTCGTCGGTCCTGGGTGCCTAGCCGGGCCCGTCGTGGTAACCGCCCAGCGCACACTCGACCGGCACCTCGTCCGCTTCGCCGACGCCCTGCGCACGGCGGGCCTTCCCGTACCGCTGGCTTCCACGCTCGAATTCGGGCGTGCGGTGGCCGAAGTCGGCGCCGACCGCCGGGACGGCGTCTACTGGGCGGGCCGGGCCACGCTGGTCCACCGGCCCGAGGACATCCCGCTCTACGACGAGGTCTTCGAGCAGCAGTGGTTGGGCGCCATCGGTCGTGGTCGGCCGGCCACGGTGCCGTCGCCGGTCACGCTCCTACTCGACGAGCCTGGTGGCGACGACGACGACGAGCGTGAGTCCGAAACCCCGGACAGCGACGTGCTGAGCGTGCGCTTCTCGCGCGTCGAGGTGCTGTCGGCCAGGGACTTCGCCGAGTGCTCCGATGACGAACTGGCCGAACTCCACGAGCTGATGGCCCGCCTGCGCTTTTCCGGCGAGAGCCGTCGCTGCCGTCGAATGCGTCCGAACACCCGTTCGGGACGGCTCGACCTCCGCCGGACCGTGCGTGCCGCCCTGCGCACCGAGGGCGAGGCGTTGTACCGCAGCTATCTCGAGCCGGGCGAGCGGCCCCGCCGGCTGGTCCTGCTGCTCGACGTCTCCGGCTCGATGGAGGCGTACGCCCGTGCACTGATCCGCTTCGTGCACGCAGCCACCGTCGGGCGTCGTGACGTCGAGGCCTTCGCCCTCGGCACCCGCCTCACCCGCCTCACGCGTGAGCTCTCCACGCGTGACCCCGACGCAGCCCTTGCCCGTGCGGCCGAGGCGGTCACCGACTGGTCCGGCGGCACCCGCCTGGGCGACGGCCTGCGCCTCTTCAACGACGCCTGGGGGGTCCGCGGCATGGCCCGTGGCGCCGTGGTGGTGGTCCTCTCCGACGGCTGGGACCGCGGCGACCCGGCGGTGATGTCCGAGCAGATGCAGCGCCTCTCCCGCGTCGCCCACAGGATAGTCTGGGTCAACCCGCTCAAGGCCACCCCCGGTTATGCGCCCCTCGCCCAGGGCATGGCCGCCGCCCTGCCCCACGTCGACGAGTTCCTCGAGGGCCACAACCTCGACAGCCTCGAGATTCTGGCCGAGGCGATCACCCGCGAGTAGCCGGGACGGTTGGAGCCAGGGGGAGCTCAGCCCGTGTTCCGCATACCTGCTGCGATGCCGTTGATCGACAACAGCAACGCACGCTGTATCAACTCCTCGCGGTCCCCCGACTCTCCCGACCGCACACGTGACAGCAGCTCGACCTGGAGCACGTTGATGGGATCCAGGTAGGCGTCGCGGACTTCGAGGGTGCGGCGGAGGAGCGGCTTGTCGGCGAGCAGTTCGGTGCCGGTGACCCAGGCGACCATCTCGCTGGTGAGGGCGTGCTCTGCGACGACCTGGTCGAAGATGTGGTGGAGCGAGGGGTCGACGAGGCGTTGGACGTAGTGGCGGGCGATGGCGAGGTCGGTCTTGGCGAGGGTCATCTCGACGTTCGAGATGAAGGTCTGGAAGAAGTGCCAGTCGTTGAACATGGCCCGCAGGTCGTCGCGGCGGCCGGCGTCGAAGGCGGCCCGTATGGCGGAGCCGGCGCCGTACCAGCCGGGGATGATCTGGCGGGACTGGGTCCAGCCGAACACCCAGGGGATGGCCCGCAGGTCGGCGATGCCGGAGGAGGCGGCGGCGCGGCGGGAGGGACGGGAGCCGATGTTCATGGAGCCGAGTTCCTCGACGGGGGTCGAGGAGGTGAAGTACTCGGGGAGGCCGGGGGACTCCACGAACGCCCGGTAGGCCTCGTAGGCGGCTACCGACATCTCCTCCATGACGTCGTACCAGTGGTCGACCGTGGCGGCGTCGTGGCGGGGGGCCGTGTGGGCCAGCGAGGCGTCGAGGAGGGCGGTGACGGCGAGGTTCAGGTTGCGCCGGGCGATCTCGGGCAGGCCGTACTTGTCGGCGATGACCTCGCCCTGCTCGGTGAAGCGGACCTCGCCGTCGAGGACGCCGCTGGGCTGGCTCAGGATGGAGCCGTGGGTGGGGCCGCCGCCGCGGCCGATGGTGCCGCCGCGGCCATGGAAGACCCGGATGCGGATGCCGCTCTCCTCGGCGACCTGGCGGATGTCCCGCAGGGCCTTGTGGATCTCCCACTGGGAGGTGGTGAGGCCGCCGTCCTTGTTGGAGTCGGAGTAGCCGACCATGACCTCCTGGAGGTCGCCGCGCAACTCCAGCAGCCGGCGGTAGGCGGGGACGGCGAAGAGCTCGCGCAGGATCGGGCCGATGGCGCGCAGGTCGTCGATGGTCTCGAAGAGGGGGACGAAGCCGAGGCGGGCGACATCGTGGCCGAGGTCGACGAGCCCGATCTCTCGGGCGAGGATCACGGGGGCGAGCAGGTCGTCGACCCCGCGGGTCATGGAGACGATGTAGCTCTCGATGACGGCGTCGCCGTCTCGGTCGAGGATGCGTCGGAGGGTGCGGAACAGGGTGAGGCAGTCGTGCTCGTCCGATCCGTGCGGCGGGGCCAGGGGACGGCGACTCTCGAGTTCGGCGGCGAGCAGGTCGGTGCGCTCGACGGGAGTCGCTGCCGCATAGTCGACGCCGATGGCCGCGAACATGCCGCCGAGCGCCTCGTGGTGACGGTCGGCGTGCTCGCGGATGTCGAGGGCGGCGAAGTGGAAGCCGACCATGGCGAGCACCCTGCGCACGCGGGTGAGGCGTCCGTCGGCGAGCAGGGATCCGCCGTGGCTGCGGAGGGAGCGGTCGAGGTGCTCGAGGTCGGCGGCCAGGTCGGCGGGGGAGCCGTAGCCGTTGGCGGTGCGGCGTAGGGTCTCGGCGAGGCGGTGCTGGATGACCGTGCACCGGATGCGGTAGGGCTCGTGCGGGTCGGTGCGGATCAGCAGGTCGGAATGCTCGGACAGGTCGCGTGCGGCGATCTCGAGGAGGTCCTCGGGGATCTCTCGGATGCGGGAGCTGACGCTCAATTCCTCGGAGAGGTCGCCGACCTCCTCGATGAGGAGTTCGATGGCACGCCGGCGTTGGAGGTCGAGGACGGCGAGCGTGGTGCCGGGCGAGACGTTGGGGTTGCCGTCCCGGTCGCCGCCGACCCAGGTGCCGAAGCGGATCGGGGATCGGTCGGGGTCGAGCCGTTCGCCGATGCCCTCGAGGACGGCGGCCATGTCGTCGAGGAGTTGGGGCACGGCGTCCCGGACCGTCTGGTTGATGTAGTAGAGGACGAAGCGGGCCTCGTCGAAGGGGTCGGGTCGGTCGTGGCGGATCTCGTCGGTCTGCCACATGGCCTCGATGAGTTCGTCGATGCGCCGGTCGATGCGCGCCTGGTCGGCCGAGGTGCGCCACGGCTCGGTGCGCTCCTCGACGAGGTCGGAGATGCGGGCCAGCTTGTTGAGGATCGACCGACGGGAGGCCTCGGTGGGGTGGGCGGTGAAGACGGGCTGGAGGTCGGCACGGTTGACGAGGGCGGCGATGTCGGCGGGTGGGATACCGGAGTCGACCAGGCGGTGCACGGTTTCGTCGAAGTGGCTGTCGGCGTGGGTGCCGCCGATGTTGAGGTCTTCGATGCGGTGGACCTGTTCGGCGACGTTGGCGAGGTGGAAGTACATGGTGAAGGCGCGGACCAGTTGGATGGCCTGGTCGGGGTCGGCGTCGGCCAACAGGCGGGTGAGTTCGTCGGTGCTGCTCTCGCGGCCGCCACCCTTGCGGAGGCCCCGGGCGAGGCGACGGACCTTCTCGACGGTCTCGAGCAGGGTCTCGCCGTGCTGACGGACGAGGGAGTTGCCGAGTTGGCGCCCGAGCCGACGGATGTCGGTGCGCAGGGCGGCGTCGGCCTCCGTGTGGTCGCCGACCGAGTCGGCGGAAGGTTCTGCGGTCTCCGCTGCGTCGACGGACATGGAGACAATCTAGACGACCTAGACGACCAGAAAATGTTCCTGTCAGTAGATCTTGTTGACTCTGAGTGGAAATTCGGACATGCTGTATCGACACCGTCAGTGCCGACGGCCACGTTTTTCCCGCAGGCGCGCCTGTGCAGACCGTCCATGGGTGATCGGAGACGACTGTGAGCCATACCGGGTCCCCCGCCGCGTCAGCGGGTGCAGCGCAGCGAACTCGCCGTGCCCGGATCCAACCCGCAGATTTTCGAGAAGGCCGCGGCCAGCGACGCCGACTTCGTCTTCCTCGACCTCGAGGACGCCGTGGCCCCCGGCGACAAGGTCGAGGCCCGTCGGAACGTCATCGAGGCACTGCAGGACATCGACTGGCAGGGCCTGGGCAAGGGCGTGGCCGTTGTGGAGCGGCCCTCGGAGTTCGCCGAGGTCGTCGGCCGCATCCTGTACCGCGCCGTCTGAGCCCTCCCCGTAGCGGGGAGATCATCATCTCCCGGAACCGGGCGACGCCGGGCCCTCCTCCATGGGGGAATGGCGCCGTAGCCTTGTGGCCATGCGGGAGATCCTCGCCGACCTCGAGCGTTGGCGCCGTCAGGGACGAAGTGTCGCCCTGGCGCGTGTCGTCGACCTCGAGGGCTCCGGCCCCCGCCTGCCGGGCGCCACGATGGCGGTCGCCGCCGACGGCGAGGTCGCCGGCTCGGTGTCCGGCGGCTGCGTCGAGGGCGCGGTCGTCGCCGAGGCACTCGACGTGCTCGACAGCGGCGATCGCCGACTGGTGTCGTTCGGCTACAGCGACGACGAGGCGTTCGCCGTCGGCCTGACCTGCGGCGGCACCATCCACCTCTTCATCGAACCGCTGGACTGGTAGCGAAGTGGCCGGGGACTGCGCGTCGGAAACCGCGACCCCGATCTTCGACGCCGTGGCTGCGCTGCTCCGCGACGAGTCCGCCTTCGCCCTGGCCACCGTGGTCGAGGGCCCCGTCGCCGGCGCCAAGCTGCTGGTCCGCCCGGACGGCACGATGGGCACCCTGGGCGACGCCGACCTCGACCGGGTCGTCGAGCGCGACGCCCTCGGTGAACTGGCGGCGGGACGCAGCGGAGTGCGCCACTACGGCGAGCACGGCGAGGCCCGGGAAGACCACGTCCGGGTGTTCATCGAGAGCTTCGCCCAACCACCAAGGATGCTGATCTTCGGTGCCGTCGACTTCACAGCAGCGCTGGTGCGGATCGCCAAGGTGCTCGGCTACCGGGTCACCGTGTGCGACGCCCGCGAGGTCTTCGCCACCCGACAGCGCTTCCCCCTCGCCGACGAGGTTGTCGTCGACTGGCCCAACCGCCTGCTCGACCAGGTGGGCGCCGACCTCGGGCCCCGGGACGCCGTCTGCGTCCTCACGCACGACAACAAGTTCGACGTGCCGGCGATCGTGTCGGCCCTCGCCACCGGGGTCGGCTACATCGGCGTCATGGGCTCCCGGCGCACCCACGAGAACCGCCTGGTGCGGCTGCGCGAGGCGGGAGTGGACGACGAGGGGATCGCCCGCCTGCGCTCACCCATCGGGGTCGACATCGGGGCCCGCACACCGGAGGAGACCGCCGTCTCGATCGTCGCCGAGATCGTCGCCCTGCGCACGGGCCGTTCGGCGCAGGCGCTGAGCGCCTCGTCGGGGCCGATCCACGACTGATCGACCGGATGTGGCGCTGAGATGACGATCGCAGCCGTCGTGCTGGCCGCCGGTGGGGGCACCCGCTGGGACGGCGAGGGCCACAAGCTCCTGGCCGACCTCGACGGCCGTCCGCTGGCCGCCCATGCGATCGACGCCGCTGCGGCTGCCGGGCTCGACGAACTCGTGGTCGTGACGGGCGCCGCCGACCTCTCGAACGTGCTTCCGGCGTCGGCGACCGTCGTCCACAGCCCGGACTGGTCCGCCGGCCAGGCGGTCTCGCTGCAGTGTGCGGTCGCACACTGCCGTACGGCCGGCCACGAGGCGATGGTCCTCGGGCTGGCCGACATGCCGGGTGTCACGGCGGAGGCATGGCGGGGGGTCGCCGAGCAGTCCGGGGACCTCGTCTGCGCCTCCTTCGACGGCCGGCGGCGTCCGCCCGTCAAGGTCGCGGTCCACCTCTGGGACGAACTCCCCGTCGTCGGCGACGAGGGCGCCCGACAGCTGTTGCACAGGAGGGCATCGGAGGTGGTGGAAGTAGCGTGCGACGGCGAGCCTGCCGACATCGACACGGTCGACGACCTGCGGGCATGGACCTGATCGCCGACTGATCGGCGAGCTCGACGTGGAGGACCCGGTGCAGTGGAACTGATCAACGAATTCGAGGTGGACGCCCCGATCGACCGGGTCTGGTCGGTCCTGACGGACGTGGAGCGCATCGCCCCCTGTCTGCCGGGCGCCCAACTCCAGGAGGTCCAGGGCGACGAGTACCGGGGCGTGGTGAAGGTCAAGGTCGGACCCATCACCGCCCAGTACAAGGGGGCGGCCAGTTTCGTCGAGAAGGACGATGCCGGGTACCGGGCGGTCCTGCGGGCAGAGGGACGTGACACCCGTGGTGCAGGCAACGCCGCAGCCGAGATCACCGCCGAGATGGCGTCGACCGCCTCCGGCACGAGGGTCACGGTCACCACCGACCTGAAGGTAACCGGCAAGGTGGCCCAGTTCGGCCGCGGGGTGATGGCCGACGTGTCGAAGAAGTTGATGGGCCAGTTCGCCGACAACCTCAACGATCTCCTCGACCAGGACGAGCCTGTTGCGGAGAAGCCAGCGGATGTGCCTGCTCCCGCCGAGGTTCCCGATGCGACAGCGGATGTGCCTGCTCCCGCCGAGGTTCCCGATGAGCAGGTGCAGGAAGAGCAGGTACGCGTCATCGACGCCCCGGAGGCAACGGCGGTCGACCTGCTCGGTGCCGCTGGTGCGCCGGTGCTCAAGCGGCTGCTGCCGGTGGCCGTGGCGGTCGTCGTGCTGGTGGTCGTGATCATCGTCCTCGTCTAGGGAGCCGGGAGCCGTGTCCTCCGACGACGAGCGGGCGCTGGTCGGGGAACTCCTCGGGCGTCCGCCACTGGGGGCCTTCGAGATCGCCGTCCGCGACGCCGACGGGTTGCCGGTCGTCATCGTGAACCATCCGCTCCTGGAGGACGGCCGTCCGATGCCCACCCGCTACTGGCTGGTGGGTGCCGACCTGCGTTCCCGGATCGGCACGCTCGAGTCGGCGGGCGGCGTCCGCGCTGCCGAGGCCGCCGTCGACGCCACGGCGCTGGCTGCCGCCCACGAGCGCTACGCATCGGAGCGCGACGCGCTGATCCCCGTCGACCACGAGGGCCCGCGGCCGAGTGGCGGGGTGGGCGGCACGCGCCGGGGCGTGAAGTGCCTCCACGCCCACTACGCCTGGTACCTGGCGGGCGGCGACGACCCGGTCGGGCGCTGGGTCGCGGAGCAGTTGCAGGTGCAAGGGTTGGACGAGGAGATCGGTGGGCAAGATGGCGCCTGAACTCGTGGCCGCCGTCGACTGCGGGACCAACTCGACGAGGCTCCTCGTCGGTGACGGCACGACGACCGTCGTGCGACTCATGCGGATCACCCGACTGGGGGAGGGGGTCGATGCCACCGGCCGGCTCGCCCCGCCGGCCATCGAACGGGTGGTCGACGTCCTGCGTGAGTTCCGCCAGGTGTTGGACCGGCACGGCGTCACGCGGGTGCGCGCCACGGCCACATCCGCTGCCCGGGATGCTGCGAACCGGGACGACTTCTTCGACGCTGCCGAGGCGGCCCTCGGGGTTCGCCCGGAGTTGCTTCCCGGTGCCGAAGAGGGGCGACTCTCGTTTGCCGGCGCCACCGCCGACCTCGACCCGGCCGACGGGCCGTTCCTGGTCCTCGACATCGGGGGTGGCTCGACCGAGTTCGTCGTCGGCACGACCGAAGCCGAGGGGGTCCTGTCCTGCGACATCGGCTGCGTGCGGCTGACCGAACAGTGGATCGAGAACGATCCGCCGCTTCCCGAGGAACTGCTCGCCTGCCTCTCGATCGTCGAGGGGCACGTCGACGACGTGCGTCGTGAGATCCCGGCGGTGGCGGGGGCGCGGACCCTCGTCGGCCTGGCCGGCACCGTGTCGTGTGTGGCTGCAGTGGAGCAGGGCCTGGCCGAGTACGACCGGGACCTGATCCACAAGTTCCGGCTCACCAGGGAGGCGGTGGAGGACGTGTTCCGGACCCTGGCCACCGAGACCAGGGAGGAACGCCTGGAGAACCCCGGCATGGAGGAGGCCCGGACCGACGTGATCGTGGGCGGCCTCTGTGTGCTGGTCAAGGTCATGCGCCAGTTGGGTTTCGACGAGTGCCTCGTTTCGGAGGCCGACATCCTCGACGGCTTGGTCGCCTCGCAACTGGGGGGCTGACGCCGGGCCGCTCCGGGGTGGGGCAGGGAGTGTCAGGTGGTTTCGTCCCCGGAAAGATCCTCTACTGTGGGGAAAAATCCTGTTAGGGTTCGGCCATCATGGGACACAGTGACCGCCTCCTGATGGGTCCCGGTCCGTGCAACCCGTACCCCGAGGTCATCGAGGCCTTCGCACGACCCGTGCTCGGCCACCTCGACCCCGAGTTCATCTCGCTCCTCGATGAGACCAACGACCGCCTTCGGGCCGTCTTCAAGACCGCCAACCAACTGACCTTCCCCGTGTCGGCGACCGGTTCGGCCGGCATGGAGGCCACCTTCTGCAACGTGCTCGCTCCCGGCGACGTGGTCGTGGTCGGCGTGAACGGCATGTTCGGCGAGCGCATGTGCGACGTCGCCAGCCGCCTCGGCGCCGAGGTCGTGCGGGTCGACTCCGAGTGGGGACTGGCCATCGAGCCGCAGCGCATGCTCGACGCCCACCCGAACCCGAAGGTCATCGCCATCGTCCACGCCGAGACTTCGACCGGCGTGCGCAACGACCTCGTCGAGATCGGCGCCGGCAAGGGCGACGCCCTGTTCCTGGTCGACTGCGTCACCTCGCTCTGCGGTATCCCGCTCGAGATCGACGGGTGGGGCGTGGACCTCGCCTACAGCGGCACCCAGAAGTGCATTGGCGTGCCGCCGGGCCTCTCGCCGGTCACCGTGTCGCAGCGGGCCATCGACGGCTTCGTCGAGCGCAGCCAGTCCTGGTACCTGGACCTGGCCATGATCGCCGACTACGTGACCGGTGGCGGCGCCCGCGCCTACCACCACACGGCGCCCATCTCGATGATCTACGGGCTGCACGCCGGCCTCGGCGTGGTCCTGGACGAGGGCCTCGAGAACGCCCAGGCCCGCCACCAGGCGTGCGGCGACCGGCTCCAGGAGGGACTCCAGAAGATGGGCCTCGAGCTGTTCGCCCAGGAGGGCCACCGCCTCCCCGAGCTCACGTCGGTGCGAGTTCCCATGGACCGCCTCCCCGACGGCATGGACGAGGCCGGGGTGCGTCGGCTCCTGCTCGACCGCTACGGCATCGAGATCGGCGGAGGGATCGGCCCGGTCGCCGGTCAGGTGTGGCGCATCGGCTGCATGGGCCACACCGCCCGCCAGCGCAACGTCACCGTCCTGCTCGGCGCCCTTGGTGAGATCCTGGACTGATCCCTCCCCGGCCCTCCCGGGCTGGTCGGACACCCGCTCCGGCGGGGATCATGGCGCCATGACCGACTCGCCGATCCTGCACGGACGCCGGGTGACCCTGCGCCCCCTCGAGGTCGACGACTTTGCGGCCTGGCACGAGGTCCGGCACCGCAACAGCGACTGGTTGACCGGTTGGGAGCCCCGCCGACCACCGGGTCAGGTCGATCCCGCAGAGAACAGGCAGGCGTTCGCCACGCGCTGCGCCACCAGGCGGCGCGAGCTTCAACTCGGCACCGGCTACGGATTCGGCATCTTCGTCGGCGAGA
>JARQPW010000025.1 GCA_029577135.1 Acidimicrobiales bacterium
TCGAGTTGCAGACTCCAATCCGAACTGAGACCGGCTTTGTGGGATTCGCTCAACCTCGCGGTATAGCAGCCCTCTGTACCGGCCATTGTAGCATGTTTGCAGCCCTGGGCATAAGGGGCATGATGACTTGACGTCGTCCCCACCTTCCTCCGAGTTGACCCCGGCAGTCTCCTACGAGTCCCCGGCATTACCCGCTGGCAACATAGGACAAGGGTTGCGCTCGTTGCGGGACTTAACCCAACATCTCACGACACGAGCTGACGACAGCCATGCACCACCTGTGTAAGGCCCCTAAGGACACCATATCTCTATGGCTTTTCCCTACATGTCAAACCCAGGTAAGGTTCTTCGCGTTGCCTCGAATTAAGCAACATGCTCCGCCGCTTGTGCGGGCCCCCGTCAATTCCTTTGAGTTTTAGCCTTGCGGCCGTACTCCCCAGGCGGGGCACTTAACGCGTTAGCTGCGACACGGAATCCGTTGACTGGATCCCACATCTAGTGCCCAACGTTTACGGCGTGGACTACCAGGGTATCTAATCCTGTTCGCTCCCCACGCTTTCGCTCCTCAGCGTCAGTATCGGCCCAGAGTGCTGCCTTCGCCGTTGGTGTTCCTCCTAATATCTGCGCATTTCACCGCTACACTAGGAATTCCACACTCCTCTACCGAACTCAAGTCACAGCAGTATCAAGTGGCGTCTCGAGGTTGAGCCTCGAGTTTTCACACCTGACTTACTGAACAGCCTACGAGCCCTTTACGCCCAATAAATCCGGACAACGCTTGCTCCCTACGTGTTACCGCGGCTGCTGGCACGTAGTTGGCCGGAGCTTCTTCTGCAGGTACCGTCATTTTCGTCCCTGCTGAAAGAGCTTTACGACCCGAAGGCCTTCATCACTCACGCGGCGTGGCTGCGTCAGGCTTTCGCCCATTGCGCAAGATTCCCTACTGCTGCCTCCCGTAGGAGTCTGGGCCGTATCTCAGTCCCAGTGTGGCTGATCGTCCTCTCAGACCAGCTACCCGTCGTTGCCTTGGTGAGCCGTTACCTCACCAACAAGCTGATAGGCCGCGAGACCCTCCCGAAGCGCCGGAGCATTTCCTCAGTCGGCCATGCGGCCATCTGGGGACATCCGGTATTAGCCCGGGTTTCCCCGGGTTATTCCAGTCTTCGGGGCAGGTTCCTCACGTGTTGCTCACCCGTTCGCCACTCAGTCATGTGACCCGAAGGTCGACTGCGTTCGACTTGCATGTATTAGGCCCGCCGCCAGCGTTCGTCCTGAGCCAGGATCAAACTCTCCGTCAAAATCTCGGTCGTCACCTGCCGAAGCGGGTGTCGACGTCGAAATCAGTGTTCCGATACTGCCCGAAGGCGGTACCGGCACGAGTTTGAAGTCGGATCGGGACCGAGGTCCCATCCGGTTGGCATCAGGTCAGGGGTCGCCGCTCCGTCAGATGACGGCTCGACGCCCGTGTCCGTTTGCATATGAATTGTCAGGGTCTGACCAGTGGCGACTCGTGATCGCCGGTGGCCAGCCCGCACTGGCATTCATCGTCCTCTATTCCGTTTTCAAGGAGCACCTGGTGGCCGTGGGCCACCTGGCACACGCTTCCCACGGAGATCCCCACAGGGATTCCGATCAGGAGGCGTTGGTGCCCTCTGGAGCCGCTCGACGAGGTCCGAGTCGGACGTCGCCGGGGGGCGCTTAACCACGCTACGACCCGGTGACCCGAGGGTCAAGGGAGTGGCGCGACTAGCAACGCTAGCGGTACGCGATGGTGCCCCCAACCCGCCGTCCCCCATATTCCCGGGATTCTCGGGCGACCGGCACCTCGACGCCGGCACACCCCGCGTTCAGCCGGCGATGAGCAGGTGGCGGGACCGCCGGCCCTTCTGGAGCAGGACGTAGCGGCCTCCCACTAGGGCGTCGGACGGCAGGCGGGTGGCGGCGCCGTCCTGGCGCACCCCGTTGACGGAGATGCCGCCGCCGCCGATGGTGCGACGGGCATCGCCCCGTGAGTTGCACAGGCCACTGGCGACGAGGGCGTCCACCAGGGACTCGTCACCCTCGAGGTCGGCCGCAGCCACCTCCGTCTCCGGCACGATGCCCCGCAGGGCGTCGAGCGCCTCGGGCGTGGGCGCCGACGCTCCGAAGAGGCCCTCTGCGGCGAGGCGGGCCCGGTTCGTCTCGTCCTCGCCGTGGACGAGGGCGCACACCTCGTCGGCCAGCCGCTGCTGGGCGAGGCGCTCCCCGGGGCGTGAGGCGTGGTCGGCCATCACCGCTGCCACGTCGTCGACGTCGACCAGCGTCAGCCGCAGCAGGTGCTGCTCGACGTCGCGGTCGTCCACGTTCCGGAAGTACTGGTGGAGCTCGTACGGCAACGTGCGGGCGGGATCGAGCCAGACGGCCGCATCCGCGGTCTTACCGAACTTGGCACCGTCGGAGCGGGTGAGCAGCGGGAGCGTCAGCCCGTAGGCGGTCGCCCCCGCCCGGCGCCGGATGAGATCAATGCCGGCGGTGATGTTGCCCCACTGGTCGGAGCCTCCGACCTGCATCTCGCAGCCGTAGCGGTCGTGGAGCTCGAAGAAGTCGTTGGCCTGCAGGAGCATGTAGCTGAACTCGGTGAAGGAGATGCCCTGCTCGCTCGACAGGCGACTCCGCATCGACTCCTTGGCCAGCATCGTGCCGACCGTGACGTGCTTGCCGACGTCGCGCAGGAACTCGAGCAGGCCGACATCACCGATCCACTCCCGATTGTCCACCAGGAGCGCCGGTGGACCGTCGAGGCCCTCGTCGCCCTCGAAGCGCAGCAACGAGCGCAACTGGCCCGACACGGCCTCGACGTTGGCATCGAGGGTCGCCTGGTCGAGGAGGTTGCGCTCCTCCGAGCGCCAGCTGGGATCGCCCACCATGCCCGTGGCGCCACCCGCCAGGGCGACCGCCCGGTGGCCGGAGTCCTGGAAGCGCCGGAGCAGCAGAAGCGGAATCAGGTGGCCGATGTGCAGGCTGTCGGCCGTCGGATCGAAGCCGCAGTAGACGGTGATCGGACCTTCGTCCAGGCGCGCCCGCAGGACGTCGCGGTCGGTGCAGTCCTGGACCAGGCCGCGGGCCGCAAGGTCGTCGAGGATCTCAGCACCATTCACCCCATCACCATTGCCGCTCGGAGCGCCCGATACCAACCTTTTCGTCCTCGGAACCACTGCTCGCTGACGCACCTTCGCGTCGGCACGCGGCCAGACTGTGCGGGTGCCGCAGCAAGTCACCCACCGGAACGGGACCCTCGCGCGCCTCCGTCGCCCCACGGCGACCCTGGCTGCGTTCGCGATGCTCGCCTCGGGCTGCTACTCGTACGAGACCCGCACCTTCGAGATCACCATCCCCGAGACGGCCGAGTCGTCGGTCGTCGTCGCCCGGGACGGCACCCTCATCACCACGCTGGTCGCTCCCCAAAATCGCACGAGCGCCCGTCGCCTCGACGAGATCCCCGCGCTCGTCCGCAATGCCGTCGTCGCCATCGAGGACGAGCGCTTCTACCACCATGACGGGGTCGACCTGAAGGCCATCCTCCGGGCGGCCCGCACCAACTTCGAAGCGGGCGGCATCAGCCAGGGCGGCTCGACGATCACCCAGCAGTACGTCAAGTTGTCGATCATCGAGAACACCGAGAAGACCGCCTCACGGAAGCTCGAGGAGCTCTGGTACGCCCTGCGGCTCGAGGACCAGTACAGCAAGGACTTCATCCTCCTCCAGTACCTCAACACCGTGTACTTCGGCCACGGTGCCTACGGCATCAAGGCAGCGGCCCAGACCTACTTCAACAAGAACGTGCTGGACCTGGCCGTGAACGAGGCCGCAATGCTCGCCGGCCTCATCCAGGCGCCCAGCCGTTTCAACCCTCTGCGCAACTACGCGGCCGGCCTCCGGCGCAGCCACCTCGTGCTGGACCGCATGCTCGCCAACGACTTCATCACCGAGGAGGAGTTCGCCGACGCTCGGTCCACTCCTCCGCAACTCGAGGAGTACTCCAGCCGGCTCGACACCCGCTACCCGGCCGGCCACTTCGTGGAGGAGGTGCGCCGCTGGTTCCTCGACAACGAGGCCTTCGGGGCCACTCGGGCCCAGCGGGAGCTGTTGCTGTTCGAGGGCGGTCTGCGCATCGAGACCACCATCGACCTCGGCCTCCAGGCTGCCGCCGAGGCATCCGTCGAGGCGCACCTGCCGGCCGGCCAGGGGCACCCCGACGCCTCGGTCGTCGTCATGAACCCGCAGAACGGCCACATCCTCGCCATGGTCGGAGGACGGGACTTCTTCGACGACGACGACGACGCCAAGGTCAACCTGGCCGTCGGCAACGGCCGTCAGGTGGGCTCGGCGATGAAGCCCATCGGCCTGGCCGCTGCGATGGAGGCGGGGTGGAAGGTCACCGCCACGTACGCCGCCCCGAACGAGATCGAGTTCGAGATCCCCGGAGCGACCGAGGAGAACAGCATCTGGCGCGTCAGCGGCGGCGCCACCGGCCACAGCCTGCCCGAGGTGGCCGAGGGCGAGGAACTGCCCGAGCCGAGCCGGCTGACGCTCGTCGAGGCCACCCGGCGCTCGATCAACACCGTCTACGCCCAGTTGTCGATGGCCATGGGCGCCCAGCGGGTCGTCAACATGGGCCGACGCCTCGGCATCGAATCGCCCGTCGAGGAGGTCAACTCGAACATTCTCGGAACCTCCGACACCACCCTGCTCGACATGACCACCGCCTACAGCACCTTCGCCAACCGGGGCGTCCACAACCCGCCCACCTACGTCACCCGCGTGGTCAACGCCGACGGCACCACGCTGTGGCGTTGGAAGCGCGAGCAGACCCGTGTCCTCGAGCCCCGCCTCACCGACCAGTTGACCTGGGTGCTCGAGGGCGTCCTGACCGCAGGCACCGGCCACCGGGCGAAGCTCGACGATCGAACGGCCGCCGGCAAGACCGGGACCACGCAGAACTACGCCGACGCCCTCTTCCTCGGCTACACGCCCCAGCGGACAACCGGCGTCTGGGTGGGCTACCCGCAGGGCCAGATCCCGATGGTGCCGCCCACCACGGATCGAAAGGTCTTCGGCGGCACGTACCCGGCGCTCATCTGGAAGGACGTCATGGAGGCTGCCCACTTCGACATCGACGAGGCGGTGTTCCCCACGCCGCCTCCGTCCTCGACCACGACGACCACCCGACCGCCGGCACAGGCCATCACCACGCCGGTCCTCGTCGGCCTGACGATGGACGAGGCCCAGGTGCTCCTCGAGGCGACAGGCGGGGCTCCGACACGTCTGGCGGACGGCACCGAGATGCCCGGCCTCTCGCCGATCCGCATCGCCAGCGTGATCGAGGTCCCCACCAATGACAGCGTGCCGGGAGTCATCCTCGGACAGTCGCCCTCGGTGGGCTCGACGATCCTGCCCGCCGGCTCGATGGTCGTGGAGGTCGCCGTGGAGCCGCCGCCGATTCCCGTTCCCGCAGTGGTGGGGCTCAGCGTCGACGAGGCCGGGACCCGCCTCGCCGAATCGGTCCTCGGCTACGAGATCACCGAGGTCGCCAACCCGGACGATCCCGCGACGCCCCCGCAGACCGTCTGGCACCAGGTTCCGGCCCCGGGCACCAAGGTCCCCGAGGGATCGGTCGTGGTGCTCCAGGTCATGCCCGCTGCTCCGCCGGAACCCGAACCCGTACCGGAACCGGAAACCGACGAAGCCCCGGCGACCGACGCCCCCGCTTCCGACGCCCCGGAGGGTGGCTGACCATGACGTCGATCGGCACGACCGGCAGGCCCCACGCGACCCTCGCCCGGGTCACCGCACTCTCCCTCGTCCTGGCCCTGGTCGTCTTCTGGGTGTGGGCCTTCCTGCTCTACGAGGCGCCGGGCAACCCCGACCGGCTCGAGGATCGCTCCTGGGCGGCGGCGGCCGAACAGCGTTGCGCCCGCATGGTCGCAGCAGTCGGCAAGCTTCCCGCCGCTGCCGACTCGCCCTCGCCGGCCCAGCGGGCCAACGTGCTCGACGAGGCCACTCAACTGGTCGACCAACTCGTCGACGACCTCCGGGTCCTGCCCGGGGGGAGCGACGAGGACCGGGTCCTCGTCGGCAAGTGGCTCGAGGACTGGGAGGTCTACCTCGCCGACCGCCAGGTTCACGCCCGGCGACTTCGCACCGAGGGCGACGTCCGCCCCTACCTCACCGCCCTCCCGTCCGGGGCCGGCAGCCATGTCGAGCGCATGAACGGCTTCGCCCGGGTGAACGACATGGAGAATTGCCTGGACCCGGGAGACCTCTAGGCCCCCTCCTCCGCCTCCAGCCGTTCGAGGCACTCGAGGGCCCGGTCCGCCAGTCGCAGGAGTCCTCCGTCCACCCCGAGGGCCTCCATCTCGTCCCGGTGGACCCAGCGCAGTGCCTCCGACTCCTGGTTGCCGACGGGCTCGGAGCCTGCGGGTGCCACCACGAGGAACCGCACGTCATGGTGCTCATGGGCGTCCTCGGCCGGCGGGTCGACGACGTGGACGTCCAGGTCGACGGGTGGTTCGAGCACCCGCAGTCCTGCGATGCCGGTCTCCTCGCCGGCCTCTCGCAGGGCGACCCGGGCAAGGTCGCCATCACCGTCTGCGTGGCCACCGGGCTGGAGCCAACGCTGCAACTTGGCATGGAACAGAAGCAGGATCCGGCGGTCCGTCGGATCGACCACGAGGGCGGACCCGGTGAGGTGTCCGGGTCGACAGGTGCGGAGCAGGGCGCACTCGTGCTCGTCGAGGAGTTCCAGGATCCGGTCCCGCTCGGGCCCGGAGGGGCCGCTCGACACGACAACGCGTGGGTCGATGCCGTCGCGCTCCGCCAGCTCGGTGATGCCGCGCAGGGTGTTCACCGACTGAGGTGGATGCGGACTTCGTCGGGTGGCGGAATCGGTCGGTGGTCGCCGATCGTCACTCCCACATAGGTCACGGTTGCCGTGAGTACCGGCCGGTCCCCCACCCGGAAGTCGAACTCGGCCTCGAAGGAGGTGTTCCCCCATCGGACGACCTCGGTGGCCACGTCGAGCACGTCGCCCATGCCGGCCGAACCGTGCCACTCGAGCGAGGCCGTCTTGAGCATGATCTCCCAGCCCAGTTCCTCGAATCGGGGAGTCAACTCCCGCAGCCAGGTGTCGAAGACGTCGTCGACGTATGCCAGGTAGTGGGCGTTGTACACGACGCCCTGCTGGTCTACCTCCCCGTAGCGGACCCGGATGCGTGCATGGTGGGCCACCTAGCCTCCGATCCTCGTGGCCTGGTCGGCGAGGCGGTCGGCGAACCGCTGCCGTTGTTCGGCAACCGGTACGGGGCCGGCCCCACCCGGCGTGGTCCGCCTCCGCACCGCGGCACCCGGCGCCAGGAGCGTCGCAGCCTCGGAACCCAGCCGTTCGTCGGCGGCGACGAGGTCGGCGAGCGAGCCACCGCCGGAGAGCGCCGTCCGCACGTGGGCGCCGACGACGGCGTGGGCCTCCCGGAACGGCATGCCGGCGGCCACGAGGTACTCGGCGAGGTCGACTGCGGCCGCGTACGGGCTGTCCGCCGACTCGGCCATCCGGTCGGCGTCGAACCCGATCGTGGCCATCATGCCGTCGAGCGCCAGCAGCGTCAGCCGGACCGTGTCGCAGGAGTCGAACAGTGGCTCCTTGTCCTCCTGGAGGTCCTTGTTGTAGGCCAGTGGCAGCCCCTTGAGGGATGCCAGGAGGCCGGTGAGGTTCCCGAGCAACCGCCCGGCCTTTCCCCGGGCAAGCTCGGCCACGTCGGGGTTCTTCTTCTGAGGCAGCATCGACGAGCCGGTCGAGAAGGCGTCGTCGAGTTCGACGAAGCCGAATTCCTCGGTCGACCAGAGGACGACCTCCTCACCGAGCCGCGAGAGGTGCACGCCGAGCAGTGTCAGGGCGAAGAGGGCCTCGACGACGAAGTCCCGGTCGGACACGACATCGAGCGAGTTCTCGAACCGGGCGCTGAACCCGAGGTCGGTGGCCACGCCGTCAGGGTCGAGCGGCAGCGACGACCCGGCCAACGCCCCTGCGCCCAACGGCGACACGTCGGCCCGGCCCCTGGCGTCGAGCAGTCGATCCACGTCCCGCGAGAGTGCCCAGCCGTGGGCCAGCAGGTGGTGGGCCAGCAGCACGGGCTGCGCCTGCTGGAGGTGCGTGTAGCCCGGCAGGTACGCCTCGCCCACGTCGTCGGCGCGGGCCGCCAGCGTCGCCTGCAGGCGGCCGACGAGGCCCGCAAGTTCAGTCAGCTCGCGCCGGACCCAGAGCCGCAGGTCGGTGGCGACCTGGTCGTTGCGACTCCGCCCCGTGTGGAGCCTGGCGCCGGCGTCGCCGGCCAGCTCGGTGACCCGTCGCTCGACCGCCGTGTGGATGTCCTCGTCCGAGGGGACGAAGGCGAACGTGCCGTCGGCCATCTCAGACTCGACGGCATCGAGGGCGACGAGTACGTCGTCGGCGTCGTCGGCATCGAGCAGGCCGACACGGGCCAGCATCCGGACGTGCGCCCGCGAGCCGGCGATGTCCTCCCGGAACATCCGCTGGTCGAAGGGAAGGCTGTCGTTGAGTGCCCGGAGTGCCTCGGCGGGACCCTCGGTGAAACGACCGTGCCAGAGCGTTGCCATGGTTCCGTCTCCTATCCCCGTGCGGCCCGCCGGGCCGCCGTCCGGAGCCGAAGGGCGTTCAACCGGATGAAGCCCTCGGCGTCGGCCTGGTCGTAGGCACCCCCGTCCTCCTCGAACGTGGCGATCGCCTCGTCGAACAGGGTGTCGTCGGACTGCCGGCCCACGACCTCTACGTTGCCCTTGTAGAGCCGCAACCGGACCCGGCCGTTCACGAAGGCCTGGCTGTGGTCGATGGCCACCTGGAGCATCTGGCGCTCCGGGCTGAACCAGTATCCGTTGTAGATGACCTCGGCGTACCGGGGCATGAGTTCGTCCTTGAGGTGGGCGACGCCCCGGTCGAGGGTGAGCGACTCGATGGCCCGGTGGGCCTTGAGCATGATCGTGCCACCCGGCGTCTCGTAGGCGCCCCGCGACTTCATCCCGACGTACCGGTTCTCGACGATGTCGATCCGTCCGACGCCGTTGGCGCCACCCACCTCGTTGAGGTGGGCCAGCACCCGTGCCGGTGACATCGACGTGCCGTCGATCGCCACGATGTCGCCCCGCTCGTAGGCCAGGTCGAGGTAGGTGGCCTCGTTGGGTGCCGACTCGGGGCTGGCCGTCCACCGCCACATCTCCGAGGCGGGCTCGTTCCACGGGTCCTCGAGCGGTCCCCCCTCGTACGAGATGTGGAGCAGGTTGGCGTCCATCGAGTAGGGCGACTTGGTGCCCCGCTTCATCTCGACCGGGATGCCGTGCTTCTCGGCGTAGTCGAGCAGGCTCTGGCGCGACCCCAGGTCCCACTCCCTCCACGGGGCAATGATCCGAATGTCGGGGTTCAGGGCATAGGCGCCGAGTTCGAACCGGACCTGGTCGTTGCCCTTCCCGGTTGCGCCGTGGCTGATGGCGTCGGCGCCGGTCTCGGCGGCGATCTCGACGAGCCGCTTGGCGATGAGCGGCCGGGCGATCGAGGTGCCGAGCAGGTACTCGCCCTCGTAGACGGCGTTGGCCCGGAACATCGGGAAGACGTAGTCCCGGACGAACTCCTCCCGGAGGTCCTCGATGTAGATCTCGGACACGCCCATGGCCATGGCCTTGGCCCGCGCCGGCTCGAGCTCCTCGCCCTGCCCAAGGTTGGCCGTGAAGGTCACGACCTCGCAGCCGTAGGTCTCCTCCAGCCACCGCAGGATGATCGAGGTGTCGAGCCCACCGGAGTAGGCGAGGACGACCTTGTCGACGTCGTGTTGGTTGCTCACGTCCTGCTTCCGTTCCCTGTCTGCCGTCGTACCGGTCCGCTCACAGGCCGGCGAGCGACCGCAGGGTACCGGCGAGCCCCCTGCCGCTCGTGCCCTCTGCCGCCACGACCAGGATCGTGTCGTCGCCCGCAACGGTGCCGAGGATCTCATCATGTCCGGACCGATCGATCGCCGAGGCGACCACGTGTGCCGACCCCGGGGGCGTCCGCAGGACCACGAGGTTGCCAGAGTGGTGCACCTCGGCCACCCACTCGCCCATGACCCGTCGGAGGTGGTTCCCGGGTGCGAACTGGTCAACTGGATGCTCGGGGATGGCGTACACGCTCCCGCCGCCCGGCACGCGTACCTTGACGGCGCCGAGATCGCCGAGGTCGCGCGAGACCGTCGCCTGTGTCGCATCGATGCCCACCGCCGACAGCAGATCGACCAGTTCCATCTGGTTGGAGACCGAATGTTCAGCCAGGATCCGGGCCATCCGGTGCTGGCGCTGTGCCTTGCTCATGCGTTGCCCCTCTCTCCGGCGTCGGACGTGGCCTCGCCGAGCAGCCAGGCCAGTAGACCCCGGGCGGCGTGCATCCGGTTCTCCGCCTGCTGCCACACCCGGCTGGCTGGCCCGTCGACGACGTTGCTCGTGACCTCCTCGCCCCGGTGGGCGGGCAGACAGTGCAGGAAGTGTGCCTGGGTGCCGGCGGCGTCGAGGAGCCGCTCGTCCACCCGGTAGCCCTCGAAGTCGACGAGCCGCTGGGAGCTCTCGTGCTCCTGGCCCATCGAAGTCCAGACGTCGGTGTAGACGATGTCGCTGCCCTCGACGGCCTCCTCCGGCCGGTCGAACTCGGCCACGACCACGCCGGCAGCGGCCAGCCGGTCGGCATCGACCTCGCCGGGCCGGTAGCCGGACGGGCCGGTGAACCGGACCTCCATGCCGAGCATGCCGCCCGCCAGGGCGAGCGACCGGAAGACGTTGTTGGCGTCGCCCACGTAGGTGACGCTCCGGCCGGTCAGGTCGCCGAGGAGCTGCTGCATGGTCAGGACGTCGGCCAGGGCCTGCAGGGGATGGGCGGCGTCGGAGAGCATGTTGACGATGGGCACCAGGTCGAGGGCCGCCATCCGCTCCACCGTGGCGTGGGCGAAGACCCGGGCGCCGATGGCACCGTGGTAGCAGGCGAGGGTCCGGGTGACGTCCTCGACCGACTCCCGGGCGTCGAAGCCGACCTCGGCGCCCTGGATGTACATCGGATGGCCGCCGAGCTGGACGACCGCCATCTCCATCGAGTTGCGGGTGCGGGCCGACGGCTTCTCGAACAGCAGTGCCATGCCCCGGCCGGCGAGCACCTGTGACGGTGCCGGGTCGGCGGCAAGGTCGAGCACCCGTCCGAGTTCTCCGGGGGTCAGGTCGTCGACTTCCAGCAGGTGCCTCATGCGATCGCCTCCCTGTCTCCGGACAGCACGACACCGAGGATCGCCACGCCCTCGGCCAGTTCGTCATCGGTCACGGTCAGTGGCGGCGCCAGCCGCAGGGCGGTCGGCGTGATGCCGTTGACCACCAGGCCGGCGTCGAGGCACGCCCGGGCCACGTCGGCGCCGCTCCGGCCATCGAGGACGTCGGGGTCCAGTTCGGCCGCCAGGAGTAGGCCGAGGCCCCGGACGGCGGTGACGCCGGGCAGGGCCGCGAGGAGGCTGGTGAGGGCCGCCCCCTTCACCGCAGCGCAGGCTGGGGCGTCGATCTCCTCCATCACCCGGAGCACCTCACGGGCCGCCGAGGCGGCGAGGGGCTGTCCTCCGAATGTGGAACCGTGGTCGCCGGGCGCAAAGGCCGCCGCCACCTCGGCACTTGCCCAGACTGCGCCGATCGGAACGCCGTTGCCGAGGGCCTTGGCGACCGTGACGATGTCGGCCCGGATGCCGGCGTGGTGAAAGCCGAACCACCGGCCGGTGCGCCCGAGCCCGGTCTGGACCTCGTCGAGGATCAGCAGGATGCCCCGCTCGTCGCAGAGCAACCGGATGCCGACGAGGAAGTCGACGTCGGCCGGGTTGATCCCTCCCTCGCCCTGGAGCGATTCGAGCAGGATCGCCCCGACCGTGGGGTCGAGGACAGCCTCGAAGGCGTCGAGGTCGTTCCATGCGGCGTGGCGGAACCCCTCGGGCAGTGGTTGGAAGGGCTCGTGCTTCTCGGGCTGGCCGGTGGCCGCCAGCGTGGCGAGGGTCCGGCCGTGGAACGACCGGAAGGCCGACACCACGACGTGGCGTCCCCGACCCTGGTGCTTTCGGGCCAGCTTCATGGCGGCCTCGTTAGCCTCGGCGCCGGAGTTCTGGAACAGCACCCTCCCCGGTGTGGCCTCGCCGGTTCCCGACCGGATGAGGGCGTCCAGGCGGGCCGCCACCTCGAGGTGCGGCTCGGTGTCGAAGAGGTTGGAGACGTGGAGGAGGGTCTCGGCCTGTGTGGCGAGGGCCGCCGCCACCCGGGGGTGGCTGTGGCCCAGGCTGGTGACCGCCAGGCCGCAGAGGAAGTCGAGGTAGCGCTTCCCCGAGTCGTCGAAGAGCTCGGTACCACTCCCCCGCACGAACGTGACGGGCGGGTCGCCGTAGTTGCCCATGAGGAGCCGGTCGCCGCTCATGACGGACTCTGTTCATCCCGAGCAGGGGAATCGGGGCCGCCTCCAACCGGGAACAGCATGGTCCCGATGCCGGCGTCCGTGAACAACTCGAGGAGCAGAACATGGGGAATCCGTCCGTCGACCATGTGCGCCGATCCGACGCCGGCGTTCACGGCATCGAGGCACGCCTGCGCCTTCGGGATCATGCCGCCGCTGATGGTGCCGTCGACCATGAGCGTCCCGAGCCGTTCGACGTCGAGTCTCGAGATCAGGGTCTCGGCGTCGTCGGCATCGGCCCGCAGTCCCTCGATGTCGGTCAGGTAGAGGATCCGCTCGGCGTCGAGCGCCCCGGCCAGGGCGGCCGCCACCGTGTCGGAGTTGATGTTGTAGGCCTGTCCCGTCACGTCGGCGCCGATCGTGGAGACGACGGGGATGAGGTCCTCGGCGAGGAGCCGTTCGACGATGCCCGGGTTGACCGCCTCGACGTCGCCCACGAAGCCCAGCTCGGGGTCCCGGGCGGTCGCCCGGATGAGGCCGCCGTCCTCGCCCGAAAGGCCGACGGCGAGCGGGCCGTGGACGTTGATGCTCGACACGATGTCCCGGCTGACCTTGCCGACCAGGACCATCCGGGCCACGTCGAGCGTGGCGGCGTCGGTGACCCGCAGGCCGTCCCGGAACTCGGACTTCAGGCCCAGCCGGTCCATGAGCTCGCCGATCTGCGGGCCGCCGCCGTGCACGACGACCGGCCGGATGCCGACCGAGTGCATGAGCACGATGTCCTCCGCGAACCGGGCAGCCAGGTCCGGGTCGACCATGGCGTTGCCGCCGAACTTGACGACGATGACCGAGCCCTTGAACCGCTGGATGTACGGCAGGGTCTCGACCAGGACGGCGGCCCGCCGCTCCGGGGAGAACTGTTCGGTGCCGGGGTTCATCACAGGTCTCCTCAGGAGGTCCGCATGTTCTCGTCGATGTAGGCGTGGCTGAGGTCGGTGGTGACCACCCGTGCCGTGCCGGTGCCCTGACCGAGGTCGACCTCGAGGTCGAGGGTCCGGCCGGCCATGTGGGCCTTCAGGGCGACCTCGTCGACGGGTTGGGCCTCGCCGGCGGCGTAGACCGCCTGGCCCCCGTAGGAGATCGTGATCGTGTCGGGGTCGAAGGCGATGCCGGCAGCGCCCATCTCGGCGGCGATCCGTCCCCAGTAGGGGTCCTCGCCGTACCAGGAGCACTTGACCAGTTGGCAATTGGCGGTGTCCCGGGCGCCCTTGGCGGCCTCGGCGTCGCCGGCGGCCCCGGTGACGGTCAGGAAGACGGTCTTGGTGGAGCCCTCGGCGTCGTCGGCCATCTGTACGGCCAGCGACAGGCAGGCCTCGGCGAGCGCTGCCCCCAGGGCTTCAGGGTCGACCGGGCCGGCGGCTCCGTTGGCGAGCAGCAGCACCGTGTCGTTGGTGGACTCGGCGCCGTCGACGGTCAGGCAGTTGAAGCTGGTGCCGACGGCCGCCCGGAGCAACTCGGTGGCGGTGGCGGCGTCGACCTCGGCGTCGGTGGTGAGTACGGCGAGCATCGTGGCCATGTTGGGCTCGAGCATGGCCGCGCCCTTGGCGATGCCGCCGACGGTGAAGCCGTCGCCGATGACGGTCGTGGTCCGGGGCACGGTGTCGGTCGTCATGATCGCTGTGGCGGCTGCCGCTCCCCCGTCATCGGCGAGGGTTGCCGCCGCCTCGGGGATGCCGTGCAGGATGATGTCCATCGGGAGCGGGTAGCCGATCCAGCCGGTCGAGCAGACGAGAACCTCCTCGGCGACGCAGCCCAGCTCGGCAGCCGTGGCGGCGGCCATCTGGCGGGCGTCGTCCATGCCCTGTGCCCCGGTGGCGGCGTTGGCGTTGCCGCTGTTGAGGACGACGGCTGCCGCCCGCCCGCCGGTCGCCGCCAGGTGCTCCCGGCAGACCAGTACGGGTGCGGCGGTCATCTTGTTGGAGGTGAACACCCCGGCTGCGGTGACCGCTGCACCGTCGGCGGTGGCCACCAGCGCCAGGTCGGGGGCGCCCGACGGCTTGATTCCGCAGGTGACGCCACCGGCCACGAAGCCCGGGGTGGCGGTGACGCTCACGGGTAGACCCCGATCGAGGTGAGGCCGGCCGCCTCGTCGAGGCCCAGGGCCAGGTTGGCGCACTGCACGGCCTGGCCGGAGGCGCCCTTGACGAGGTTGTCGATGGCGCACAGCACGACCAGCAGGCCCGTCCGGGGGTCGACCCGGGCGGTCAGGTGCGCCGTGTTGGAGCCGAGCGTGGCCTTGGTCGACGGCGACCGCTCGTCGACCACGATGAACGGCTCGTCGGCGTAGAAGTCGGTCAGCAGGCCGAGGGCGGACGAGGTGTCCAGCCCACCGGTGGGCCGTGCGTAGCAGGTGGCCAGGATGCCCCGGTTCATGGGCGCCAGGTGCGGGGTGAACAGGATCGACACGCCGTCGACCATGGAGCCGTCGGACCGCGTGCCGACCGCCTGCTCCATCTCCGGCGTGTGCCGGTGGTCGACCAGCCCGTAGGCCGAATAGTCCTCGTCGATGGCGCAGAATGTGGTCTGGGGCTTCGGGGGCCGGCCGGCGCCCGACACGCCGCTGGCGGCATCGACCACGAGCCGCGAGGGCTCCACGTGGCCACCCCACACGAAGGGGGCGAGGGCCAGCGAGGACGCCGTCGGGTAACAGCCCGGGACGGCGACCAGCGGCGCCCCGACGATCGACGACCGGTACAACTCGGGCAGCCCGTAGGCGAAGTCGTCGAGCAGTTCGGGTGCCGTGTGCGGCTCGTCGTACCACTCGGGATAGAGGGCGGCGTCCCGCAGTCGGAAGTCGGCTGAGAGGTCGATCACATGGCCGACCCGGGATGCCAGGTCGTGAACCAGTGCCTGCGAGGCGCCGTGGGGCAGGCCGAGGAACACGACGTCGCAGCCGTCGGCCGTCGATGCGTCGATCGAAGCGAAGGTCAGGTCGCCGTAGTGGGCGGCAAGGCTCGGGTAGAGGTCGGCCACGGCCGTCCCCGCCTGGGAGTCGCCGGTGGCAACGACCACGTCGAGGTCCGAATGTGCGGCACATAGCCGCAGCAGTTCCGCCCCGGTGAACCCCGAGGCCCCGATGATCCCAACTGCGGCCATCTCAAGATCATACGGTTTTCCGCATGATCTTGCAACATATTGATGCAGGCCGGTGCGGAGAAGGGCTCAGACCGAGACTACGACCTTTCCGACCACCTTGCGGTCGGCGATGTCCTGGAGTGCCCTTGCACCTTCGTCGAAGCCGTACACGGGGTGCAGGAGCGGATCGACGGCGCCCGTCTCCGACAGCGCGAACAACTCCCCCATCTGGCGGCCCAGGGAACTCGGGTCATGGGCCAACGACGCCCCCCAGTGCACGCCGACGACTGAATAGTTCTTCAACAGCACGTGGTTGGTGGCGATCTCCGGGATCCCGGCCACGAAGCCGATGACCAGCAGCCGGCCGTTCCACGCCATGCAGCGCCGCACCTGCTGGAACATGTCGCCACCCACGGGGTCATAGGACACGTCGACACCACTGCCGCCGGTCAACTCGCGGACCCGCTCGACCAGGTCGTCGACCTCGCGGTGGTCGATCACCTCGTCGGCGCCGAGGGCCACGCACGCCGCCACCTTCTCCGGGCCACCGGCCACGGCGATCACGCGCGCCCCGGCTGCCAGGCCCAGTTGGATCGCCGCCGAACCGGTACCACCCGAGGCACCGGTGACCAGCAGGGTCTCGCCCGGCTGCAGCTGCGCACGATCGTGCAGGGCGTACCAGGTGGTGCAGTAGTTGGTCGGCAGGGCCACCGCCTTCTCCGGGACCACACTGTCGGGCACGGCGAACGCCGTGGCAGTGGCGACCACCGCCTGCTCGGCGAGTGCACCGCCGAGGGTCACCAGCCGCTGCCCGACCTCCAGGCCATCGACGCCTTCGCCCATTGCGGCCACTCGCCCCACCACCTCGGCGGCCGGGCTGAAGGGCAGCGGCGGCTTCACCTGGTACTCACCGCGGCACTGCAAGACGTTGGGAAAGGCCAGGCCGACCGCCTCGACGTCGAGCAATACCCGGCCGGGACCGGCCTCCGGCGCCTCGACCTCGTCGAGGACGAGGCGGTCGATGGGGTCACCCAGTTCGTGGACCTGCCAGCTGCGCATGCGGGCGAAGGTAGCCGTTGCCCGCTGCGGAGAATTGGTCGGGCGTCAGCCCCGCAGGGTGGCCGGTAGCGATCCCTGCACCGCATCGATGCAGCGCTGGCGCAACTCGGCCACCTCGGCGTCGGTGAGCGTCCGGTCCGAGGCCTGGAGGCGCAGGGCGAAGGCGAGGCTGCGCCGCCCCTCCCCCACGGCGTCGCCCCGATACACGTCGAACAGCGACAGGTCGACGAGCAGGTCTCCCGCCGACTCCCGGAGGCAGTGGCGCACCGCATCTGCAGGGGTGCCCTCGTCGACCTCGAAGGCCAGGTCGATGTCGGACGACGGATAGCGGCTGAAGCCGGCATAGGGCTTGTCGCCGTGCGGCAACGCCAGCAGCGTGTCGAGGTCGACCTCCAGCCAGGCCACCCGTTCGCCGACCTCGTAGGCCTCGAGGACGCCGGGGTCGACCTCGCCCACATGGCCGACCAGGGTGCCCGCCACGTCGATGCGGGCGGTGCGGGAGGGGTGCAGGCCCGGAACGGCCTCGGCTACCAACGAGTAGTCACGGGCCGCCAGGGCGTCGGCCAGTGCCGACCATACCGCCACCGCATCGCCGGCCTCATGGCCCGCCAGGGCCACGGCCAGGTGCTCGCGTTCGTCGGGCAGGGGCTGTTCTGAAGCGGGCTGCCGATACACGTGGCCGACCTCGAAGAGGCCGAGTCCGGTGAGCCGGTGGGAGGCGTTGTAGGCCAGCGTCTTGAGGATCCCGGGCCGCAGCGACGCCCGCATCACCGACTCCTCGGCGACGAGCGGGTTGGTGACCGCGATGCCATCGGAGGCCAGGCCTGCAGCCTCGAGGTCGCCGGGGGCGAGGAACGGCACCGGCATGACCTCGTCGAGTCCCAGGCCCGCCATCGTGGACCGGACCGTGCGCCGGTCGACCTGGTACGGCGTGAGGTGGCCGGTGAGGGTCGACCGGGGCACCGTGCGTTCGATGCGTCCGTAGCCGTGGACCCGGGCCACCTCCTCGATCACGTCGATCTCGGTGCTGCTGTCGGGCCGAAAGCTCGGAATGTCGACGTCGAGGTCTTCACCGGCCGGTTCGGCACCGAACTCGATGGATTTCAGCACCTCGGCGATCCGGTCCCGGTCGAGGTCGGTGCCGAGGATGGCGTTGACCCGGTCGGTGCGGAGCCGGATGGTCTCGCGGGCCGGCAGGTTGCCTCGTGCGTCCACGAGGTCGGGGGCCAGCGTTGCACCCGTTGGCGTCAGCAGTTCGGCGAAGCGCCGCATGGCCAGTTCGACGACCTCCGGATCGCAACCCCGCTCGAAGCGGGCGGAGGCCTCGCTGCGCAGGCCCAGCCGACGCGCACTCGTGGCGATGGTCATCGGGTCCCACCAGGCCATCTCGAGGGCCACGGACGTGGTCCCGGCGTCGATCTCGGTGTTGGCCCCGCCCATGATCCCGGCGATTCCGATGGCGACGTCGTCACCGTCGGCGATCACGCCGTCGGCGGCCGTGAGGGTGCGCTCGACGCCGTCGAGGGTCTCGATGGTCTCTCCCTCGACGGCACGCCGGATCCGGAAGGCACCTCCGGCGACCCGGCCCAGGTCATAGGTGTGGTTGGGCTGGCCCAACTCGAGCATCACGTAGTTGGAGGCGTCGACGACGCTGTTGATTGGCCGTTGGCCGAGGGCGTTGAGGCGGTTGGCCAGCCATCGCGGCGAGGTGCCGACCGAGACCCCGTCGAGGACCCGGAGGCCGAAGCGGCCGCAGAGGTCGGGGTCGAGGATCGCGACCGACACGCGGCCGGCGGCACCATCACCCGATTCGGCGACATCCGGCTCGGGCAGGGCGAACGGAACACCCTGGCGGGCTGCGAGGTCGCGGGCCACCCCGGCGACGGACATGGCGTCGGGCCGGTTGGGGTTGACCTCGAGGTCGTAGAGCACGTCGGGACGCAGGTCGAGCGCCTCGGTCAGGGAGGCGCCCGGCGACAGACCGCCGTCGAGGAGCAGGATGCCCTCGGCATCATCTCCCATGCCGATCTCGGTCGGCGAGCAGAGCATGCCGTTCGACCACTCGCCCCGCAGCTTGCGGCGGGCGATCTCCATGCCGCCCGGCATGACCGTGCCCAGGGTGGCCAGGGGCACCAGGTCGCCCACCGACATGTTGAAGGCCCCGCAGCAGACCTGGAGTGCCTCGCCGTCGCCGGCGTCGACATCGACGAGTTGGATGCGGTCGGCGTCAGGATGGGGACGGAGGTCCAGCACCCGGGCCACGACGATGCCGTCGAGGCCCTCGCCCAGCATCGAAATCTGCTCGACCGCCAGGCCGAGGTCGCTCAACTGGTCGCCGATCCGGGCGGGGTCGCCCTCGACAGGTGCGAAGTCGCGCAGCCACGACAGCAGGACTCTCATGTGGAAGTCCCCTCTGTCCGGTCGCTGAAGGCGAACAGGCGCATCATCAGAACTGCCCCAGGAAGCGGTGGTCGTTGCGGAACAGCTCGCGCAGGTCGTCGATCCCGTGGCGCATCAGCGCCAGGCGGTCGAGGCCGAAGCCGAAGGCGAAGCCCGACCAATCCTCGGGGTCGAGACCGCAGGAGCGCAGCACCTCGGGGTGCACCATGCCGCAGCCTGCGAGTTCCAGCCAACTGCCGTCGGGGCGACGGATGTCGAACTCGGCGGAAGGCTCGGTGAACGGGAAATAGGAGGGCCGTAGGCGCGAGGTGAACTCGGAACCGAAGTAGGCGGTGGTGAACGCATCGAGCGTGCCAGCCAGGTCGCCGAAGGTGATGCCCCGGTCGACGACTAGGCCTTCGATCTGGTGGAACACCGGCATGTGCGTGGCGTCGGCGGTGTCGCTGCGGAACACCCGGCCCGGCATGATCGAGTAGATCGGCGGCTCCTGCTCCTCCATCACTCGGATCTGGACCGGCGACGTATGGGTGCGCAACAGGGTGCTCTGCGGTTCGCCATACTCGACGTAGAGCGTGTCGTACATGTCGCGGGCCGGGTGACCCAGCGGGAAGTTGAGGGCACCGAAGTTGTGCCACTCGTCCTCAATCTCGGGCCCCTCGGCGACCGTGTAGCCCATGCCGACGAACAGGTCCTCGAGGCGCTCCCAAGTCTGGGTGACGACATGGCGGTGCCCGAGGCGACGACCCCGGTCGAACTCGGTCAGGTCCAGGCGCTCGGCTTCGAGGACCTCGGCCCGGGCCCCGACCGCCAGTTCGGCCCGCCGCTCGGAGATCAGACGCTCGACCTCGGTCCGGACCTCGTTGACCCGACGTCCCACCACCTTTCGGTCGTCGGGGTCCATGTCGCCCAACCGGCTACGCACCGTCGCCAACGCCGACTTCCGGCCCAGCAGTTCGGTGTCCACGATCGCTAGGGCGTCGAGGTCCACAGCGTCGGCGACGGCGGCTTCGGCAGTGGTGAGGTGGGCGTCGAGATCCAGGTCCATCAGTGGCAATCGGCCGCTTCTACGGTTCCAGCGAGGCTAGGGCAGACGACCACCCCGGCGGATGACCATTCCGGGGCAACCGGGCGGCGGGTCACCGGGCGGCGAGGGCGGAGAGGAGCACGGAACCGGCGACGGCCACGTTCAACGAGTCGCCGGACCCGGTCGTCGTGACCGTGACGAGGCCTTCGCAGCGGGCGAGTGCGTCCTCGGCGAGCCCGTGGGGCTCGTTGCCGAGCAGGAGTGCGATGGGTCGGCAGTCCGGCACCTCGGCAGGTGGAATGCCGCCCTCGGCCACGCTCCCCCAGCAGTGCCGGCCCGATGCGCCCAGCAGGCCGAGCGCCTCTCCGACGGCACCGTCGCCCTCGAGGACGGCGAACGGGAGCCGGAACAGGGAACCGGCCGTCGCCCGAACGCACTTCGGATTGTAGGGATCGACGCCGCCGGCGAAGACCACGCCCGAGGCGCCGAAGGCCTCGGCGGACCGGACGAGGGTGCCGGCGTTTCCCGGATCGGCCAGCTCTGCCAGCACGACGACCACGCCGTCGGCGGGCAGGTCCGGCACGGGGACGTCGTGCCGGACGACGACGGCGATCGCCGGCTGGGCCGACCTCGTGGTCGTCAGGCCGTCGAACAGGGCGTCGTCGACGAGGCGGCACAGGACGCCCGAGGCATCCGACTCCGCCACGACGCGCGACGAGGCCGCCTCCACGGGGACGAAGACCTGCTCGACCTCCCGTCCGGCCGACAGGGCATCGACGATGAGCGTCGGACCCTCGACGAGGTAGACGCCCTCCCGGCGCCGCAGCGTCCGGTCGCGGGCCAGCCGGCGGACGCGGGTCAGTGCAGGATTCCGACCACTGACGGTGTCGGTCACCAGTCGTGTCCGGTGACGGTCGACGGCTGGCTCAGGCGGCGTCGGTCGAGCCGACCGCCGACTCGACCAGCGCGGCGAACGCCTGCGGATCGGTCACCGCCAGGTCGGCGAGGACCTTTCGGTCCACCTCGATGCCGGCCTCGCGAAGGCCCGACACGAAGCGGCTGTAGGTCGTGCCCTGCTGCCGGCAGGCGGCATTGATGCGCTGGATCCAGAGCCGGCGGAACACGCCCTTCCGGGCACGGCGATCGCGGAACGCGTAGTTCCCCGAGTGCATGACCTGTTCGTTGGCGGCGCGGAAGGATCGGCTCTTGTTGCCGTAGTAGCCCTTCGCCTCCTCGAGGATGGCGCGGTGCTTCTTCCTGGCTTGGACGGCTCGCTTGACCCTGGCCATGGTGGGACTCCTTGGGGAAAGTGTCGAAAGTGGTGTGTTGGTGGGACGGCCCGGTGCCCGGTGCCGTTCCCGTCGGATGTCGGGGAATCCGGGCCCTCAGATGCCGAGCTGTCGGCGGACGGTCTTGGCGTTCGTCGGGTGGACGTCGCTCTCCTTGTTGAGGCGTCGCTTGCGCTTCGGCGCCTTCTTCTCGAGCATGTGGTTGAGGTTGCTGTTGCGTCGCTTGAGGCGACCGGTACCGGTCACCTTGAAGCGCTTCGCAGCGCCACGATGGGTCTTCATCTTCGGCATCTGGTGCTCCTTCGTCAGTTCTCGTGGTTCGTGGTGGGTGGGGACGCTCAGGAGGCCTCGGCGGCGTTCCCGGCTTCGGCCTCCGCAGCTGCGGCCTCTGCCTCGGCGGCTGCCTCGGCGGCCGCCCTTGCCTCAGCTTCGGCATGCTCCCGGGCGACGGCCTCCTCGCGCTGGCGGCGGGTGGCCAGGCCGGGACCGAGCAGCATCGTCATGTTGCGGCCCTCCTGCTTGGGGTAGGTCTCGATCCGACCGACGTGCTCGACCGCCTCTGCCACCCGGTCCAGGATGCGACGCCCCAGTTCGGGGTGCTGCATCTCCCGGCCCCGGAACATGATCGTCACCTTGACCTTGCTGCCGTCGCCGAGGAACTCCTCGACCTTCCTGGTCTTGGTGTCGAAGTCTCCGGGACCGATCTTGGGCCGGTACTTCATCTCCTTGACCAGGATGTGGGTGGCCTTCTTGCGGGATTCCTTGGCACGTTGGGACTGCTCGTACTTGTACTTCCCGTAGTCCATGATCCGACAGACCGGTGGATCGGCCTTGTCGGCCACTTCCACGAGGTCGTAGCCGAGGTCACGTGCCATGGCGATCGCCTCCGGGAGGGGGCGGATGCCGATCTGGTCACCCTCGAGTCCGACGAGCCGCACCTCGCGTGCGCGAATGCGGTCGTTGATCCGGGGCTCCTGGTTGGTTGGCGTGGCTATTGCTCGTCGCTCCTGTGCGTCACGCAGGTTCCTTTCCTGGGTGGGATACGGGTGCGCCCTCCTCCGAGCCAACCGTCATGTCGACGGCCGAAAACGAATGAAGGCGGGTGCCGGAAAGCCGACACCCGCCCGTCGCACCGGGACCGACGGGCGCCGCGGGCACAGGACAGCGCCTGTGTCACCGTGGATGCCTGACGGCCACCGACTGCGTCGGCGGCGAAGAACCCGGCTCACCATCGGTGGCCGGGTGGGGAGAACCCCGCTTTCCGCTCTGTTGTGGCCTCCTAGAGTACCAAGGTCGCCTCCGAGAGGGAACCGGAGGCGTGGACCGGTCCCCTCCGACCCGCCCCATCCCCCACCTGATGATCGGACGCAGCCCATGAGCACCCTGTGGACCCCCGCCGGAGAACACCCCGTCGAACCCGGGGACGCATCCCCGGAGGACACGCCCCCCGGCACAGAGCACCCCGTCAGCCCCGAGGAATCACCTCCGGAAGACCATGCCGACGAGGACCTGTCCCCCGAGGAGAGGGAGCGTGCCGAGGCCCTCGCACGGGAGATGGCGGCGGTCCAGGAACAGCTCGCCGACACGCCGGCCGAGGCCATCGTGTCGACCCACCTGATGGGCTTCTTCGAGTTGGGGGCCATCCACCTCTCGCAGGAGCCCCCGAACCTCTCCCAAGCGGCGCTCGCCATCGACGCCATGGGGGCCGTGGTCGACCGGCTGCAGGGCCGCCTGGGCGAGAACGAGGAGACGCTGCGTGGCGCCCTCAACCAGATCCGGCTCGCCTACGTCGGCGTCCAGCAGGCGGCCGAGGCACCGGAGGAAGCAGCCGAAGGCGCCGAAGACTGAGTCCGGCCCCGGGGCTCCCCGGCCGTCAGTGGACGATCTTGGACAGCGGCAGTTCGAGGATGTCCGATGCTCCGGCGTCCCGCAGTGCCGGGATCAGCACGTTGATCTCGGTCTTGGCCACGACCGTCTCGACGGCATAGCCGGAACCTCCGAACAACTCGTTGACCGTGGGGGACTTCATGGACGGGATCAGCTCAATCACCCGGTCGAGCCCCTCGATGGGCACGTTCATCTTCACGAGGACCTTGCCCCGGGCCTCGAGGGCACCCTGCAACAGCGTGAGGAGCTGCTCCATGGCGTGGCGCTTCCCGGGATCGGCATGGGCCTCCGGGTTGGCGATGAGCTCCGTGTAGCTGGTGAGGATCGTGTCGATCACCTTGAGGCCGGCTGCCCGGAGCGCCCGGCCGGTCTCGGTGATGTCGACCACGGCATCGACGATGTCGGGCACCTTGGCCTCTGTGGCACCGTACGAGAGCCGGATGTCGGCCTCGACGCCCTGTTCGGCGAAGTAGCGCCGGGTCATCTCCGGATACTCGCTCGAGACCCGGACACCGTCCGGGAGGTCGGACACCGACTCGTACGGGGAGTCGCCGGGGACGGCCACGACGATCCGGACGGGCCGCGCCGTCGCCTTCGAGTAGCAAAGCTCGCCGAGGGAGACGACATCGCTGCCCGTCTCCTCGATCCAGTCCCGACCGGTGATGCCGAGGTCGAACAGTCCGTCGGACACATAGGTCGGAATCTCCTGCGGACGCAGGATCCGGACGTCGTCGACGCGCGGGTCGGCAATGGACGCCCGGTAGTCGACCGACGAGTTGCGACCGACGGCCAGGTCGGCGGCTTCGAACAACTCGAGGGTCGCCTTCTCAAGGGAACCCTTGGGGAGCACCAGTTTCAGCACGGGACGAACCTACCGGACACCGTGGTCCCTGCCCCAGGGAATTTTGCCCTCCCGGAGCCAGTGCGTCCTCAGGACCTGTCGAGTACCAGGTCCAGGCGGAGGTCGTCGCCGAGCGCGACCACCGAGGCGAAGCGCCCCCGACGCAGTTCGGCCATCGTGGGGGCGCCCTGGCCGGCCAGCAGCGGCCTTCCGTCGTCACCTCCGAGCAGGGCCGGAGCCAGGTACACGACGTAGCGGTCCACCAACCCGGCCCGATGGAACCTGCCGGCGACGTCGGATCCACCCTCGACCAGGAGCTGGAGCACGCCTTCGGCCCCCAGGCGGGCCAACAGGTCCTCGAGCGAACCCACGTGGGACTCGGCCGGCTGGACGCCGGCGTCCGCGGCCACGGGGCCCAGCACGATGCGTCGCGGATCGCCGACCGGTCCACCATTCGGCGGTGCCCAGTCGCGGACGGTCAGGGCGGGATCGTCGAGTCGGATCGTGCCCGCCCCCACGCATACGGCATCGCTCTCGGCCCGGAGCCGGTGTCCATCGACGCGCGCCTCCGGCCCGGTGATCCAGGCGCTCGAACCATCGGGCGCTGCGATGCGACCATCGAGCGTCGCCGCCAACTTGAGGACCACCTGGGGGCGGCCGGTCCTTCGCTGGTGCAGGTAGGCGGCCAACTGCTCGGCGACCTCGGCCGCTGCGATCCCCTCGATCACCTCGACGCCGCCCTCCCGCAGTTGCGCCAGGCCCCTGCCGCTGACGTCGGGATCCGGGTCGGTCACCCCCACCACGACACGGGCGATGCCGGCCCCGAGGATCGCTTCGGTGCAGGGACCGGTGCGGCCCTGGTGGCCGCACGGCTCGAGCGTCGCGTAGAGGGTGGCACCCTGCGCCGACGCTCCTGCCGCTGCCAGGGCGTGGACCTCGGCGTGGGGGCCGCCCGGTGGGCTGGTGGCGCCCGTCCCGACGACGACTCCGTCGGCGACGACCACCGCTCCGACCCAGGGGTTCGGTGACGTGGCGTGGCGCACCCCGGCCGCAGCGGCGATCGCCTGCGCCATGAAGTCGTGGTCGGCAGGGGTCTCCATGGGATCAGTGGTCCGGGTGGGGATCCGCATTGTCGACGAGAAGGCGCACCGCATGGGGCACCACGTCGATGACGGCCTCGAGGCACTCCACACAGCCCCTGCTGGAGCCCGGGGTGTTGAGCACGAGGGCGCTGCCGACGGTGCCGGCCACGCCCCGGGAGAGCCGTCCCAGCGGGTTGACGAGCCGCATCGCCTCGGCCAGGCCCGGCGCCTCACGGTCGAGCACCGCCCGGGTGCCCTCCGGCGTCAGGTCCCTCGGCCCGAATCCCGTCCCTCCGGTCGTCACGACCAGGCCGTGGAAGTCCCCGGCCAGGCGTGCGATGGCAGAGGCGACCGACTCGACGCCATCGGCGCACACGGCACGTTCGGCGATCGTCCAGCCCTCGTCGACCAGGCAGGCCTCCAGGGCGGCCCCGGAGCGGTCCTCGCGGGTGCCGTGGACGACCCCGTCGGACACGGTGAGGACCTTGGCCGCCATCGCCGGCCCGTCGGGTGCGTTCATCCCGCGAGGGTACCGGAGCGACTTCGAACGCCCGGCTCCCGACGAGTAGCGTGCCGGCGATGGGCGTCGATGAACTGTCCGGCTACACCATCGACGAGTTTGCCCACGGCGGCGTCTCCCGGACGGTGCTGCGCACCGGCGAGGGGCCGGCCGTCATCGTCATGGCCGAGATGCCGGGCATCACCCCGCGGGTCGCCGACTTCGGGCGGGCCGTCGCCGAGATCGGCTGCACGGCGGTCCTTCCGTCGCTGTTCGGAACGCCCGGGCGCAGGCCGACCGCCGGCTACCTCCTGTCGAGCCTGACCCGGGGCTGCGTGTCACGGGAGTTCACGTCGCTCCTCCGCCGGCGGACCTCGCCGGTCACCGACTGGCTCCGCGCCCTCGCCGCCTACGAGCACGGTCGATGCGGGGGCCCGGGCGTCGGCGCCGTCGGCATGTGCTTCACCGGGGGCTTCGCCCTCGGGATGATGCTCGACGAACGGCTCGTCGCCCCCGTGCTCAGCCAGCCCTCCCTGCCGCTCCCCCTCGGGAAGCGCAGGCGCAGCGACCTGGGCATCTCCGACCGGGACCTCGAGGTGGCGAAGGGGCGGGTCGACGACGGCGTCTGCGTCCTCGGCCTGCGCTTCGCACTCGACTCGATGTCCCCGGGCGAGCGCTTCGAACGGCTCCGGGAGGAGTTCGGCGACGGGTTCATCGGCATCGAGATCGACAACACGCCCGGCAACGCCCATCGAATCGGGCCGCGCGCCCACTCGGTTCTGACCGAGGAACTCGTGGATGAGCCCGGGCACCCGACCCGCGACGCCCTCGATGCGGTCCTCGGACACCTGGCCACCCGGCTCCTGCCGGGCTGACACCCCTCAGCCCACCCGGTACCGGAAGACGGCCATCCCCTCGCTGTCGAGGTCCTGGGGCAACAGCAGCCCCCCGGAGCCGAGAGGGCGCCAGGGAGCTCCGGGAGCGTCCGGGTGCAGGTCGGCATGGGCCCGGATGCGCTCATCGACCCCCGTCGTCTCGGCAGCCGTGATCGTGCACACGCTGTAGATCAGTCGGCCACCGGGCCGCACCGACGGGAGTGCCGCCTCGAGGAGCCGCACCTGCAGGTCCGCCAGGCGCTCGACGTCGTCGGGCTCGGTGCGCCAACGGGCGTCCGCCCGACGTCGCAGGACCCCGAGGCCCGAGCACGGCGCATCGACCAGCACCCGGTCGAAGGACGCCTCGCGGAAGGGGGGACGGCAGCCGTCTGCCTGGACGAGCTGCAGGTCGACGCCCAACCGCTCGGCGTTCGACCGCACCAGCCCCAGGCGGGACAGCCGCAGGTCGGATGCGACCACCCACGCTCCCGACCCCACCATGGCGGTGGCCTTCCCCCCGGGGGCGGCACACAGGTCGAGGATGCTTCCACCCGTGGCGAGGCCCTCGACGGCGAGGCCGGCCACGAGTTGGGAGGCTCGGTCCTGGTGGTATCCGTCGGCCCGGGCCACGGCGGGTGCCGCCGTGTTCATCGTCGCCAGCGCACCGAGCGCCTCCTCCTCTCCGAGGTCTGCGACGAGGCGGTCGACGATCCAGTCCGGGTAGCTCAACTCGATCCCGGGTGAGGGCCACTCCGGATCGTGCTCGGCCAGTCGGCGCAGAACGGCGTTGCAGAGTCCCCGCGCCCGCTTCGGGGCGGTGTCGACGGTGGCGGAGACCGCAGCGTGCGGGGGAACCCCGCCCCACCGGACCTGGTAGGCCCCCAGGCGCAGGACGCGGCGGACGCCCGGCTCGACGTCGTCGTGCAGGAACCGGTCGATCAGGTGGTCGCAGGCTCGGCGCATCCGGGTGGTGCCGTAGACCAGGTCCGTGCAGAAGGCCCGGTCCCGCCGATCCAGCCCCGAACGGTCCAGGGCGGCCCCGAGCGCCAGGTTGGCGTAGGCCCCGTCCTCGTCGATGCGCCGCAGCACGTCGAGGGCGAGGCTGCGCGGGCCGGCTGAGGCGTTCACCCCATGCGCTCGCCGGGCTCCGGGCGGGCGCCCGCCAACCAGGCGTCGACCGGCATGCGGCGGCGGTTCCCGGGCTGGACCTCGACGAGGCGGAGCCCGCCATCCGACGTCGCAACGACGTCGCCCCGCAGCGTCCCCGCCCCATCGGAGGAACCGGGGTCGACCACCGCTGCCTCCCACACCTTGAACCGGACGCCCCGGAAGGTGGTCCACGCACCGCCGACCCGGACCACCCTCGCCAACTGGGCGGCGGGACGGTCCCACCGCAGTTCGAGGTCGGCCGGTTCGATCCGATGGGCATAGGTGGATTCGCCCTCCTGGGGTTCGCCGGGACCGAGTCCGGCCGACAGGGTCTCGACGAGCAGGGTGCTACCTGCCACCACCAGGCGCCTGCGCAGCAAGTCGGCGGTGTCGCCGCCGACCTCGAGCGCCTCGCGAGCGTACACACCGCCGGTGTCGAGGTTCTCCTCGACGGCCATGACGCACACCCCGGACCGCTGGTCGCCGGCGAGGATCGCCCGCTCGACGGGCGCCGCCCCACGCCACCTCGGCAGCAGCGAGAAGTGGAGGTTCACCATCGGCAGGACCGCGAGGAGTTGCGCCGGGATGAGCCGGCCGAATGCGACGACCACGCCGAGGTCGGCACCGCAGTCGGCGGCATCGCCGAGTTCGTGGGAGACGGGCAGGCCGAGCCGTCCGGCGGCGGCCTTCACCGGCGTCGGGGTCCGGTCGTTGCCGCGACCGCGCCTGTTGTCCCTCCCGGTCACGACCAGGACGATGTCGAAGCCTGCGGCATGCAGCGCCTCGAGGGGCGCTACGGCAGCCGCCGGCGTGCCCAGGTACACCAGCCGACGGGGATGCACCGGGGGCGGTGCGATCAGAACAATCGCAGGCCTCCACCGGACGGCGCCACCATCCCGTTGGCGAGGGTGCGCTCGCGGAGGAACCGCTTCGCCTCCCGCAACTGGTCCTCGTCGAGGTGGTCGACGATGAGGACGCCGTCGAGGTGGTCGAGTTCGTGCTGGAACAGCCGTGCCTCGAGCTCGTCGGCCTCGATCGAGACCTCGTTGCCTTCGAGGTCGATGCCGACCAGGTGGATCTGCCTGGGACGCACGATCTCGAACGAGAGGTCGGGCACCGAGAGGCAACCCTCGTCGAAGGCCCACTCCCCGTCGGACTCCACGATCTCCGGATTGACGATCACCCCACCGGCCTCGCCGTGGTCGTAGACGAAGAACCGCTGCTGTACGCCCACCTGTGGGGCGGCCAGGCCGATGCCCGCCACCTCGTACATCGTCTCGAACATCTCGTCGCTGAGGCGGACGAGCGCTCCATCGACGTCGGTCACGTCGTTGGCCCGCGTCCGCAGGACGGGGTCGCCGATCAGTCGGATCTCACGGGCTGGCACGACAGCAAGGCTACCGTCGGGGTCGTGGAGGATTCGAACGGCGACGCGCTCGCCCAACCGGGTGGCGACGCCACCGACCACTACTGGTCCGACTCGCAGGACCTCCGGTCACGGCCCCGCCAACTCGACCTGCTCCTCCCCGACCTCGTCCTGCGCCTGACCGCCGACCGGGGCGTGTTCGCCGCCGACCGGATCGACCGCGGCACCCGGTACCTCCTCCAGGAGGGACCGCCGGTACCGGAGGGCGCCTCCGAAGTCCTCGACCTCGGGTGCGGCTACGGACCGATCGCCCTGGCGCTCGCGGTGCGCAGCCCCGACGCCCGGGTCTGGGCCGTCGACGTCAACCCGCGGGCACGGGAACTGTGCCGGGCCAACGCCACCACCGCCGGGCTCGACAACGTCGTCGCCGCCGCTCCGGACGACGTGCCCGACGACATCCGCTTCGACGCCTGCTGGTCGAACCCACCCATCCGCATCGGCAAGGCCGCCCTCCACGACCTGCTCGAACACTGGCTGGACCGCCTGTCTCCGGAAGGCTCCGCCCACCTCGTCGTCCAGCGCCACCTCGGCGCCGACTCGCTGGCCCGATGGCTCGACGACCAAGGTTGGACAACCACCCGCCGGGCCTCCCGGAAGGGCTACCGGCTGCTCGACGTGGCAGCAAGGGAGAATGGCCCCCGATGAGGAACCTCGACGGCACAGGCCTCAAGCGGCTCCACCGGGACTGGCGCCACCGCGCCGACGCCGACGTGGCCCTGCTCCTCGACAGCGTCCAGACCCCGTACAACGTGGGCGCCATCCTGCGCACTGCCGCCGCCTACCGCGTGGCGCACCTCTGGCTCGTCGGCGCCACGGCCGCCCCGACCCACGCCAAGACGCAGAAGACCGCCCTCGGCACCTCGCGCTACCTCGAGTGGACGACCTGCGAATCCGCCGAGGACGCCGTCCGGTCGATCAGCGACGCCGGCTACGGGCTGGTCGGCCTCGAACTGGCCGACGACGCCGTCCCACTCCACGAGGCCACGTTCCCCGATCGGACCTGCCTGGCGCTCGGGCACGAGGACCGCGGCCTCTCTGACACCGTGCTCGAGGCCTGCGGAGCGGTGGTGTTCATCCCACAGCTCGGAAGGGTCGGGAGCCTCAATGTGGCGACCGCCTGCGGCATCGCCCTCTACGAGGTGCACCGCCGCCTCTGGTGAGGCACCCCCGGATGGCGGGCCGGGGCTCAGATCCTCACCGGGTCGACCTCAATGCGCATCCTGCCGGCCGGACGCTGCACCGACGCCAGCACGTCTGCCAGCGCCGCGGCATCAGGGGCACGGACGAGCCACGACCCGTCCCTCGGTCCGAGGACGTCGATTCCAACCGGGGTCCCCAGCCGTTCGATGAACTCGGCGGCAACGGCTCCCGACACCTGCGCCACGGCGGAGAAGGGCGGAAGGCGCAGGAGCCGGCGTCGGACCGCCTCGGGCCCGGCCAGACGGCCCGGATCGGCATGCAGCGCCGCCTGGAGTACCTCGTGGCCGGGCTGTCGGGTCTGGACAACCAGTCGGCCACCGTCCGACCGGGGCCCGACGAGGCGCGCCGCCCGCACGAGGAGCGCCATCGCCTGCTCGGCCGCCCGCATGCGGGGAGCCAGCAGCTCCTGGTCGAACTCGAGGAAGACCACGCGTGCCGCCCGGTCGACCCGGTGGAGAACCGCCTCGGTGCCGATGTACACGTCGGCCCCGGCGATCGCACCAGCATCCGTCTCGGCGGTCACCTCGACCACCGGCCGCCCGGCCAGCGCCTCAAGCTCCTCCCGGACCCTCGTGACGCCGGCGCTCAGGTTGCGGAACCGCGTGCTGCCGCATTCGGCGCAGACAACCGGGCGGCGGCCACCATCGACCGGGCATTCGAGGATCTGGTCGTCCGCCAGGGCCAGCGGCACCCGGTGCTCCTCGCACCGTGCCAGCTCGCCACACCCGGCGCAGGCAAGGAGCCTCGACCGGCCCCTCCGGTTCAGGACGCACACGACGGGGAGGTCTGCTGCTGCCTCCGGATCCTCCCAGTCCCGTCGCAGGACGGGTGCCAGTGCCTCGCCCAACAGGCCCCCGCGCACGGGGTCCTCGTCCCTGCGGTCGACCACGTCGAGAAGTGGCCAGCCCGCCCGCTCCTCGGCCCTCGGTGGGGTCGCCTCGCTTCCCCACGCCAGCGACTCGAGGCTCGGACACGGAGAGGTGAGCACGCAAGGGACTCCCGCCCGGCGGGCGCGTTCGATGGCGATGTCGCGTGCGTTCCAGGTCGGGGCCCGTTCCTCGCGCAGCGACTCGTCGTGTTCGTCGAGGACGACGACGGCGGCCAGGTCGCGCACCGGCGCCAGTGCAGCCGCCCTGGCCCCCAGGACGAGGCCGCCCGCCGCCGCACCGGCCCAGTCCCGGGGAACGACCGACACGGGCAGTCCGGTCCGTCGGAGTCGAGCCGCCAGGCGTCCGACCATGGCGAGGGTCGGTGCGACGACGAGCGTGTCGCCCCTGCGGGCGGCGGCGAGGACGAGCGGGAGGACATCGGAGTTCGGCGCCAGGCGCACCACCGACCTGGCTACGTCGAATGCCTGCTCGGCCCAGAAGGACGGACCGACGGGGACCGGTGCCGCACGTGGCGCTACGGGCAGCACACGCACCCGGTTGGTCGACGAGGCCGTCGTCAACAGCGTCGCGGTCCGCCCCGCCCACCGGTGGGCGGCCCAGCGGGCGAGCTGGATCACGTCGGCGTCGGGGCCCAGGCCTCCGAGGTGCGCCAGGGGCCGCAGCGACACCCCGGGCGGCGGCTCGACGTCGTCCTCGACCACCCACGCTCCGACCCGGCGGCCGGCGAGGACCACGCGGACCTGACTGCCCACCCGGACCAGGTCGGACCGTCCGTCAGCCTCCCATGCCGCAGGGACCAGGTAGTCGAAGGTCCGGTCAATGGCCGCAACATCGGGCAGGACGCGCACGACGCGTCCGACGGGTGGTTCGGCGGCGACCTGGTCGTCCGCCCCGGGGGCATCCCCGTCGAGGGGGAGCCGGCCCTGGCCTTCGGCGGGGCCGGTCACCCGGATGGCCGGCTCAGGCCAGGCCGAGGAAGGACCGGACGTCGTCGATCCGGTCGGTCTGCTCCCACGGGAACCCGTCGCGTCCGAAGTGGCCGTACGCGGCCGTCGGCAGGTAGATCGCCTGCTTCAGGCCGAGGTCGCGGATAATCGCCGCAGGACGCAGGTCGAACACCTCGCTGATGCAGTCCGAGAGCCTCACCGGATCGACCGTTTCGGTCCCGAACGTCTCGACCAGTACCGAAACCGGGCGGGCCATCCCGATGGCGTAGGCCACCTGGACCTCGCAACGACGGACTGCACCGGCGGCGACCAGGTTCTTGGCGACCCAGCGGGTGGCGTAGGCGCCCGAACGGTCCACCTTGCTGGGGTCCTTGCCCGAGAAGGCGCCGCCTCCGTGGCGGGCCATGCCGCCGTAGGTGTCGACGATGATCTTGCGCCCGGTGAGGCCGGCGTCGCCGACCGGGCCACCGATCACGAACCGGCCAGTCGGGTTGACGTGGACCTCGTAGTCGTCGTCGGCGAACTGCTCGGGGACGACCGGGGTGATGACCTGTTCGATCAGGTCCGGGCGGATCATGCGGTCGCGGTCGATTCCGGGGTTGTGCTGCGTCGAGACGAGCACGGTCCTGAGCCGGACGGGCCGGTCGTCCTCGTACTCGAAGGTGACCTGGGTCTTGCCGTCGGGGCGCAGGTACGGGATGGTTCCCGCCTTGCGAACGCTTGCATGTCGCTCGGCCATGCGGTTCGCCAGGTGGATCGGCAACGGCATCAGGGCGTCGGTCTCGTCGGAGGCGTAGCCGAACATCATCCCCTGGTCGCCTGCGCCCTGGCGATCGAGGTCGTCCTCTTCGCCGGAGGCACCCGAACGGGTCTCCTCCGAGGCGTCGACGCCGCGGGCGATGTCGGTGGACTGGGCGTCGAGGGTGACCATGACGCCGCAGGTATCACCGTCGAAGCCGTAGTCCTCGCTGTCGTAGCCGATGCCCTTGATCGTCTCCCGCACGGTCGTGGGGATGTCGACGTAGCCGGCACACGTAACCTCGCCGGCCACGACGACCAGCCCGGTGGTCACGAGGGTCTCACAGGCCACCCGGCTCTCGGGGTCCTCGCCCAGCATGGCGTCGAGGATGGCGTCGGAGATCTGGTCGGCCATCTTGTCGGGATGGCCCTCGGTGACCGACTCCGAGGTGAAGGCCCAGTTCCTGCTCAAGAGTCCGTTCCCCCTCCGGCCCCTCGACGACGTCGGATGTCGATGGCGGCGTCGAGCACCGCACGGGCGACCTGTCGCTTGCCGGCCAGGGGAACCACGGCCTCGCCCCCGTCGGCGTCGAGCAGGACCACGGCGTTCGTGTCGTGGTCGAACCCGGTGTCCGGGGAGGTGACGTCGTTGGCGACGATGAGGTCGGCTCCCTTGGCGGTCAGCTTTGCCGCCGCATTCTGTCTCAGGTCGGTGGTCTCGGCCGCGAATCCGACGATCACCTGACCGGGCGTCCGTGTGCGACCCAGTTCGGCGAGGATGTCGGTGGTGGGCTCAAGGCGGATCTCGGGCGGGCCGTCGTCCTTCTTGATCTTCTGGTCGGCCACCTCGACCGGTCGAAAGTCTGCGACCGCCGCCGCCATGAAGACGTAGTCGGCGCCGGGTGCCAGGCGGCCGACGGCGCTGGCCATCTCTGCGGCCGTGTCGACGGCGATCACCTCGACTGCCGAGGTCTCGGGCGCATGCTGGGGAACGGTCGACACGCAGAGCACCTTGGCACCACGGGCCGCCGCCTCGGCGGCGAGGGCGTGGCCCTGCTTGCCCGACGAGCGGTTGCCGATGTAGCGGACGGGACAGATCGGCTCACGGGTGCCGCCGGCGGTCACCAGGACGGTCCGACCCTCGAGGTCGCGTCCGCCACCGGAGAGCACCCGCTCGAGGGCCTCGACAATCACCGTGGGTTCGGCGAGTCGTCCGGCTCCGACGTCGCCACCGGCGAGGCGCCCCTCGTCCGGGCCGACGATCTCGACGCCGCGGGCTGCCAGCACCTGGACGTTCTCCTGCACCGCCGGCTGTTCCCACATCTCGGTGTGCATGGCGGGGCAGACGATCACCGGTGCCCGGGTGGCGAGGAGCGTGGCGGTCAGGAGGTCGCCCGAGCGGCCCG
>JARQPW010000026.1 GCA_029577135.1 Acidimicrobiales bacterium
ACGTGCCGTCAACAACGTCGGCTCGTCGAACTGGTCGCCGACGTCGGCGGCGGCGACCCCGGCAGCAGCCACACCGGCACCGGTCACGGTCACGACCGGCTACCCCGACGACGTCTGGGCAGGGATCCTTCGGTCCCTCAACGACGGCGAAACCCCCGAAGCGTTCCAGGCACGCGCCATGGCCTTTGCTGCCACGCTCCTCGGACGCGCCGACGACGCCGGCGTACTACCCATTCCGAAACCGGCACCGTTCACCGGCGCAGAAACCTCCGCCACCACCGTCTACGCCGGCGCCGACATCGACACCCTCGATGCCGTCGTCGACGCCCTCGGCTTCACCAGGACCGAAGCCCAGTACGGCGCCACCTACCTGCTGGTGTTCATCACCGACATAGCCACCTGGACCGAAGGCAATTTCGCCGACTGGTTCGACTACATGGCCGCACTCTGACCGTCAACACACCCGCAACACGGTTACGCGACGAAAGCCGGACCCCGGTTCGACTCCCGGACCGATCGTTGCGTCGTTGGTCCGTCTAGCGTTGTGGCGATCGGCATTCGGAGGCTCCACCCTTGTACGACCTGAAGATCAGCGGCGGTACCGTCGTCGACGGCACCGGAGCGGACCGTTTCGTCGGCGACGTCGCCGTCGCCGACGGCGTGATCGTCCACGTCGGACCGTCGGCGCCGGGTGACGCCGCCCGAACCATCGACGCCACCGGGCTCGTCGTCACACCCGGCTTCGTCGACTGCCACACCCACTACGACGGCCAGGTCACCTGGGACGACGAATTGAACCCGTCGGCGGGACACGGCGTCACGACGGTCGTGATGGGCAACTGCGGAGTCGGGTTCGCCCCCGTGCACCCGGGAAGCGAAGAGTGGCTGATCCAACTCATGGAAGGCGTCGAGGACATCCCCGGGGCAGCACTCTCGGAGGGCATCACCTGGGGGTGGGAGACGTTCCCCGAATACCTCGACGTCCTCGACCAGCGTCGTCTCGGCATCGACGTCGGCACCCAGGTGCCCCACGGGGCGGTGCGCGCCTACGTGATGGGCGAACGTGGCGCACGCAACGAGCCCGCCACCCCCGAAGACATCGAAGCCATGGGTCGCATCGTCGAAGAGGCGATCGAGGCCGGCGCCCTCGGCGTCTCAACCTCGAGGGTTCTCGGCCACCGAGCCATGGACGGCGAACAGGTACCCGGAACGTTCGCCGCCGAAGACGAACTCTTCGGCATCGGACGGGCGCTGCAACGCCAGGGGAGGGGAGTCTTCGAACTGGCGCCGGCCGGCGCCGACGGCCAGGACCTCGTCCGCGCCCGACGGGAAGTCGACTGGATGCGTCGCCTGTCCGCCGAAGTCGGCGCACCGGTCACGTTCGCGATGCTCCAGGTGGACGCCGAACCGAACCTGTGGCGCGAGATCATGGCCGAGTCACTCGCCGCCATCGACGAAGGCGCCCAACTACACCCCCAGGTGGCAGCCCGCCCGTTCGGCCTACTCGTCGGCTTCCAGACCCACCACCCGTTCGGACTACGGCCGTCCTATCGCGAACTCGCCGACCTGGCGATCGACGAACGGATCGAGTTCCTCCGCCGCCCCGCCGTCCGGTCACGAATCCTCGCCGAAGACGACGTCGAACCCGACGGCAAACTGTTCTCGGGGATGCCGGCCCTGCTCCGCATGGCGCTCCACAAGCTCTACGTCCTCGGCGACCCACCCGACTACGAACCCGAAGCCGAACGTTCGGTGGCCCACCTGGCCCAACGCACCGACACCGACCCTCTCGAAGCCGTCTACGACGCACTCTGCGAACAAGACGGCGAGGCACTGCTCATGCTGCCGCTGTTCAACTACACCGACGGCGACCACGAGGCCATCCGGGAACAACTCCTCCACCCGACGTCGGTGTCGGGCCTCTCCGACGGCGGCGCCCACTGCGGCATGATCTGCGACGCCTCGATCCCCACCTACCTCCTCACGCACTGGACACGCGACCGCAAGCGAGGCGCCCGGCTGCCGCTCGAATGGGTCGTACGCAAACAGACCCGAGACACGGCGCACCTGTTCGGCCTGACCGACCGCGGAGAACTCGCCGTCGGCAAGAAGGCCGACGTGAACGTCATCGACCTCGAGAACCTGACCCTGCACTCACCACGCCTGGTGCATGACCTGCCCGCCGGGGGCCGCCGACTCCTCCAGGAAGCCGTCGGCTACCGGCACACCATCGTGTCCGGACACGAAACCCGACGCGACGGCGTCGACACCGGCGCCAGGCCCGGCCGCCTGATTCGCGGCACCTGAACATGGCTGCCTCGGACGCCACCGAACGCTTCGCCGCGTCCGCTTCGGAACTGGGCATCGAGGTGGCAGTGCGCCGCTACCCGGAGGGCACCCGGACGGCGGTCGACGCCGCCGCCGCCGTCGGCTGCGACGTCGACCAGATCGTCAAGTCGCTCGTCCTCATGGCCGGCGACCAGCCGATCCTGGTGCTGTGCTCCGGCGCCAACCGCGTCGACCTGGCCAAGGTCGGCGCCGAGTTCGATGGTGAGGTGCGCATGGCGAACGCCGACGAGGTACGGGCCGCCACCGGCTTCGCCATCGGCGGGGCCCCACCGTTCGGACATCCGGCGCCGCTGCCGACCCTGGTCGATCCGCACCTGCTCACATTCGACGAGGTCTGGGCCGCTGCCGGGAGGCCCGACAGCGTGTTCCCGTTGACCCCGGAGGCCCTGGTCGCGGGTTCGGGCGCCCGCCCGGTCGACATCGCCACCTGACGCTGTCTCATCCCCCGGGTAGGTTGAGCGTGCCTCCCCGCATGGCTTCCCTCAGTGTCGAAGTATCGAGGAGGTGAACGATGCCCGTTGACGAACGAACCCGCCTGGCGATCCGCAACTGGTTCGCGACGCAGTTGAACGACGAACTGGCAGATGCGATCATGGAGTCCATGCCGCCGATCGAGTGGACGCAGGTAGCGACGAAGGACGACGTTGCGCTGATGGGACGCGAACTCCGCGCCGAGACGGCCGAGCTTCGTGCCGAGCTGCACGAGCTCCGCGCAGAGATGCACGGCGAGTTCGCCGGCGTTCACAATGAGTTCGCCAGCGTCCGTAACGAACTGGCCGATTTCCGCAACGACTTCGTCGACATGAAGCGGTGGACGGTGATGAGCGGGATCGGGATCGCCACGTCGAGTTGGGCGGCGGCGATTGCCATGGTGGCGCTGAACTAAGGCCGTCCGGTCCGATCGTCCGATCAGGCCGCGCGGTCACACTGCATAGTCGAGGGGGAGTGCGGTCGTGCTCTTGAGTTCTTCCATGACGAAGATGCTGCGCACGTCGGTGAGGTCGACCCGCTGGATGAGGCGCTTGTAGAAGGCGTCATAGGCGGCGATGTCGGGCACCACCACCCGGAGCATGTAGTCGACCTCACCGCTGGTGCGCCAGGCCGCCACGATCTCGGGGAACTCGGCGATGCCGGCGGTGAACCGCTCGAGCCAGGCGGCCGAATGGTCGCCGGTGCGGACCTCGACGATGGCGGTGACACCGAGGTTCAGCAAGTCGGGGTCGAGCAGTGCCACGCGTCGGGAGATGACTCCCTGCTGCTGGAGCTTCTGGACGCGCCGCCAGGCGCTGGTGGCGGCCAGGCCCACCGCATCGCCGATCTCGGCGCCGGTGAGGGTGCCGTCCAACTGGAGGAGGTGCAGGATCTCCCGATCGATCTGGTCCACAATCAAAGACTAATGCGCAATCAATGACGAATGTAGGAGAGCAGTGCATAATTTGCCCTAAATGTGCGTGGGAACGAAAGCGTGCTGCAGGTGACGTTCCCTACGATCTGCACATGGCAACGGGAACCGCTCTTCGCAGGAACCTGCTGGCCGCCTTCGTCGAACACCCGGCCTCGGCGGGCGAGAGCTACGGGCAGCACTGCCGAAGGGCGCTGCGGGTGTCATGGACGCTCGCCGCAGCCTCGATGGCGGCCCTGGTCCACGCCCTGGTCCCGGCCTGGTGCACCACTCGGGCCAGCGACGCGGTGTTCGAACTCCACGACGACCTCCAGCGGGTTCGGGCGTCGCAGGAAACCGCCTGATCCCGGACCCGCCTCACCGGGGCGCAACCTGAGCCGGGCGTGCGCCGTACAGTCGGCGGGTGACGACTGCCCCACTCCTCGTCGAGTTCACCCGCGGCGACCACGTCGAGAGTCGCCACGAGGTCGATGCGGTCGTCGCCACCGCCGACGGAACCGTGCTCGAGTCGTGGGGCGACCCCGACCGCCTGGTGCTTCCCCGCTCGTCCGTCAAGCCCGTCCAGGCGCTGCCACTCGTCACCACGGGGGCAGCCGACGCATTCGGACTCGGCCCCGTCGAGTTGGCGCTGTCGTGCGCCAGCCATGACGGCGAGGACCGACACGTCGTCGCATTGTCCGACTGGCTCGCAAGGATCGGCTGCTCGGTCGACGACCTGGCCTGCGGCACACACCTGCCGCTCGCCGAACCGGCCGCTGCGGCGCTCCTCGCAGCCGAAGGCTCGCCGAGTGCGTTGCACAACAACTGTTCCGGCAAGCACGTCGGGTTCCTGACGGTGTGCCGGCACCTCGGGCTGCCCACCGAGGGCTACCTGGCGGCCGACCACCTGCTGCACCGTGAACACGTGACACCGGCGCTGGCCGAGGCCTTCGGGTTCGATCCCGATGCCCAGCATCCCGGCGTCGACGGTTGCGGAATCCCGGTCTGGGCGGTGCCCCTCGGCCACCTGGCGGCCGGTTGGGCCGGGCTCGCCACGGCTGGGCCCGGTCGGCGCCTCCTCGATGCCATGGCAGCGGAGCCATTCTTCGTGGCCGGAAGCGACCGGGCCTGCACGCGTCTGATCCGCGAGGCAGGGGGAGCGGCCGTCGTGAAGACGGGCGCCGAAGGGGTGTTCTGCGGTGTCCTCCCGGCAGCAGGCGTCGGAATCGCCCTCAAGGCCCGCGACGGCGCCCGGCGGGGCTCCGAGGCGGCGATCACCTGGGTGCTCGGCCGCCTCGGGGTGCTCGACGGCGACGGTTCCCGCCCGCTCACCAACCACGCCGGCACACGGATCGGGGAGGTCCGGGTGTCCGATGGAGGATCGACCGGAGCCGTTCCCTAGGGTCGGAGTCGACCGGAGGCGACGACGAGCCAGAGCAGGGGAACTCGCAGTGGGAACGTGTGACGGGCGTGTGGTGATCGTGACCGGGGCGGCACGTGGCCTGGGGCGGGCCCATGCGCTGGCCTTCGCCGCCGAGGGCGCGACGGTCGTCGTGAACGACCTCGGCGTCACCCGCGAGGGCGAGGGTGGCGGCTCCGGCCCGGCCCACGAACTCGTCGCCGAGATCGAGGCGACGGGCGGTACCGCCATCGCCAACGGCGCCGACGTGGCCGACTGGGACCAGGCGCAGGCAATGGTCGCCGAGGGCGTCGACCGGTTCGGCCGGCTCGACACGCTGGTGTGCAACGCCGGCTTCCTGCGGGACCGGATGCTCGCCAACATGTCGGAGGAGGAGTGGGACACGGTGGTGCGGGTCCACCTGAAGGGGCACTTCGCCCCGGTACGCCACGCGATCGCCCACTGGCGGAATCGTTCGAAGGCCGGCGAGGAGGTCGACGGACGTGTGGTCATGACCACGTCGGGTGCCGGGCTGATGGGCAGCATCGGGCAGGGCAACTACGCAGCGGCAAAGGCGGGCATCGCCTTGCTCGTCGTCCAGGCCGCCGCCGAGTGGGGCCGCTACGGCGTACGGGTCAACGGCGTGGCGCCGGATGCACGCACGAGGATGACCGAAGGCGTCATCTACGACGCCGAGGTCCCCGAGGATGCCTGGGACGACAAGGATCCGGCGAACGTTTCGCCGCTCGTCGTCTGGCTGGGGAGCGGCGACTGCGACGTCACCGGTCGGGTCTTCGAGATCACGGGCGGTCGCCTGAACGCCTGCGACGGCTGGCAGCACGGTCCGGTGGTCGATGCGGGGGAGCGCCCCTTCGCCGTCGACGAGATCGGTGCCGCCGTGCACCAGGCGATCGGGGGCGCCCCCGATCCGGCACCCGTCTACGGGGCCTGAGCCCGGTCCGTCTCCTCGTCGGCCAGCTGGGCGACCGCCTCGCCGTAGGCCTCGACCGCATCGTCGGTCCGGATCCCGAGTTGTCGGGTCTCGGCCGCGAACCGACGGGCCGCTTCGGTGAGCCGCTGTCGGCGTTCTAGGAGCGGTTCGGAGTGGGGCGGCTCGTCGACGACGAAGGTGCCGAGACGCCCGCGTCCCTGGACCGAGCCGTCCGACTCCAGTTGGTGGTAGGCGCGTGCGACGGTTCCGGGTGCCAGGCCCAGTTGGGCGGCCAGGTCGCGGACCGTCGGCAGGCGACAGCCGGGCTCGAGCCGGCCGACGGCGACCATGACCGCCAGTTGGGCACGGAGTTGTTCGAAGCGGGGGACGGCGCCGGCATCGTCGAGGCGTAGGACCAGGCGGCGGGGGAAGCCGTGCTGGTCGGTGAAGTCGATCCGGGCAGTCTGGAGCATGGCTGTTATTGTATCAATACAATAGACAGCGATTGGTCAGAATCGGGCCAGATACTCGGGATGTTGGTTGACACAGTGCAGTGTTGTAGCAACAACGGACATCCGGGGGAGGCAGCAGTCGATCCCTCCGGCGGATCAGGAGGATTCCATGCAACTCATCACGGCAGTCATCAAGCCCTTCAAGCTCGACGACGTGAAGGACGCCCTCGCCGAACTCGGCGTGCAGGGCATGACGGTCAGTGAGGTCCAGGGCTTCGGCCGGCAAGGGGGACACAGCGAGACCTATCGGGGCACCGAGTACAAGGTCCTGTTCACCCCGAAGACCCGGGTGGAGGTGGTCGTCGAGGACAGCCAGGCCGACGCCATGGTCGCCGCCATCGTGAGCGCCGCCCGCACCGAGAAGATCGGCGACGGCAAGGTGTGGGTCACCGACGTGGGCAACCTCGTCCGCATCCGCACCGGCGAGCGCGGCGCCGACGCGATCTGACCCGCGTTCCCGCCAGTCGGCGGGCCCATGGTCCGGCGCACGGATCGGGCGATGCCGGCGATTACCTTTGCCCCATGACCGGTACTTCGTCCCTGGAGACGTTCCGGACACTCGTGTTGAACCCGACGATCCTCGGTTTCTTCGGCGGCCTGTTCGAAGTCGTCGGGATCCGAGTCGTCGACACGGGCGAGGAGTTCACCTGTCGCCTGCGTGGAGACGCGGCGGAGTTCGCCGAGGGCATCGACGAGTCCGGCGTCGACTTCGTGGTCGAGATCCAGGCCTTCCAGGTCGAACGCCTGGCTTCGCACATCCGCACCGGCGAACTCGACGAGGTGGAACAGTTCCGGGTTCTGACCAACGTCTTCCGCCCGGTCGCCAACTCGGGCTTCAACAACCCGGCGGTCGGCATGTTCATGACCGGCAGGTTCTTCTCCTGGTTCATCAAGCGCCGGAACATCACCCACATGCACCTGCGGTCGCCCGACCCGGGTCAGGAACCGGACGTCGAATACTCCCTCCTCTTCGTCAACCGACAGTGGCTGCTGGTGCCCGGACTGCACGGCACGCCGGAGCGGATCTTCGAGATCGACATCGAACGGGGGCTGGCACTGCACCGTGAACTGGTGGCGGCGACCAGGGCGGCCGACTGGAGGCGCTGGATGGCGTTCGCCGGGTGGTACAAGCGCTGGCGCGATGAGGTCGAGGTGACCTGACCGTCGCTCGACCAGCGGCGCGGCCCTGTTTCGCGAGCCTGCGCCGGAGGACCTGTGCGGCCTTCGCGGGGTGCAGCGGCCAAGACAACACAGCGAAGCCCCAGAAGGTGCTGCCGGTCACACCGCCGACGATCCCCTGGAGGTACGACAGTTGGAACAGGCCAGTCGCTTCGCCGAACTCGCCACCGCGACTGTGGGTGAACTGCTGGCCGAACTCGTCGAAGCCGACCCTACGACAACCCAGCTACCGGCCCCGACCGCTCGGGAGCCACCGACAGCCACGCAGAAAGTCACGGGGGTGACACACCCTGACATTGTCTGACAGCAGCCTGGAGGCCCTTCTGACTACCTGGTTGGCTGGCCCCCGACCGCTGCGGGTGTGTAGGTTCGGTTCGATGTCTTGTCCATGTCCTTCGTTCGCTGTTTCTGGCGGAACGATTCCTCGGATCACCCTCCTCGCATGAGCGACGACCCGACGGGTGAGCGCCCGGACGACAGCGCGGAGCGGATCCTCTTCGAGATCCGGAACCAGGTGGCCTGGATCACGATCGACAGCCCGGACCGCGGCAACGCCCTGACACCGGCCATGCGGGACCGGCTGGGCAGTCTGATGCGGGGCCTGAACGGCCGCTTCGAGGCCCGGGCGGCGGTCATCACCGCCACCGGCGACCGCCACTTCTGTACCGGTGCCGACCTCGGCTCCCCGCGGCAACCGGCACCGCGACCCGAGGGTGCACCGCAGCCGGCGGTCGGCGAGGTGCGGCGGATGATGCTCGACGGACAACTCACCCTGATGCCATCGGTCCTCGACTGCGAGGTTCCGGTCATCGCCGCCGTGAACGGCACGGCCGCCGGGATCGGCGCCCACCTGGCCCTCTGCTGCGACCTCGTGGTCATGGCCGACCACGCCAAGTTCATCGAGGTCTTCGCCCGACGCGGCCTGGTCCCCGACGGCCTGGGAGCGTGGATCCTGCCCCGACTGGTGGGCCTCCAGAAGGCCAAGGAACTGGTGTTCCTCGCCGAGGACGTCCCGGCCGACGAGGCACAGCGACTGGGACTCTGCAACCGGGTCGTACCGGGTGCCGACCTCCGGGATGCGGCGACGGAATGGGCCGAACGGCTGGCCTCGGGTCCGACCAGGTCGTTCATGCTGAGCAAGTGGCTCCTGAACCGCTCGCTGGACCTCGACCGGCGGACCCTCGAAGACAACGAGGCATGGGCGGTCGAACTCAACACCGCGACCGAGGACGCCAGAGAGGGCGTGGCCAGCTTCCTGGAGCGGCGCGATCCGTCCTGGCGGGGCTTCTAGTCGGGGATTCCGGCAGACTGGTCGGCATGAGCGGGTTCGCCGGAAGGGGAGAGCGGGCATGATCATCAGGGTGAGCGAGGCGGGTGCGGTCGCGATCTAGGACCACGACCTGTTCGCCGGCTTCCATGTCGCTGCGCCGGAGGGTCATACGGCAGAGGACATCGTCGCGGTGCTGGGTGAGGGCACCCGTGCCGACGGTGCCGACCACGTGTGGATCGCCGCCGACGCCGTCCGCCACTGGGTGGCCGGACTGGCCACCGAGGAATGGGAGGAGGGCTTCTCGGCGATGGTCGACTACGTTCGCGGGCGGGGCTGGATGGACGAGTCGGGAACCCACATCCGGGCCCAGCTCGAACAGCGCGGCTGAGCACGCCTGATCCCGGGAGGAGCGAACCATGGCCGCAGTCACCGTCTTCCACAATCCGCATTGACACGCCAGCAAGAACGCCTTGGCGGTCGCCGGGGAACTGGGAGTCGAAGTCGACATCGTTCTCTACATGAAGGAGCCTCCGGACGCGGCGCTGCTGGGCCGGATCGCCGACGGCCTCGACGGACCCGTCGAGGACCTGGTGCGGAAGGACTCGCAGTTCAGGAAGCTCGAACTGGATCCCGCTGACTACGTCGGAAACGCCGATGCCGTGGTCGAACTGCTGGCCCGCCGCAAGGCGCTGCTCCAGCGACCGGTCCTGGTGCGGGGCGACCTCGCAACCGGGCCGCTCACCGCATGCGTCGGGCGGCCGAAGGACAAGCTCTACGAGTTCCTGGGGGGCCGGACGTGACGACGCCTACCGCCGACCTCTGTGACGAGTTCGGGGATGCCGTCCGCGTGCTCGAGGGTGTCTTCACCTCGTACGGCGGCGTGGTGGTGTTCGGCGGACCCATCTCGACGATTGCCACCTTCGAGGACAACTCGCTCGTCCGCGAGGCATTGGCCGAGCCGGGTGAGGGTCGGGTGCTGGTGGTCGCCGGCGGGGGTTCGACCCGCTGCGCGATGGTCGGCGGCAACCTGGCGGAGATGGCGGTGACAAACGGCTGGGCAGGCATCGTCGTGGACGGCTGCGTGCGCGATGCTGCGGAACTGGCGGTGGCGGAGGTCGGGATCCGCGCCCGAGGGACATGCCCGCGCCGGAGCGTCAAGCAGGGCCTGGGCGACCGGGACGTGACCGTGACCATGGCCGGCGCCGACCTCTCCTCGGGGATGTGGCTGTGGGCCGACGGGGACGGCATGGTCCTCGTCGCCGGACCGCTGAGGTAGGGCCTCAGCCGGCGTCGAGCCGGTGGACGCCGCCGTCGAGGGAGAGTGCGTACACGTTGCGGGACCCGTCTTCGACGAACGAGACCAGCAGTGGCACGTTCAGGTCGGTGAGACGCATGGCGACGCTCCCGTCCGGCTGGATCGCCGCAAGCCGGATCCGGCCGTCGCAGTAGTCGCCGAAGACGTATGTGCCGGCGAGGCCGGGGATTTCCTCGCCGCGGTACACGACGCCGCCGATGACAGAGCACGACTCGTCGGTGCGCTCGTAGGTGAGGTCCGGCGGTCGGTGCTCGTCGGGCTCGGGGCGTCCGGTTCGGAGGTCACCCTCGAAGGCGGGCCACCCGAGGTTGAGCCCCAGGTCGATGTCTGCAGTAGGGATCCGCGTGACCTCCTCGACGGCGTTCTGGCCGACGTCGGCGATCCAGAGGTCCCCGGTAACCGGGTCGAGGGCGAAGCGCCAGGGGTTCCGCAGCCCCCAGAGGAGGATCTCGTCGAGGGCGTCCGGGTCGTCGACGAACGGGTTCCCGACGGGGATGCCGTAGGGCTCGCCGCCCCGCGGGTCGATGCGCAGGATCGTCCCCAGCCAGGTGCCGAGGTCCTGGGCGTTGTCGTGGGGGTCCTCCCAGAGGCCGCCGTCGCCGAACCCGATGAGGAGTCGCCCTTCCGGGTCGACGACCAGGTGGCCGCCGTTGTGGTTCCGGTAGGGCTGCTCCAGGGTCAGGAGGGTCCGCTGCCCGTCCGGGTCGGCCTCGAGGCCGTCGAGGGGGACGGCGACCACGTGGCTCGTCACGTCGTGGTCGGTGTAGCTGAGGTAGAGCTCGTCGGCGGAGGGTGGGATCGCCATGCCGAGCAGCCCGCCCTCGCCGCGGACGTCGACGAGGTGGGTGAGGTCGAGGACCGGATCCCCGACGAGGAACGTCCCGTCCGCACCGGGGGTGAGTGTGCGGACCCGCCCCGACCGCTCGGCGGCGAGCAGGACATCGGTCCCCGGGACGGCGACGAGGGCGAGGGGGGCATCGAGCGTGGCCACCGGGGTGAGGATGACCACGAGCGAGTCGAGCATCGCCTGGTCCGGAGGGGGAGGCGTGGTGGTGCTCGAGGTGGTGGGTGGTGCGGTGGGTGGTGCGGTGGTCGTGGTGGTGGGTGGTGCGGTGGGTGGTGCGGTGGTCGAGGTGGTGGGTGCGGTGGTGGGTGGTGCGGTGGGTGGTGCGGTGGTGGGTGGTGCGGTGGTCGTGGTGGTGGGTGCGGTGGTCGTGGTGGGTGGTGCGGTGGTCGTGGTGGTGGGTGCGGTGGTCGTGGTGGTGGGTGCGGTGGTGGTGGGTGCGGTGGTCGTGGTGGCCGGCGCCACCTGCTCAGCGGACCCGCAGGACGCCCCGAAGGCGAGGAGCACCAGGACGACCGACGGCCGGAGACAGCGACGCACCGCTGGCACCCCGGTCAGGGGAAGTTCGGCGGCCGCCGCTGCGTCAGCGCGGCCACCCCCTCGGCGTAGTCCGGGCCCGCCGTGTGGACGTCGAGCAGGCGGGTGGCCTCCTCGATCGCCGACGCCGCGTCCCGGTGGAGGTCCGTGTACACCTGGCGCTTGGCAGCGGCCAGGCTCGACCGGGCGACGGGGCCGAGGAACTCCTGGATCCATCCGTGGACGCGGGGGAGCAGTTCATCGGGGGCGACCACCTCGTTGACGAGGCCGAGGTCCCGGGCCTCCTCGGCGAGGACGACACGACTCGTGAGCAGCAGGTCGTTGGCCCGTCCGAGGCCGATCATGCGCGGCAGCAACCAGGACAGCCCGTACTCGGCGGGGAGGCCGAGCTTCCCGTAGGCGGTGGTCAACTTCGAGCCGGCGGCGGCGAAGCGCAGGTCGGCGAAGCAGGCCACGACCAGTCCGACCCCGGCGGCGGCACCGTTGATGGCGGCGATCACCGGCTTGGTGAGTCCGAAGTGCCAGGCGAAGTCGGCGTCGAATGCCGGGTGCACGCCGTAGCCGGGCATCGCAAGGTCGTCGGGGGTCCCGGGGTCGTAGCCGCCCCGCTCGGCGTGCCCCACGAGTGCACCGGCGTCGGCGCCGACGCAGAATGCCCGACCCTCCGGATCGCCGGTCACGACGATCACCTTGACCGACGGGTCCTCCTCGGCCCGTTGCAGCGCCCAGCGGTACTCGGTGTGCATCCGACCCGTCCAGGCGTTGCGACGGTGGGGCCTCGACAGCAGGACCACCCGTGTCGATCCCACGTCCTCCTGGCGGATGGCCTTGAGTTCCACGGAGTCGACGGTACTCGTCGCCCGCCGCATTCTCGTCGCACGAACAGGTCCGCTACCGTCTCCGGACCGTCCGGAACGACCAGGAGAACTCCATGCTCGCCGCGATCCTCGAAAACATGCCCTCTGACCAGTTGGTGATCCACGACGACGTCACCCTGCGCGACCTTTCACCCGGCGAGGTGCAGATCAAGGTCGCCCACAGTGGCGTCTGCCATTCGGACCTGTCCGTCATGAACGGAACGATTCCCCAGCAGGTGCCGTGCGTGCTGGGCCACGAGGGCGCCGGAGTGGTCACCGACGTGGGCGACAGCGTCACGCACGTGGTTCCCGGCGACCATGTGATCATCGCCTTCTCGCCGCCCTGCGGCACCTGTCCGTTCTGCACCGGTCGCAACCAACCCAACCTCTGCATGACCGGCATGATCACGATGGCCACCTCTCAGCAGTTCCGGCGGGGCGACACCGTGGTGAATTCCATGAGCGGCTGTGGCACCTTCGCCGAAGAGACGATCTTGCCCGGTATGGCGGCCATCAAGATCGACGAGGACGTTCCGCTCGACGTTGCGGCGCTCGTCGGGTGCGGCGTCACCACGGGCGTCGGGGCGGCGATGAACACCGCCAAGGTCAGCCCCGGCTCGTCGGTGTGCATCATCGGCGCAGGCGGCGTCGGCGTGGCAGCCATCCAGGGCGCCCGGATCGCCGGAGCCGCCGAGATCGTCGCCATCGACCTCCACGAGGGCAAGCTCGACCGGGCGAAGGCCTTCGGCGCCACCCACGGGGCGCTCCCCGACGACGTGCCGGCAGTCATGGCCGAGGTGACCGGCGGCGAGGGCTTCGACTACACGCTCGAGTGCATCGGCATGGCGACCACCATGCGCCAGGCCTTCGACCTCACCCGTCGGGGCGGCACCTGCTGCATCGTCGGCGTCGGGCGGGCCGAGGAAACCTTCGAACTGAGCGCCTTCGAGATGTTCCTCTCCGAGAAGACGCTCATCGGCTCCATGTACGGGGGCGCCGACGTGCGAACCGACTTCAACCGCTTCCTCCGGCTCTACAAGGCCGGTCGCCTCGACCTCGACGGCATGATCTCGCGCCGAATCCGCCTGGACGAGGTCAACGACGCCATGGGGGCGCTGGGCGACGCCGACGTCATCCGGCAGGTCATCGACTTCTGACCCGGCAGAGGATCGGACCGGGGATCCGGACCATGGACGAGGCGCCGCTGCGCGCCGACCTGATCCTCGAATATCCGTTCACCCGGACCACGGGTCCGGTCGTGGGTGCCTTCCTGACGGGTCTGCGCGAGGGGATCCTCATCGGAATCCGGCGCTCCGACGGCACCGTCATGGTCCCGCCGGCCGAATACGACCCGGTGACCAGCGAGCCCCTGACCGAGGTCGTCGAGGTCGGCCAGGCCGGCGAGGTGGTCTCCTGGACCTGGGTCGACCCGCCACGCCCGCAGTCGCCGTGGGACGGGCCGCACGGCCTCGCCCTGATCCTGCTCGACGGGGCCGACACGCCGATGTTCCATGCGGTGCTCGTCGACTCTCCGGGCGAACTGGCCACCGGCATGCGCGTGTCGGCCGTATGGCGCGAGGAACGCGAAGGCCACATCGCCGACCTGGCCGGATTCTCCCCCGAGGTGGACGCATGAGCGGAGCCCCGGACGGAGAGGTCCGGTTGCCTGCGTCGCTGCGCGGGGTCGAGCCTGTGCAGTCGGTGCGGACTCCGATCCGGCTCGAGTACGACTACCGGCCCAGCGCCTCCGCCGAGTCGTACCTCCGTGCCTATGCGGACAAGCGGATCATCGGCCACCGGTCGCCGGTCGACGGCGCCGTGTTCATCCCGCCCCGTGGGGTCGACCCCCGGCACGGGGTGGCGATCTCGGAGGAGGTCGACCTGCCGGACACCGGTCACGTGGGCAACTTCTGCGTGACTCACCTGCCGATCCCGGGCCGCAAGGGCCTCGAGGTGCCCTACGTGAGCGCGTGGATCCACCTCGACGGGGCGGCCGTCGGATTCCTCGGGCTGGTGCGCGGCTGCCCGACCGACGAGGTCCGGATCGGGATGCGGGTCCGCGCCGTCTGGAAGCCGGACGACGAACTGGGGACCACCGCCGAGAACATCCTCCACTGGGAGCCCACCGGCGAACCCGACGTGCCCCTCGAACGGGCCGGCAACCGGTCGTTCCACGCGTCGCAGCCGGATGCCGGGGGGGATACCGGAGGAGAAGCCGATGCGTGAGGTGGCAGTCGTGGCCACCGCGCTGCACCAGGTACCGGCGCTGACCGACACCACCGAGGTCCAGTTGATGGTGCCGCTGATCAATGCAGCACGCGCTGCCGTCGGCCTCACGCAGGCCGACATCGGCTTCACCTGCTCGGGCAGCAGCGACTTCCTCGCCGGACAGGCGTTCTCGTTCGTGCAGACCCTCGATGCGGTCGGTGCCTTCCCGCCGATCTGCGAGAGCCACGTCGAGATGGACGGCGCCTTCGCCCTCTACGAGGCATGGGTGAAGCTCCAGATCGGCGAGGTCGACACGGCGCTCGTCTTCTCGTACGGGAAGTCGTCGCCGGGGTCGTTGCGCGACGTGCTCGCACTCCAACTGGATCCGTACTTCCTGGCACCGCTGTGGCCGCCCGCCGATGCCGTCGCCGCCCTCCAGGCCCGCCTGCTGCTCGAGTCCGGACTCGTCGGCGCCCAGGAACTCGCCGAGATCGCCGTGCGCAGCCAACGCAACGCCGTGGGCAACCCGAACGCCGTCCGCTCCTCGTCGAAGGTGACCGTCGCCGACGTGATGGCAGAGGCGCCGGTCGCCGACCCGCTCCGGCCGAGCGACCTCGCCGCCGAGTCCGACGGCGGGTGTGCCGTCGTCCTGGCGGCCGGTGACCGGGCCCGCGAACTCTGCGGCCGGCCAGCCTGGATCCGGGGCATCGGCCACCGCATCGACGCCCACGGCCTCGGCACGCGCGACCTCACCCGGGCACCGTCGGCGGAACTCGCCACATCGGTGGCGGTTGCCGCGGCGGGCCTGACGGTCGACTCCCTCGACCTGGCGGAACTGCACAGCCCGACGACCAGCCAGGAGGCGATCCTCGTCCGCGAACTCGGCCTGGACGGGTCGACCGAGGTGAACCCGTCGGGTGGTGCGCTGGCCGCGAACACGATGATGGCGGCCGGCCTCGTCCGCATCGCCGAGGCGGCCGACCGCATCATCGACGGCGGGGCCGACCGGGCGTTGGCGCACGCCACCTCCGGGCCGTGCCTCCAGCAGAACCTCGTCTGCGTGATGGCTGGGGGGTGACGGTGGCGAAGCAGCGCACCGCCGTCCTCGGCGTCGGACAGACGAAGTACCAGTCGACGCGTGGCGACGTGTCCATGGCCGGACTGGTCCGGGAGGCGGCCCTGCGGGCCCTCGCCGACGCGGGAATGGAGTGGGCGGACGTCGACGCCGTCGTCATCGGCAAGGCCCCCGACTTCTTCGAGGGCGTGATGATGCCCGAGTTGTACCTCGCCGATGCGCTGGGGTGCGTGGGCAAGCCCGTCCTCCGGGTCCACACCGCCGGCTCGGTGGGTGGATCGACCGCGCTGGTCGCCGCCTCCCTCATCCAGGGCGGGATCCACCGCCGGGTACTGACCCTCGGCTTCGAGAAGCAGTCGGAGTCCAACGCCACGTGGGCCCTGTCGCTGCCCCAGCCCTTCTCGGTGTCGATCAACGCCGGTGCCGGCGGCTACTTCTCGCCGATCATCCGCCAGTACATGGCGCGGTCCGGGGCCCCGGAGCTGATCGGCTGCATGGTCGCCTTCAAGGACCGGCAGCACGCCCTCCGCAACCCCTACGCCCACCTCCGCCAGCACGACCTCACCTTCGACCAGGTGGTCGAGGCACCGATGCTGTGGGACCCGATCCGCTACTCGGAGACCTGCCCCTCGTCGGACGGCGCCTGCGCCATGGTGCTCGGCGACGAGGTCTCCGGCGACGCTGCGACGGGGCCGGTGGCCTGGGTGCACGGAACGGCGATGCGGTCCGAGGCCAACAACTTCCCGGGGCGCGACGAGGTGAATCCGCAAGCCAGCAGGGACTGTGCGGCCGATGTGTTCCGCCAGGCGGGCATCTCCGATCCCCGGGCCGAGATCGACGTCGTGGAGATGTACGTGCCGTTCTCCTGGTACGAGCCGATGTGGTTGGAGAGCATCGGGTTCGCGGAGCGTGACGCCGGGTGGCGCATGGTGGAGGAGGGGGCCACGCACCTCGACGGTGGCGACCTTCCCGTCAACTGCTCCGGCGGGGTTTTGTCGTCCAACCCGATCGGTGCCTCGGGCATGATCCGCTTCGCCGAGGCGGCGCTGCAGGTCCGGGGGATGGCCGGCGACCACCAGGTGGACGGTGCACGGCGGGCGTTCGGGCACGCATACGGCGGCGGCGCCCAGTACTTCGCCATGTGGGTGGTCGGCGCCGAGAAGCCCTGAGATCGCAGCGGCCCCCCCGACCGAATACGATCCGCGCACCTGCCCACGATCCTGCTGGAGAGAACCATGCGCATCGTCGTCGACTATGACCTCTGCGAGAGCAACGCCATCTGCATGGCGATCGCCCCCGACGTGTTCGAGGTGCGTGACGACGACTTCCTCTACGTCCTGAACGAGGCGCCCGACGAGGACCGCCGCGAGGCGATGGAGGAAGCCGTCCAGCGTTGTCCGAAGCAGGCGATCGCGATCGAGGGCTGAACGGCCCACCCCCGGCGCCGACCGACCGATCCAGGAAAGTCGTGCGGCGCTCCATCACCATCGTCGGAGCCTCCCTGGCCGGCCTCCGGGCCGCCGAGTCCCTCCGCCGTGACGGCTTCGCAGGTCGCATCAGCCTCATCGGCGACGAGTCGCACCAGCCCTACGACCGACCGCCCCTCTCCAAGCAGGTCCTCGCCGGCGACTGGGAACCCGAGCGGGCGGTCCTGACCCCCGCCGAGAAACTCGAGCCGCTCGGGCTCGACCTGCGACTCGGCGTGCGTGCCACCGGCCTCGACGTCGCCGTCCGGGAACTTGAGGTCGACGGGGTTCCCGAGCCCTTCGACGGCCTCCTGATCGCCACCGGGGCGCGGTGCCGGACCCTGCCGGGCACCGAGGGCCTCGAAGGCGTCCACACGTTGCGGACGCTCGACGACTGCCTCGCCATCCGGGCTGAACTCGACGCCGGTGCCAATCGGATGGTCGTCATCGGCGCCGGGTTCATCGGCGCCGAGGTGGCGTCGGTGGCGGTCGGACGAGGCGCCGCCGTGACCCTGGTCGAGGCCCTGCCGGCGCCGTTCGCCCGCGTGCTGGGCGAGGAGATGGGGGCCGTGGTCGCCGACGTGCACGCCGCCAACGGCGTCGACCTGCGCTGCGGCGTCGGCGTGTCCACCGTGTCCGGTGTACCCGGCGCCATGACCGTCGAACTGGTCGACGGATCGGGTGTCGACGCCGACCTGGTGGTCGTCGGAATCGGCGTGGTGCCCAACACCGACTGGCTCGAGGGCTCCGGCCTGACCCTCGACGACGGCGTGGTCTGCGATCCCACCTGCCTGGCCGCCCCGAACGTGGTGGCGGCCGGCGACGTGGCCCGCTGGACCAACCCGCGCACCGGGGAGTCAGCGAGGGTGGAACACTGGGACAACGCGGTCGAGCAGGGCCGCCACGCCGCCCGGCGGCTGTTGACCACCGATGAGGAGGCCGAGGCGTTCGCGCCGGTGCCATGGTTCTGGAGCGACCAGTACGACCGCAAGATCCAGTTGGCGGGGCGGCCCAACCCCGACGACGAGGTACGGGTGGTCGACGGCTCGACCGACGAGCACCGGTTCGCCGCCTTCTACGGGTGCCAGGGGCGCCTCACGGCGGTGCTCGGTATGAACCGGCCGCGTCAGGTGATGCAGGGCAGGGCACTGCTCGAGCAGGGCGCCGGCTGGGACGAGGCGCTGGAGGTGGCCGCCGAGTGGGGTTGACGGTCCGACTGGCGGTGCTCGCCCTGGTATTCGTCGTGTCGGGTTGTGGCGCACCCGATCGCCCCGGGACCGTCGACGTCGAGGCCCTGGAGCGTGCGATTCCCGCCGGCCTCGTGCCCGACCACCCCGAGGTGGTCACAGTCGTCGTCTGCCCGGAGATCACGCTCGACGGGCTCGGCCCCGTGTCGTGCACGGCGATCATCGCCGGCGTCGACGTCCCGGTGAAGGTGACCCGGCCGGATCGCCTCGACCGGATGGTGGTCTCCTCCGGGGTGACCCTCGTGCGCGCCGTGGACGTGGCAGCCGAGGTCGAGGAGCGCCTGGTAGCGGACCTGGGCGACGTCGACGAGGTGTGGTGTGATCCGCCCGTCCGCGTGGCCCGTGCCGGCCAGCAGTTCACCTGCGTCGCGATCGACCCCGCGTCGAGGGCACACCGGTTCGTCGCCACCCTGTCGGGCACCGATGCCGCGTTCCGGCTGGAGCTGGTACCCAAGGGCTGAGGCGCCCGTCAGGCAGGTGCCAGACGTTCGGCCAGGCGCTGGTTGACGCGTCGTCGCTCGAGGTGCTGGGCGACCTGGCGGCTCCCCTGGGGAACGGGTTGCGCCTGGAGGAACGCCTCGACGTCGGGATCGGTGTCGGCGCCCACCAGCGATCGGACGCCCTCGAGCATGCGGGCGATGCTGTTGGACGGGAACCTCGATGTCACCTCGTCCCAGCGGTCGGTGACCGTCCGCCAGACGAACCCGCGGTGCCACGGATGCGCAAGGGCGTCGCGTAGGAGGTAAGGGGCGTCCTGGCTGCGGATGCCGCCACCCAGGAGCTCGTCGAGCAGGGTCGACACCTCGTCGGATCCCGGGAAGCGGGTGAGGGCACGCAGGTGCCGCTGCTCGACCTGGGCGGTTTCGGCCCGCCGGGCCCGCTCGCGGCATTCGGCGTAGGCGTCTGCGTCGCCGTGGGCGGACACGATGGCCACGACCGCCGTCGCCACTGCGGGGTCGACGATCGGGGCGTCCCAGAGGGCTCGCGCCCCGGCGATGACGTGGTCGACGGCGGCCACGGTTCCGGCGGCGGTGAGGACGAGGCCCCGGAGTTGCCGGGAGCGGTCGTCGTCGGCCGGGGAGGCCTCCCAGCCCAGCCGCTCGATGGGGGGACGCAGGATCGTTGCGGCCCGTCCGGCGAATCGGCCGGGAGCCAGAACGTCGAGGGTCGTGAGGCCGCCGAGGATCGCCTGCCAGACCCCCAGGTCGGTGTCGTCGGCCAACGAATCGGCCAGTTCGAGGAACGAGCCGTGTCCCACCCGGCCGGCCAGTACCTGCGCCCAGTGGTCGGCGACGGCGGCGGCCCGCTCGGTCGCCGGCGACCCGGGGGTCGGGAGGAGGGTCGTGCGGTAGAAACCCGAGGCGTCGACGTTGAGTGAGCGGAGGTCGGCGATGTCGGCCACCGCCTCGACGGCGGTTGCGTCCCGGGACGGGTCGAGGAGCAGGCGGTGCTCGCCGCTGGCGGTCCGGAGCCGGACTGGCACCGCCCAACGGGTGCCGTCGTCCTCCCCGTCGTACCGGAAGGGCGACTGCGCGAGTCGCACCGAGCCGTCGTCGGCCGTGGTGGCCTCGACCAGGGGGTGGCCGCCCCGGAAGATCCACGCATGCATGAGATCCCGTACGGGCTGTCCCGAGGCCGCCTCGAGCGATTCCCAGAGGTCCTCGTTGTCGGTGTTCCCGTGGAGGTGTTCGGCCAGGTAGTGGCGCACGCCGTCCCGGAAGACCTCCTCGCCGAGGAACTGCTCCAGCATCCGGACGACCGCAGCGCCCTTCTCGTAGGTGAGGACGTCGAACATGCCCTCGGCGTCCTCCGGGGTCACCACCGGGTATTCGATCGGGCGGGTGGTGGCCAGCGAGTCGACGTCGAGGGCACTGGTCCTGGCGGCACCGAAGCCGGTCCAGACCTCCCAGTCGGGCCGGTAGGCCTCGACCGCCTTGAGTTCCATGAACGTCGCGAACGCCTCGTTCAGCCAGATGCCGTTCCACCAGCGCATGGTGACGAGGTCGCCGAACCAGAGGTGGGCCAGTTCGTGGCTGAGCACGGCGGCGACGCTCTCGAGCTCCCGCTGGGTGGCGGTCTCCGGATCGACGAGCAGGAGTACCTCGCGGAAGGTGATGCAACCGAGGTTCTCCATGGCCCCGAAGGCGAAGTCGGGCAGGGCGACGAGGTCGACCTTGCCACCGGGCACCGGGATGCCGTACCAGTCGGCGAACCAGCGCAGCGAATGCGCGGCGACGTCGAGGGCGAAGTCCGCGAGGTGTGCCCTGCCCGGCGGGTGGACGACGCGGACCGGCACCCCGTCGACATCGACCGGATCGGTGACTGCCAGGGGACCGACGACGAAGGCGACCAGGTAGGTCGACAGGGGAATGGTGTCGGTGAACTGGACCCGGTCGTGTCCGTCGCCGAGCGCTGTGCGTGAGGCCTCGGCGCCGTTGGACGCGGCGAAGAGTCCGTCCGGGACGTCGAGCGTCACGCCGAACACGGCCTTCATGTCGGGCTCGTCGAAGCACGGGAAGCAGCGTCGGGCGTCGGTGGCCTGGAACTGCGTGGTCGCGATGGTGTGGGTAGTGCCGTCGGGGTCGACCAGCGTGCTGCGGTAGAAGCCGCAGAGGCGGTCGTTGAGCTCACCGGTGAAGGCCAGTTCCAGCCGCCCCCTGCCGGGAGCGACCTGCCCCGGTGGGGTGAGTCGCACCTGCTCGAGGCCGCCGTCGAGGTCCACGACGCAGTCGGTGGTTCCGCCGGCATCCGTCCAGGTCGCGGCCCCGATCGACAGTGCGGCGGCGTTCAGGACCAGGGCGTCGACCGGATCGACGACGTCGACCTCGATGGAGACGGTCCCACTGAAGACGTGGTCCGAGAGATCGGGGCGCAGGGTCAGGTCGTAGCGGCGGGGGAGGATGTGGCGCGGCAGCCGGTGGGAGTTCATCGCAGGAGGTCAGGGGAGACGGGGTGGCGCGCCATGGCAGCGGGAGGCTACCGGTGCGGAATCGCGCGGATCGTGACGGGACGACACGGGAGCGCGCGCTGCGGGCCCTTCCTTCGGTAAATCGCGCGTGGATCGTCACGCGTCCGCAACCCGGGGCGGGTGCGGAGCGTGTGGAATACGGGGCGGAGTAGGGACCGTTTCGACCCTCCGGGATTCCGGGGGCGGGGCGGCCCCCCGAGTGGCTGCCGGTTCGCCGACGGTCGGAGAGGGGAGACCATGGGGTTCACGGGCCGAAGGTCCGAACGGCGGGGTGGACGACACCAGGCGCGTCGCCACGACATGCCCCTGCCGCACCTGCCTGTTCTCGGCGAGGGGGAATTCCCCGTCGAGGATGATTTCGCCCTGGCGATCGCCGTGGGGCGACGGCGTGACCGCGATCGGCGCCGCGAGGGGCTCACCGCCACCGAGCGGTTGAGTGGTGCCATCGCGAGAGGACTGGTTGCTTGACCTGATCCCCTGACCAGTCCTCGGGCGATAGCCCAGGCGCCGGTTCCAACGGGGCCGGCGCCTCGGCGCGTCCGGGGCCTGTCCGAAACGTGTGTCATCGGTCGGTCCCGTGCGGCAGACTGTCCGGCCGTGGGCCAACAGGGACCGTCAGAGGAGTGCATTCCATGGTCGAACCGAGCATCGATGTCGTGGGTGTCGGAAACGCCATCGTCGACGTGATCGCCGAGGTCGGCCACGGCTTCATCGATGACCACGAACTGGTGAAGAATTCGATGACGCTGATCGACCTCGATCGGGCGAACGAGCTCGAGGTCGCCATGCCGTCGGGTATCACCGCATCCGGCGGTTCGGCGGCGAACACGATGGTCGGCGTCGCCGGCTTCGGAAGGGCTGCGGCGTACCTGGGGCTCGTCGCCGCCGACGACCTGGGCGAGGCCTTCCGCAACGACCTCCGGGCGGCCGGGGTCGGCTTCGACGTCCCCGGGAAGGTCGACGGGCTTCCGACCGCCCGCTGCCTCATCCAGGTCACGCCCGATGCCCAACGGACGCTGAACACCTACCTCGGCGTCTCCGCCCACCTCAGCCCCGACGAGATCGACGAGGCGCTGGTCGCTTCGGCCTCCCACCTCTACTGCGAGGGCTACCTGTGGGACATGGAGCCTGCCAAGGCCGGTATTCGTCACGCCATGGACGTGGCCGGCGGGGCGGGGCGGACGGTGTCGCTGACGCTCTCGGACTCGTTCTGCGTCAACCGGCACCGCGTCGAGTGGCGGGAGCTGATCGTCGATCGGGTCGACGTGGTCTTCGGGAATGCCGACGAGTTACGGGCCCTGTACGAGGTGGACGACCTCGCGCTGGCCGCCGATGCGGTCGCCGGAGACGTCGACGTCGCCTTCGTGACCCTCGGCACGGCGGGCTCTCTCGTGGTCTCGGGTTCGGATCGAATCCGGGTGGCCGCCGACGAGCTCGACCACGGGGTGGTCGACACCACGGGTGCCGGCGACCTGTATGCCTCTGGTGTCCTCGTCGGCCTCAGCCGGGGTGCCTCACTCGAGCGCGCCGCCCGGCTCGGGAGCATCGCCGCCGCAGAGATCATCGGCCATCTGGGCGCCCGCCCCGAGGCGGACCTGGTGGCCATCGCAGAACAGATCCTCGGCTGACGGATCGTGGTCCGTCGACCCGCATGTGGGGGCGTGGCGGGCGACGGCTAACTTCCCCACGATGATGCGACTCGGGTACCAGATCCCCAACTTCACCTATCCGGGCGTCGGTCCTGACGGGCTGTTCGACGCCGTCGTGGCCCAGGCCCGGGCCGCAGAGGCATCGGGCTTCGACACCGTGCTCGTGATGGACCACTTCTACCAACTGCCGCTCCTGGGTCGGCCCGACGACCACATGCTCGAGTGCTACACGCTTCTCGCCGCCCTGGCCGTGGCGACCGAGCGGGTGCAACTGTCGTCGTTGGTGACCGGCAACACCTACCGGAGTCCGTCGCTCCTGGCGAAGACCGTCACCACCCTCGACATCGTCTCCGGGGGCCGCGCCATGCTCGGCATCGGAGCCGGATGGTTCGAACTGGAGCACGACTCCCTGGGGTTCGAGTTCGGGACGTTCACCCAGCGCTTCGAGAAGCTCGAGGAGGCCCTGTCGATCATCGGGCCCATGCTGCGCGGTGAGCGTCCCACGTTCGAGGGGCGTCACTACCGGGTCGAGGACGCCATCAACGAGCCACGGCCGTTGCACCGGGTGCCGATCATGATCGGCGGTGCCGGTGAGAAGAAGACCCTGCGCCTTGCCGCAGAGTACGCCGACGAGTCGAACCTCAACTGCTCGGTGCCGGAGATCCCCCGGAAGCTCGACGTCCTGGCCGCACACTGCGAGCGGGTCGGACGTGACCCGTCGGAGGTCTCCGTGACCCGGCTCGGGACGGTGATCATCTCCTCCACCCACGAGGGCGCCGAGGAGGCCCGACGGACGTTCTTCGCGGCACAGGGCGTCGACTGGGATGCCCTCGACGAGTCGGTCCGGTCGACGGTGATGGAGCGAATCGTGATGGGCGACCCGGACGAGGTGCGGGCGGGCGTCCAGGAGCAGCTCGACCTCGGCATCGACGGTGTCACCATCAACATGCCCGCAAACGGCCACGATCCCGAGATCGTCGCCCTCGCCGGCGAGACGCTGTCACCCCTGTTCGACGACTGAGGCCCAAGGCCCGTCGACTACGGCTCGGGCCGTGAGGTGTGGAATCATCTCCTCCCCATGAGCGACGGCTATTCCTGTTTCGACATCGACCTTGCCGACGGCATCGCCACGGTGACCCTGTGCCGCGGCGATGAACTCAACACGATGGTCCCCGCCTTCTGGGACGAGTTGCCCACGCTGGTCCGCGAGCTGGATGCCACGGGCAGCGCGCGGGCCATGGTCCTGGCGTCCACCGGGCGCCACTTCTGTGCCGGCATGGACCTCTCCGTCTTCTCGGGCGGAGGTGGGGGCGGGGGCTCGGGCGAGCCCGGCCGGGTCCGGGCCGACATGCGCTTGGGCGTGCTCCACCTCCAGGAGACCTTCAGCTGCCTGGAGAAGGCCCGCATGCCGGTCCTCGCCGCCATCCAGGGCGGCTGCATCGGCGGCGCCGTCGACATGGTCACCGCCTGCGACATGCGCTATGCCACCGAGGACGCCTTCTTCTGCATCCAGGAGATCAACATCGGCATGACCGCCGACGTGGGCACGCTGCAGCGGCTCCCCAAGCTGATTCCCGACGGCGTCTGCCGCGAGCTCGCCTACACGGGCCGCCGGATGACGGCGGACGAGGCGAAGGCCGTGGGCCTCGTCAACGAGGTGTTCCCCGACCACGAGGCGCTCCTGGCCGGGGTGCAGGCCGTGGCCGCCGAGATCGCGTCGAAGTCGCCTCTTGCGATCTGGGGGACCAAGGAGATGGTTCGCTACGCCCGCGACCACTCGACCGCCGACGCCCTCGACCACATCGCCACCTGGCAGGCGGGCATGTTCCACCCGGCCGACATGGTCGAGTCGTTCACCGCCAAGGCGGAGGACCGGGACCCCGAGTTCGAGGACCTGAGGCCGTTCCGCGGCGGCATCGCCGGCGGCGTCTGAGCGGACCTGTCAGGCGGGGGCCTGCTGGTCGGGTGGCCGGAACTCCAGGGCGAGGTCGCCCAGTCGGACGAGCGTGCCGCTGACCCAACCGCCGAGGGCGCCGAAGTGGTCGTCGAGGACGGCGCCGTCCTCGAGTGCCTCGTCGTCGAGTTCGTAGGTGCCCTCGTAGGAGAACTCGATCGCCCAGTCGGGGTCGTCGAGGCCGCGGTCGTAGATCGTCTCGACGGTGGGTCCGGTCGCCTCGAGTTCCACGTCGCCCACGGACGGGGGATCGGGCAGCACGGCGATGACGGCCGACGGAACCGGTTCGCCGGCCAGCCGCTGGACCCGGAGCACAACCTCGACCGTGATCTGGGGCGGCTCTGCGGACTCGCCGTCGAGGGTCCACTGCCGGTATGCGGTCTGCGACCAGGTGGGCCACTCCAAAGTGAGGTCGCAGCGGACCCGTGGCGGATCGCCTTCGCCCGGGAGGCCGTAGGAGGTCTCCCACGTCAGGTCGCCGAGCATCACGTCGGCCTGGAACCGCTCCTCGAACGCCAGCCGTTCGAGGCGCGCCGCCTCGAGGGCCTCGCGCAGGGCACCGATGGCGTCCGTGAACACGTGGTCGAGCATGGGACGTTCAGGGTAGACGGTGTTGCGGGCGCAGCCGGAGGCGACGACGGGCGACGTGGCGGGTCACACTGCGCCACATGCCGAAATCCGACCTGTCGATCGCCGCCGCCCGCCGGCTGGCGCTGTCTGCGCAGGGCTTCGCAGATCCGGCGCCGTCGGGCCGCGTGGACGTGCGCCACTTCCGGCGCGTCCTCGGCCGACTGGGCCTCCTGCAACTCGACTCGGTGCAGGCCGTGTGCCGGTCGCACTTCCTGCCGGTGTACAGCCGCCTCGGCCCCTACGACCGGGAGGCGCTCGACGACTGGCTGTGGCGGTCCGGCGAGATGTTCGAGGCGTGGTCGCACGAGGCCTCGGTCGTCCCGGTGTCTATGGAGCCGCTGCTGCGCTGGTCCAGGCAACGGGCGGCCGAGGGAGAGACCTGGCCCGGCCTCCACGCCATGGCGACCGCCCAGGCGGCGTATGTGGACAAGGTCCTGGAGGAGGTGGTTCGGAGAGGGCGCCTGTTCGCCGGCGAACTGAGCGACCCTCGCCCCCGTCAGGGAACCTGGTGGAGCGGCCGGTCCGACGGTCGGCGTGCGCTCGACTGGTTGTTCCGGATCGGCGAGGTGGGCATCACGCGGACGGACAACTTCCAGAAGGAGTTCCACCCCCTGGCGAACCTGGTCCCCGAGGAGGTCCGTCGCCGACCGACGCCAGGTGGACACGAGACGCAGCGTGGCCTCCTGGAGCGGGCGGCTCGCTCGCACGGGGTTGGCACGGTCGCCGACCTGGTCGACTACTTTCGCCTCCGAACGACCGAGGCCCGGTCACGGCTCGGCGAGTTGGTCGATGCCGGTCGCCTGCAGGAGGTGTCGGTCGAGGGATGGCGGGAGCCGGCCTTCCGGCATCCGGAGGTGGTGCTGCCGCGCAGGGTCGGCGCCCGGGCGCTGCTCTCGCCGTTCGACCCGGTCGTCTGGTTCCGCCCGAGGGCCGAGCGTCTGTTCGGGTTCCGGTACCGGATCGAGATCTACGTGCCCGCCGAGAAGCGCGAGTACGGCTACTACGTGCTCCCGTTCCTGCTGGGCGAGGCACTCGTCGGTCGGGTCGACGTCAAGGCCGACCGTCCCGGCGGGCGACTGCTGGCTCGGGGCGTGTTCGCCGAGGAGGGCGTCGACCGGGAGCGGGTGGCTGCGGAGTTGAGGGTCGAACTCGAGCGCCTGGCTGAGTTCCTCGGCCTCGAAGAAGTCGTGGTCGGCCGACGGGGAAACCTTGCGGCTGCCCTGCGGGCCGCCAGCGTCTGACCGACCCGCCTGACGATCAGGTCCGGGCCCTCCGGCGGGCCGCGTAGCGAACCAGGTGGCCGAGGGCGGTGACGGCACGGTCCGCCGAGGCATAGCAGAGCCGCCCCGAGTCGCGGACGGCGGCGACCATCGGGTTGTCGGGCCGGGCCACGGCCAGTTCGGAGGCCACCAGCACGGGCTTGCCGTGCGCATCGGCGGCCGCTGCTGCGGCCTCGGCGTAGCGGCGCTCCTGGCGCTCGTGGAAGTCGACGATGCGCTCGAGGCCGTGGTCGGGGTGGAAGGGCCCGCTCCGGGTCAATGCGGCCGTGTTCCCCTGGATCCCGAGGCCGAGTTGGACGATCGCGTCGACCTCGGGGTGGGCGGCGGTGAGGTCCAGTAGGTCCGGAATCGTGTCGCGGGTCTCGCCACCGGCCAGGTCGACCGGGTTGTTGCGGCTCCACCGGGGTGGGAGCATCCCGTCGATGGCGGCCCGGAGGTCGTCGGGCAGCGGTGCGAGCGCCAGGTCGGGGTGGGCCGTCACGGCGTCGGCGGTCACGACGCCCCAACCGCCGGCTGTGCTCAGCACCACGACCCGGTTGCCGGCGGGTAGGGGCTGGGTGGCGAAGGTCGCCGCCGCCTCGAAGGCGGACTCGATCGTGGCGGCCCGGACCAGCCCCGCCTGTCGGACCATGCCGTCGAAGATCCGGTCGTCGCTGGCCAGCGACCCGGTGTGGGAGGCGGCGGCCCGCTGTCCGCCGTCCGTGGTGCCGCCCTTGACGACCACGACCGGCATCCGCAACGTGACCTCCCGGACGCGTTCGTAGAAGGCACGACCGTCGGGGAGGCCCTCCAGGTAGCAGAGGGCGACGTCCGTCTCGGGGTCGTCGGCGAACCACTCGAGGTAGTCGGCGATGCTGGTGGCGGCGGCGTTGCCGGCGGAGACGGCTCGGCTGATGCCGATGCCGGTCTGTCCGGCGTAGTTGAGGAAGGTCGAGACGAAGTTGCCGGACTGCGAGGCCACGGCGATGCGTCCCCTCGGCGGATACGGGGCGACGATCTGTGCGCAGAGGCCGACCGGAGGCGAGACCACCCCCTGTCCGTTGGGGCCCGCCAGGATGAGCCCCAGGTCGTCTGCCAGTGCCATGAGTCGTGCCTCGGCCTCGATGCCCTCGGATCCGGTCTCGGAATAGCCGCCGGCTGCACAGAACACGGCCCGGACTCCGCGGGCTGCGGCGATCCGGACGATCTCCTCGTTGGCGCCGACCGGGGTGCACAGCACGAGCAGGTCGGCTCCGCCGTCGGGCAGGTCGGCGACGGAGGCGAGGACCGGGTGGCCGAGGACCTCGCCCTCCTCGCGGCCCACGGCGAACACCGGGCCGGAGAAGCCGCAGGAGAGGACGTTGTGGAGGGCCACGAAGCCGAACTTGCCCGGATGGTTCGACACGCCGGTGACGACGACGCCCCGAGGCTCGAAGAGGGGGGTGAGGTCGCGGGCCATCAGGCGGTCTCGACCAGCGCGTCGGCAGCGACCGGCCGGCCGTCGACGACGATCAGCGGGTTCAAGTCGACCGAGAGAACGCTTGCGTCCTCGGCGATCCTGGAGAGCGCCAGCAGGGTGTCGGCGAGGGCCTCGCGGTCCACGGCGGGCTCGCCTCGGAACTCGTCGAGCAGGGACTGGGCGCCGAGGTCGTCGATGAGGTCGAGGGCGTCGCCACGCTCGAGGGGAGCCAGTCGGAAGGCGACGTCGGCGACCGCCTCGGCGAGGATGCCACCGACGCCCAGCATGACGCAGGGCCCGAACTGCTCGTCGCGGACCAGCCCGGCGATGAGCTCCCGATTGCCGTGCACCATCGTGCTGACGATCAACCCGACCTCTCCGTCCTCGGGCCGGGCGGTGGCCAGCAGGTCGGTGGCGGCCTCCCCGGCCTCGTCCGGCGACGAGAGGCCCAGTCGAACGAGGCCGCGCTCGGTCTTGTGGGCGATGGCCTCGCCACAGAGCTTGACCACGACGGGGAACCCGAGTGCCTCAGCGGCCTCAACAGCCGACCCGGAGTCGGAGGCCGTCGCCCAAGGGGACACCGCCACGCCGGCATCTTCGACGAGTCTGCGCGAATCGGCCTCGGACAGGGTGGGCATCGCGAGTGCCTAGCACGCGCCGGCAGTCGGTCGTCAGGTGGGCCGGGGCTCCCCGTCGACGCCACCGAGTTCGGCCAGTTCGGCGTAGCCGGGCTTGATGACGTCCTCGATGATGGCGAGGCGCTGGTCGAAGGGGGCGAAGGCGCTCTTCATGCCGTTGATGGTGAGCCAGCGGAAGTCGGCGAGTCCCCACCCGAACGCGTCCCGGAGGGCCTCGAACTCGGAGCTCATCGATACCCCGCTCATGAGGCGGTTGTCGGTGTTGACGGTGACCCGGAATCCGAGTAATCGCAGGGTGCCGATCGGATGGTCGGCGATCGAGGCGGCGGCGCCGGTGTGCACGTTGGAGGTTGGGCAGAGCTCGAGCGGGATGCGCCGGTCGCGGACGAAGGCGGCGAGGCGCCCCAGCCGGTGGGAGCCGTCGGCGTCGGTGGTGATGTCGTCGACGATGCGGACGCCGTGTCCGAGCCGCTCGGCGCCACAGAACTGGATCGCCTCCCAGATGGAGGCTGGACCGAAGGCCTCGCCGGCGTGGATCGTGAAGTGGAAGTTCTCGCGCTGGAGGTACTGGAACGCCTCGAGGTGCAGCGTGGGCGGGTAGCCGGCCTCGCGTCCGGCGATGTCGAAGCCGACCACGCCGCGGTCCCGGTACTGCACGGCCGTCTCGGCGATCTGCAGCGAGTCGGTGTCGGTGCGCATCGCAGTGAGGAGCGTGCCGACCGTGAGTCCCGTGCCGGCAGAGCCCTCGGCGAGTCCGGCCAGCACCGCCTCGACGACCGCGTCGAGGGCGAGGCCCTGCTGCGTGTGGAGCGAGGGGGCGTACCGGACCTCGGCGTACACGACCCCGTCGGCGGCCAGGTCGGCGGCGCACTCGGCAGCGACCCGGTGACAGGCCTCGGCGTGCTGCATGACGCCCACTGTGTGGGCGAAGGTCTCGAGGTAGAGGCCGAGGTCGCGCCGGTCGGCGCCGCGGACGAACCAGGCGGCCAGTTCGTCGACGTCGTCGGTGGGAAGGCCGTCGTAGCCGTGCAGGTCGGCCAACTCGATGACGGTGGCCGGACGGAGGCCGCCGTCGAGGTGGTCGTGCAGGACCACCTTCGGTGCTCGCCGGATTGTCGCCGGATCGGGGGTCGTGGCTGCTTCCTCCATGGGGCAGGCTACCGAACCGCCGCTGGCACGGGAAAGGCCGCTTGTGCGAACTAGCGTCCGGTCGGTGGGGCGCACCAGATACCTGGCCGACACGATCCTGACGTGTGACGAGGCGGGAGCGGTGCACGCCCCGGGCGCACTCGACATCGAGGACGGCCGGATCTGCTGGGTGGGGGAAGCCGACGACGCACCCGAGGTCGGGGGAACCACCGTGCGGGACCTCGGCGGGCTGGTGATGCCGGGGCTCGTGAACGCCCACTGCCACACCCCGATGACCCTCCTGCGCGGTGCGGGCGACGGCCTGCCGCTCTGGCGCTGGTTGACGGAGGCCATGTGGCCCCGCGAGGGCCGGATGACGCCCGAGGACGTCTGGTGGGGAATGACGCTCGGCTCCGCCGAGATGCTGCGAGCCGGCGTGACGACGAGTTGCGAGATGTACCTCCACGAGGAACCGGTGGTCGAGGCGGTGCGGGCGTCCGGCGCCCGCCTGGTCATGACGCCGGGAGTGGTGTCGGCGCTCCACCCCGACGATTCGGGAGAGGGCCGGTCGCAGGTCATCGAGGCATTCCACACCCGGTACCACGACCCCGCAGGCCGGGTCACCGTCGGCGTCGCACCGCACTCCGCCTACGACCTCGGCGTCGAGCGCGTCGCCGAGTTGGCCGACCTGGCCCGTCGGCTCGACGTGGTCCTGCACGTCCACCTCGCCGAGACCAGCCAGGAGAGCGCCGAACTCGAGGCGGCCCACGGAGCCAGCGTCGTGCGGGTCCTCGCCGACCACGGGGTGTTCGGCGGGAAGGTGCTGGCTGCCCACTGCGTCTGGGTGGACGACGACGACATCGGAGTTCTGGCCGGACACGGCGTGGCGGTCGCCCACTGCCCGTTGTCGAACATGAAGTTGGGTTCGGGCGTGGCACCGCTGGCCCGCATGCTCGAGGCGGGCGTGACGGTGGCCCTCGGCACCGACGGACCGGCGTCCAACGACACGCTCGACCTCTGGGAGGAGGTCAAGATGGCGCCCCTTCTGGCTCGCGTCACCGGACTGGACGCCACGCTGGTCGGGCCTGCCGAGGTGCTGGCCATGGCGACGCGCATCGGCGGTCGGGCGGTTGGCCTCGACGACGTGGGTGCACTGGCCCCTGGTTGGGCTGCCGATTTCCTGCGGCTCGACCTCGACCACCATGCCTTCGTCCCGGTCACCGGGCCCTCCGAGCTCCTCGCCCACGTGGCCTGGTCGGGCGGCGACAGGCGGGTCAGCGACGTCTGGGTGGCCGGCGAGCCGGTGGTGGCCGACGGAGTCGTCCTGCACGTCGACGAGGAGCGGGCGCGGTCAGAGGTGCAGCAGCGGGCTGAACGGCTGGCCGCCGGATGAGCGGTCCGCTCGGGGCCGACGTGGTGGCCGAACTGCTGGGACTGGTCCCCCTGCCCGGCGAGGGCGGTCGCTGGGCACAGACGTTGCTGGACGGCGACTCGAGCGCCATCCACTACCTGCTCACCGACGGCGACTTCTCGGCGATGCACCGGCTCGCCGGACCGGAGGTGTACCACCACTATGCGGGGGCGCCTGCGGCCCTCCTGCTGCTGTTCCCCGACGGTTCGGCGGCGGAGGTACTCATGGGCGACGACCTGGTTGCGGGCCAACGACCCCAGGTGGTCGTTCCGGCCGGCGTGTGGCAGGGCTCCTCGACGCGCGGGGAGTGGACCCTGTTGGGCACCACCATGGCACCCCCCTATGCAGACGAAGGGTTCGAACTCGGCCGACGGGACGACCTGGTCGCCGACTGGCCGTCGGCGGCAGAACGGATCGCCGAGTTGACCCGCGGCTAGCCGCGCGCTCCGACTACCAGGTCGGACGGGCCAGGACGCCACCGTCGACGACGAGGTCGGTTCCCGTGATCCAGGTCGCCTGCGGCGAGGCGAGGAAGGCCACGGCTTCGGCCACGTCCTCGGGCGTGCCGAGCCGACCGAGGGGGGCCGCCGCCAGCCAGCGCTCGACCCCCTCCGGCCAACGGTCGGACAGCCCGCCGTCGTCGACCAGCCCGGGTGACACGCTGTTGACGCGGATGGCGCGTGTCCCGTACTCGAGGGCGGCGGAGCGGGTGAGCATCACGAGGGCGGCCTTGGCGGCGGCGTAGTGGCCGTGTCCGGGTGCCGGCTGGTGCGCCTCGATTGAGGCGACGTTGACGACGGACCCGCCCTGCTCTCCTCCGTTCGCGGCGAGTGCGTCGGCCGCTGCGCGGACAAGGAGGTGGATGGCGCGGAGGTTGACATCGAGGACCGCATCCCACGCCACGGCGTCGATGTCGGCCAGCGGCTCGAGCGTCTGCAGGGCGGCGTTGTTGACCAGGATGTCGAGGCGGCCGTGGACTTCGAGTGCCTGGCCCACGAGCGACTCCGGGCCATCATCCTGGGCGAGGTCGGCGGTGAGGCAACGGGTGCTGAGTTCGTCGGCCAGCGCCGACGCCCGGTCGGTGGCCCGGTGGACACCGAGCAGGACCTGGGCACCGTGGGCAGCCAAGGTCGACGCGATCGCAACCCCGATCGGACTGTTGGCGCCCGTGACCAGGGCGACCCGGCCGTCGAGGCGGTGGCGGCCGTCGCCAGCCCCCATCACCGGCCCCCGTGGGACGAGGTTTCTGCGCCTGTGCGAAGATCGCAGCGATCCCGGAGCGGGACATGGGCGTGGTAGCGAGGCAGGTACATACCAGCCCGACGGTTCATAACTCAACATTAGGGCGAAGAAAGGCCCACGGGCTCCCCGCCACAGGGGGTCGGGGACAGTGGGCCGACTGAAGGGGTTATTGGTTAGGTCTTGCGCATCTGAGATAATCACCGCATGGACGAGACGCCAGAGGCCGACGATCTGGACCCGGCTGATAGTCGCGGGTTCCTGAAGCGCCTCTTGGAGGCGATGGGGGCCATCTGGAAAATGGGTGACCGGCCCCATAAGGGACGAACCCGAGGCCCGTGGGTGGGCTAGGTCATGCGAGCGAGGGTAGTCAGGTGACCGGGGAGCGGACGGATCCGTACCCACCGACGGTCGAGTACGTCGACGGCGCCGTGGTGCTCCTGGACCAGACCGCCCTGCCCGAGACCGAGCGGTACGTCCGCTGCGAGGGTTGGCAGCGGGTGGCGCAGGCGATCTCCGACCTCGAGGTGCGCGGCGCCCCAGCCATCGGCATCACCGCAGCATTCGGCCTCGCCCTTGCCGCCGAGGGGTCGGAGGCCGGCTCGGCCGACGAACTCCTGGCTGAACTCGGAGAAGTGGCGGAGGCGCTGCTCGCCACCCGGCCGACGGCGGTCAACCTGATCTGGGCGGTCGAGGTCGTCCTCGGCGAGGCACGTGGCGTCGCCGGGGGACACGTGGCGGACGTCCGTCGGGCGGTCGTCGCCTGTGCGCAGCGGCTCGCCGCCGAGGACCTCGCCACCTGCCGGGCCATCGGGGACGCCGGAGCACCCCTGCTGGTCGGCATCGACCAGGTCATCACCCACTGCAACGCCGGAGCGCTGGCCACAGTCGGATACGGCACGGCGCTCGGCGTCATCCGCTCGGCGCACCTCGGCAACCCGGACCTCCACGTCTGGGCCGACGAGACCCGGCCGGTGTTCCAGGGGGCCCGGCTCACCGCGTTCGAACTGGGGCGGGACGGGATCGCCTGCACGGTGATCGCTGACGGCGCAGCGGCATCGGTCCTGCGGGGAGGCGGGGTCGGGGCCGCCATCGTGGGCGCCGACCGGATCGCCGCCAACGGCGA
>JARQPW010000027.1 GCA_029577135.1 Acidimicrobiales bacterium
TCTCCACGCCGCCCAACAGGACGAAGCGGACCTGGTCACCGAAGACGGGCGTGAAGCCCATCATGTTGGTACCGACCGTCACCGCCCAGAGTGACAGCTGGTCCCACGGCAGCAGGTAGCCGGTGAACGACAACAGCAGGGTGAGTTGCAGCAGCATGACGCCGATCACCCAGTTGAACTCGCGTGGCGGCTTGTAGGCCCCGTGGTAGAAGACGCGGGCCATGTGCAGGAAGACGGAAAGCACCATGAGGTGCGCCGCCCACCGGTGCATGTTTCGCACGATAAGGCCGAAGCCGACGGCGGTCTGGAGCGCCTGCATGTCGTCCCAAGCCTGGGCGGCAGTGGGCCGGTAGAAGAACATCAGGAAGATGCCCGTGACCGTGAGCAGGATGAAGAGGAAGAAGCTCAGACCACCGAGGCAGAGGGTGTAGCTGACCTTTACGGCGTGCCGCTTCACCTTCACCGGGTGGAGGTGGTACAGGACGCTGTTCATGATCACGTAGGAGCGGTTCCGGGGGTTGTCGCTGTAGCCCTTGCGGAAGATCGAGCCGGGTCGGAAGATCGATGACCAGGCCTGCGAGGCCTTCATCTGATCTCCCACCTGGCCCAGCCGCTCCTGAAGCGCCTGACCCGCGGGCTTCTTGCCGTTGTCGTCGGCCACCGTCGTCTCTCCTTAGCCCTGTCGCTCGTCGTGCCCGCGCCTACGCAAGACGCATGCCGTAGCCGTAGCCATGGCTGTTCGTGCGCTGGTGGGAGTCGCCGTCGGCCGGCGCCTCGACCATCTTGCCGAGGATGATGACGCCGGTCGGGCAGCGGTCCACACAGAGTGCACACCGGGTGCACACGTCGTCGTCGATCGTGAAGATCACGTGGTCGCTCGGGTCGATGCCCGGCTGTTCGGTACCGACCGACTCGGCGATGGCGTCGGGTCGCACCATGTGGATGCACTTCCACGGGCAGATGTCGACGCAGCCCTCGCACATGATGCACTCGGACTGGTCGATGTGGATGAACTGCTTCAACTTGCTGGACTTGGCTATCCAGTCGAGATCGACCTCGTGGAGTACGTAGTCGTCGATGAACGTGGGATGCGGGGGATTGGCGTCGGTGACGCTCATGCGCCGACCCCCTCCTTGACGAGCGGACGTCCGTACTCGGAGGTCGGTGCGGGGGCTGCCGCCTTCGTGCCGCGTTCCTGCCACTGCCTCCACATGACGACGTTCCCGCCGAGGGCCACGGCGTAGATGCCGACTGCGATGAAGTCGCGGAAGATCCGGTAGTCGAGGGTGAAGGGAAGGGCCCATTCGACGACGCCCTGGTCGCCGGTCCAGACCAGCCGCGGTCCGGCGACGTAGCGGTCGGGCCGCCAGTTGAGTTCGCTGTCCGCCCACTGCAGCCACTGGTGGGGGACGACACCGTAGACCCAGAAGAAGACGAGGAAGACGTAGGTGGCGAACAGCATCGCCTCGCCCCACGTGAAGTCGTGGTCGACGGGAGTGCGGTCCTGGTACCAGCGGACGCCCCAGAGGAGCACGACGGTTGCGAGGATCGATGCGACGAACGCGACCATGTCGTCTAGTGACTCCTCGTCGGGCTGGTGGGCGGTTGGGGCCGTTATGCGACTTCGTGAAAAGCTGCACAAGCGCCTGTGGGCACCATCGTATCCGACCGTCGCCGGTCTCGGTACCTGTCTCGGGCCGGCCCCTGTCTGGTGCGGTTTCTATCATGCGGCTGGGTCAAAACCGTTCCCCCGGAGGAGGAGCGACCGGCCTCCGAAGTGCGTGTCCGGCCGCCTCGCCCGGACACGCTCGAGCAACGACCCCTGGTTCCGACCAGGTCGGCTTCGCCGCACCGGACCGCCTACTGTGACCGCTAGCCTGCCTGCCAGGCTGAGCGGAGCTCCGGAACAGGGACGTCCGTCGCCGCCGGAACCCGCCCACGACACTGCCGACATTGCCGCCCCGGAGGCCGCGTTGACCGAGATCCCCGAGCACCTCCTGAAGCGAGCGGCGGCGGCCCGTGCCGCCAAGTCCGGCGAGGCTCCTCCTGCAGACACCCCGGCCGAGGCAACGGCCGCCACCACGCCGGCGGAGGCGCCCGTCGTGGCCGCACCCGCCCCGGTCGTCGTGGCCGCACCAGAGCCCGTGGCGCCCTACATCGCCGCCCACCACGCCCGCCCCAAGGTCCCCTGGTGGGCGGCATCGGCACTCCTGCTCCTCCCCCTCTGGGCATTCACCTATGTCGGAACGCTCGAGCGTCCGCCGCAGGAGGCCACCGGCGTCCTCGCCGAGGGTGACCACGTCTACGGCGCCCGCTGTGCCAGCTGCCACGGCGCAACCGGCGGCGGCGGCAGCGGCCACGCACTCGCTGACGGCGAGGTCCTCGTCACGTTCCCGTCGATCGCCGACCATGTCGTCTGGGTGGTGCAGGGCTCCGACACCGTCGGTCTGGGCAACGCCTACGGCGATCCCGCCCGCGGTCGGACGGTCGCCGGTGGCATGCCCGGCTGGGGCGACGTCCTCACCAAGGAGGAGCTCCTCGGTGTCGTGCTCCACGAGCGAGCCCGCCTGAGCGGCTCCGACGACGCTCTCGCCGAGGCGATCGACGCCGCCGTCCACGGAGGCACGCTCGACCTCGACGGCCACTTCGACCCGCTGACCATCACGGCGCAGGAGATCGACGACCTGTTGGCGTCGACCTCGGGCGACGACCACTAGGAAGCCGTGCCGGGTGCGTCGACCGGGCGCTCCCTCCACCGTCCATGACCTCCCACGTCCACGACCTCCTTGTCGTCGGCGGCGGTCCCGCCGGCGCCGCCACCGCCTACTGGGCGGCCCTCTCCGGGCTGGACGTCGTCGTCGTCGAGAAGAAGGCGTTCCCCCGCGACAAGACCTGCGGTGACGGACTCACCCCGCGGGGGGTCCACCAACTCGAGGAGATGGGCCTGGCGGGTGCGCTCAAACCGTTCCACCGGTTCGGGGGCCTGCGCACGATCGCCCACGGCCGCACCATCGAGATGTCGTGGCCCGACCATCCCGTCTACCCGGACTACGGGTACGTGGTCCGCCGCTGCGACCTCGACACCATCGTCGCCGAGCACGCCGTCTCCGCAGGTGCGACCCTGCTCCAGTCCACCGAGGCGCTTCGGCCGGTCGAGGGCGAGGGTGGTCGGATCGACGGGGCGGTGGTCGTGTGCAAGGACGGCGTCCGGTCGACGGAGGGTGGCGCAGAGTCGACGATCCTCGCCCGGCACGTGGTCGTCGCCGACGGTGCCAACTCGCGGTTCGGTCGGGCGCTCGGCACCGCACGCGACCGCGGCTACCCGATGGGCATGGCCATCCGCACCTACTACGAGAGCCCGGCGCACGACGACCCCTGGATCGAGAGCGCCCTCGACGTGCGGGACCGGCAGGGCAACGCCATGCCCGGCTACGGCTGGGTCTTCCCGGTCGGCAACGGAACGATCAACGTCGGGGTCGGGCTGCTGTCGACCTTCCGGGACTACAGGGACGTCAACACCTCCGTCCTGATGGAGGAGTTCGCCCACTCCCTGCCGGACCACTGGGGAATCGACCCGACGAAGCCGACCCAACCGCCGACCGGTGGACGCCTGCCGATGGCCGGCTCGGTCGGACCCAAGGCCGGCCCCAACTGGCTGGTCGTCGGAGACGCCGCCGGCGCCGTCAACCCGTTCAACGGCGAGGGCATCGACTACGCCTACGAGACCGGGCGACTGGCCGCCGGCCTCATCGCAGAGGCGGCGGCCCGAAGCAACGACGCCGTGCTCACCCGGTACCCGGGGATGCTCGAGGAGGAGTACGGCCTCTACTTCAAGGTGGCCAACCTCTTCGCCCGGGTGATCGGCAACCCGGCCCTCATCCGGGAGCTCACCCGGGTGGGGATGCGGTCGAAGCCCCTCATGGAGTGGGCGCTACGGGTCATGGCGAACCTGCTGCGCGACGAGGAGCGGGGCTCCGCCGAGGCCGCCTACGGGGCCATCGCCGCGGTCGTCCGGCTGGTGCCCGACCGCTTCACCAGGGTGGGGGCGGCATAGCCCCGTTCGGGTCTTCGGCCGAATTGGCGCCGCTCGGCCGCTCCCTGCGGGGAGAATGGCGGTTGTGACCTCCGGATCCACTCCGAACAGTGCCCCGGCGTGGGTGGCGCTGGCCGACCTCGCCGGCCGTGTGGCCGACGTCTCGCTCCGGGACCGGTTCGCCCTCGACCCCTCGCGGTCGGAGCGCTTCGCCGGTTCGGTCGGCGACCTGTGGGTCGACTGGTCGCGGCATCCGATCGACGACGAGGTGCTGGGTTTGCTTTGCGAACTCGCCGACCAGCGCGACGTGCCGGAGTTCTGCTCCCGGATGTTGGCCCACGACCCGGTCAACGTGACGGAGGGCAGGCCCGTCGGGCACACGGCGCTTCGGGCACCGGACGCCGACACCGGGGGCACCGGGACCCTCGGGCGGATGGCCGACCTGGCCGATCGGATCCGCGGGGGCTCTCTCACGGGAGCCACCGGTAAACCCATCCGGGCCGTCGTGAGCCTCGGGATCGGCGGTTCGCACCTCGGACCCGCCATGGCGCACGAGGCGCTCGCCCACCTGGCCCACCCCGAGGTGGCCGTGCGCTTCTCGTCGAGCCTCGACGGCACCGACCTGACCGCCGCCCTTGCCGGCCTCGAGCCCACCACCACCCTCGTGGTCGTCTGCTCGAAGTCGTTCACCACGTCGGAGATCATGGTCGCCGCCGACAGTGCCACGGCCTGGCTGCGCGAGGGCGTCGGCGACGACGTCTCCCGGCACATTGCCGCGGCCACCGCCGCGCCGCAGCGTGCGTCCGCCCGTGGCATCAACCCCGACCTCGTCTTCGCCATCCCCGAGTCGGTGGGCGGCCGCTTCTCGCTGCCGTCGGCGGTGGGGCTGGCCCTCATGGTCGCCATCGGGCCCGAGGCGTTCCACCAGTTGCTGGCCGGGATGCACGCCGTCGACCAGCACCTGGGCGAGGAGCCCATCGACGGGAACGTACCGATGCTGCTCGGTCTGCTCGACGTGTGGCAGCGCTCGTTCCTGGGGGCGACCAGCCTCGCCGTGGTCCCGTACAGCCACGGGCTCCGCCGCCTCCCCAACCACCTCCAACAGTTGATGATGGAGAGCCTCGGCAAGCGGGTGACGGCAGACGGTTCCCCGACGGCCGGCCCGACCGGTCCCGTGGTGTTCGGCGCCGGCGGCACCGACTCCCAGCACTCCTTCTTCCAACTGCTCCACCAGGGCACCGACGTGGTGCCGGTCGACCTGATCGGGGTGGCCCGGCCCGTGGCCGACCCGCGGGGCGCCCACCACGACGGCCTGATGGCCAACCTCCTGGCCCAGGCCGAGGCCCTGGCGTTCGGCCGGACCGACACGGAGGCCGCCGCCCTCGGCGTCGAACCCGACCTGGTCGCCCACCAGGAGTTCCCCGGCAACCGGCCCTCGACCGTGATCCTGCTGCCTGAACTCTCGGCGTCCACACTCGGACAGTTGGTGGCCCTCTACGAGCACCGCACGGTCGTGCAGGCGGCGGTGTGGGGGATCAACCCGTTCGACCAGTTCGGGGTCGAGCTCGGCAAGCAGTTGGCGACCCGCTTCGGGGACCTGTTGGCCGGTGGAGGCGCCGGTGGCGACGAGCCCTCCTCGGAACTGGTCCGCCGCTACCGGGAGCTACGCGACCGGGACTGAGGCCGCTGCTTCGGCAGCGGCCGAGATGGTTGCCTCGATGACCTCGTCGTCGTGGGCCAAGCTCGGGAACAGCGCCTCGTAGGCACCGGGGGCCAGGGCCACGCCCCGTTCGAGGAGGGCGTGGAAGACCTTCGGGTAAATGCCGTTTTCGGCCAGGACCTTCGCCTCGTCGAAGTTCGTGGGTTCCGTCGGTCCGAAGAACACACCGAGCAGTGGGCCGACCCGGGGCAGGACCGATGCAAGGCCGGCGTCGGCGAAGGCCCGGGCGAGGCCGTCGGCGAGCCGGGTGGCCGTGTCGGCCAGGCGTGCATGGGCGCCTTCGTCGAGCAGCTCGAGGGTGGCCCGGCCGGCGGCCATGGCCAGCGGGTTCCCCGACAGGGTGCCTGCCTGGTAGACGCCGCCCAGGGGGGCGAGGTGCTCCATGACGTTCCAGCGTCCGCCGAAGGCGCCGACCGGGAGTCCCCCGCCGATGACCTTGCCGAAGCACCACAGGTCGGGAGTGACGTCGAAGTGCTCGGCGGCTCCACCGGAGGCCAGGCGGAATCCGGTGATGACCTCGTCGAAGACGAGGAGTGCGCCGGCGGCGTCGCAGGCCGTCCGGAGCCCTTCGAGGAATCCGGGTGCCGGGGCGACGAGCCCCATGTTGGCGGCAACCGGTTCGACGATGACGCCAGCCACCGTGTCATCGAGTTCGGGCACCCGGTTGTAGGGGGCGACGACGGTGTCGGCGACCGCTCCGTCGGTGACGCCGTCGCAGCCGGAGAGCCCCTGGTTGGCGACGCCGCTGCCGCCGGCGGCGAGGAGGGCGTCGGCGTGGCCGTGATAGCAGCCGGCGAACTTGACGATGCGGTCGCGTCCGGTGGCGCCCCGGGCCAACCGGATGGCGGACATGGTGGCCTCGGTGCCGCTGGAGACGAACCGAACCGACTCGAGGCCGGCGACCCGGTCGATGACCATCTCGGCCAGGACGACCTCGGCCTCGGTGGGGGCGCCGTAGGTCGTGCCTGCGGCGGCGGCGTTGGTGACGGCCTCGACGACCTTGGGGTGGGCATGGCCGAGGATGCCGGGCCCGTACGACTGGACGTAGTCGATGTAGCGGCGGCCGTCGGCGTCGTAGACGTAGGGCCCCTCGGCCCGTTCCACGAAGTAGGGGATGCCTCCGACGGACCCGAAGGACCGGACCGGCGAGTTCACGCCCCCCGGGATGACCAACTGGGCCCTGGCGAAGAGGTCGGCGCTGCTCACCCTGCGAGCGCCTCGGCCGCCCGCCGGGCCAGGTAGGTGAGGATGAAGTCGGCCCCGGCGCGCCTGATCGCCAGCAGGTGCTCCATGGCGACGGCGTCTCCGTCGATCCAGCCGTTGGCGGCGGCGGCCTCAACCATGGCGTACTCGCCGCTCACGTGATAGGCGGCGAGCGGAACGTCGACCTCGTCTCGGACGCGGGCGATCACGTCGAGGTAGGCGAGGGCGGGCTTGACCATCACCATGTCGGCGCCCTCAGCGAGGTCGGTCCGGATCTCCTCGAGCGCCTCACGGGCGTTGGGCGGGTCCTGCTGGTAGCCCCTGCGGTCTCCCCCGCCGACGATCTGTACGTCCACGGCGTCGCGGAACGGCCCGTAGAGCGCCGAGGCGTACTTGGCGGAGTAGGCGAGGATCGCCGTTTCGGCGTGGCCCGATTCGTCGAGGGCGGCCCGGATGGCGGCGACCTGGCCGTCCATCATCCCGGAGGGGGCACACACGTCGACTCCGGCATCCGCCTGGGCGACGGCGGCCCGTCGGTAGAGCTCGAGCGTGGCATCGTTGTCGACGCTGCCGTGGCCGTCGAGGATGCCGCAGTGGCCGTGGTCGGTGTACTCGTCGACGCACAGGTCGGCCATGAGGACGACGTCGTCGCCGACCTCTTCACGCAGGTCGCACAGCGCCACCTGGACGACGCCGTCGGGGTTCCATGCCTCGGAGCCCTCGGGGTCCTTGGCGGCGGGGATGCCGAAGAGGATCACGGCCGGCACGCCGAGGTCGCGGAGGGCCGCCACCTCGGTGCGGAGGCTGGAGCGGGTGTGCTGGACGACGCCCGGGAGGGACGCCACCGGCTGGGGCTCGTCGATGCCCTCGCGGACGAACAGGGGCGCCACGAGGTCGTCGACGCCGAGGCGGGTCTCAGCTACGAGGCGACGGAGGGATGCGGTGCGGCGCAGGCGGCGCAGGCGACGCTCGGGGAACATCACGACCAGAGCCTACGGAGGGCCGTGGGGCGGTCCCTCAGCGAGACGCCCAGGAGCAGGTGGCGGCGACGAGCCCCTCGACCGAGTGGGGATCGGCCTCGACGACCCGGTAGCCGAGTTCGCGTGCCACCCCTGCGCTGACGGGTCCGATGCACACCGCATCGGACGGCGTGGGCCCCCCGGCAAGGGCGGTGTAGCGGCGGACCGTGGACTCTGCGGTGAAGACGACGGCATCGGATCCTCGTGCGACGGCCAGGGCGTCGGGGTCGGAGTCGGGCTCGACGTTGCGGTAGGCGACCACGACGTCGACGTCCCAACCCGCTGCCCGGAGGCCGTCGGGGAGGAGGTCACGGGCCACCTCGGCACGGGCCAGGAGGACCCTCCCGCCACCGTCCGGCGGCGACGGGAACTCCTCGAGGAGGCCCTCGGCGACGGCCCGGTCGGGAATGAGGTCGACGGCGAGGCCGGCGGCCAGCAGCGGCACAGCGGTCCTGGGTCCGATCGCGGCGAACCGTGTGTCGGACGGGACCGTCCCAGCGAGTCGGTCGGAGACCCGCCGGGCCCCGTTGGGAGAGGTCACGACCACCCAGTCGTAGGCCGCCACGCCGGCGACGGCTGAGGCGAGGGCGGCTCCCCCGTCGGCCGGGTCGGCCACGGCGATGACGGGAAGTTCGACGACCTGCGCGCCACGAGCCGCCAGGGCGGCAGAGAGGGTCCCGGCCTGGTCGGTGGCCCGGGTGACGACGAGGGTCCGGCCGGCCAGCGGTAGGTCGGCGCTCACGGTCGACCCAGCAGGGCGGCGCCGCCCCGCTCGTCGAGGAGGTGGCGGGCCACCGAACGTCCGAGCACCCCGGGGTCGACGCCCCGGCATGTCTCGAGCAGGAGCGTGCCGCCGTCGTGCGAGGAGAGGGCGCCGGTCAGTTCGACGACGCCGTCGAGCACTCGGGCATGCGCAGCCACCGGCAGGTCACACCCGGCACCGAGCTCGGCGAGGAACCCCCGCTCGGCATCGACGGCCCGTCGGGCGACCGGGTCCTCGATCCCGGCGAGCAGGTTCGTCGTGACGGTGTCGTCGGATCGGCATTCGACGGCGAGGGCGCCCTGGGCCACCTGGGGCAGCAGGATCCCCGGGTCGAGCGGATCGACGACGTCGGGGACGAGGCCCAGGCGGTCGAGGGCTGCCTGGGCGATGACGATCGCGTCGAAGTCGGCGGCCTTTGCCAGGCGGGTGGCGATGTTCCCGCGCAGCGGTTCGAAGTGCAGGTCGGGGCGCCGGTGGGCGAGGTAGGCCCGGCGGCGGATGGAACCGGTGGCGACCCTGGCCCCGTCGGGCAGGTCGACGAAGCGGCAGCCGACGAGCGAATCGCGGGGATCGCCGCGCTCGGGGACGGCGGCGAGGACCAAGCCGTCGGGAGTGAGGGCGGGGAGGTCCTTGGCCGAGTGGACGGCGAGGTCGGCCCGGCCGTCGAGCACCGCTGCCTGCACCTCCTTCACGAAGACGCCCTGGCCGCCCAGCTGCTCGATGGGCGTGGTGCGATCGAGGTCGCCGGTGGTTGCGACGACGACGAACTCGACGTCGATGTCCGGGTCGACGGTTCGCAACAGGTCGGCAACGCGCTCTGCCTGCCAGCGGGCGAGGGGACTGCCCCGGGTTGCGGTCCGGATGCGCATTCCCTGTCCCCCGGCCAACGGGCCCTGTGGCCTAGAGGTCGAAGAGGTCGCGCAGGGCCTCTGCGAGGCGCTCGCCGCGGGCGGTGCCAGCGGCGTCCTTGAGCCGCACGGTCGGCGCATGGAGGAGTTTGCCGACGATGCCGGCGGCCAGGGACTCGACGACCTCGCGCTGGCGATCGTCGAGTTCGCCGAGGCGGCCGACGAGGCGGTCAATCTCACCGGACCGCACCTCGTCGCCTCGGGCACGGAGTGCGGCGACGATCGGCGCCACCGAGCGGGCGGTGGACTCGTCGACGTAGCGGTCGAGCTCGGCATCGACGATGGCCTGGACGGCGGTGATCTCCCGTCGGCGCTCGGCCAGGCCGACCTCGGCGAACGCCCGCAGGTCGTCCATGTCGAGCAGGGTGACGCCGTCGAGCTCTGCGGCGGCCGGATCGACGTCGCGTGGCACGGCGATGTCGACGATCAGGAGGTTGCGGCCGCCACGAAGGTCGGCCACGGCATCCAGGTCGCCGTGCTCGAGGATCACGGACGAGGCACCGGTCGAGGTGAGGAGCACGTCGACCTCGGCCAGGTGCCGGGGAAGTTCGTCGAGGCGGACGGCCGTGCCGGAGAGGCGGGCCGACAGGTCGACGGCCCGATCCCAGGTGCGGTTGGCCACGAGGATCTCGGAGACGCCTCCACCGTGCAGCGCACGGGCGAGGCCCTCCCCCATCTCGCCGGCGCCGACGACGAGCACGCGACGGCCGTCGAGCCCGCCGAGGCGCTCCTTGGCCATTGCGACGGCAGCCTGCGAGACGGACGTGATGTTGCGGGAGATGGCGGTCTCGGTGCGGACCCGCTTGCCGACCTCGAGGGCGTGGCGGAACAGCGGGTTGAGGACGGGGCCGACAGCGCCCTCGGCGACGCCGGTCTGCCAGGAGGACCGGACCTGGCCGAGGATCTCGTGCTCGCCGATGACCGCCGAGTCGAGGCCGGACGCCACGGCGAACAGGTGGCGGGCCGCATCGCCGTCGTAGAGGCAGGTGAGGTGGTCGCTGAACTCCTCGGGCGGGACGTGGGAGGTGTCCTCGAAGAACTCCCGGATGTCCTGGTAGCCGCCGTGGAACTTCTCGGCGAAGGCGTAGACCTCGATGCGGTTGCAGGTCGAGAGCACCACCGCCTCGGTGATGTGCTCGCGCGAGGTCAGGTCGGCAAGCGCCTTCGGGAGGAGCGACTCGGCGACCGTCATGCGCTCGAGCAGGTCGAGCGGAACGGTGCGGTGGTTCAGTCCGACGACGACGACTGACATGGGTCAGGGTCTCCTGCGAGTAGGCGGATTGGTCGACGGTGCGTCGGAACGCCCCGTCGGGGCACCAGCATTCCCGCCCGGGTGGCCGATTGACAACCCTGAGGCGACGATCGGACGGTTCACCCGGTGGCCCGGTTCGCACCGCGCCGGTGCTCGTAGTAGCCGAGGATGTGGAGTTCGGTGGCGAGGTCGACCTTGCGTAGTCCGACGTCGTCGGGAACCGTCACCACGGTGGGGGCGAAGTTGAGGATCGACCGGACGCCGGCGTCCACGAGACGGTCGACGGCCCCCTGGGCGGCGGCGGCCGGGGTGGCGATGATGCCGACCTGACAGCCCGCCTCCCCCACGACCTCGTGGAGGTCGTCGACGTGTCGGATGGTGACGCCGGCGACCTTGCGGCCGACGACCACCGGGTCGGCATCGACGATGGCCGCCACCGGGAAGCCGCTGGCACCGAAGCCGTCGTAGCGGCTGAGGGCCTTGCCGAGGTTGCCGGCACCGACGATGACGACGGGGGCGGGCTCGTTGCCACCGAGGATGCGCCCGATCTGGAGCATGAGGAAGCCGACGTCGTAGCCGACGCCGCGGGTGCCGTAGGAACCGAGGTAGGAGAGGTCCTTGCGGACCTTGGCGGCGTTGACGCCGGCCAGCTCGGCGAGTTGCTGGGACGCGACGGTGGTGACGCCCTCCTCGGCGAGTTCGACGAGGCCTCGGAAGTAGACGGGGAGGCGGACGACGGTGGCTTCAGGGAGCGAGGAGGCAGAGGTGTCCGCCGGGTAGTCGCTGGAGGCTGCCATGCCCCCAACCTAGGCGCTCGTGAAGCAATTCACATGGCATTCCGGTTGCGGTCCCGGATCGGTGCCACTGCCTTCTCCGACCCAGTCAGCCGGCCAGCAGGACGAACTGGATGATGGCGGCGCCAAGGAGGGCGAGGAGCAGGATCGCCACGGCAATGGTGGTGCCGAATCGCATCAGCCGGCCCTGGTCCGGCCCAGCTCGACGGGTGTTGCGACGCCAGATTCCGTTCCGTCGAGGTCGGCCAGCACCACGGCATCACCGCTGGCAATGCCCAGTTCGGCTGCCGCCGACGATCGGGCGACGACCAGCGCCACGAGGCCGGCCGAGTCGACGAGCAGGCCGAGTCCGCCCGACGGCACCTCGTCGAAGGCGGTCACGAGTTCGGCGCTGCGGACCCGCTCTCCGATCCGGACCTGCACCCGGTCAGCGGGGAGGTCGGCGGGGTCGACGTTGAGCTGCACGTTGCCGAAGCGGTCGACCCAGAGCACCTCGGCGTGGAGGCCGTCGGACTCCCGGGCCGAGACGGGCACGACGCCCGGCACGAGAAGCCCCGGGTCGAGCGCCTCGCCCAGGTCGGCCAGGTCCACCCCGTTGCAGAGGTGGGCGGCCACCGGGGCGAACACGTCGCGCCCGTCGAAGGTGGTGCCGGGGCTGTCGAGGTGGAGTTCGGCGTCCGTCAGCGACACCGCACGGTCGGCGCCTCCGACCATCGCCACGGCCGGCGCCAGGAGGCCATTGTCGGGGCCGACCAGCACGGACTGCCCACCACCGACCTCGACGGCGACCGCGCGCCGCGCGCCGCCCACCCCCGGGTCGACAACGGCGAGTACCACGCCCGGGCACAGGTAGGGGGCGCTGCGGGCGAGGGCCAGCGAACCGGCCCGTACGTCGTGGGCCGGGATGCCGTGGGTGATGTCGACGACCTCGACTCCCGGAGCGTGGCCCATCACCACCGAACGCACGACGCCGACGAACTCGTCCTCGAGCCCGTAGTCGGAGAGGAACGAGACCGTGTCGTAGCGAAGAACCATGTCAGCCTGCCCCCAGCTCCCGGGACCGCTCGGTGGCGGCCGCAACTACGTCGCGCACGAGGTCGCGGAAGCCGCCCTCCTCGAACACGGCCAGGCCGGCAGCGGTGGTGCCGCCCTTGGAGGTGACGTTCTGGCGCAGGGTCGACGGCGGGTCGTCGCTCCGGTGCAGGAGGGTGGCGGCCCCGAGGAGCGTCTGCTCGGTCAGCGCAACAGCGGTCTCGCGGGGAAGGCCCGCGGCCTCGCCGGCATCGATGAGCGCTTCGGCGAGGAGGAAGACGTAGGCCGGACCGGAGCCGGACAGGCCGGTGACGGCGTCGAGCAGCGGCTCGTCGACGACGGCGACGGTGCCGACCGCCGAGAGGATGCCGGCCGCCCATTCGAGGTCGTCGGGACCGGCCGCAGAGCCGGCGGCGATGGCTGCGGCGCCGACGCCAACCAGCGACGGCGTGTTGGGCATCGCCCGCACGACCGGGACCCCGTCGCCAAGGATCGACTCGAAGGTGGCGAGACGCACGCCGGCGGCGATCGAGAGCACCCGGGTGACGCCGAGTCCGGCGAGGGCCTCGCAGACCACCGGGACCACGTCGGGCTTGACCGCGATCAGCGTGTCGGTGCCGGCGACCGGATCGGGACCGACGGAGAGGCCGGGAAGGGCGGCGACCAGGGCGTTGCGCCGTGGGGCTTCGGGCTCGGCGACGTGGAGCTCGTCGGCCGTGGCCCAGCCGTCGGCCACCAGGCCCCCGAGGAGGGCCTCGCCCATCTTCCCGCCGCCGACCACCTGGAGCTTCGTCGCCATGACGCGAACCTACCGGGTGGCCGCCTCAGCCGGCCTCGATCACCCGGCTGGCGGCGACGATCCCTGCGAGGACGAACACCCCGAGCCCGGCGAGGAAGAAGACGACCTGGCCCGACCAGAGCCCGAGGGCCAATCCGAAGGCGAGGGGGCCGGAGGTCTGGCCCAGGCGCAGCACGCCGATCGACATCGCCATCACGGCACCCCGGACCTGTTCGGGTGCCCATTCGGCGACGAGGTCCTGGAGCGTCGGGATCGTGAGGCCTTCGGCGAGTCCGTACACGGCGGCTCCGACCACGAGGAGCCACAGCGGGCCGATCCCCATGAGGAGGAAGGTGAGGCCGAACACGGCGATGCCTGCCTGCACCAGTCGGGCTGCGGAGAGCCGGCTGCGGGCGCGGGCCACCACGAGGGCCGAGATCGTGGAGGTGATGGCCGGAGCAGCGGCGACGAGGCCCCGCTGGGTCGGGCCGAGGCCGAACGCCTCGTCGAGGTAGATCGGCATGACGGTCAGGAACAGGCCGAACATGACGAAGAAGATCACCCCGTCCAGGAAGACGACGGCGGCCAGCGGCGGGCGGCGGACCTCGGACCAGGCCCCGTGCAGCAGGGTGCCGACGGTGACCGGTCGTGGCTCCCAGGGGTCGACCAGGCGGACGGCGAGGACGGCGGCCACGACGAGCGCCAGCGCGTAGAAGCTGAACATCCACCGCCAACCCACGAGGTCGGTGGTGACGCCGCCGAGGAACGGGAACACGGCGAGGCAGACGGTGATGACCGCCGAGTTCTGCCCGATGAGGCGGGCCCGGTCGAGCCCACTCCAGTGGTCGGAGAGGATGACGATGGCGAGGTTGATGAGGCCGGCCGAACCGACACCCTGGCAGACCCGTGCGGCCAGCAGCCAGCCCAGCGACGGTGCCAGGCCACCGAGAGCCCCGAAGACGCCGAAGACGACGAGGCACGGGATGAGCACCCGCTTGCGGCCGTGCCGGTCGGCCAGGAAGCCCATGGCCGGTGCCGCCACGATCCCGGTCACGGTGCCACAGGCGATCAGCGGGCCGGCCCGGGACGTGGGCGACCCGAAGGTCTCGAGGATCTCGGGGGTCGAGCTCATCAGCAGCGAGTTGTTGAGCAGTCCCATCGCCGTGACGGAGAAGACCAGCGACCGGGCCGGGCGACGGGTGGTCACGGCCGACCCACCCCTCGTCGCGTGTCGGCCCGGTGGTCGGTCCACCCGGGATCGCACTTCCCCGATCGATCCCCGACGTACCGGCCACCGGGCCTGCGGACGAGGGTAGATCGAAATAGCATGAAAGACAACAGAAGGGATCAGTCAGTGAACCGGGAGGCGAACCCGATCCGCACCGCCGAACCGAAGCACTGCTCGACCGCCGTCCACAGCGTCCCGAGCAACCGGTCCAGTTCGGCGTCGTCGACCGACCGGGCCGGCACGGCCCCCACGAGGAACACGGCGTCCTCCTCACCGATGCAGAAGGTGGCCCCGACCAGCCTCCGGTTCCGGCGCAGGAGGTGCTCGAAGAAGGCGCCGTGGTTCTCCTCGGGCGCAGGCATCACATAGGTCTCGTAGTGGAGCATCCGCTGGCGCAGCGTGAACCGCAGGGTGAAGGTGTCCTTCTCCTCGCCCAGCACTCGCAGGTGCCAGCGCCGCTCCGTCGGGCCGACGTCGGGATCCCGGTCGACGGTGGCGAGCACCGGGTTCTGCGCCAACTGGCGTCCGAGCCAGGCGTCGATCAGTGCGTCCAACCGATCCAGTTCGTCGGCGGAGAGCGGTGGCGACTCGTCCATCGGGCGCACGCTAGTTCGGTGTCCCGGATGGGCGACCGCCGGGGACAGCGGGAGATCGTCCGTCAGGAACAGTCGACCAGCGCCCGCAGCGACAGGTCATCGCAGACCCGGCGCAGGCGGGCCGCGGTGGCTGCCCACGTGTACGACCAGGAGTGCTCTGCCGCACACACCGCCATCTCGGTTGTACCGGCGAAGTCGTCGAACAGCGAGGACACGTGGGCCGCAAAGTCGGCGGGCCGGCGGCCCTCGACGAGGTAGCCGGTACGGCCGTGGCACACGAGGGTGCGGAGGCCGCCGACCGAGGCGGCGACGACCGGGACGCCGCAGGCCGCTGCCTCGAGTGCGACCAACCCGAACGACTCGGACCGGCTGGGCATGACGACGACGTCGGACGCCCGGTACCAGGTCGCCAACCGGTCGTGGGGCTGCGGGGGGACGAAGAGCACGCGCTCGCCGAGGTCGAGTTGGTCGACGAGTCGACGGACCCGACGTTCCTCGGCCGGGCCCTCAACGCCGCTGGCCCCTCCGACGACGACGAGGCGGGCGTCGGGCCGGTCGAGCTCGGCAAGGGTGTGGACGGCCACGTCGACGCCCTTCAGCGGTTGGATGCGGCCCACGAAGAGCAGCACCTCACCGGGGCCGATACCGAGGGCGTCGCGGGCGTCGTCCTGGAAGCCGGGTGAGAAGAAGGCGTGGTTGACACCGGGCGGCACGACCTCGATCCGGGACTCGACGGCGCCGTAGTGGTGCGTGAGTTGGCGGACCTCCTCGACGCTGTTGGCGAGGATCACGTCGGAGCACCGGATCACCTCTGCTTCGGCGTCCATGCGACGCTGCGGCTCGAAGTCGCCGTTCTCCGCCTTGACCCGGGCCAGCGTATGGAAGACCGTGATGAGGGGCAGGTCGAGCTCGTGCTTGAGTCGGTGGCCCGCCTGCCCGCTCAACCAGTAGTTGGCGAGGAGGCCGTCGAAGTCGCCGTCGACGAGGTGCTCGGAGACCCGGTTGGTGAACTCGTCGACGGTCTCCGGGAGTCGCTCCTTCGGGAGGTCGTGGTGGCCTGCGTCGACCTGCACGACCCGGAATCCCGGTTCGACCTCGACGACCCCGGGGGTCCGGTCGTCGGTCCGGCGGGTGAACACGGTGGCCTGCCCGCCTGCCCGGGCCAGCGCGGACACGACCTCACGGACGTAGACGGTCATTCCGCCGCCGTCTCCGGTGCCCGGTTGGGCCAGCGGCGAGGAGTGCAACGAGAGGACGGCCAGGTGGCGCATCAGCAGCCTCCGGAGACCGGCGGCAGGATCGCCACCTCGTCGGCGGCGGCGACCGGGTCGTCGTCGGCGGCGGGATCGCCGTTGAGCCAGACGCGGCAGTTCTGCACGAGCCCGGCGAACTCGGCGCCGAAGCGGTCGCAGGCGGCCCCCACGACCTGTCCGACGGTGGATCCGGGGACCTCAGCCTCGCCGGTTCCGGCGGCGACGCGCACGGAGGCGAAGAGACGGAGCACGGCCATGCCGGCAAGTGTACGGAGGCGCCCTCTCCTCTCCCAAGGCCGGTACGGTCGGCTTTCGTGCCACGCCTGCTCCTCATCCGCCACGGCGAGTCCGAATGGAACGCCGTCGGTCGCTGGCAGGGGCACGCGGACCCGCCGCTCAGCGAGCGGGGTCTGCACCAGGCGGAGGCCGCCGCCCGGGTGCTGGGATCCTTCGAGTCGGTGACCGCCTCACCGCTGCGACGGGCCGCCGACACCGCCGTGGTCATCGCCGCCGAGCTCGGCCTCGGCCCGGTGCCGACGGACCCCGACCTGATGGAACGCGACGCCGGCCCATGGCAGGGCCTCACGCGTGACGAGATCGAGGCGGGTTGGCCGGGCCACCTGGATTCGAGGACGCGACCCGAGGGCTACGAGGACGACGTCGCCCTCATGGGCCGGGTGGGTGCGGCGCTGGGCCGGGTCGTGGCCCGGACCGAGAGCGAGGCCCTGGTCGTCACCCACGGCGGCGTCATCTATGCGTTGGAGAAGGCGTGCGGGGAGCCGTGGACCCGGATCGCCAACCTGGCCGGCAGGTGGCTCGAGTGGTCAGACGGAGGGCTGGGCCTCGGGCCCCGCGTCGAGCTCATCCCCGACGGCACCATCCCCGACCTGCTCTGACGGGTCGTCGGCGAGGTCGGCAGTGACCTCCTCGTAGCCGTCCAGGTCGCCGCTGTCGACCTTCTCCATGGCGACCTCGATCAGCGCGACGTCGGCCTCGAGCGCGACCAGTTCCGCTTCGTCCTGAGGGTCATCCGGCGTCGCATCACTCACCCCGCCGAGGGTAGTCGTGGGGTCACCCTCACAATGCTCACACCTTCCTTATGCAGTCTCCCCGGTGGATGGGGCCGGGCTCCACGACCCTGGCGTTGACGCCCCGCAGGTTGAGGTTGCGGCCGACCTCGGAGTTGACGAGGCGCAGGGCGTCCGCGCCGAACCTGCCCGAGAACTTGGCACAGCCGGTGTGGGGCTGGTCGGTGACCTCGATGACCGCCCCGCCGATCGACAGGCGGGTCCAGGGTGGGAGGTTCGCGTTGGACAGGTCCAGGTCGACGACCAACTGGTCGCCGGACAAAGGACGTCGGTCGGGGTCGGGGCTGATGAGGGCCAGCAGCCTGGAGTTGATGAGGTTGAGCTGCATGCCGGGGTGAGGGCCGCCGTCCTCGGTGCGCCTGGACGGCCGTTGGTTCCACGTGTCGCCCACGAGGCCCTCGTCGATGTCCAGGTCGCCCACCTCCAGCACCTCGCGTTCGTCGACGGCGGGACGGCGCACGATCAACTCGAGCGTGCCGTCGTCTGCGGGTGAGCGTCGGATCTCGTCGAGCCCGGCCTCGAGCTGTCCACGCGTCGGTTGCTGCATCGCCGAAGTCTGCCCGATCCACCGGTTCCGCTGGCAACCGGTTCGATGTCCTCTGCCAGACTCCGGCGATGCGGGATCCGGCGACACGCTCCGAGCGGCACGTCATCGCGTTCCTCGCCACGATGGCGGCACTCATGGCGTTCGGCATCGACGTGTCGCTACCCGCCCTCGACGAGATCCGTGCAGCCTTCGACCTGGCACCCGACGACAACTCCGTCACGCAGGTCGTCAGCGTCTACCTGCTGGGCATGGCCGTCGGCCAGATCGTCTACGGGCCCTTCGCCGACCGCTTCGGGCGACTACCGGTGCTGCTCGTCGGCCTCGGGCTCTACGCCCTGGGTGCCCTTGCCTCGACTCTGGCCCCCAGCCTCGGGGCACTGCTCGCCGCCCGGATCTTCTGGGGCTTCGGCGCCGCCTCGGCCAGCGTGATGCGCACCACCATGGCCCGCGACCTGTACAGCGGCGACCAGATGGCCCGGGTCATCTCGATCGTCATGGGGTTCTTCCTGCTGGGTCCGATCGTGGCACCCCTGTTCGGCGAAGCCATCCTGACGTTCGCCTCGTGGCGCTGGGTGTTCGGATCGGCGCTGGTCCTGTGCTGCGGCCTGGCCGCCTGGACGATGCGATTCGGCGAGACCCTCGACCCGGCCAACCGGAGGCCACTGCGTGTCGGGCCGACGTTCGCCGCCTTCCGGATGGTGCTGACCACCCGGGTGACGGTCGCCTACCTGTTCGCCATGACGCTCGTCTACGGCGCCTTCTTCACCTATCTCGCCAGCACCCAGCCCATCTTCGACGTGGTCTACGGCCGGGCCGGATGGTTCGCCCCCCTGTTCGCGGTCGGGGGCGCCCTCATGGCCATCGGCTTCTTCATCGTCAACCGGTTCATCGAACGGCACGGTGCCCACCGGGTGGCGGTCGCGATCCTCGTGGCCGGCGTGGCGACCAACGTCGCCCTGCTGGTCATTGTGCTCGCAGCCGACGGGAGGCCGTCGTTCTGGGTGTGGGTCGGCATGCTCGCCTTCGGGAACTGCTTCCTGACGTTGATCACGCCGACCGGCGTGGCGTTGGCCCTCGAGCCCATGAGAGCGATCGCCGGCACGGCGTCGGGCGTCCTCGGATTTGTGAGCATGGGCGGGGCCTCGCTCCTGTCGGGCTTCGTCAACGCCCGCATCACCGACACGGTGACGCCGATGTCGGTGGCCTACATCACGTGCGGATCCCTGGCCCTCGTGTCCACGCTCCTCGCCGGAGCCGGTCAGGACACCGGGCCGAGCACCCGATCCAGGTAGTCGTTCGAGAACCGCCCGTCCGGATCCAGCCGGGCGCGCGCCGACCGAAACGCCTCCCATCCCGGGTAGCGGTCGGCAAGCGTCGCTGCCGACTGGAAGTGGAGCTTGCCCCAGTGGGGCCGACCGCCATAGTCGTCCATGACCGCTTCGACCCCGCGGAAGTAGTCCTCGTACCGGGTGCCGCGGAAGACATGCACGGCGATGTAGGCGGTGTCGCGTCCCGACGCCGTCGAGAGTGGAATGTCGTCGCCACCGAGGATGCGGAACTCGACGGGGAACGAGATCGGCCGGCCCAGGCCGTCGACGACCTCCTGCACCCGCCGGAACGCCTCCAGCCCGTGCTCGCGCGGTACGGCGTACTCCATCTCGTAGAAGCGCACCCGCCGGGGGCTGGCGAACACTTCGTAGCTGGTGGTGAGGTACTCGGCCCGCCCCTCGCCGGCGACCAGGCCGTTGAAGCGCGGGACCATCGCCGGGCGCAGCCGACCGAGGTGGTTGAGGGCCCCGAACACGGCGTTCTCCATCAGCTCCTTGTTCTTGAAGCGCTTCCACCGGCGGCGCAACGCATGGCGGCGGTTGCGTGGAGGCGGCGGCGCCTCGGTGGTCCGCGTGTTGCGCTTGAGCAGGGCCCGCCCGGTGTGCGGCATCCAGAAGAACTCGGTGTGGTCGGTGGCCTCGGCGAACTGGTCGAAGTGGTCGAGCACCTCGTCGACGGGCAGGACCTCCTCCACGGCGCGGAGGTTGAAGGCCGGGACGCACCGGAGCGTCACCTCGGTCACGATCCCGAGTGCACCGAGCCCGACGCGGGCGACGTGTAGCAGGTCGGCGTTCTGGCCACCGTCGCAGGCCAGGACGAAGCCGTCGCCGGTCACGACGCGTAGCCCGACGACCCCGTCGGCGATACTCCGGAATCCGAGGCCCGTGCCGTGCGTCGAGGTCGAGATCGCCCCGGCGACGGACTGGTAGGCGATGTCGCCCAGGTTGGGCATCGCCAGGCCGGCGGCGTGGAGCAGCGGGTTCAGGGCGGTCAGGCGGATCCCGGCCTGGACCCTCACGAGCCCCGTCTCCCGGTCGATGTCGACCACGGCGGCGAGGTCGTCGAGGGTGACGAGCACGTCGTCGGTGACGGCGATCGCCGTGAACGAGTGGCCGGCGCCGACCACCCGGACCCGTCGGCCCTCGGCGGCGGCACGACGCACCAGTGCCGACACCTCTTCTTCCGTGCGCGGTCGCTCGACCCGGGCCGGGCGGGCCACCTGGTTGCCGGCCCAGTTGCGCCAGGTGCCATCTGACCGGAATCCCCCCATCGCCCCTACCAGCCCCGCAGGTCGACCGGCCACGACTCGAGCACGTCGGCGTCCGCTCCGGCCGACACGTCGTCGACGAGGTGGAGGGTGTCGTGCTTGGCGATCGTCGGGTCGATGTGTGCGGGGCGCAGGCCGACCCTCTCGCCCACGGTGAACGAGCCGGTGACGATCGTGTGTTCGTCAGAGCAGACGAGGACGTCGCCGTCGCCGACGAGGACCGGGTTGCCGCTGTCCATCGCCAGGGCCTTGAGGCCGCCGTCGAGGGCGGCCCACCCCCGGGCGCTCACCGACACGGCGGTCGTGAGCAGCACGAGGCCCTCCCGGAACGGCAGGCCCAGGCGGGCGTAGGCCCCGTCCATCAGCACGTAGGAGCCGGCCTGCAGTTCGGTCACCAGGTGGTTGCAGTCCCACGAGCCGGTCCCGCCGCCGGACACCACGTCGCCGCCGACCTCGCCGTGGGCGCCGGCCAGCACCTCCATCGCCTCTGCCACGGCGTCTGCGCGGCGGTCGGCCTTCGGGTCGTGCATCAGGTGGCCCTCGTAGCCCATCACGCCGCGCACCGACAGCCCGACGGCACGGGCATCGTCGGCCAGTCGGCCCGCGTCGGCCGGGTCGCAGCCGCAACGGGGCATGCCGACGTCGACGTCGACGAGCACCTCGCGCACGCCGCCGGCGGCCGTGGCGGCGATCGTCTCGGGCGAGTCCACGGCGACCGTCACCCGGGCGGCGCCCGACGCCACGAGGGCTCCCAGGCGACGGGTGTCGAGCACCTCGTTGGCGAGCAGCAGGTCGTCGCCCAGGCCGGCCGCAGCCATGCCCTCGACCTCGCGCACGGTGGCGCAGCAGAAGCCGGTGTGGCCGGCGTCGGCCAGGACACCGGCCAGCGCCGTGCACTTGAACGCCTTGACGTGGGGGCGCAGCGCCGACCCGGGGCGCTGGGCGGACATCGCCGCCACGTTGTGGTCGAGCACCCCCACGTCGGCCATCAGGGCCGGGGTGGTGAGGTCCCCTGCCCGCACGAGGTCAGCCCTCTCGTCCGGCCGGCGCTGCAGACCGGGTCTCGGCCCAGGTCTTCCCGGACTCGACGTCGATGTCGCGGGGCAGGCCGAGGACCCGCTCCCCGATGATGTTGCGCTGCACTGCGAACGTTCCGCCGCCGAGCGTCAGCGCTGGCGAGAAGATGAACCCGTAGTGCCAGATCGAGGACACGTCCGGGAACTGGCGGGTACGCAGGTGGTTGTCGGTGAAGGTCTCCTCGACCGCCGGTCCGAGCACTCCCTTCGGCCCGGAACCGACGAGCATCCCGGACGTGCCGGCGAGTTCCTTGGCGAGCTCCATGACGTGCTGGCCGTGGTCGTCCGCCATCGCCTTCTGGATCGACGCCTCGGCGCCCGGCGTGCGGCCGGCCAACTTCGCCGAGAGGGTCCGCAGGCGGTTCAATCGCAGCACCTCGGCCTCGCACTTGAGGGCCGCCATCTTCTGGCGCATGACCGGGTCGTCGCAGCCGCCCCCCTTGCGGACCAGTTCGAGCAGGTCGTCGGCCGAAGGGCCGGCTCCCCACAGTGACCCGGCGGATGACAGCGACACCCGTTCGTTGGCGAGCGTCACCCGGGCGAGGCGCCAGCCGTCGCCCTCGGCGCCGACGAGCAGGTCGGCGGGGATCCGCACGTCGTCGAAGAAGACCTGGTTGAACGAGTGGGCGGTGGTGGCGTCGACGATCGGCGCCATCGAGATGCCCGGCAGGTCGGTCGGGCAGATGAAGTAGGAGATGCCCTTGTGCTTCGGCACGTTCGGGTCGGTTCGGGCGATGAGGATGCCGAACTTCGCCAGGTGGGCGCCGCTGGTCCAGATCTTGGAACCGTTGACGATGTACTCGTCGCCGTCGCGGACGGCCCGGGTACCCAGGCTGGCGAGGTCCGAGCCGGCGTCGGGCTCGGAGAACATCTGGCACCAGAACTCCTCGCCGGTGAAGATCGGCCGCAGGTACCGCTGCTTCTGCTCCTCGGTGCCAGCCAACTGGATCGTGGGTGCTGCCCAGCCGATGCCGATCGCGTTGTCGGGCCTTCGCACGCCGGCCCTAGGCAACTCCTCGTCGATGATGATCTGGTGCATCGGGTCGGCCTCGATCCCCCAGGGGGCCGGCCAGTGCGGCACCGTGTAGCCGGCGTCGAGGAGCTCATCCGGAGTGGGTTCGGGATTGGCCTTGAGCCACGCCCGCACCTCGAGGCGGCGCGGGTCGTCATACGGCGGCAGGTCGAAGTCCATCGCTCCCGAGTCTGTCCGAGACCCGGCGGTTGCGAGAAGGCGGGGCCCCGTCCAGAGTCCGGGTGCCCCTACCTGGGGGCGTCGTATCGGGCGGAGACCCGTACCGTCCGGCGGAACACGACCTGGAAGAGCTGCAGGTTCCGGACCCGGAACGAGGCGGCGGACGAAAGCAGGTAGTAGCGCCACGTCCGGCGGAACCGCTCGTCGTAGTGCGGGATCTCGTGCCAGCAGGCCTCGATGTTGTCGTGCCAGGCCAACAGCGTGCGATCGTAGTCCGGACCCAGGTTCTGGACGTCCTCGACGGTCCAGTGCGGCTGGGAGGAACCGGCCAACTGGTGCAGGGACGGGACCACGCCGCCGGGGAAAATGTACCGGTCGAACCAGGGGTCGCTGTGTCCCTTCGACTCGTTGGACCCGATGGTGTGGTGGAGCATCAGCCCATCGGCAACGAGCAGTTCACGGCACCTGTCGAAGAAGGTGGCGAAGTTGCGTGGCCCGACGTGTTCCATCATTCCGATGCTGACGATTCGGTCGAACTCGCCGTCGACGTCCCGGTAGTCACTCTGCAGGAACTCGACGGACAGGTCGTCGGCGCGCCGCCTCGCCTCGTCGATCTGCTCGCCGGCAGGGCTGATGCCCGTAACGTGGACGCCGTAGTGGCTCGCAGCGTGGCGTGCGAAGGCACCCCATCCGCAGCCGATGTCGAGCACCAGCATCCCCGGCCCGAGCCCGAGCTTGCGACAGACCAGATCGAGTTTGGCGGCCTGGGCGTCGACCAGGTCGTCGGCGTCCTTCCAGTGGGCGCAGCTGTAGACCATCTCGTCGCCGAGCATCCGCAGGTAGAGGTCGTTGCCGATGTCGTAGTGGGCCTGTGCGTTGCGTTCGGCCCTTCGGGTGGTCTGGCGGTTCACGATCCGTGCCCGCGCGACGTTCCAGACGAGCGACGGGCTGGACCTGACCGACGTCTGGAGGTCGGCGGTCAGCACGCGCACCAGGAACTCGTCGAGTCGGTCGGCGTCCCACCAGCCGTCCTGGTAGGCCTCGCCCAGGCCCAGTTCGCGGTCGCGCAGCACCCGCGCCCAGAAGCGGTCGTCATGGACCCGGATGTCGTGGGGCCGGTCGCCCCCGACGACGACGCCTGCCGCCGCAAGGAGTTCGGTGCCTTGCTGTTCGGCGCTGGCCACGCGTTCCTCCCCGGTCCGGAATCGACGGGGACCGTACCCTATTCCGGGGCTCGGACCCGGGTGTCGGCATCCGGTCCCCTGGTTTCCCGGCCATGTCGTGCCGCCGAACCAACGCCGACTCCGGCGCCGGCCCTGTCGTCATCGGCACCGATCGGCCGAGACTCTTGTTCCGGTAACATCCACAGTACTGAAAGCGTTTACAACGAAAGCACGACATGGCGAACGTCTCCCTCGACGGTCTGACCAAGGACTACCCGAACGGCTTCCGGGCCGTCGACGGGCTCAGCATCGACATCGACGACGGCGAGTTACTGGTGCTCGTCGGCCCATCTGGATGCGGCAAGTCGACAGCGCTGCGCATGGTGGCAGGACTCGAGGAGATCACCTCGGGAACGCTCACCATCGGCGGCGAACCGATGAACGACGTGCAACCCAGGGACCGCAACATCGCGATGGTGTTCCAGAACTATGCCCTCTACCCCCATCTGGACGTGGCCCGCAACATCGGCTTCCCGCTGAGCCTGGCCGGCCTGTCCAAGTCCGAGATCGACGCCAAGGTCTCCGAGGCTGCCCGAATCCTGGAGTTGGAACCCCTGCTGGGGAACAAGCCCGCACAACTCTCAGGCGGGCAGCGGCAGCGGGTCGCCATGGGCAGGGCAATCGTAAGAGACCCGGCGGTGTTCCTGATGGACGAGCCGCTGTCGAACCTCGACGCGAAGTTGCGGGTACAGATGCGGGCCGAGATCACCCGCCTCCAACACCGACTGGAGGCCACCACCCTCTACGTCACCCACGACCAGGTGGAGGCGATGACCATGGGTGACCGTGTGGCGGTGCTCAAAGACGGCGTACTGCAACAGATCGACGAACCCTCGGCCCTCTACCGGTCGCCGGACAACGTGTTCGTGGCCGGGTTCATCGGTGCCCCGGCGATGAACCTGCGCCAGGCCCGACTGGTCGCCCACAACGGTTCGTGGACCCTGGAGTTGGGCAGCAACCGGATGCCGCTGGCCGACACGGTGGTGGCCGACCGGCCGACCCTGGCCGGTTACGACGGCCGGGACGTAGTGGTCGGCATCCGTCCGGAGACCATGGAGGACGCCTCGGTGGTCGGCGACGATGACCTCCCCCGCCTGACCGTCGAGGTCGACCTGACCGAGGCACTGGGTCCGGACCTGCTGATCCACTTCCCGCTGGATGCCCCGGTGATTGACTCCGGCGACCCGGACGCCCTCAAGGACCTGGACGACACGACGCTGATGGTTGCCCGGGTGGACCCCCACTCCCGGGTCAGGCCCGGCGACCGCCTCGAGTTGGTCTTGGACACCGAGCGGCTCCACTTCTTCGACCCGAAGACCCTTCTGGCCATCCGATCATGACCGACACCCGCTTGGGGATCGGCCGGCTCCCACCGGCGTTCAGGACGGCGGGAGCGGCCCGTGGTCGATGCGTGGCAGCACGTGGCGCCCCACCAGATCGCATTCGGCGAGGTGCGGATAGCCGGAGAGGATGAAGGCCTCGATGCCCACGGCCCGGTAGGCCTCGAGTTTGGCCACCACCTGGTCGGGATCGCCGACGATAGCCGCCCCGGCGCCGCTGCGAGCCCGACCGATTCCGGTCCACAGCCCATCCTCGACGAAGCCTTCGTCGTCAGAGAGGTCGCGCAACTCGGTCTGGCGCGACACCCCGACCGAGGCGGCATCCAGCGAACGGTTCCGGATGGTGGTGCCTCGGTCGTCGTCGAGTTTGCTGACCAGGCGCGCCGCTGCGACCCGGGCCTCAGCTTCGGTCTCCCGCACGATCACGTGGCTGCGCAGTCCGCACCGCAGGTTGCGTCCGTGCCGAGCGGCCCGGGCGGCCATGTCGTCGACGGTGGCCGCCACCCCCTCGACGGTGTCGGGCCAGGTGAGGAACACGTCGGATTCGGCGGCGGCTGTCTCCTTGGCCGCCTCGGAGAATCCGCCGAAGTAGAACGGCGGACAGTGGCCCGACACGGTGGTGGCCCCCGGGGGATCCAGGACGAGGTCGAGAAACTCACCGTGGTGGTCGACCGGCTGACCGTCGAGGAGGGCCCGCACGACCTGCATGTACTCCCGGGTCCGCGCATACCGGGGCTCCGAGTCGAGGCTCTCGCCGGGCAGGTCACTCGAAATGATGTTGACGGTCAGCCGCCCGGAGGCCATCTGGTCGATGGTGGCGAGTTGGCGGGCCAGTTGCGGCGGCCACATCTCTCCCATGCGTACGGCGAGCAGCAGTTGGATGCGTGTGGTGGCCGGGGCGATTCCGGCGGCGAAGGCGGTGCTGTCGACACCCAACGCGTAGCCGGAGGGCAGCAGGACGTTGTCGAACCCGGATGCCTCGGCGGCCAGCACGATGTCGCGGCAGTGCTCCCAGGAACTGCGGAGGTCCGGGTCGGGCACGCCCAGAAACTCGTAGTCGTCATCGCAGAGGGCGCCGAACCAGGCGATCTCACAGCGAGGTCCTCCCTCACCCATGGTGGCCTCCTCCCGGACTATCAAGCACTTCATCCATGTCGACGCTTCGCCCCTCGTCGATGGACAACTGGGCAGCTACCCCTACGGCTACCGACCAGAGTCCCTCCTCGGGGCCGCTCTCGGGACGGTCGCCGGACAGGAGGGCGTCGCGGAATCGCACGTGTTCGACGTAGGAGGCGCCGTGGTGGTCGCCCTGGTAACGGGCCTCGGGGTTCTCGGCCTTCATCTCGTCGACGTCGCCGATCTGGTGCCGACCGCGGATTCCGGTCCGGACCACCGAGTCGGTCACCAACGCCTCCACCTTGCCCAGGTCGCCGACCACGCTGACCTCCCCCTGGTTGCGGGTCGCCTCGGCGAACATGCACAGGTCGAGCATCGCCCGGGCGCCCGAGTCGAAGTCGACGATCACGTAGGCGTTGTCGAGGATGTCGGGGGTGTGCCCGTCGTAGCGTTCGTCGAGGTGGTTGAGGTCCTGGCTGCCCGATGCCACCACCCGTGTCGGGCGGGCACCGGTGATGAGGTGCATCAGGTCGAAGAAGTGGCAACACTTCTCGACCAGGGTGCCTCCGGTGTTGGAGTTGAACCGGTTCCAGTTGCCGACCTTGTCCAGGAACGGGAAGCGGTGTTCACGGATGGCAACCATGCGGACCGGGCCGACCACACCTGCGGACACCTGCTCGATGAGCCGGGCGATGGCCGGCATGTACCGGTATTCCAGCCCGACCCAGACCAGGTGGTCGGCCCCTGCCGCGTCGACGACCCGTCTGCAGTCGGCGACCGTGGTGCACAGGGGCTTCTCGACCAGAGCCGGCATGGCGGCTGCGATCACGTCGAGGAGGATGTCGACATGGGTCATGTTGGGGGTGGCCACCACGACGGCGTCGCATCCGCCGGCAGCAAGTAGGTCGCGGTGGTCGGTGAAGCAGTCCGGGCTGCCGCCGACCACTTCCCTGGCGGCGGCCAGCGAGCCCTCGTCGGGGTCGCAAAGGGCGACCACCTCGGCCCCGTCAAGGGCCTGGACGTCGCGGATGTGCTCGACACCCATCATCCCGGTGCCGATCACCCCGTAGCGCAATAGGTCGGTCAAGGCAGCGGCACCCCGTCGGAGGCTTCGATGAGGTCGTAGACGTCGTTGCGGTCGAGGGTCACGCCGGGGGCCCGGGCCAGGGCTTCGAGTCGGGTTGGCTGTTGCGTGCCGACGATGGCCACCGGGGCGGTCGGGTGGGCGAGCACGAACGCAACGGCCACCGTGGCCCGGTCGACGCCCTCCCGTTCGGCCAGACGGTCGAGCACTTCGACCAACCCGGACCGGAGGCCGTCTCCGGAGGCCAGGCTTCCACCGGCCAGTGGGCTCCAGGCCAGCGGGACCATGCCGGTCGCCGCGCACTGGTCGAGGGTGCCGTCACGCAGTGGGTCGAGCCGGGCCGCGGAGAACTCGGGCTGGGTGGTGGCCAGCGGGGCCTCCAGATGGGCGACCAGGGCGGCGGTCTGGGCCGGTGTGTGGTTGGACACCCCGACTGCGCCGACCTTGCCGTCGACGATCAGGCGGTCGAGGGTGGCGGCCACCTCGGCTGGATGTGTGTACATGTCTGGCCGGTGCACCTGGTAGAGGTCGATCCTCTCCACGCCGAGTCGACGTAGCGACGCCTCGCAGGCGGCCCGCAGCGCTTCCGGGCCGGAGTCGTAGGGCACCGGTGGCGCGATGCCGCCCTTGGTGGCCAACACGATCCGGTCACGCAGCCCCGGCCGGGTGGCGAGTGCCCGGCCGAGGAGTTCCTCGCAGGCCCCGAACCCGCTGCCTCCCCAGTCGAAGCCGTAGACGTCGGCGTTGTCGACCAGGTTCATGCCCAGGTCGACGGCCGCCTCGACCAGGCCGGCGGCTGCGTCGAGGTCGTCGGTTGTGTAGCGCCACAGGCCGAGGGCCAGCGGCCCGACCGGCGCCAGGCCACTTCCAAGGTCGCGTGGGCCGGTCTGGACCAGGTTGTCGCTCATTGGTGTCCTCCAGTGGTCGTCGGGATGTTCGCGCGGGGTTGGTTCACGACTTGACCGAGCCGGCGAGGAGGCCGCGCACGAAGTAGCGCTGGAGGGCGAAGAAGACCAGCATGGGTACCCCGGCCTGGACGAAGGCTCCGGCCGACAGCAGGTGTTCCCGCATGCCGAACTCGCCGGCCATGGAGGCGATCTTGATGGTGGCCGGATAGTTGGCGCCGTTGGCGCCGATCATGGTGATGGCGACCAGGTAGTCGTTCCATGTCCACAGGAACTGGAAGATGGTGAAGGCGGCCAGGGCGGGCACCGACAGGGGCACCACGAGGCGCCAGAAGATGGTGAAGTGGTCGGCGCCGTCGATGCGAGCGGCTTCGAAGAGTTCGCCGGGCAGCGATGAGATGTAGTTGTGGAGCAGGAAGATGGCGAACGGCATGGCGAATGCCGTGTGGGTGAGCCAGACGGCGGTTGGCGTGCCGGCCAGGCTCAGGTCGGGGAACAGGGTGACTACGGTCCCACTGCCGGGGACGGTCCAGTGGGCGCCACCGGCGAAGAGCTGCAGCAGGGGCAGCAACGCCACCTGGTTGGGGAGGGCCAACAGGGACACTGTGAGGATGAACAACCACTCCCGACCCTTGAAGGGGATCCAGGCAAAGGCGTAGGCGGCCATCGCCGCAATGGCCACCGGGATGACGGTTGCCGGGATGGCGATGGCGAACGAGTTGAGGACCGCCTGGAACAGCCCACCGGTCTGGTTCGATGAGGAGAGCACGTCGCCGTAGTTGTCGAGCGTCCAACCGCCCTCGGTGAACGACACCCACCAGCCACTGGACCGCTGGGCGTCCCGGGTGCGGAACGAGTTCAGCAGCAGGCTGCCGGTGGGGACACTCCACACGATGACCAGGAGCCAAAGAACCCAGGTGGGCACGGCCCTCAGCAGGCCGTAGACGAGTCGGCCGGTGCGGTCGACTGGTCGGGTCTGGCCGGTCGCCGGTCGCCGGACCATGTCGGTCGGAATGGCAGCCACGATCAGACCTTGCCTCGCTGCAGACGACGCACGTTGAGGGCCATGGCCGGCACCACGCCGAGGAAGAGCACGGCCGCCAACGCCGAGCCGAGACCCAGGTTGAATTCGGTGAAGGTGCGCTGCCACATCTCGTTGGCGATGACCTGGGTGCCGAAGTTGCCGTTGGTCATGACCCGGACGATGTCGAACACCTTCATGACCAGGACGATCAGGGTGGTGACGATCACGGTGATGGTGGGAACGATGGTTGGCAGGGTCACGCGGAAGAACACCTGTCGGTCGTTTGCCCCGTCGACGCGGGCGGCCTCGATGAGGTCGCCGGGCACGGCCTTGATGGCCGCCGAGAGGATGACCATGGCGAATCCGGTCTGGATCCAGATGAGGACGACCATCAGCCAGACGTTGTTGAATGGACCCTCCTGGGCGAACAGGATCGGCTTGGCGATCGGAAGGCCTAGGGGGCCTTCCTCGACCCCTCCGAGGCCCGGGCCGACCAGACGGTAGGCCAGCCACAACACCGGGAGGGCACTCAGCGCCGCACCGAGGGCGATTGCGGTCTGGCGGCGACGGATGCCGAACAGGCAGAGGCCGGCCATCCCTGCGGTCAGCGCGGCCAGGACGACCAGGCCGACGGCCTGTCCCGCCGTGCCGGGAGCGAGTTTGCCGAGGCCGACCCACACGGCGTTGAGCACCCCCGTCTGAGGCTTCTGGGGAGGCCGGGCGATGTACATGAAGCGCCAGATGATCCCGGCCCCGACGAACGAGATGGCCATGGGTAGGAAGATGAGGCTCTTGGCCACTGCCTCGAACCGGGCCCGGTCGGCGAGCACGGCTGCAGCCAGGCCGAGGCCGGTGGAGAACGTGGTGACGACGATCAACCACCACAGGTTGTTCATGACCGTTCCGCGCAGGCTGGAGAACACAGCGAAGACCAGCAGGAAGCCACCAGCCACCGCCGGGGCGACGAAACCGGCTGCTGCTTCGAGGACACGGCCGCGTCGCCGGCCGAGCCACAGGCCGACGATGGCGCCGACGGTGAGCAGGCCGACGCCACCGACGAACAGTCGACTGGTGAAGATGTTCGCCCAGTCGGCCAGGTCGATGCTCCGGTCGTTGGTGAGGATCTCGCCGTAGTTCTTGAACCCCACCCAGTTCCTGCCCCGGGCGTCGTAGAGCGAGAGGTAGATGGTGCGGGCCAGGGGGACGATCAGGCCGAGGACCACGAACAGCAGGGCCGGTCCGAGGAACGCTCCGACCCGTGTCTGGTGCTGGAGTCGCTGCCGGCTGGGCCGGGAGCGAATCGGTCCGGCCCCGAGCGCCGCGCCGAGCAGGACCGTCGGGGAGACGACCGCCACGGCCATCGTGAACCGTGAGCCGCCTCCGATGCCACCAGGAAGCCAACAGCCGACGGCCCAACCCAGGGCGGCGGCCACCAGCACACCCCCGGGGCGAACCCTTCCGAACACGGCGGCGGGGATCAGGTAGACGACACAGGCGATGCCGACGAACATCAGTAGTCCAGCCGCGCTGATGGTCGGTCGCACCGCCTCGTCGACGACGAACGTCACAACCAGGCCGACCAGGGCGCCGCTGCCCACCCCGACGGCGAGGCGAAGACGACGGTCTGCGAACAGTCCGGGTGCCACTCCGAAGGCCGCGATCATGACTCCGCCGGCGACGACCCACAGGGTGCGGGGGCCGTCCAGGACACGGTTTCCTACGAGGATCCCAAACGTGGCGGCTCCGCCCAACGCACCGACAACGACCACGAACAGGCGCCACCGTTCGACGACCAGGTCGAAGAGCCGGTTGGCTCCAAAGAAGAGCAGGGTGCTGATCCCGATGGCGGCCGTACTGCCCCAGAGAGCTCCGGTCAACGCATCCATGTCAGCGAGCCTTACCTCTTGCGTCTAAGGAGCCCGGGGGTGGCGCTCCGACGACCGATC